>NZ_WIXL01000009.1 GCF_010993955.1 Oceanobacillus halotolerans | reverse complement strand
AATCTAGCGGAGGAAAAACACGTAGACTCCTGCGGGAAGTAGGAGATCGGTGAGACCCCACAGGGCGCTATCCCGAGGAGGCTCACCACTCCCCCGCCGAAAGCGAAGTGTATTTCCGTAGCGGTATTCATAAGTTAAACTATTGCGTATTATATGGATTATGAGTAATAAAAACAAATAAAGTATGTGAAAATATCTATTTTTAAAGAACAAAATACATTTTTTTGCATAAAAATGTATATAAATTAATATTTATACTTGTATATATCGTGTAAAGGTTTTATAATATGAATAATTTAAAAATTCGAAAGCATATTTCTTATTGAGGTGATACAGCATGACAAAAGGGTATCTTGTGTTGGAAACAGGGGAGACCTTTGAGGGAGACTGGATAGGAGCTGAACGGGAAATCAGTGGCGAAGTGGTCTTCAATACAAGTATGACAGGATATCAAGAGATGCTAACAGATCCTTCCTACACTGGTCAGCTTTTAACATTTTGCTATCCAATTGTTGGAAACTATGGAATGAATAAAGATGATGTAGAAAGTAAACATATTGCAGTATCCGCAGTGATTACAAGCGATATTTGTGAGGAACCAAGTCACTATCAATCTACTTCTTCCTTTTCAGAAGAACTAAAGCAAGCGAATATTCCGGGTTTGCAAAATGTAGATACTCGATCACTTGTTAATGCAATTCGGAAGCATCAAACCGTTAAGGGGAAATTAGTAAAAGAAGCTTCACAATCGACACATAGATGGGAGTACAAAAATAGTTTAGATTTAGTGAAACATGCTGCTGTTACAAGCATAGAATCTTATGGAGATGGCACTTTTCATGTGGTTTTAGTGGATTTTGGTTTTAAAAAGTCAATCTTAGATGCGTTACTACAGGAAAATTGTAAGGTGACCATCGTTCCGTATCATACATCATTTGAGGACATTCAGGCAATGGATCCAGATGGTGTCCTGATCAGTAACGGACCAGGAGATCCAATGGAATTGTTGGCTTTCTTACCAACTGTAAAAGCAATCACAAAAACCTATCCAACACTTGGTATTTGTTTAGGTCATCAATTAATTGCGTTGGCATATGGTGGTAAAACGAAAAAAATGCCTTTTGGTCATCGTGGATCCAATCACCCTGTTAAGGACGTATCAACAGGGAAAGTGCATATGACATCGCAAAATCATGGCTATGTTGTGTTGGAAGAGAGTATAGACCCACAACAATTTCAAATTACTTTTCGTAATGTAAATGATCGGACCTTAGAAGGAATTAGACACTGGATGCTTCCAGTTCAATCGGTGCAATTCCATCCTGAGGCCCATCCAGGACCAAGTGATACAGAATTTATCTTTAATCATTTTATTCAACAGGTAATCTTATCAAGGGGAGGAACTTATGTCGAAGCATAAATCGATCCAAAAAGTGCTTGTGATCGGATCTGGACCGATTGTCATTGGTCAGGCAGCCGAGTTTGATTATGCGGGTACACAAGCTTGTTTGGCACTAAAAGAAGAGGGTATTGAAGTTATATTAGTAAATAATAATCCAGCGACGATTATGACAGATAAAACAATTGCAGATCGTGTCTATATGGAACCACTTAACGTGGATTCTATTGAAAAGATTATGGCAATAGAACAACCAGATGGGTTAATTGGAACCTTAGGTGGGCAAACCGGATTAAACCTCACAGTAGAGTTAGCAGAAAAGGGAATTCTAGCAACCTATGATGTGGAGTTATTAGGAACATCCATAGAATCAATTAAACGAGGAGAAGATCGAGAAAAATTTCGGCAATTAATGCTTGATATTGGGGAACCTATTGCAGATTCAAAAATCGTGGAAACAGTCGAAGAAGGGTTAGCATTTATCGAGGACATTGGCTTTCCTGTCATTTTACGACCAGCCTATACCCTTGGTGGGGAAGGGGGCGGATTTGCTGAAAATGAGGCAGATTTTATTGATCTACTGTCAAATGGGTTAACGTTAAGTCCAATTCATCAGGTGCTCGTTGAAAAAAGTATTAAAGGCTGGAAAGAAGTCGAATATGAGGTCATGCGAGATGCAAATGATACATGTGTGATTGTTTGTAACATGGAAAATGTCGATCCAGTTGGAGTCCATACAGGTGATTCAATGGTTGTAGCACCATCTCAAACCTTATCAGATGTGCAATATCAATTATTACGATCCGCCTCATTAAAGGTGATTCGTGCTTTGGATGTAGTAGGAGGCTGTAATATTCAATTTGCACTTGATCCATTGTCTAATGAATATTGCATTATTGAAGTGAACCCAAGAGTGAGTCGGTCTTCTGCGTTAGCTTCTAAAGCAACTGGTTATCCGATTGCACGGATCGCTACGAAATGTGCGATAGGGTTTCCATTAGATGAAATATCAAATCCCATTACAGGCAATACGTACGCATCCTTTGAACCAGCTTTAGATTATGTGGTCGTTAAATTACCTCGTTTTCCGTTTGATAAATTTACAGAAGCAGATCGTACATTAGGTACCCAAATGAAGGCGACAGGAGAAGTGATGGCCATTGATCGGACATTTGAAGGTGCTCTTAATAAGGCAGTTCGTTCACTCGAAATGAATGTGACAACATTGCACTGGCCAGGGATGCAGGAAAAGTCCAACTTAGAGTTGCGCGAACTATTAAAAACACCAAATGACTTACGTTTATTTGCGATTGTCGAAGCATTTAATCGTGAGATGTCTCTAGCTACATTAATAAAATGGACTGAAATCGATTACTGGTTTTTACGAAAAATGGAGCGGATTGTCCAGTGTGAAAGAACGTTAGCTACCTATACATGGCCAGATGTATCGTTTGAAGTCGTGAAACAGGCGAAGCGTTTTAATATTAGTGATGCTCGTATTGCTGAGCTTGTCGGTACAGACGTTAAAACAATTCGTGATGCTTGTAAATATAATGGGATCAACCGTGTGTTTAAGTTAGTGGATACATGTGCAGGGGAATTTGATGCCATTACCCCTTATTATTACTCTACATGGAATGGTTATGATGAAGTGAGCACAGAAACCAATCGGGAAAAAATACTAGTGTTAGGTTCTGGTCCAATTCGGATTGGTCAAGGCGTAGAGTTTGATTATTGTTCGGTTCATGCAGCCTTAGCCGTTAAAAAAATGGGGTATGAAGTGGTCGTTATCAATAATAACCCAGAAACTGTCAGTACGGATTATTCGATTGCGGACCGATTATACTTCGAACCACTTGCTTTAGAAGATGTGTTAGGTGTTATTGAAAAGGAGCAAGTAGTAGGGGTATTGATCCAATTTGGAGGTCAAACTGCAATCAATTTAGCGAATGCGTTAAAAGAAGAAGGAATCCAAGTGTTAGGTACTGCACCAGAGCATATTGATCAAATGGAAGATCGAGAACAGTTTTATAATATTTTGGAACAATTAGATATTGCCCATATCAAAGGACACATTGTTAGCGAAGCAGATGAACTTAAAGTGTCGGCACATGAATTAGGCTATCCAGTATTAATTCGCCCTTCATATGTTATAGGTGGTCAATCGATGTTTGTTTGCCATAATGAAGCGGAATTAATCCATTATGTAAATCGAATACAAATCGATACAAATGATCGTTGCTGGCCAATTTTAATAGATCAATATATTCCAGGTATCGAATGCGAAATGGATATTATTTCTGATGGGGAATCAATTGTCGTACCAGGTATTTTCGAACATATTGAAAAAGCCGGAGTCCATTCTGGTGATAGTGTTACCGTATTTCCACCGGTAGAGCTAACGGAGGACATGAAGGAACGAATGATCGATATCGCTCAAAAAATTAGCCGTACAGTCCCAATTATTGGGATGATGAATATCCAATTCGTTATTGATGGAGATACCATTTATGTCCTGGAAGTGAATCCGCGATCCTCTAGAACTGTGCCGATTATGAGTAAAGTTACAGGTATTCCAATGGTTGAGTGGGCGGTAATGGCGCAATTAGGAAAAGATCTTAACACGATAACAACAGAGACTAACCTTTTGCCAGAGCCAGATTTTTATACAGTAAAAGCGCCTATTTTCTCGGCAGGTAAGTTAAAGGATGTAGATCATGTCCTTGGACCTGAGATGAAGTCGACTGGTGAGGTAATTGGAATGGATACGACAAAAGAGCTAGCATTCCAAAAAGCTTTACCGAATCGTGTGTGGACTGTGAATCAAGAGGAGACTTTACATGTTTTTGTATCAATAGCCGATCGGTTAAAAGAAGAAAGCCTTCCACTCATGAAGCAGTTAAAGGATTGTGGTGCTGTGATTTGTGCTACAGAGGGAACAGCAGCTTTCTTGCAGGATAAAGGGATTTCCGTTACGGCTATTCCAAATAAGAAGGGTGCGGTTTTGGCAAATTGGCAGTCCCAAAAACCGGATATAGTATTAAATATCCCAACACAAGGCCGTGAAAAGGAGACGTTAGGTTTTTATATAAGAGAGCTTTCTGTTCGACATCAAATTCCATACTTTACTAGTTTGCAAACATTACAAGCTGTACTAGATTGGAGCTGGGATGAAGAGTTTGATGTTATACCGAGGTCATTAACGGATTTTGTATCCAAAGAGAAAGTGAGGAACGTATAATGACAGTACAAAATAAACAAAAGCCGTCATTATCGACAAAGCATTTATTACGGATCACAGATTTAACACAAGAAGAAATAAAGGGGCTGATCGAGGACGCTATTGTATTAAAAAGGGAACAACAGAAAGGGTTGTTCCACCACCACTTGCAAGGGAAAACATTAGGAATGATCTTTGAAAAATCATCCACGAGGACCCGCGTTTCATTTGAAGTTGGAATGAAACAATTAGGTGGAGATGCACTGTTTTTAAGTTCAAGAGATATTCAATTGGAGAGAGGAGAGACGATAGCGGATACGGCTAAGGTATTATCAAGGTATGTGGATGGCCTCATGATCCGAACCTTTGCCCATGAAACAATCGAGGAATTCGCTAAACACTCAGATGTTCCTGTTATTAATGGACTTACTGATCCTCATCATCCAACCCAAGTATTAGCTGACTTGATGACGATTTATGAGAAAAAAGGAAAACTAAGAGGATTGAAGCTGTGCTACATAGGGGATGGGAATAATAATATGACCCATTCCTTATTAGAAGGTGCAGCATTATGTGGAATTGAGATGACACTAGCTAGTCCCGGTGGATATGAGCCAAATCCAGCTATATTAAAAAATGCCCAAAAGGTAGCTGCACAGCAAGGTACAAGTATCGAAATGTATGACCATCCAACAGAGGCAATAAAGGATGCTGATATTGTTGTAACAGATGTATGGGCTAGTATGGGGGAAGAAGGGGAAGCGGAAGCACGCAAAAGTATTTTTTCTGCCTTTCAAGTCAATCAAGAACTTACTAGCTATGCAAAACCTGATTATTTATTTTTACACTGTTTACCTGCACATCGTGGGGAAGAAGTAACAGCCGATGTAATCGATGGGAAGCATTCAGTAGTGTTTGATGAAGCAGAAAATCGCTTGCATGCGCAAAAAGCATTAATGAAAGCGTTAATGGGAGTATAATGGACTATCTATTGCTAATTGTGTTGTGGATGTATAAAAATACGCGTGGTTCAATAAAAATTCATAAAGGGAGAGGTTTATATGAGTAAAGGAAAAGTTGTTCTGGCTTATTCTGGAGGATTAGATACATCCGTTTCGATTAAATGGATCCAAGAAAATTATGGGTATGATGTGATTGCATTAGGGTTAGAAGTAGGAGAAGGAAAAGATTTAGAAGCAATTAAAGAGAAAGCATTAGAAGTAGGTGCAGAAAAAGCAGTCATCATTGATGCAAAAGAATTACTTGCCAAAGGATATTTATTACCTGCCTTAAAAGGAAATTGTTTATATGAAGGGAAATACCCATTATCTTCTGCACTATCTAGACCGTTAATTGCGAAACTTTTAGTAGAAGTTGCTGAAGAAGAAGGAGCTGTGGCAGTAGCACATGGCTGTACTGGCAAAGGCAATGATCAAGTCCGTTTTGAAGTGTCAATTAAAGCATTGAATCCAGATTTAGAAGTTATTGCACCAGTACGTGAGTGGGGGATGAACCGGGATGAAGAAATTGCCTATGCAAAGGAAAAGAATATTCCAGTACCTGTGAATTTAGAAAAACCATACTCGATTGATGCAAACATTTGGGGAAGAGCGTGTGAAGCAGGTGTGTTAGAAGATACATGGAAAGAAGCGCCTGAAGAGGCATTTGATTGGACAGCATCCATTGCAGATGCACCAGATGAACCAGAATATGTAGAGATTGCATTTGCTAACGGTGAGCCTGTTTTATTAAATGGTCAGTCATTAAACTTTGTCGAGATGATCCAACAGCTGAATACAATAGGTGGAAAGCATGGTGTAGGCAGAATTGACCATATTGAAAATAGATTAGTAGGGATTAAAGCGAGAGAGGTATATGAAAATCCAGCTGCTTTAATTTTGATCAATGCACATAAAGAGTTGGAATTTTTAACATTAACAAAAGAAGTATCCCAATACAAAGCACAATTGGAGCAGAAGATGACTCAATTAATCTATGATGGCCTATGGTATTCCCCATTACGGAATGCACTAGAAGCCTTTGTCGACGAAACACAAAAAAGCGTTAATGGGAAAGTGAAAGTAAAGCTTTGGAAAGGTAACCAAACTGTCGTAGCAAGACAATCAGACAATAGTCTATATAACGAAGAACTAGCAACCTATTCAAAAGGTGATATGTTTGACCACCATGCTGCCGTTGGATTTATCAAGCTATGGGGTTTATCCACCCAAGTACAATCACAAGTCGCAGCTAAAAAAGAAGTACCTGCCAAATCATAGAAAATTTAAGTGTTTAGCCTATCGCTTCGGAAATACACTACGCTTTCACCAGGGCATAAGTGCGACATCTGTTCAAACTGTTCGTTTTCACAGTGTCTACTTTACCGCAGGCTCGCGCCGAGTCTCCTCTCTTGCAAAGAACGCTCACTGTGGGGTCTCGGACGTCTTCGCTTGTCCTGCAGGCGTCTTCGTGTATTTCCTCCGCTAGTATTTAGTTCTCTAAAAAAAGCTGTATCATATTCCTCTCTAAAGTTATAGTGATTGGAGCGTAGGATAGTCGACTACTAAGGAAACAATGGTCAGCTAGATCTGAGAAGGAAGTGGTTTTTGTCTCTGATGTCTAGCTTCGACGGACAGGACGACCTAGTGCTGGCGTTGTCATAGGAGGTGACGATTTTAGCCAGTGAGACGGACAAGACGACCTAGTGCCGATAGACATCAGGACGCACGAGCTTTCATCGGCCAGCGCCTCGCCCTCGAGGTCTTGGTGTTATGGTTAAACAGGGGTGACTAAGGCGTCTGTGCTTTTCTATCAAGGAAGCTGTAGCGCTGTCCGCTAAAAAAGTGTTTTTCCGAAGCAGTAATTATAGCTATTGCGAAAAAAGCGTAGGAAGAGTCTAATCTAATTTAAACTAATTCAGTAAATCGAAAGGGGATGTGGAAGGATGTCAAAGCTTTGGGGTGGAAGGTTTACAAAAGATACGAATAAATTAGTGGAAGAACAAACAGCATCGATATCGTTTGATCAAAAGCTGGCGAATGAAGATATTCAAGGAAGTATTGCCCATGTTAATATGCTTGTCTCAACTGGAATTTTAGCCGAAGAGGATGGCGAGACAATCAAAAATGGCTTAAACACGATTAAGAATAAACTGAAGAAGGGTGAGCTGTCTTTTTCTGTAGAACATGAGGATATCCATATGAATATTGAAAAATGGCTAATTGATGAGATTGGGCCAGTTGGAGGAAAATTACATACAGGAAGAAGTCGTAATGATCAGGTCGCAACAGATATGCACCTTTATTTAAAACATCATACGGAAACCATCATCGAGCTTGTCCATGAAACACAAACGGCAATCGTGAATCAAGCAGGTAACCATATTGATACCATTTTACCAGGATATACGCATTTACAACGAGCACAACCTGTATCGTTTGCACATCATCTATTAGCCTATTTTTGGATGCTGGAGCGGGATAAGGAAAGACTTAAGGATAGCATGAAACGATTGAATGGATCTCCATTAGGTGCAGGTGCTCTTGCAGGGACGACATTTCCAATTAATCGAGATGCTGTAGCACAAGATTTAGGGTTTGATTATGTTTATCCAAATAGTATGGATGCTGTTAGTGATCGGGATTTCATACTGGAGTTTATGTCAATTGGATCCATTATGATGATGCATATTTCTCGCCTGGCAGAGGAAATGGTTATTTGGAGTAGCCAAGAATTTCAGTTTATTGAACTAGATGATTCCTTCTGTACCGGATCTAGTATTATGCCACAAAAGAAAAATCCAGATGTACCGGAACTATTAAGAGGAAAAACAGGACGCGTCTATGGTAACTTAATGAGCTTACTAACCGTATTAAAGGGATTACCACTTGCATATAACAAAGATTTACAAGAGGATAAGGAAGGCATGTTCGATACGGTAGAGACACTAGAAGGATCACTACAAATGCTGGCACCGATGATTGATACGATGACAGTAAATGTCGATCAGATGAAGCATGCTGTGACAGAGGATTATTCCAATGCTACAGATATAGCTGATTACTTAGTGACAAAAGGGATGCCATTTCGTGAGGCGCATGCAGTAATCGGTAAAATTGTCTTATATGGAATTGATCATCATAAATTCTTACTGGATTTATCGTTAGAGGAATATAAGCAGTTTAGTCCATTGTTTCAAGAAGATATTTATGAGGTACTGGCCCCAGAACAGGTGGTAGCCAACCGGAATAGCTATGGGGGTACCTCGCAGACAGAAGTGCAGAAACAGCTATCATTAGCAGAGGATTTATTATAATGGTGTTCTAAGTGAAGCTAATTTTTTTCTATGAGCCTAACAAAAAGTGTAAGTGATTCATTTTTAGAATTGCTTATGCTTTTTTTATATACAAACAGGTTTTCTCGATGTAGGGATGAGCTTTGAAAGATTGAAAAATGCATCGAGAAGTTATCTCAATGCAAAAATAAGCAAACAATTGGATAATTCTTCCGAGAGAAAGCGTATTTTCTACTCAAAATTCAACACACATAAAAATAGCATGTGAAACCTTTCCGATTTCACATGCTATTAAATTGGTTTTACAAATACTGTTCAAACCAACGGCAAATATGGTTTAGTCGTTCAACACGTAATTCTGGTTTACCACCACGGCTCAATTCATGGTTTGCATTTGGAATTCGGACAAATTCTACTTCTTTTCGTAATTGTTTTAAGGTCATAAATAGTTGTTCCCCTTGTTCGATTGGACAACGATAATCTTGTTCACTGTGCACAATGAGTAATGGTGTTTCTACATTTGCAGCATATTTTAATGGGGAGAAATCCCAAAGTTTTTCTGGATCTTCTAAGAGTCTGTAACCAAGCTCCCATTTTGCAAAGAAGTATCCAATATCACTTACCCCATAAAAACTTAACCAGTTACTGATCGAACGTTGGGTAACTGCAGCTTTAAAGCGGTTCGTATGGCTGACAATCCAGTTTGTCATGAAACCACCATAACTACCTCCAGTCACTCCTAAACGTGTTTCATCAATAAAGCTAAAGTTTTCTAATGCATAGTCTACTGCACTCATTAGATCTATATAGTCACTTCCACCGTAATCAGAACGAACGGCATCGACAAATTTTTGTCCATACCCATGACTACCACGTGGGTTCGTGTATAGAACGACATATCCTTGTGCAGCTAATAATTGCATTTCATGGAAGAAAGATTGGCCATACATCGCATGTGGACCACCATGAATTTCTAGGATGAATGGATATTTTTTCCCTTCTTCAAATCCATATGGACGAAGCAACCAGCCTTGAATTTCCCAACCATCTTCTGCTGTAATCGTTAAGGTTTCTGGCTCACTTAATGCTACTTCTTCTAGAAAATCTGCATTTGCATTAGTAAGTTGTGTTAGTTCTGATCCTTGTAATTGATAGAAGTTGCAAGGGTCAATTGGATTACTAATGCCAATTACAAATGATTCTGCATCATCATTATAAGCAAATCCAAATACATGATTGTCATCGTTGTATAATTTATCTAGATCGCCAGAAAGGCTAACTTGATATAACCCAGTTGCACCTTGATCGGTGACTAGGAAGAATAGGCGGTCATCATTTTTGGACCATACAGGACCTACATTTGATTGTCCAAGGCGTGTATCACCAATCATTGCATCTCCAAGTTGGATATCCCAATCGGAGCTAAGGCAAGTACGCTCACCGCTTTTAATATCAAATACATATAAATTATTTAATGTTGCACCATCATATTCGTATTCATGTCCAAAACTTGCAATTTTTTCTCCGTTACGAGAGAATCGTCCATTTGCATAGGTTCCTTTACTGTCTGTTAGCTTTGTTAATTCTTTTGTTGCGATGTCTAATGTAAATAAGTCTAGTGTTTGTTCAAAATCAGCATCTTCATTACGATTTGCTGTCAATAAAATTGTTTTACCATCGGGTGAAATATCCTCTAAATGATGGTCTACATCACCAGATGTTAACTGTGTAAATGTTTCATTTTCTACATCATACTGAATAAGTTGAACACGCTTGTCATCATGAAAGCCTTTTGCATCTGATTTATATTTTAAACGATTTACGACAAGTGGTTGTTTACTTTTTTCTTCTTGTTCTTTCTGTCTTTCTTCTTTTGATTGTTCTTTTTGGTTTTTGACGTCATCATCATGATCTAATGGTGCACTGAAAATGATATATTTCCCATCGCTTGACCATTCGGGATTCATTGCGCCATGTTTAAAGGTGGTAAGTTGTTTCGCTTCCCCACCGTCAGTATGTAATAACCATAATTGTGGAACTCCACTTCTATTAGATTGAAAAACTAGTGTTTTCCCATCTGGTGAAAAACGTGGATGACTATCTTTTGAATCTCCAAATGTCCATTGACGAACATCGTTAGTTGCTAGATTCTGTACAAATAAATGGGACTCGTATTCCTTCTTGTCGTTTACATTCGTAGAAACAAATGCATATGACTGATGGTCTGGTGCTAACTGTGGATCACTGTACACTGCAATTTTCATAAAATCTTCTGCCGTAATAGGTCGTTTTGCTTGTGTCATGAATAGGCCTCCTGTTATCTAAAATAATTTTCTAAAGTTTCTATTATTCTAAACTATTTCGGAAACCGAATCAATAGATTTGAAAAAACTAACCTTTTCGGAAAGGGTTGTTTGATTAGGTGATATTTTTAGATGCCGGTACTTCGGGTTTAAGGGAAGGTTCAAGAAGGTTGTGTCGAGGTTGCTTGTTGGTGTAAAAATCTGGGGGAAATCTGTCAAAAGTGAACGGAGTGTATTTCTCGATGAAAGAAGAACTCAGTAAAATGATAAAGTGAAACGAGTATTCTTGTCGATTTATGAAGCAGGGGGAAAAGCTATCAAAAGTAAACTCTGATTGTTTCTCGATGTAAGAATCACTTAGCAAAATGCAAACAATAAATCGAGCACGCTTCTCGATACAAAAAGTACCTAGTAAACTAAGAAAATTGAATAGAGCTTACCTGTTCATGTCAAATTCACTAATAAAACTATATAAAGGTAATCGATAGCTACCGTTCATTCACTATTTTATTAAAATCCTATGAACCTTTTATTCAAAATAAAAAAACACGCTACTTCGATAAGAAATAACGTGCTAATCAGTTGCTAAACTTTTATTCTATTAATTCATATGTTGAATTGTACCTTGAATATTAGCATCTTTTTCATATTCATGTTGCAGTTGTTTTGTGATTGAACCTGGTTTACCATCTTGGATTGTTTTCCCATCGACACTTACAACTGGTAGAACTTCACTTGTACTACTAGATAAAAATAGTTCATCAGCAGTTTGAATATCATTAAGGGTAAATGCTTCTTCGATAAATGGTATTTCTAATGATTTGACAAATTGTTCAACGCGAATTCGTACACATCCATGTAGAATTTGCTTTGTAGTAGGATGTGTATAAATTTTTCCATCCTTTACTAAATAGATATTGGAAGAACTACATTCTGTCACAACACCATCTTTGTGAAGAATTGCTTCATAGCATCCGTTTTCTTTCGCAGTTTGCTTTGCTAGCACATTCGGTAATAGGTTTAAGCTTTTTATATAACAATTAGCCCAACGAAGATCCTCATGTGTGATAGTACCGACACCATTTCGGAAATTATCCATATTACGTGGAAGGTCTAGAACATATGCATAGAAGTTTGCCTCTGCATCTTTGGGAAAAACATGATCTCGAGGTGCAGATCCTCTAGTAGCTTGTAAATAAACTTTTCCATCATTATTCATATCATTTCGTTCTAATAATTCGATTAATTGATTTGTAATTTCTTCTTTAGAGAAAGGCAGTTCCATTTTGATTGCTTCTGCAGAACGGAAAAGTCGATCCACGTGCTCAGTTAGTAAATAATATTGTCCATTATAAATACGAATTACCTCATATACGCCATCTCCAAATTGCAATCCACGTTCCTCAAAAGGGTATTTAAGGCTATCACGATGGACGAAGGTGGTTTGGGACAAAGTGATTGGATAAACAGACATAAAACAACGCCTCCTTATTTGTTATATCTATTCTATATCCTGCTTATACTATTGTAAATATTCTTAATGAATTTTAAGAACATGAATATATTATTAAAAATGTGATAAACATCACAGAATTTGTTTTAAATTACGGTATAATGGGTATCAGAAAATACAGGGGACTGATGTAGAATGGAACCATTATTACAACGCCTTGCACCGCATGAGTACGATATCATTATTGCAAATGCAAAGCGAAAAAATGTTGATAAAGGAGATTTTGTTTTTAAAGAAGGAGAAACCTCTGAATATCTCTATTTTATCCATCGAGGAGAAGTACGTATCTTTAAAAATATGGGTACTAATAAAGAGATTACAATTTTCACGCGTAAAGAGCAAGATAGTTTCGGGGAAATTGGTATTTTTAGTGGTGGAAAATATTCAAATTCAGCTCAGGCAACAAAGCATGGAATTTTATATTATATTCATCGAGATCAAATGGAAGCGATATTAGCACAGAATGGAAAACTAGCACTTCGATTCATCCAATGGGTATCCGAGTCATTGGAGGCAAGTAAAGCAAAAATGCGTGACTTTGTAGCTTTTGGTTCTGAAGGTGCCGTTGCCTCTGTATTTATTCGGTTTTCTAATATGTATGGAATCGTAACAACAGAAGGAGTAAGACTTACCGAGCCACTAATGATCCGCGATATTAGTAAACATATTGGAATTTCGCGAGAGACGGTAAGTCGGATCGTGAATAAATGGAAAGATCAAGGAATTGTAGAAAATGATAATAAATATTTTCTAATTAAGAACATGGAATACTTTCGAGAATTACTTGTTTGCAAAAACTGTGGTGTAGAGAATTGTGTTCTATAAAGGGGGGTGACGAAATAGGTCATCCTTTCAAGAAAGGCTGTTTTCTAAAAGATTGCTGCTTTCTAGTATGAAACGTCATGCATATAAGATGTATTATACGCAATAAAAAAGTGCTGTTGATTTCCGCTCCAGACAGTCGCTTTCACCACGGGCATAAGTGCGACATCTGTTCAAACTATTCGTTTTCACAGTGTCTTCTTTACCGCGGACAGACGCTTTTAGCTTCCTCTATAGAAAAGCGGAAGTGCCTTGGTTACCCCTGATTAGAAAACTTGGCTTTTCGCCAAGTGGCGAAAGCCTTAGTTGCACTTATGCAGTAAGAAAGTTTTTCTTATCTGCCAAGCTTAAGCCGAGCCTCGGCGTGGCATTTTGTGCCCGTGATGAGGATTGACTTAAGACCTCGAGGGGGTAGGCACTGTAGCTAGATATCGGAAGCAAAAACCGCTTCCTGTTCAGATCTAGCTGCGTGTTTTTTCCGCAGGAGTCGACTGTCTTACGCTCCAATCAACTATCATAAAAACATAATATATAATAAGCAGTGTTGATCCTATCAGTGGAGGAAATACACGTAGACTCCTGCGGGAGGAACGGCCTAGGTGAGACCCCGCAAACGAGGAACGAGTTGAGGAGGCTCAACAGCCACCCGCGGTAAAGTAGACACTGTGAAACGAACAGTTGAACAGATGTCGCACTTATGCCCCTGGTGAAAGCGAAGTGTATTTCCGGAGCGGGTAAACACTCTAAACATCGCCTTAACTTATTGCGCATAATATGAATTATGTGCAGTTAAAACAACAAAGTATGCAAATATAGCCTAAGAAAAAGTTTTACGACATTTTTTCGACAGAATTTGTAAAATATGGTTGATAAAATAAAAATGACTTGTTATACTTATAATTGTTCTCGAAATGAGAGGAATTAATAACGATAGTAGATCATACAATTTAATGTGGGTGTAGTTTAGTGGTAAAACCTCAGCCACGAGCAAAACATCCACCGAAACCGAAATAACAACGAGTTGCCTCGATGCACAAAACATCTTGAATTAACTAAAGTGCGAGAGGATAACAAGAGCGTAATAAAAAATTAAAATAAAATAATTTAAAAGATGCGGGTGTAGTTTAGTGGTAAAACCTCAGCCTTCCAAGCTGATGTCGTGGGTTCGATTCCCATCACCCGCTCCATACATAAGTCTTAACGCAGTGTTTCGTAAATTTAAAGTTACGAGGCGTTGCGTTTTCATTTTTTTACAAAGTTTTTTGGAAAGTGTGTTCGTCAGTGCCCTTTCAGCCAGAAAAGGAGTCGCAAGTAATAGAACACAATCAACCAATACCCAAATCACTAAAATCCCATCATATCTACCTAAATTCATAAATCCACAACTACCAACCTTTTGCTTCACTTGAATTTACCCTTTTTGTAATAGTATTCTAAAGATAAAACTTTTATTAATTGAGGGATTATCATGAAAAAACTGCTACAATTATTAAAACAGATTGACGGAAAAGGGTACAAAGCCTATAAAAGTGCCCAAGGTCACTATACGTTTAGCAATTTTACTTTATATATAGATTATGTACAGGGTGACCCGTTTGCTTCTCCATCGAAAATCAGAGTCATCATTCCCAGTGCAAAAAGGCCAATTAAGCGTGAATGGATTAAGACATACGCTCGTAAAGTGGCAACAGAAGATGTGATTGCACGAAAAATTGGAAAAGCAGTTGGCGGAAACCGTTTTACGATTAAAGGGTCTGGTAAAAGCGGGAATATCCATTTTGATGCACCAGGTCAAGAGGTTCTGGAACGAAGCGCTGTCCAAGTGACGGAAAAGGAAATAACAGTCTGTCTTTCGGTCGGACTACCAGCAAATGGTCGACGGATTAATGGAAGGGAAGCAGAGAAATTGCTTACGAAAGCGATACCTACCATAATGGAACAATCTGTCTTTTCCATTCGGGAAGGAGACATTCAAGAAGCAATCCAACTTGCTGATCAGCAAGAAGCCATTCGAGCAGAAATGCATCAGAACGATTGGATCGCTTTTATAGCGAATGGTTCCATCCTTCCAAGAGAAAGTGGAATTAGTAATCGGCCCCTTAAAAACGCTGTTGCCTTTGAAAGTCCACCAGAAGATTTGGTCAGTATTCCGATTCCGCACCAACAAGAACCGATCAAAGGGATGGCTATTAAAAAAGGAATCACCTTAATTGTTGGTGGAGGATATCATGGGAAAAGTACATTATTACAGGCTATAGAGCGTGGTGTGTATTCTCATACCAAAGGGGATGGTCGAGAATATGTACTGACAAACTCTAATGCTGTGAAAATTCGAGCAGAAGATGGCCGGAAAATTAATGGAGTGAACATCTCACCATTTATTAATAACCTCCCACATGGTCAGGATACGATTCAATTTACGACGGATAATGCGAGTGGAAGTACATCACAAGCAGCAAATGTGATGGAAGCATTGGAAGCAGGTGCTACGTCATTATTAATTGATGAGGATACGAGTGCGACTAATTTTATGATCCGCGATCACCGAATGCAGCAGCTCGTTAAAAAAGATAAAGAACCAATTACACCGTTTATTGATAAAATAAAGCAGATGAAAGAACAGTTAGATGTATCTACAATTCTAGTAATGGGTGGTTCTGGTGATTATTTTGCAGTGGCAGATCATGTTATTATGATGGATGAATATAAGCCTTACCATGTCACAGATAAGGTGAAAATCATTTTAGAAGCAGATCCAATAGAACGTGAAATAGCGGATGGGGAAGCTTTTGGTAAAATAAAAAGTCGTATCTTTTTACAGGATACATTACAAACCCGAAAAGGAAAACGGTCCAAGACACAAGCAAAAGGCCTAACAAAGATTGTTATGGGTAAAACAGATGTTTCATTTGCAAGTACGGAACAGTTAGTGGACACATCCCAAACAAGAATGATAGCTGAGATTATTCAGTACTTGGATCGTACCAATGGATTAGCGAATAAAACGATTCATACATTATTAGATGAATTAGAAAAGCAAATGGATCAAAAAGGTCTAGCATCGGTTACAGCCTTTCCTAATCAACATCCTGGAGATTTGGCCCGTCCAAGAAGGTACGAAATAGCATCTGTGCTAAATCGGATTCGAACAGCACGTGTGACCCAACAATAGAAAGGGGGCATCCATATGGATACCGCACAACTCAAACAGGAAATTATCGACTATAGTAAGAAAATCGGTATTGATAAAATTGGATTTGCCTCAGCAGATGTATTTGGTGAATTAAAAGAACGTCTAAGAAAACAGCAAGAGTTCGGATTTCAATCTGGTTTTGAAAAAGGATCTATTGAAGAACGAACAGAACCAGAACGATTATTACCGAAAGCGAAATCGATTTTGTCGATAGCAATTGCTTACCCATCCCGTATGAAAGATGCTCCAAAAGGGACGAAAGAAGAGCGACGAGGGATTTTCTGCCGTGCTTCATGGGGAGTGGATTACCATTTTGTTTTACGTGATCGATTAGAAAAACTAGCGGCTTTTATCCAAGAAAAGGTTCCAGATGCGGAAAATAAAGTGATGGTTGACACAGGAGAGTTGTCAGATCGTGCCGTAGCAGAACGTGCTGGAATTGGGTTTAGTGGAAAGAATACAGCGATTATAACACCAGAGTTTGGCTCGTTTGTTTATTTAGGGGAATTAATCACCAATATCCCGTTTGTACCAGATGAACCAGTTGAAGATAGCTGTGGGGATTGCACAAAATGTTTAGATGCCTGTCCTACTGGTGCACTTGTACAAGGTGGACAATTAAATGCACAGCGTTGTATTGCATTTTTAACCCAAACAAAGGATTTTCTTCCAGATGAATTCCGTACAAAGATTGGAAACCGTCTCTATGGGTGTGATACGTGTCAAGTTGTGTGTCCTAAGAATAAAGGCATTGATTTTCATATTCATCCAGAATTTGAACCAGAACCAGAAGTAGCGAAACCTAAATTGGTACCGATGCTTCGGATTTCAAATCGTGAATTTAAAGAAACATATGGTAATATGGCAGGTTCCTGGCGCGGTAAAAAACCGTTACAACGAAATGCGCTTATTGCGTTAGGTCATTTTAAAAGTGAATCAGCAGTTGAAGAAATGATTGCCGTTATGAATAATGATCCACGTCCTGTTATCCGAGGAACAGCAGCATGGTCCTTGGGTAAGGTTGGAACAGATGAAGCATTTGCCGCTATTGAACAAGCAATGGAAAAAGAACCAGATGAAGCTGTACTATTTGAAATGGAAAAAGGTCTAGCGTTTCGAGAAACTGCTAAAGCGAAGTGAGGAATGGTGATGCGTTTATATTATGAAACCTTTCAGTCGCCAATTGGTTCATTGCTGTTATTACATGATGGGAAAAGTGTAGTACGAATTGAATATGGTGACCTAAATCGTACAACAGAAAACCTAACGAAATGGTTAGATAAATTTTTTCCAAGTGCTACTTATCATCACCAACCAGATCTATTTGACCATATTAAGCAACAGCTTGAGGAATATTTCACCAAAAAGCGACGTACCTTTTCGGTTGATTTATCATTGTATGGTACTGACTTTCAAAAAAAGGTATGGCAGGCATTACGAGAGACTATTCCATATGGTCAAACTAGTTCCTATAAAGATATTGCAGTAGCACTCGGTAAACCAAAAGCAGTTCGAGCAGTTGGTGGTGCTGTTAATAAAAACCCTTTTTCCATTATTGTGCCGTGTCATCGTGTTATTGGGACAAATGGTAAAATGGTTGGCTATAATGGTGGTCTAGATAAAAAGGCATTTTTGTTAGAACATGAAAAAATATGAAATCAGGACAAGCATCCCTTCCATATAGTTAAGTGGAGGGGATTTTATATGAAACAACAGTTAACAGACATGTGGACTGATTTTTTTCGTTCTAACCGAAATGATGATACTTGGTGGCGACGAAAACAGGAATTGTTCAAAAAACGGGGTGCCGAAATTATTACCATTCATGGCAGAGGTCATTTGCATCAGGAAATTCGCCAACAAGGAAAGACAGATATTGGTTACCACCTACACTTAGTCTATTTTATTAAACAAAATGATTATTTTTATCGAGAGGAGCAGGTCATTCCATATCAGTTTCAATGGGGTAATGGAGAAGTTAGACATCATCAACCTGTTCAACCCATGTTGATGGAAAATCCAGATTCCTCGCTTACTCCAGCAATGATACACGATGGATCTGAACAACGTTTTTCCTACGATCGGTTAGCTGCAGTTAAATATGCGGAACGATGGTGGAATAGCTATAACCCTGACTATAAACAATTTGATGTGGATTGTACCAATTTTATTTCCCAATCTTTACATGCTGGTGGTGCGCCTATGCATGGTGCTCCAAATCGCAATCAGGGTTGGTGGTATCAAGATGATAACTGGAGCTATAGCTGGTCAGTGGCACATTCGTTTCGTTGGTATATGAGTGGTGCCACTAATGGGTTAAAAGGGACAGAAGTGGAATCAGCAAGTGATTTAAAGCCTGGAGATGTTATTTGTTATGATTTTGAAGGGGACGGAAAATGGGACCATACGACAATTGTTGTTGCTAATGATAACGAGGGGATGCCATTAGTGAACGCACATACTGATAACAGTCGGCACCGTTATTGGTCTTATGAAGATTCCATTGCGTGGACTCCGAAATGTGAGTATAAGTTTTTCCAAATTGGTAACTAGTGTTCTGTGGTATACTATAAAATGTTATATAAAAAGAATAGGCTGTTTTGTCCGTTGCTTCCTCACGGGGGATTTGATAGATAATGGGGTGATGTATGCTGAATTGATTTCCGCTTAGTACAGTCGCTTTCCGTAGCGGTAATTATAGCTGAAAAAACGTGCATTATAATAAACTTTAAATAAAACATCAACATTTTAAAACAGCGTATAAAAAACATAAACAGCCTTAGGTTACAAATATAGAAGGAGAAATGAACTGTGAGTTTACATGTTGTATTATATCAACCAGAAATCCCTGCTAATACAGGTAACATTGCACGGACTTGTTTAGCAACGAATGCAACTTTGCACCTCATTCATCCGCTTGGGTTTTCGACAGATGATAAAATGGTACGTCGTGCTGGATTAGACTACTGGAAAAATGTGGATATACAAGAATACGATTCTATTCAGGATCTATATGATACGTATCCTGAGGGCGAATACTACTATATTGAAAACTTTGGTGATAAGCATTATACCGATTATGACTACAGCAATACGGAGGGTGATTTATTTTTCGTATTTGGTCGTGAAACGGATGGGATACCAAAAGAATTGTTAAAAGGTAAAGAAGACCGCTGTTTACGTATTCACATGAATGATCAAGTACGTTCATTAAATCTATCGAATACCGCCGCAATCATTATCTATGAGGTGTTAAGGCAACAAGGGTTCCCAAATATGACATAATAAAAAACCGTCATGACGAATCATGGCGGTTTTTTGTCATCGGAAATTATAAAAATTAAACCTGTGTGGATCGTTAACCAACTGGAACAGCCACATCTAGCTCCAGTGCTAAAGCTGTAGCGAGACTTCCCTCACCTCCGTACGACGACCCGGATGGTCTAGTATTGGCGTTGGTCAAACGACGTGACCGTATATAGCCGATAAAGTTAACATCGGCTCCCTAAAATTAAAGAAGGCTGACTAAAAGCGGACTTTGCGTCCAACTCACGTATCCCCTATGAAGGGGCATGTTTCCTTTATCTCCTACGGCTCAGTCCAGTCCGTACGTCGCTACGACGGATAGGACATCCTAGTACAGGCGTTGCGATTGACGTGGTGTTCTTAGCCTGTAAGAGCGCTTGCCCTTCTATTGATTATTTTTTGGTACTCCTGGTTTGGACTCGTATGCAGATGTAAAGCATGCAATAAGGAATGTAACAGCTACCCCTAATATGAGAACAATTTTCATGATTGTTTCCTCCTATGTATAGAAATCTTATAACAGTATTGTAACTCTATTATAGCGAAAAATACAAAACCTGTGAACCAACATCATAAAAATGTCAAAAAAAATAGCTAATCACAGAAAAATTAAATTTAAAAACACTTACTTCGTATTGTTTCTCTAGGTAAAATAGGGTATATTAGTTGATGAAGTCATTCGTCAATTCTATAATGGTAGCGGAGTTTAAAAATAATCCGTATCATAACGAATCAAAGCTAACTTCTAATGGGGGTATAAGATGTGGCACAGAATGAAGAATCCGAGCAAAGATTCTGGGGTAGTTTTCATGGCCCAAACATGGGGTATATAGAAGAACAGTATGAATTATACAAAGAGGATCCCAATGCAGTTGATCCATCTTTAAAGGAGATTTTTGAACAACATGGCGCCCCTGATTGGATGTATCAATCAGAAAGTCAGGTCCAAGGCACTTCTAAAAGTGCAATAAATGATGTGAAAAAGCTAACCTCAGCGATGAAACTTGTTGAGGCTATTCGTCGTTTCGGGCACTTAGAAGCGGATATTTATCCAGTTGGTAAAAAAAACCGAGAGTCAGATTTAATTGATCCGAAAACATATGGATTAACTGATGATGATTTACGGAATATACCTGCATCATGGCTGTGGGAAGAAGCACCAGCTGGTGTAGACAATGGTTATGATGTCGTTCAAAAACTAACATCGTACTATGTCGGCAAAATTACGTATGAATTTGATCATGTGAATAATGATGAAGAACGAAAATGGTTAATGGAAAAAATTGAATCTGGTGAATCATTACTCGATCTACCAGAAGAAGAACAAAAACAGTTGCTAGAACGTTTAGCACAGGTTGAAGGTTTTGAAGGATTTTTACAAAAAACATTTGTTGGTCAAAAACGCTTCTCCATTGAAGGCTTAGAAACGATGGTACCAATGCTAGACCGTATTGTAAAATATGCGGTAGAGGATAAAGTTTCAGATATTATGATGGGAATGGCACATCGTGGTCGCCTAAGTGTATTAGCACATGTTTTAGGAAAACCAATGGATAAAATATTTTCAGAATTTCACCATTCTCCAGACAAGGAGCTAATTCCATCTGAAGGATCGATAGGAATTAATTACGGTTGGACTGGAGATGTGAAATATCACTTTGGTGCTAGTACAGAAGTGAAAGACGGGGATGAAGCTACAACACGTATTACATTAGCACATAATCCATCCCATTTAGAATTTGTAAACCCAGTTGTTGGTGGGTTCACACGATCAGCTCAAGATGATCGTTCTGAAAAAGGGTATCCAAACCAAGATACAAAAAAAGCGTTTAGTGTATTAATTCATGGTGATGCGGCATTTATTGGTGAAGGAATTGTTGCAGAAACCTTAAACATGAGTGGTTTACCAGGATATAAGACAGGTGGAACGTTGCATATTATTGCAAATAACCTAGTAGGATATACAACAAATCAAGAAGATGGTCGTTCCACACGCTATGCAAGCGATTTAGCAAAAGGGTATGAGATTCCAATTATCCATGTCAATGCAGATGACCCTATTGCATGTATATCCGCAATTTACACAGCATATGAATATCGCAAAAAATTTCAAAAAGATTTCTTAATTGATTTAGTTGGCTATCGTCGTTACGGTCATAATGAAATGGATGAACCAAGAACAACACAGCCACATCTTTATAAAGAAATTGATAATCACCCAACACCTGCACATGTTTTTGCTGAATCACTGAAAGGTGAAAACGTGCTTCAAGAAGAAGAATTTAAACAAATGAAAGAAAAAGTTGAAGAAAAATTACGCGGTATTTACGATAATATGAAAGAAAATAAAACAGGTACAGCTGAACCGAAGCCAATTCCAGAAGAGTTAACGAGTGGAATTGATCAGTATGACACAACATTCCCACTTGAAACATTGAAATCGATCAATAAAGGGTTATTGAAACGGCCAGAAGGATTTACAGGTTATAAAAAGCTCGAAAAAATCTTGAAACGTCGTGAAAATGTGTTAGAAGATGGGAACAAGGCTGATTGGGGAGCAGGAGAGGCATTAACTTATGCATCTATTTTACATGATGGTATTCCAATAAGACTTACTGGGCAAGACACAGAACGCGGAACATTTGCCCATCGTCATATGGTGTTGCACGATGTGAATACTGGGGAAACGTATTCTCCACTACATGGTTTAGAGGAAGCAAATGCATCCTTTGATATCCGTAATAGTCCACTATCAGAAGCTGGGGTGTTAGGATATGAATATGGCTATAGCGTACATTCACCAGATACATTAGTGATTTGGGAAGCACAATTTGGTGATTTTGCTAATGCAGCACAAGTCATTTTTGATCAGTTTATTTCTTCCAGTCGCGCAAAATGGGGACAGAAATCCAATATGGTAATGCTCTTACCACACGGTTATGAAGGTCAAGGACCAGAGCATTCAAGTGCAAGATTAGAACGGTTCCTACAAATGGCCTCGGAAAATAACTGGATTGTCGCCAATGTTACATCATCTGCACAATTCTTCCATTTGATTCGTAGGCAAGCAATTATGCGTGACCGAAAAGAAGCTCGTCCACTTGTGTTAATGACACCGAAGAGTTTATTACGTAATCAACGGGTTGCATCGACAGCTGAAGAATTTGCAAATGGTAAATTTGAGCCATTACGTCAACAACCAAACTTAAAAGTGAGCAAGAAAAATGCGAAACGTTTATTAATTGGTAGTGGGAAAGTAATGGTAGATATTGAGGAAGCAATTGATAATTCTGAGAGGAAATTAGATTGGCTACGCGTATTACGCTTGGAACAAATCTATCCATTCCCGAAAAAGGCATTAGAAAAAGAATTAAAAGAACTGCCAAACTTAGAGGAGATTGTTTGGGTGCAGGAAGAACCGAAAAATATGGGTAGCTGGGATTTCGTTGATGATTACTTGCGTGACCTATTAAAGGATGGGCAATCGTTACGTTATATTGGCCGCCCAGATCGTTCGTCTCCTGCCGTTGGAGAACCGAATGTTCATAAGACTGAGCAAAATCAAATTATTCAAGAAGCGATCAACCCGTCTAAAGGAGGAGATTCCAGTGAAAGAAATTAGAATTCCAGAATTAGCAGAATCCATTACAGAAGGTACAATTGCAGAATGGCTTGTAAAAAAAGGGGATAAAATTGAAAAAGGCGATCCAGTTGTAGAATTGGAGACTGATAAAGTTAACGTAGAAGTAAATGCAGATGATGCAGGGGTCTTAGTTGAGGTTTTACGTGAAGAAGGCGATGATGTAGAAGTTGGTGACGTTATCGCGAAAATTGACGAAAATGGTGAAGCTGGTGGAAGTGCGCCTTCAACAGACGCTGAACCTGAAGTGAAAGAAGAACCAGCAAAAGAGGCACCGAAAGAAGAACCAAAAGAGGAAAAACAAGAAGAAGCTTCTACAGATAGTAAAGAAGTGATTGCAACACCTGCAGCAAGAAAACGTGCACGTGAGTTAAATATTGATCTAAGCAAGGTACAGCCGCGGGACCCATTAGGACGTGTTCGCCCAGAGGATGTAGAGTCTGCTTCTAAAGGAGAACCTGCAAAACAAGAAACAAAACCAGCGAAGAAACAAGAAGCAAATCAAACAGAGAAAACAGAATTTGATAAACCAGTAGAACGTGTGAAAATGTCACGTCGTCGTCAAACCATTGCAAAACGTCTTGTAGATGTACAGCATGAAGCAGCGATGTTAACTACCTTTAACGAAGTGGATCTTACAAATGTCATGAAGCTTCGCAGTGAACGAAAAGAGAAATTCATGGATAAACATGGTGTGAAACTAGGGTTTATGTCTTTCTTTACAAAAGCAGCAGTTGGCGCATTGAAAGAATTCCCATTACTAAATGCGGAAATCCAAGGCAATGAACTTGTATTGAAAAAATTCTATGACATTGGTATTGCGGTTTCAACAGAGGAAGGTTTAGTAGTACCAGTTGTTCGTGATGCAGATCGACTAGATTTTGCTGGTGTAGAACGCGAAATCGGTAATCTTGGAAGAAAAGCACGTGATAAAGAATTAGGATTGAAAGATCTTCAAGGTGGTACATTTACCATTACAAATGGTGGTACATTTGGATCCATGCTATCGACACCAATTCTAAATTCACCACAGGTTGGAATTTTAGGTATGCATAATATCCAAAAACGTCCAATGGTAATGCCAGATGACTCGATTGAAGTTCGTCCTATGATGTATCTAGCACTTTCCTATGACCACCGTATCGTGGATGGAAAAGAGGCTGTTCAGTTCTTAGTTCGTATTAAACAATTACTTGAAGACCCATATGACCTATTGCTAGAAGGTTAAGGGTAGTCTGATGAAAAACCTGTTATGATGGAGTGCCTATCATAACAGGTTTTTTGTTTTATTTGCCTGTTCTTTTAGCAAAAAATATTGTTTTTTAATGACACATTGGATATATAATACGACGTAAAATTGCGCAATTGATTTCCGCTTCGGACAGCGCTTTCACCTTGGGACAAGTGCAACATCTGTTCAAACTCCCATCGCTCATTTTTACAATGTTTTCTTTTCGGTAGGCATGGCTTCAACCTCCTCTATAGAAAAGCGTAATCGCCTTGGTCACCCCCAATTAGAAAACTTGGCTTGTCGCCAAGTCATTATGGCGAAAGGATTAGTTGCACTTGTGCAGTAAGAAAGCCTTTCTTATCTGCCAAGCTTAAGCCGAGCCTCGGCGTGGCGTTTTTTGCCACAAAGAGGATTGACTTAAGATCTCGAGGGAGGTAGGCGCTATAGCTAGACATCGGAAGAAGACCACTTCCTGTGGGGGGGTATAATAGGAAAATAAATAGTACCATATCAGTGGAGGAAGTACACCTAGACTCCGCGTATTTTGGATCCTTTAAGTTTCTATTGGCTTTATGGTGAATTTTTCCCGTTCGGGGTCGAATAGAGACGTTCTAATGGACTTTAGGAGGAGTTACCCGTTCGGATAGGTCGAATAAGGACGTTCTAATGGACTTTAGGAAAGGTTACCCGTTCGGATAGGTCGAATAGAGACGTTCTAATGGACTTTAGGAGGGGTTACCCGTTCGGAATGGTCGAATAGAGACGTTCTAATGGACTTTAGGAGGAGTTACCCGTTCGGATAGGTCGAATAAGGACGTTCTAATGGACTTTAGGAAAGGTTACCCGTTCGGATAGGTCGAATAGAGACGTTCTAATGGACTTTAGGAGGGGTTACCCGTTCGGAATGGTCGAATAGGGATGTTCTAATGGACTTTAGGAGGGGTTACCCGTTCGGAATGGTCGAATAGGGATGTTCTAATGGACTTTAGGAGGGGTTACCCGTTCGGAATGGTCGAATAGAGACGTTCTAATGGCTTTTTCTGTGAGTTTATTATCGTTTGAGCTGTATCAGCGATCATTTGGGTTATTCATATGTTACAAATTCACGTCACATCATCTATCAACTACAACGGTAAGAAAACAATAAAGCATAAGGAAACCGCCTGTATAAAACAGCCCAAACGAAAAATCCTTACCCTTTTTAAAAAATTGTCTTATACCTCTTGAATTCCACTATAAAAACGAATATTATTGTAGTTGTTGTTTAAATCATTCGGAAAAGCAGGTGTAAGTCAATGGAAAAACGGTTTAACTTAAAACAAAATAATACAAATATCCGAACTGAAGTAATAGCTGGAATTACAACCTTTTTAACAATGGTATATATCGTTGTTGTCAATCCTGCTATTTTAATGTCGGCGGGAGTACCATTTGACCAAGTATTTATGGCAACAGTTATATCCGCCGTTGTTGGAACATTATATATGGCCTTTTTTGCAAATTACCCGATTGCTATTGCTCCGGGGATGGGGTTGAATGCCTATTTTGCTAGTGTAGTAGCTACACAAGGTTTATCCTACCAAGTAGTATTTGGAACCGTATTTTTAGCAGGTATTTTGTTTATGTTATTAAGCTTTACGAAATTACGAGAAACACTAATTGTCTCGATACCCGATTCTTTAAAGTATGGGATCACATCTGGGATTGGTTTATTTATTGCGTTTGTCGGTTTACGAAATGCAGGAATTATTGTTCCAAATGAAGCGAATATTGTTGGTTTAGGCGACTTACATGAGCCAATGATCATCTTAACCATTGTTGGATTATTCATTACACTAGCTTTATTTGTTTTACGGGTGAAAGGTGCATTGTTTATAGGAATGCTCATTACTGGTGTTATTGCGTACATAACAGGTCAACTTGATTTTGCAAATGGTGTTGTATCCACACCGCCAAGTCCTGTTTTCTTTGATATCGATATTGCTGGTGTATTTAGCCATGGTTTATATACTGTTGTATTTGCGTTCTTGTTAGTGACAATCTTTGATACGACAGGGACGATGATCGGTGTTGCAGAACAGGCAGGTTTTATGAAAAATGGGACATTACCTCGAGCAAAGCATGCACTAATGGCTGATGCAACAGCAACAACAGTTGGTTCGATGTTTGGCACGAGTCCATCTACAGCCTATATTGAATCGACATCAGGAGTAGCTGCTGGTGGAAGAACTGGTTTAACAGCTTTTATTGTTGCGGTGTTATTTGGATTGTCCATTTTCTTTACACCGATTATTGAAGTGGTTGCAACGGTTCCGGCTATCACATCCCCCGTATTAATTATTGTTGGTTGTTTTATGATGGAAGGGTTGTCGCGAATAGATTGGAAAACGTTCGATGAAGCTTTTCCCGCCTTTGCTATTGTGTTATCCATGCCATTAACCTCTAGTATCGCCACTGGGATTGCATTTGGATTTATTACATATCCATTATTAAAGTTAATAAGTGGAAAAGGAAAAGATGTTCATTGGATTCTATATGTTTTTGGTATTATCTTTATTTTACAGATGACTTTCTTTCCAGCACATTAAACATTGTAAAACCTTAGCATGTACTACTATACTGTATGCTAAGGTTTTTTATGTATTTGATCATTTAGTAATCGTATCAAAATGATTTAAGTCGGGAAAGGTAAGCTTAAGATTTATCTGGGGATTGAAAAAATTTACCCTTCAAAACTTTTTTACTCTTTTTTGGCAGATAAGAAAGCACAAGTTTACCCATTTGCTCACTAGGCTAAAACCGTCACGTCAATCGTAACGCTGACACTAACGTCCTGTGCGTAATTAATACTAAGGATTTTTGCATAAGGGCTTGGGGAAAAGCTAAGTTTTCTATAATGCCATTATGTGTAAAAACATGTACAACAAGAGATAGGGGGCAGCATCTTTGGATATACTTCTAGGATTATTAGCAATTGTAATTGTTTTAGGACTTGCATTCTTAATATCTAATGATAAAAAGAATGTTAACTATAGAGGCATTATTGTCATGATAATTGCACAGTTTTTGGTTACATGGTTTATGTTTACAACAACCATTGGAAGGACAATTATTAACGGTATATCTGCAGGCTTTAATAAGCTGATTGAGTTTGGTACAGAAGGGATTAGTTTTATTTTAGGTGGTGTAGAAGTCGGAGAAGGAGGCGTTTTCTTCTTTGATGTTTTATTACTAATTATCTTTTTTGCCACCATACTATCTGTTTTAACATACTTAAAAGTACTGCCAACACTTATTAAATATTTAGGTACATTAATATCAAAAATTACGGGCTTACCCAAGGTGGAATCATTTAATGCTGTTAACAGTATCTTTTTCGGTCAATCAGAAGCACTAATTGCCATTCGTTCACAATTTCGTCATTTAAACAATAATCGGCTTTACATCGTTAGTGCCTCTGCAATGGGGTCTGTTTCTGCTTCTATTGTTGGTGCTTATTTACAAATGCTACCACCACAATATGTATTAGTGGCGTTGCCATTAAATATGTTTAGTGCATTAATTATGGCATCCCTTATTGCACCAGTAAATGTGGCAAAAGAAGATGACCATGTAGATATAAAAGATGTCTCTGATGATAAAAGTATTTTTGAAGCGATGGGAAATGGAGCATTAGAAGGCGGAAAAATTGCCTTAATTGTTGCAGCAATGTTAGTAGCATTCATCGCCTCATTAGAATTAGTAAACTGGCTCATTCAGACAGTCTTTGCAGGTATAACCCTACAACAAATTCTTGGCTACATTATTGCCCCAATCGGTGTTTTAATGGGAATTGCACCAGGAGAGGTTATTGAAGCAGGAAGTGTGATGGGAACTAAAATTGTGACCAATGAATTTGTTGCGATGTTAGAATTTGAACAAATGCTTGATAGGATGTCAGAGAAGACAGTAGGTATTGTATCTGTATTCCTAACAAGCTTTGCTAACTTCTCATCCATTGGTATTATTGCAGGAACGGTACAAGGAATTGATGAAGAAAAAGCAGCCAAAGTATCTGGATTTGGCATGAAACTGTTAATTGGTGCTACGCTTGCATCCATCTTATCTGCTACGGTTGTTGGAGTATTTATCTAAAAAAGACCTCATTTCGGAAGTGAGGTCTTTTGATATTTTGGCAGAGGTCTAACAAGTACCCTCAGTTCCCGTTTTGTATTTTTTGTGCTGATGAGGTAACAGAGAAGTGTCCTCAGTTCCCATTTTGTGATTTTCTAGCTAAGGTGGTCACAGGCAAATTCACTATTTTATTTTTTATACTATTCCCATCAAATTAAACCTTACTTCGATACACGTGGTAAACGCGCCATATATTTCTTTTGTAAATAAAGGAGGCGCCATAACAAGAAAATAGCACCTGAGCTTAACCCAGTAATGATACCTACCCAATAGCCAAATGGTTCTAGTGCTGTGTAATTTGCTAGGACCCATCCAGTTGGAAGGCCGATAATCCAATAAGAGGTAAACGCGACAATGAACGTCATATTGACATCTTTATACCCACGCAATGCACCTTGAATTGGTGCACCAAATGCATCTGCTAATTGGAAGAAAATAGCGTAATAAATAAATTGTTTGGTTAGCTCTATTACTTCGGGCTCATCGTTGTACAGTGCTGCTGCAGTATCATTGAAAATATAAAGGACAGCACCAGCAAATAGTGCAATAAGAAGACCACCGCTAATGCCGATAAAGCCATAGGTTCGTGCATGATCAAAACGTCTAGCACCAACCTCAAAGCCAATAGCAATCGTTAAAGCCATCCCAACACTTAATGGAATCATATACAATAGAGTAGCAAAGTTGATTGCTGCTTGGTGTGCAGCAATCGTATAGGTGCTATATCCACTCATTAGTAATGTGACTGCTGCAAAAATACTTGTTTCAAAGAAAATCGCAAAACCCATTGGAATCCCTATCTTAAGTTGCTCCCACCACTCTTTAATAGATGGAAGAACCCATTGGGAAAAGATGCCATAGCCACGAAATGGTCTAATCTTATAAACAATTCCAAACGCGATAATACAAACCAACCAATAGGTTAACGCTGTGGCAATTCCAGCACCAACACCACCAAATGCAGGCACCCCAAGTTTTCCAAAAATAAACATATAATTAAATAAAAAGTTTAGGGGTAATGAGATAAGCATTATTGTCATTGATATTCTAGTTTGCCCTAGTGCGTCGATAAAGCTTCGTAATGTATTAAATATAAACAATGGGATAATTCCAGTGCTTAACGCAATTAAATAAAACTTTGCTGTATGTCGAACATCTGCTGCTAAGTCCATTGCTTGTAAAATGGGATTAAGAACTACTGCTCCAATTAGAACCACCGTAATGGCAAGTGCAATAGCAAGGTAGACTCCTTGTTGGACTTTTCTTGGTACGTCATTATTTGATTTTGCCCCCGTTAACTGCGCTATAATAGGGGTGATTGCTAATAATACGCCATTGATCCCTGTAAAGATGGGAACCCAAAGGCTAGATCCGATCGCAACACCTGCTAAATCACTAGCACCAGCACGTCCAGACATAACAGTATCAAAGAAGTTTGTTAAATACATACTGACTTGGGTAATAAGGATAGGTACAAGTATAAATCCAAATAATTTTAATTTTTCTTTTAAAGTTGTTGTTTCATACATAATACCCTTCCTTTTTGTGTAGTTTTCTATTAGGATAAATAGGTGTTCAATTAAAATAATAATGAAATCATAAAGCATATTATACCGCTAATGATAGGAATGTGAAAGAAAGGAAGTTCACACAATGAGGGATAAACATATTTTATTTACAGGTGGAGGCACAGCAGGCCATGTTATTGTCAACTTGGCATTGATTCCGTATTTTCAGCGAGAAGGTTGGGAAATTGACTATATTGGCTCCAAGGATGGTATTGAACGTACATTGATTGAACAAGTAGAAGGGGTTACGTATTATCCAATATCAACTGGAAAGCTTCGTCGTTATATGTCAAAGGAAAATTTAAAGGATCCATTTAAGGTAATGAAAGGGACCTTGCAGGCAGGTCGTATTATTGGAAAACGAAAACCTTCTGTTATTTTTTCTAAAGGTGGATTTGTATCTGTTCCTGTGGTACTTGCGGCAAAAATGCGTGGTGTACCAGCAATTATTCATGAATCAGATTATACACCAGGACTTGCTAACAAATTAGCTATTCCATTCTCCAGAAAAGTACTTGCAACCTTCCCAGAAACAATGAACTATCTACCAGAAAAAAAGGCAGAGTATGTTGGTGCAGTAATCCGAGAAGAATTGTTCCAAGGCGATAAAGAACAAGGGTTAGCGATGTGTGGGTTCACAAAAGCAAAACCTGTATTACTTATAATGGGTGGAAGTGCAGGATCGCAAAAAATTAATGAAACTCTGCGAAATAGCTTGGATGTGCTATTAGAACAATTTCAAGTCATTCATATTTGTGGACAGGGAAAAACGGATCCAACTACAGAGCGACAAGGGTATACGCAATTCGAATATGTAAATGAAGAGTTGAAGGACCTTTTTGCAGCAACAGACTATGTTCTCTCACGTGCTGGGGCCAACGCAATTTTTGAATTTCTTGCATTACAAATTCCGATGTTACTGATTCCATTATCAAAGGAAGCTAGCCGTGGGGACCAAATTATAAATGCTGCTTCATTCGAGGAAAATAAATATGCACGTGTCCTGCAAGAAAAAAACTTAACTGAAGAGACACTTATTCAGGAGATCGAGCAATTGAAGAAACAAGGACCAGTAATGCAAGATAAGATGAAAAAGTATCAAAGTGAAAAGGCAAAAGAACGTGTTATTGATATTATCATGGAAATAAGAAAATAATTGGAAAAAAACTCCTTTCGGAAACACGACAGGAGTTTTTTTTACAGATAGGAAAATATATAAACTTTCTTTCTGCATAAGTGTAACAAAGGCTATCACCGAGAAGGCTTGGCGATAGCCGGGTTTTCTGAAAAGATAAGAAAGTAAGAAAAGTTGGCTTTATTTTGTTCATATACAGGAACAGCCAAGTCCAGCTTCGAGCGATTGACGTCATAGTGCCGATAGACATAAGGACGCACGAGTTTTCATCGGCCAGCGCCTACCCCCTCGAGGTCATAAGTCAATCCTCATTACGCGCAAAAAGCCCCACGTCAAGGCTTGGCTTATGCTTGGCAGATAAGAAAACCTTCTTACTGCATAAGTGCAACTAAGGCTTTCGCCACTTGGCGACAAGCCAAGTTTTCTAATCGGGGGTGATCAAGGCACTTCTAGCTTTTGTTCCACGTTAGGAAAGTATAAAATTTTAGCTAAGAAGAAGACTCGACGTTGCTAAAATTTTAATGTCCCAAGTATAAGAAAAACGAACACATTCCCTAAAGGACGAGCGAATGCGAGTTTTTCTAATAGATCTGATTATTTGATGTGGTAAACTTGCGAATATCGCGTAATATCGAGTAATACGAGCGATATGGATGATATTGCATGTTATACTTGTTTATTATCGGAAAATGACAAATTATAAAGAATTTCGATAGATTAGTAAATTTGAACAAATATAGGACTTTCGCTAAACTTAAATAGTGTTGTTGTAGGAAAGCACTTGTAAAAGTGAAAATTTCATCATTTGCCCCGTTGATGAAATTTTGCCCTCTGCTAACTGTTCGCATCTGCCTTTATTTATTTAATTAATTTCCATTTTATTAACCTATCGTTTTACATAATCCAATTTTTATTGGGTTTTGTATAAAAAACTAAAAAAGGAGTATTTATCTATGAAAAAATTGATATTATTATTTTCTGCTACTATTTTAGTAGTTTTAGCTGCATGTGGCGGCGGTGATGAAGGATCTGAATCAGACGAATCAGGTGGAGGAGATATTGATACCATCGTATTAGCCGATGCTGGTTGGGATAGTATCCGTGTACATAATAGTATTGCACAAAAGATTATTGAAGATGGCTATGGTTACGACACTGATGTTACAGCGGGTTCAACTGCTGCAACCATTCAAGGTCATCGAGAAGGTGACATTGATGTTTATATGGAAGTTTGGACAGATAATGTAAAAGAAGTGTATGAAGAGGCAATTGATGCTGGTGATTTTGAAAATGTTTCCGTAAACTTTGATGATAATGTACAAGGTTTATATGTACCAACATATGTGATTGAAGGTGATGAAGAACGTGGTATTGAACCAGCTGCACCTGACTTACGCACTGTTGAAGACTTAAAAAATTACCCTGAGGTTTTTGAAGATCCAGAAGACCCTGGCCGTGGCCGTGTGATTAACGCACCAAGTGGTTGGGCAGTACAAGAACATATTGATGCTAAATTTGATTTATATGGATTAGAAGAGACAATGAACAACTTTGCGCCAGGATCTGATGCTGCAATCGTGGCAGATTTAACAGATGCATATGAAGCAGGTGAACCATGGGTTGGTTATTATTGGTCCCCAACTGCTGTTACGGCAAAATTTGATTTAACACTATTAGAAGAACCAGAGTACGATCAAGAAGTTTGGGAAGAAACAAAAGGTACAGAATTCCCTCCAAATGATGTTGTCGTAACGGTTTACAAAGACCTCCCAGACCAAGCACCAGAAGTAGTAGACTTTTTAAGTAACTATGAAACTAGTAATGATTTAACAGAAGAAGCACTTAGCTATATGGATGAAAATGAGGCCTCCGCAGAAGAAGCGGCTATATGGTGGATGAACGAGCATGAAGATCTTTGGACTAGCTGGGTACCAGAAGAAATAGCGGAAAAGGTAAAAGAAGCTATGTAATTGAATTAAAGCAGCTGGCCGTTTGGTTGGCTGCTTTTCATCAAGAATAAAATATAATAATTATAAGAGAGGTGAGAAGACTGCAATTAAGCAGTCTACCTATGGGCGCATTTCCAGATATAAGTACAAGTATTGGTGATTATGTCGATTCATTTGTATCTTTTATAGATACAACTTTTGAAGGGTTTTTTGACTTTATTTATCTTGTAGCATCTAGAACAATTAATGGAATCGATGACTTTTTAATGTTTTTGCCATGGTGGCTATTTATCGTCCTTATCTTTTTATTAGGATGGTATTTTAAAACAGTTGTTGCAGGAGTTCTTTATAGTGTTTTCATTTTCTTAATTGGTACATTTGGTTTATGGGAAGATATGATGACAACAATAGCAATTATATTAACAGCTGTTATCATCTGTTTAATAATTGGTATTCCAATAGGTGTTTGGATGGCATTTAGTAGCAGGTTCTCCCTTGTGACACGACCTATACTAGATGCGATGCAAACAATGCCGAGTTTCGTGTATTTAATTCCTGCCATTTTCTTCTTTGGTTTGGGTAACGTATCCGCTATTTTTGCTACCTTAATTTATGCATTACCCCCTGTTATTCGTTTAACAGAACTTGCAATACGTGAAGTAGACCAAGAAGTAATTGAGTCGGCACAGTCATTTGGCTCTTCAAGATGGCAAATGCTTCGTAAAATACAGCTACCACAAGCTTTACCAACCATAATGGCCGGTGTTAACCAAACAACGATGATGGCGTTAGCAATGGTTGTTATTGCTTCGATGGTTGGTGCTTCTGGTTTAGGGGAACAAGTACTCGTCTCCATTAACCGGATTGATATCGCATTAGGGTTTGAAGCAGGTATCAGTATTGTCTTTTTAGCTGTGATTATTGACCGAATTACAAATGGTGTCGCTAATAAATTCCAAAAACATAGGGGGGTTAGTTAATGACAACGAAGATTAAGTTAGAACATGTATCGAAAATTTTTGGTCCTAAACCAAAGTCCGTTATCCCGATGATTAAGCAAGGAATGTCAAAGGATGAAATACTAGCTGAAACCGATCATACGGTTGGAGTTTATGACGCCTCACTTGACATTAAACAAGGTGAAGTTTTCGTAATTATGGGGTTGTCAGGAAGTGGAAAATCAACCCTTATTCGTTGCTTTAACTTATTAAACAAACCAACGGATGGATCTATTTATATCGATGATGAGGATATAGTTAAATATAACAGTTCCCAGCTTAAAAAGGTGAGACAAGAAAAGATCGCAATGGTATTTCAGCACTTTGGCTTGTTTAGTCATCGAACCATCCTTTCTAATGTTGAATATGGTTTAGAAATACGTAATGTGCCAAAAGAAGAACGTCGTGAAATTGCAATGAAAAATATTGAAATAGTCGGGTTAAAAGGCTATGAAGATAAGTACCCTGATGAGTTATCTGGGGGAATGCAGCAACGTGTAGGACTTGCGCGTGCACTTGCGAATGATCCGGATATTTTATTGATGGATGAGCCATTTAGTGCATTAGATCCATTAATCCGTCGTGAGATGCAGTTAGAACTATTAGACATCCAAGAACGTTTACAAAAAACAATTGTCTTTATTACGCACGATGTAAACGAAGCATTCAAAATTGGTGATCGTGTTGCAGTAATGAAGGATGGTCAGGTTGTACAGGTTGGTACGCCTGAAGAAATTATTGAAAGTCCTGCAAATGATTATATTTCTGAGTTTATTAAAGATATTGACCGTTCCAAAGTATTTCAAGCTGAGAATGTCATGATTAAACCAAATGCACTGGTTTCCTTAAAAGATGGACTAAACGTAGCAATAAAGGAAATGGAAGAAAATGGTATATCTAGTGTGTTTGTCGTTGATCGCCAACGACATTTACAAGGAATTGTTACGATTGATGATGCTATTAAAGGGAAAAAAGAAAAGAAAAGCTTAGAAGATGTATTAAGTACAGATGTTACAGTGGTTCAAAAGGATGAATATGTGAATGATCTAATACCAAAAGCATTAGAATCCAAATATCCTTTAGCCGTTATCAATGAGGAAGAAAAAGTCATTGGATTCATATTGCGAGTACACGTATTAGCGGGTCTAGCAGCAAATGATGTTAACGAAAGTGATGAATATCATGCATAAATCATAGAAATATAAGTAGCTAACTATATTGGTTAGCTACTTTTACATTAGTGCGCTTGGACTGGTATGTATGTCCGTTATAAAGTACGAGTCCTGTTCAATGAAGTTATCTGTAGCCGATAGTTGAAGGTGAAGCTTCAAAACTAAGGAGGGAAATGATGAAAAAATATGTTATTGTAATGCTTACGATGTTAATCGTGCTTTCAGCGTGTGGAAATACTAATGAAGAAGGAGAGCAAGATAAGGTTATACTTGCTGGTGGTGAATGGGATAGTATTATTTTTCATAATAATATTGCAAAGATAATCCTGGAAGATGGCTATGATTACGATGTGGAGATTATTACTGGGTCTACTGCAGCATTAATACAGGGAATTCGTCAGGATGAAATTAATATTTTTATGGAACTGTGGACAGATACAATGAAGGAAATGTATGAAGAAGGTACGGAAGCTGGTGAAATCGAAACAGTAGGATTAAACTTTGAGGCTGAAGAAAGTGGTTTTTATGTACCTACTTATGTAATAGAAGGGGATGCAGAACGGGGAATTGATCCTATTGCACCTGATTTAAGAAGAGTAGATCAGTTGAACGATTACTATGAATTATTCATAGACCCTGATGATCCGGAAAAAGGTAGGTTTTATAACGGTCCAAGCAGTTGGGCAGTGTCAAAGGTAATGGATGAGAAGTTCGAGGCTTACAATTTAGGAGAAAATTATAATAACTTCGGTTCAGGTTCTCAGGCTGCAATGAATGCATCTCTCGAGGCAGCATATGAAGAAGGGGAACCATGGTTAGGTTATGCATGGTCACCAACAGCAACAACAGCTAAATTTGATTTGACATTGTTGGAAGAAGATCCATATGATGAAGAAATTTATGAAGAAACGATGAAAACAGCACGGCCGCCGCAACAGGTATTGATTATTACAAACAGTGGTTTTCCTGAAGAACATCCAGAAATCAATGATTTTTTAAGTGAATATAAAACAACACCAGAACTGACAGAAGATGGTGTTGCTTACATGATTAATAATGAAGCCTCAGCTGAAGAAACTGCTGTTTGGTGGCTTAACGAAAATGAAGATGTCTGGACCGAATGGGTTCCTGAAGATGTAGTAGAAAAAGTGAAAAATTCATTACACTAAAATTAGCAATTAGTACTAGGTAATGATTAAAAAAGAGGAAAGACAAGTTAAACATTACTTGCCTTTCCTCTTTTTAATAAGCTCTTTTTATTGTTGCTAATAAGGACAATAACTAAGGCTGAGAAAAGAGCCTTTTAATATGGAGGTCTTTTCTAATGCTTTTCTAGTATTAAACGTAATGAATGAAAGCGAGTATTTTCCAGCAGCGGTGACTTAGCACACATCTATAAAGAATGTGAGGAAGCCATGCTAAACATTTACGACGCATAATATAGAAAATGTGACTTAGGAAAACAAAAGGTAAGAGGACTGCTCACTGATTGGTGGTTTACTTTATGAATCTTTTGTGACAACATCAAGCTTCCCAGTTTTGGGATCAATAACTAACCCATGAACATTTACCTCTTTTGGTAATAGTGGATGGTTTCGTATGATACCAACACTTTGCTCAACAGATTCCTCCACTGTTTCAAAGCCATGGAATTCATCATATAAATTAATACCAGCGTTTGTTAGGGTTTCAATTGTTTCCTTTGAGATCCCCCGCTCATTCATCTTAGCCGTTAAAGCTCCAGGGTCAACATGGGACATTCCACAATCATGATGGCCAATAACAACAACTTCTTCTGCTTGAAGTTCATAAATCGCAACAAGAATGCTTTTCATAATACTATCGAATGGCTTTCGAATAATAGCACCCGCGTTTTTGACCATTTTCACATCACCGGGTTTTAAGTTAATTGCATTTGGTAGTAGTTGTACCAATCGAGAGTCCATACAGGTGAAAATAACCATTCGTTTATTCGGAATACTGTCTGTTACAAATTCCTCATACTTTTTTTCAGCTACAAATTGTTCGTTATAAGCTAGCATTTTTTCTAAACTCATGATTCTCTCTCCTTTATGTTTTTTTCTAGTTCACACTCAAAATATAGCAGTTAATCAATCCAGTCGTATAGTAAAAAACAAGCATTTTCGTTTTTTTGTCAATTTAGTAGTGATAATTATCACATTTTGCTATCTGTTCTTGACTAAAGAATGACTCATGCTTTAAATGTGACGTTTTTCACAGTTAAATGGATTCCTACATTGGTTTAATGAGGATAGAGCAAAGAAAACAAATGGAGGGAATCCCAATGAAAAAGAAACACTCCCCGTTATGGAAACGATTAACGTATGTGAAACCGAAAGAAACGTATTCCGATAACCACAGTCAACAACATGTTGGAAATCGGGAATGGGAAAATGTGTACAGAAGAAGGTGGCAGCATGATAAAGTCATTCGCTCTACTCATGGCGTCAACTGTACTGGTTCTTGCAGTTGGAACATTTATGTAAAAGATGGCATCGTGACTTGGGAAGGTCAACAATTAGATTACCCAACTACTGGTCCTGATATGCCAGAATTTGAGCCAAGAGGATGTCCGCGAGGTGCTAGTTTTTCTTGGTATATTTATAGTCCATTACGCGTGAAATATCCATATATTCGAAAAAAATTATTAAAACTATGGAAAGAGGCCTTAACAACCCATGATAATGCTTTAGATGCTTGGGCAAGTATTGTAGAAGATTCAGATAAAGCAAACCTTTATAAACAAGCTCGTGGAAAAGGTGGATTAATTCGAGCAGATTGGGATGAAGTAACAAAATTAGTCGCTGCATCCACATTGTATACGATTAAAAAATATGGACCAGATCGTAATGTTGGATTTTCACCAATTCCAGCAATGTCTATGATTAGTCATGCAGCAGGAAGTCGCTTCATGTCCTTAATGGGTGGACCAATGTTAAGCTTTTATGATTGGTATGCGGATTTACCACCAGCTTCCCCACAAATTTGGGGAGATCAAACAGATGTTCCAGAAAGCTCTGACTGGTTTAATGCAGGTTACATTATGACATGGGGATCCAATGTACCATTAACCCGAACACCAGATGCTCATTTCTTAGTAGAAGCTCGCTATAAAGGAACGAAAGTCGTATCTGTCAGTCCTGATTATGCAGAGTCAACAAAATTTGCTGATGATTGGATGAGTGTCAAACAAGGAACAGATGGTGCAGTTGCAATGGCGATGGGACATGTCATTTTAAATGAATTTTATCATCAAGACATACAACCATATTTCGAATCCTATGCGAAACAATATACTGACTTTCCATTTGTTGTTCGGATGAAAAAAGGAGAAGACCATTATATTGCCGATCGGTTTTTACATGCGAAAGACCTTGGAATTGATTCGGAAAATAGTGAATGGAAACCTGCTATGTTTAATAAAACAACAAAAGAGTTTGCTATCCCGCAAGGCACAATGGGTTCACGATGGGATGATAAAGGCAAATGGAATTTACATTTAGTTGATGAAAATACAGAAGAAGCAATTGAACCAACATTAAGCTTTTTAGGTGAAGAAGATGAAGTGGCAACCGTTAATATGCCGTATTTTGATTCAGAGACACGCAGCGTTATTCATCGTGCGGTTCCAGTGAAAGCAGTTGAGATCAATGGAGAAAAAACATATGTCGCTACGGTTTATGACTTAATGCTTGCCAACTATGGTATCGATCGGGGCCTTGGTGGAGAAGCTGCAAAATCTTATGATGATGACACACCATTTACACCGGCATGGCAAGAAAAGATTTCGGGTGTAGATCGTAATCTTGTTATTAAAATTGCCCGTGAGTTTGCCCAAAATGCGATAGATACAGATGGCCGTTCGATGATCATTGTCGGAGCAGGGATTAACCATTGGTACAACTCAGATACCATTTACCGAGCTGTTGTAAATCTCGTCTTACTAGTCGGTGCACAAGGTGTAAACGGCGGAGGATGGGCACATTATGTTGGTCAAGAAAAGCTTCGTCCTGCAGAAGGATGGAATACGATCGCAACAGCAAAAGACTGGCAAGGACCAATGAAATTACAAAACGGAACATCTTTCTTCTATTTTGCAACCGACCAATGGCGTTATGAAGAAATACCAATTAGTAATTTAACGGCAGCTACAGTAGATAAAGCACGCTACGATCACTATGGCGACTATAATGTACTAGCAGCAAGACTAGGATGGCTACCATCTTATCCAACGTTTAATAAAAATGGATTGGATATTTATAAAGAGGCTGTAGCACTAGGACATGAATCAACAGAAGAGATTGGGAAATATGTTGCTAGTCAGTTGAAAGAAAAAGAACTGAAATTTGCGATAGAAGACCCAGATGCACCGGAGAACTTTCCACGTAACTTATTTGTTTGGCGTGCGAATTTAATCTCTAGTTCTGGGAAAGGTCATGAATATTTCTTGAAACACTTACTTGGCACAACCCACGGGTTATTAAATACCGATGAGGATAGCTTGCGTGCAGAGGAGATTACATGGCGTGAAGAAGCACCAGAAGGAAAACTAGATTTATTAATTAACCTAGACTTCCGTATGGCAGGAACAGCACTTTATTCTGACGTGATTTTGCCTGCAGCAACATGGTATGAAAAACACGATTTATCTAGTACCGATATGCACCCATTCGTACATCCATTTAACCCAGCTATCGCATCACCTTGGGAATCGAAATCAGACTGGGATATTTTCAAAGAGCTGGCCAAGGGTGTAACCAACTTAGCAGAAGAAATTGATATGGAGCCTGTTAAAGAAGTAGTTGCAACGCCATTATTGCATGATACACCTGCTGAAATGGCTCAACCATTTGGCGAAATTAAAGATTGGTCCAAAGGGGAATGTGATCCTATACCAGGTAAAACGATGCCACAAATTCATGTGATCGAACACAACTATAAGAATGTATATGCAAAAATGACTGCTTTAGGACCAAACGTTGGATCTAAGCCATATGGTGGAAAAGGCATTAATTGGGAAATGAAAAACGAATATGAAAAAGTAAAACAAACGATTGGAACGGTGAAAAACGGAAGTATTGCAGATGGATATCCAGATATCAGCAGTGCGCGTGATGCGTGTGAAGCGATCCTGATGCTGTCATCTACAACGAATGGAAAAGTTGCGGTGAAAGCATGGAAAGCACTGGAAGAGAAAACGAACCTAGAGCTGACAGATCTCGCATCCGAACGGGAAGAAGAATGCTTTACGTTTGATCAAATTACAGCACAACCGAAAACGGTTATTACATCACCAGCATTTAGTGGTTCGGAAAAAGGTGGAAGAAGATATTCGCCATTTACGACAAATATAGAACGAATGATTCCATTTAGAACCATAACTGGAAGACAATCCTATTACTTAGACCACGAAATGATGCAAGAGTTTGGCGAGTCTATGGCTGTATTCAAGCCGATCTTAGACCATACTCCATTTCGTGCAGACAGGCCAAAAGTAGAAGGAAAAGAAATCGTCTTGAACTACCTAACACCACATAACAAGTGGTCGATACACAGCATGTACTTTGATGCTCAACCAATGCTGACATTATTTAGAGGTGGTCCAACCATTTGGTTGAATAAAGATGATGCAGCAGAAATTGATGTTGAGGATAATGAATGGATTGAATGTTTCAACCGAAATGGTGTCGTGGTAGCACGTGCTGTCGTATCACACCGTATACCACGTTCAATGGCCTTTATGCACCATGCACAGGATCGACATATCCATGTGCCAGGAACAAAACTAACACAAAATCGTGGTGGGACCCATAATAGTCCAACAAGAATTCATGTGAAACCAACACATATGATTGGTGGATATGCACAATTAAGTTATGGATTTAACTATTATGGACCTACTGGTAATCAGCGTGACTTAAACGTTGTGATACGGAAACTAGAGGAGGTTGATTGGCTTGAAAATTAAAGCACAAGTCGGCATGGTAATGAACTTAGATAAATGTATTGGTTGTCATACGTGTAGTGTGACCTGTAAAAACACTTGGACAAATCGCCCTGGTGCAGAATACATGTATTTCAATAATGTCGAAACTAAACCAGGTATCGGGTACCCAAAAGAATGGGAGAACCAAGCAAAATACCGTGGTGGTTGGGAAGTAGAAAATGGCGAATTAAAACTGAAATCCGGAAGTAAAGCGAATCGCTTATTAAACCTATTTTATAATCCATACCAACCAACTTTGGAAGATTATTATGAGCCATGGAATTATGATTATGAAAATTTAACCAATAGTCCAGAGAAAAAACATCAACCTGTCGCACGTGCAAAATCAGCGATAACAGATGAATTCATGGACATTGAATGGGGTCCAAACTGGGAGGATGACTTAGCAGGTGCACACGTTACTGGTTTACGAGATCCAAATGTTGTACAAATGGAGGAATCCATAAAGACAGAATTTGAAGAAGTGTTCATGATGTATCTACCACGTATATGTGAGCATTGTATTAACCCATCGTGTGTATCATCGTGTCCGTCAGGTGCGATGTATAAACGGGATGAAGATGGGATTGTTTTAGTAGATCAAAATGCATGTCGTGGCTGGCGTCATTGTGTGACATCTTGTCCGTACAAAAAAGTTTATTTCAACTGGAAAACCAATAAAGCAGAAAAATGTACCTTATGTTATCCGCGAATTGAGAATGGGCAACCAACCATTTGTTCAGAAACTTGTGTAGGTCGTATTCGTTACATTGGGGTTATGCTTTATGATGCAGATCGTGTAAAAGAAGCAGCATCCGTGCCAGATGAAAAAGATTTATATCGTGCTCAATTAGGTATTTTCTTAGATCCACATGATCCAGAAATTATCGAAGGAGCGAAAAAACAAGGAATTCCAGCAGATTGGATTGAAGCAGCGCAAAAGTCTCCAATTTATAAAATGATTATCGATTGGGAAATTGCATTGCCATTACATCCAGAGTATCGCACAATGCCAATGGTTTGGTATATTCCACCATTAAGCCCTGTGATGAACATGATTGAAGGAAAAGGTAGTGTTGCTGATACAGACGACATTTTCCCTGCCATTGATCAGATTCGTATTCCGATTGAATATTTAGCCAACTTATTAACAGCTGGAGATAAGAGCCATATCCGAACTGTCTTAAAGAAAATGGCAGTTATGCGTAACTACATGCGTGCAAAACAAACTGGAAAAGATTTTGACACAACCATTATTCATGAACTTGGCTTAACAGAAGATGCGATCGAAACAATGTTTAGAATTCTAGCGATTGCGAAATACGAAGATCGTTTTGTAATCCCGCATAGTCATAAAGAAACAGCAACAGATGCTTATATGGAACAAGGTGCTTGTGGGTTAGATTTTGAAGGAGGTCCTGGTAGCTGTGGTGTTATGATGTAACACCACACATCCGTGACCAGAAAGGATGTATGCAATGAACGAACAGGCAATAAAAACAAGTTATCAGATTCTATCTTTTTTAATGCAGTATCCTAATCAAAGTGTGCGCGATGCATTACCAGATGTAAAAGACACGATGAACGAATTAGATAATCCTTCTGTTCAATCATCCGTAAAGTCGTTTGTGGATTATCTCGAAAGTATTTCAGATGAAGCATGGGTTGAACATTACATTGAGTACTTTGACTTTGGAAAAATCACAAACTTATATGTGACATACTTAAAGTTAGGAGAACAACGTGAACGTGGCTTAGAACTGTTGAAATTAAAGAAATTTTATGAATCGGCTGGGTTTGATGTGACAGATAAAGAGTTACCAGACTATCTTCCGTTAATGCTTGAATTTTGTGGTCATGTTTCATTGGAAACGGGAAAAGAATTACTCGGGATGTATCATGCCAACATTGAAGAAATTCGGATAAAATTAACAGAGGCACAAAGTGATTATAGGCACATATTAGATGCGTTATTACAGGTGATGGGAGCCAGTGGATTGGTACGAGAATCTGCCTAATAAGGAGTGAAAGCACACAATGAATACGTTAGATCTATTGTTGTGGGGGATCTTTCCGTATATTGTCCTGACGATATTTATTGGCGGGCATATATACCGATATCAAAAAGATCAATTTGGTTGGAGTACAAAATCAAGTGAATTTTTGGATAAAAAAAGTATTAAAATTGGTTCTCAATTGTTTCATTGGGGGGTTCTGTTCGTATTAGCTGGCCACTTTATGGGATTGATTATCCCAGTCGGCGTCTATAATGCAATGGGGATATCGGAACACATGTACCATAATATGGCACTTATTTTTGGGATTCCAGCTGGTATAGCAGCTTTTGTTGGTTTAGTCCTATTATATTATCGAAGGTTTTCGATTAAACGAATTCGTGTAACCTCTTCTAAAGGAGACTGGGCCGTACTGTTTTTTCTAGGGATTGTCATTTTATCAGGATTGTCAGCAACCTTTATGAATATTGATGCACATGGTTTCGATTATCGTACGACGATTGCACCATGGTTACGTGGATTATTTATATTTAACGTACAACCAGAATTAATGGCAACTGTTCCAGTATGGTTTAAAGTGCATATTGTAGCATTTTACGGGATTGCGGTTGTATGGCCTTTTACACGACTTGTACATGTATTTAGTTTACCACTGCGTTATATGAGAAGGAATTACGTAATTTATCGGAAATTGGATAATAATAATAGGAGAATTTCTTAACATAAAAACACGTTACCTAAAGCAAAAGCGGTGGAATAGATTGGTAAGTGTAAATTATTAGGAGGGTTAGGAAATGGAGCAACGAAAAGGACAAACATCAGCATTAGTTCTTTCAACAGTTGCGATGGTTGTTGCATTTACAGTTTGGGGAATTCTTTCTCCAATGGCTCAGGAAATGGAAGAGCTATATGGATTAACAGCAACTCAAACGAGTGTGTTGGTAGCGGTTCCTGTAATTTTAGGTTCAATTATGCGTATCCCATTGGGTATATTATCTGATAAGTATAGTGGTCGGAAAGTGTATACCTTGACGATGCTATTTGTAGCATTACCATTAATTGGAGCGAGCTTTGCTAATTCTTATGGAATGATTTTATTCTTTGCATTCTTCCTAGGGATTGCAGGTTCTACTTTTGCGATTGCTATTACGTATATTTCTGGTTGGTACCCAGCTAAAAAACAAGGATTAGTACTTGGAATTGCTGGGGTTGGGAATGTAGGTACAGCGGTAGCAGGTTTTATTATCCCTGCTATTGTAGCTACCTATAGTGTAGCATGGGCCTTTCGGATTTTAGCTGTTGCCATTATCATTATGGCGATCATCTTCTATTTTGGTACGAAAGACCGAGAACAATCAGGGGATAAAACCTTTAAAGATTCCATGGAGGCATTGAAGTACAAGCAAACATGGATGTTGTCGCTATTTTACTTTTTAACCTTTGGCGTTTTTGTAGCGATGGGTATTTATTTACCTACCTTATTAATTGATTTATTTGATTTAACGTCAGTTGATGCGGGAAGACGTGCAGCAGGGTTTATTACGTTAGCAACCTTTATACGTCCTGTAGGTGGAATGATTGCTGATAAATTAAATCCAAAATTTTTAATTACAATTGTGTTTATGGTCATTGCCGTCAGTGCACTGTTTCTTGCATTCTTTAGTAATAGCATTATTTTATTTACGATCTTTTGCTTAGTGATTGCAGCATTTGCAGGGTTAGGTAATGGTGTTGTATTCAAACTTGTACCACTTGTATCCCCATCTAACACAGGAGCTGTAACTGGAATTGTTGGTGCAGCAGGTGGCTTGGGTGGATTTTTTCCGCCGATCCTGCTTGGTATTGTAAAAGATACAACGGGAACCTTTATGGTTGGGTTCATTTTACTAGCATTATTCAGTCTGGTCTGTCTATGGATAAACATGAGAAGAAAGCAAATGGTAACATAACATATGAATTGGAGAAGAATTGATGATAAAACAAGTCTTCTCCTTTTTTAGTGGGAGATTTCTACCTTTTTCCAGTTCATGTCTTTCATGCCTGAACCAGTGAATGTCAGTGATCGGATTAGGAAATAAGGCTATGAAAAAGCAAAATATATGGCGATCCCCAACCTAGCAAGAATAATCACCAAAGGTAACCGAGAGTTCCCCTTTATCTCCTAGCTTTTGTTCTTCATGATTTAGTGAAAATGCACTATACTATAAGTAATACATATAGAGGAATTGTTCACTATATAGCAGTTGGCGGGGGTGCGGTATGGATAAGAATGATCAAGATACTCCAGATGTGGTTGATGAAGATTTATATGAAGAGATTGAAGAAGAAGAATTGGTGGAATTAGTAGAAATAGAAAGACAAAAAGCGTTGCAGCGAGCAAAAGAGGATGAAGAAAATAAGAAACCGAAACGTCCATTTCCGAAGTGGGCATTTTGGTTAATTTCCATTGCTATGGTGTTTAATGTGTTTGCTGTACTCCCACAAACGTTTTCTATCCCAGCGATAGACTTTTTAATTACCTCGGCTAAATTATCAACCCAGGAAGATATTCAAACCTATAAGGAAGCAGTTGTTGTCATTGAAACAAATGACAGTAGGGGGACAGGTTTTGCGATAACGAGTAATGGAACCATATTAACGAATCATCATGTGGTGGAAGGTGAAGATACCGTTACCGTAGCATTTCCGGAAGATGGGTTATTTCAAGGGGAAGTGGTAGCATCTTATCCCTCTGTTGACTTAGCAGTTGTCGAAACGAATGGGGACGATTTACCCTATTTACAGTTAGCAGCTGAAACACAGTATGAACCAAATGAATCTATTTATTTTATTGGTAATCCATTACGATTTCAAGGCATTGCTAATGAAGGAACCATATTAGAATCGACACTACTATCTAGTTGGGAAGAGGAAGTACTCATGATCGAAGCCCCTGTTTATCGTGGGAATAGTGGAAGTCCGATCATTAATGATAACGGTGAAGTGATTGGAGTAATTTTTGCTACATTGAATCATGATAACTATGGGAGAGTAGGCTTATTTGTTCCTATTGACTATTATTATGATTACCACGGTTCGTGAGAGGAGATTAATTGTGTGGAAACCATTATTTCAAAATCCTATTGCATCCCAACAATGGAAAAACATGTGTTTTCTACACTGGCCTGTTCCATATGATATCATTCGGCCACAAGTACCATCCCCCTTTAAGCTAGAAACCTACAATGGCTATGCATGGGTAACGATTGTATTTTTTTGTGTCCAGCATACCAAGTTACGAGGCATGTCTAAAAAGTTGCACTATCCTCCCTTTTTACAAATGAATATTCGAACTTATATCCAGTTTTATGAGGAACCAAGCGTTTATTTTTTATCTATTAAGACGGATCGTAAACTGGCCGCTTGGTTTGTGCGTACTTTTTTCCGCTTCCCGATTTATCCCGCATCCATTCATCAACAGCAATTAACGAATAAGCATTTTTATGAAATAAAGCGAGAAGCAAAGCCCTCCTGCCATCTCGCTTTAGGATTTTATCCGACAGATGACACTTTTGATGCAGCAGATAGGCCATTGTCTAAATGGTTAATGGAACGTTATGCTTTTTATTTTCGCAGCGAAAAAAAGATAGTTAAAGGAAGGGTAAGGCATGAACCCTGGAGAATGCAGACAGCTAATGCCGAGGTTGGTCCCTCTGATATTACTACGGCTCCAATTGCTTTTACAGTACCCAACAAACAGGCATACCTGTATCCGTTACAAACGATAGGATTATTTTCCGATGGGTAACGAATACGTAAATAAATTGTAACGGTTTTGAGATGGCTACAAGACAAGTTTCTACGGTATGATATATATTAATATCAATGATTTTAATAGAAAATGGTGATTACATCATGTTGTATATAGATGATAAAAAGAGTCAATTAATCCCCACAAATGAATCGCTACAAACGTATTATATATTAGATGGCGAGGGTGAGCTCAAATGATGGCGAGTCAACCTCTTGAAGAGATGAAATTACATGAAATGGTTTTTAGTGCACAGCAAGGTGACCAAGGCATTCAAAATTACCTACTAAAAACCTATCAGCCATTTATTGCTAAATGTGTATCGGAAGTTTGCAAACGATATATAGATCCAAAACGGGATGATGAATATAGTATAGGATTATTTGCATTTAACGAAGCGATTTTAGCCTTTTCTCCAGATAAGGGTAGTTCATTTTTATCATTTGCAAAGCTTGTAATTAAACGAAAAGTCATTGATTATATCCGTCAAATAAAACGATATCCTGTCGCTGTTTCCATCGATGAAGAACTAGAGGAAGAGCGAATGAACAACCCATCAGAAATCAATGCTGTTCGTGAGCAATACTATCAAGAGCAAGATGCATGGTATCGAAAACAGGAAATTCTAGATTATCAACAAAAACTGCGCACATACAAACTGTCCTTAGAAGAGTTAACGAAAATTTCACCGAAGCATAAGGATGCCAGAAAGTCTGCCATCCAAGTTGCTAAACAGCTTTTCGATGACCCTGAGTTAAAAGAGTATGTCGAGCGGAAGAAAAAATTACCAATTAAAGTATTAGCAAGCAAAGTAGATGTGAGTAAAAAAACGTTAGAACGTAATCGTAAATTTATCCTTGCATTGTTTATTGTATTAAATGAGGATTATGTTTACCTAAAAGACTATTTGAAGGGGGCAAGTTCGTGAAAAAGGGAATTGTCATGGAAAAACATCGGAAATATAGCATTATAATGACACGAGATGGTCATTTTCAAAAAAGTGCCCCACTTCAAAATGTTAACATTGGTGAAGAAGTTAACTTTAAACCAATGAAAAGTAAACGAATCAGTTTGCGAACCCCTTCTTGGAATAGTTGGATGGCAATTGCTGCCTGTATGGTCCTCTTTTTCGTAATTTATTTTTCTTGGGCATCGCCGAATACAACCTATGCTTATATTACGATTGATATTAATCCGAGTTTAGAGTTAGCCATTGATGAGGAGATGAATGTCCAATCGGTTACACCATTAAATGACGATGCAAAACAAATCCAAAAAGAGTTAGAAGATTATCATAAAGTCTCGCTAAAAGAGGTCATTAATACCATTATCATGAAAAGTGAAACACAAAATTTGCTTGAGAATGGGAAGAATATGCTTATAGGGATAAGCTACGATTCGACAGATCTTGAAACAAATGATGAACTTTTAGAAAATGTGGAGCACTATGTAAAACAAGAAATAGATGACTGGCAGGTTGCAACCTTTCATGTACCGAAAAAAGTTCGGCAGCTAGCAAAAGAGGAAAGAAAATCAATGAATGAACTGATGGCTTCCTCTTTTAGTGAAAATGAAGAAGAAGTAAATAGAGAAGAACATTACATTGATAAACAAGAAGAAGCAATTATCAATTCTTTTTATAATCAGGATGAAGAAAAGACAAATAAAGAAGATAAACAGGAAAAAGTGGTTCCAAAAGATCGAAGTGAATCTGACATTATTATGTCATCCAACAAAAAAGATCAATCTAATGGAAATTCAAATCAAGGTAAAGCGAAATCGCTTAATAACCAATCTACTAATGGAAAACAGCCACCACACGTGTTAGAGAAAAAACAACATAAAGAAAATAGTAAAAACGATCAAGCACACCCATCAAAAAATAAAGATACAAAACAGAAGAAAGATAAAAAATCAAATGGGAAATCCAATAATGGGAAAGAAAAATCCAATAATGGTAAGGGACATTTGAAAAAGAAAGAAAAGCAAAATAATAGCAAGGTACATGGGAAAAGCAAAGAAAAACCCAATAATGGAAATGGACATTGAAAAGGTAAGGGTAATGGTCGAAATCATAAATAAAAGGATGCACTTCCTGTGAGGTGCATCCCTTATTCTATCCTAAATTTCCATGGCAACGGATGGGGTTTCTTGTTTCATTGCATGGTCAATGTAGTAAAGAAGATTATCGTGCTTTTGAATAATCTTCCGTTCATCCACAGAATAATGGTAAGCATTTAAAAAATGCTGGATTTTCTTTGATAAAACATCATCATTTGTGCGGACCATTAAAACAAGTAAGTCATCCCACTGTCCCCACAATGTGTAATATAACGCTTTATCATAATCGAGAATCTCCATTTATTGCCCTCCTTATAAATATAAGGGTTCAGTTATAGTCTCCCCAATTTCTATATATATTGTCGAAAACATTAATGGTGTGATTTCCATTTTTAAGGAATTTCGACAAAGCATAAAAAATCCTTACTGTTATAAACTATGAGCAAACCAGAAAGGAGGAGATTAACCTGTATGAAATGGAAAATATACAGTTTGGCAATGGCAGCAATAATAGCATTACCTGCATGCCAAGCAGATAATGAAGAGGGACAACCTAATAACAATAATGGTGTAGAACAAACACGTTACAATAATACTACTGGTGAATTAGAGCAAAATGGTCAAAATGATGCAAATGATTTTGCTCGTGATTATGATATGGAACGCGACAACAATACGAATCGTGGGTTAGGTGGTGATCAAACCCCAGCAAATCCAAAAGATGATGATACTGGAAATACCCAAAACACAGGAAATGACGGAAACGGAAATAACCAAAACAGAAATGACCAGGAGTATGAAGTAGCAGATCGAGCAGCGGACAGAATAGCAGAAGAAATTAATGAAATTGACCAAGCATATGTATTGCGAACCGATAATAATGCCTATGTTGCGGCAGTCTTAGACAATGATGGCAATAACAACAATAACCAAAATGGTAACATGAACAATGATGAATTATCTGAAGATGTGAAAGGTGAAATTTCCGATATTGTTCAATCTGTTGATTCAGACGTTGAAAATGTATATGTTTCCACAAATCCAGATTTTGTTAACTTAACGAATAATTATGCCAACGACCTTGATAATGGTCAACCAGTTGAAGGCTTCTTTGATCAAATGGGTAACATGATTGAACGACTATTCCCACAAAATCAGTAACAATGACTAAAAACGAGTGTTCCCTAAAAAAGGAGCACTCGTTTTTATAATAAGTAGTTATTTTGAAACCTATTTTCGGGTGTTTAAAGCTTCAGCGCCTTAATTATTTTTGTGAAATAAGCGAACATGTGGTATTCTAATACATATAATTCGTACTAATCATAGTTAATTACTGTGAATTCAACATAGATGGAGTTGACAAAAATGGGCCGTGAATTTATGACGTTGTTTGATGACTGGGCAAGTTCCTATGATGACACGATTGATGGAGCTGATGTTGAATATAAAGAGGTCTTTAAACATTATGATATAATATTGGAGGAAGTTGCCAACCGTGCAAGGGGAAATGTGATCGAGTTTGGAGTTGGTACAGGGAATCTATCCAGCAAAATAATGAATAAAGGGAAGAAACTAATTGGAATTGAGCCGTCCAAAGCAATGCAGGATGTAGTTAAAAAAAAATACCCACAGTTGCAAGTGCTTGATGGTGATTTTTTAGAATTTCCATCTATCCCTTTTTCCGTTGATACGATTGTTAGTACGTATGCCTTTCATCATTTAACAGATGACGAAAAGGAAAGAGCCATTAAATTATACGCGAAACTACTTCCTCCTACAAAAGGGAAAATTGTATTTGCTGATACAATTTTTGCTACCGAAGAAGATAAAGATAAGGCAATAAAAGAAGCAACGGATAAAGGGTTTACCCGTTTAGCTGCCGATTTGAAACGAGAGTATTATACAACTATTGCAACATTACAACAAATATTTGATAACCAGCAGTTTGATGTGGAATTTAAAAGAATGAATAAGTTCGTATGGCTGTTGATCGCAGAAAAACAAAATTTGAAAAGGAGCGATAACGAATGAGTAAAAAAATGAATGTAGAAAGTTTTAATTTAGACCACACGAAAGTAAAAGCACCATATGTAAGATTAGTTGGTGTAACAGAAGGAGCAAATGGGGACAAAGTATATAAATATGATGTTCGCTTTAAACAGCCGAATAAAGCACATATGGAAATGGCGGGTTTACATTCGATTGAGCATCTAATGGCCGAAAATATTCGGAATCATATCGATAATGTCCTCGATATTGGACCAATGGGATGCCAAACAGGGTTTTATTTAGCGATCATGAATAATGACAGTTTTGACGATGTCGTAAATGCACTAGAAAAAACACTACAGGATGTATTAGATGCAACTGAAGTTCCTGCATGTAATGAAGTGCAATGTGGATGGGCTGCTAACCATAGTTTAGAAGGTGCCAAAGAAATTGCAGAGGAAATGCTTTCTCGTAAAGATGAGTGGCACGAAGTATTTCCAGCAGAATAAGAGGGATGAAAAATGGCAGTATATCATTCAATTGATGAATTAATCGGAAATACCCCTTTATTCGAATTGACACAATTCAATTTACCGACGAATGTTCGGCTATATGCTAAATTAGAGTTTTACAATCCAGGTGGTAGTGTGAAGGATCGCCTTGGCGTTGAGCTAATCCAAGATGCAATAGAACGGGGAGAAATTACAGACGGTGGCACGATTATTGAACCAACAGCTGGTAATACAGGTATTGGTCTTGCCTTAGCAGCTAAACAAAAAGGACTTCACGTTATATTTTGTGTGCCAGAACATTTTAGTAACGAAAAGCAAATGATTATGAAAGCCTTAGGTGCTGAAATTATCCATACACCTCGAAATAAGGGGATGGTAGGTGCCATTGAGAAAACGAACGAATTGCTGAAAGATATCCCAAATAGCTATTCCCCAAAACAGTTTTCAAATGCTGCAAACCCCCGTGCCTATTACAATACTCTAGCTCCCGAAATTTGGACTGATTTAAATGGTAAGCTTGATGTATTCGTTGCAGGAGCTGGTACTGGTGGCACATTTATGGGGAGTGCAAGATTTTTGAAAGAGAAAAACCCACAAATGAAGACAGCTATTGTAGAACCAGAAGGCTCAGTAATTGCAGGTGGAGAACCTGGTCCACATGACACAGAAGGAATTGGGATGGAATTTCTCCCTGAATATATGGATCGTACTTATTTCGATTCCATCCATACAATTTCCGATAATGAGGCATTTTGGATGGTGAGACAACTTGCTGAAAAAGAAGGGTTATTAGTTGGAAGCTCATCAGGTGCTGCAATGGTAGCTGCTTTAAAAGAAGCAGAACAAGCATCTGGGCCAACAACGATTGTTACGGTTTTTCCAGATGGTAGTGACCGTTATTTAAGCAAAAATATCTACCAATTGTAAAGGAGTGGCAAAAGGATGAGAAAAAAGACGAAAATGATACATGGCGGGATCACATCAGATGAACGAACAGGTGCTGTTTCGGTACCGATTTACCAAGTTAGTACGTATAAACAAGATTCGGTAGGCAAACACCGTGGTTTTGAATACTCACGAACTGGGAATCCAACAAGACATGCATTGGAAACCGTGATTGCCGAATTAGAAAATGGTGAAGCAGGTTTTGCATTTGGCTCTGGTATGGCAGCTATTACCTCTGTGATGATGCTGTTTAATGCGGATGATCACATTGTAATGACGGACGATGTCTATGGTGGTTCGTATCGACTAATGACAAAAGTATTAAACCGCTTTAATCTTGATCATTCCTTTGTTGATACAAGTGTTCCAGAAAAAGTAGAGGCTGCGATTAAACCAAACACGAAAGCATTGTTCTTGGAAACGCCTACCAACCCATTATTAAAAATAACAGATATACAAAAAATGGTGGAAATCGCAAAAAAACACAGCTTACTTGTGATTGTCGATAATACATTTGCCACACCATATTGGCAATTACCATTAGACCTTGGTGCAGATATTGTTCTACACAGTGCGACAAAATATATTGGTGGACATAGTGATGTGGTTGCAGGTTTGGTCGCAGTAAATTCAACTGACTTAGCAGAAGAACTTCATTTTATCCAAAATTCAGCAGGTGGGGTATTAGGACCACAAGATGCATGGTTATTGATGCGTGGAATTAAAACCTTAGCTCTCCGCATGGAAGCAATTGAAAAAAACACACAAAAAATAGTGGAATTTCTTCAATCGCATGAACAAGTATCAACGATTTATTATCCAGGTCTTCCAGAACATCCTGGTCATGACATTGCGAAACGGCAAGTAAGCGGTTTTGGTGGCATGATTTCATTTGATATCGGGAGTGGAGAACGAGCTGAAAAGGTATTAGAGAATGTAAACTATTTTACATTGGCTGAAAGCTTAGGTGCAGTGGAAAGTTTAATCTCTCTACCAGCAAAAATGACACATGCCTCCATTCCACGCGAACGTAGAATGGAACTAGGTATAACAGATGGATTAATTCGTTTATCTATCGGAATTGAAGATAGCGATGATCTAATAGAAGATTTAAAACAAGCAATGGAATAAGTTTATTCATAAATGATGTCTGGGCTTCCTATATAGTAAGAGCTTGATAAAATTATCGAGCTCTTTTTTTATCCTAACTATTACCAATTAATTACTTGATAATTTGTAACAAAGGCTGTTTTCTAAAAGATTGTTGCTTTCTAGTATGAAACGTCTTGCATATAAGATGGATTATACGCAATAGCTTAGCTATGAATACCGCTACGGAAATATACTTCGCTTTCACCAGGGGCATAAGTGCGACATCTGTTCAAACTATTCGTTTTCACAGTGTCTACTTTACCGCAGGCGGCTGTTGAGCCTCCTAGTGCTACTCGTCTTTAGGGGTCTCACCTATGCCTCTTCGACGAACAGGACGTTCTAGTGTCGGCGTTGGTCACAGGACGTGACCGACGTTAGCCGACGAACTGCAGGAGTCTGCGTATATTTTCTTCGAGTTATGCACTATTTCACTTCTTATCAATGCACTACTAGTACAAGGCTTGATTGGAGCGTAGAACAGTCGACTCCTGCAGGAAAAGCACGTGTCCGAAGACCCCGGAGGAAGTGGTCTTCTTCCGAGGAGGCTGAGGCCGTGCCTGCGGAAAGCGACTGTCCGTAGCGAAAATCAATGTACAACTTTATTGCGTATAATATACATTATGCGTCGTAGAAAACAACAAAGTATGCGTAAAGAGCCATAATAAAAGAAAAGAGGAGGAATCAAAATGAAATGGCAAGAAGTAAGAAAATTGTACCCAAGTCAGTTTGTTTTAGTTTCCATACTTGATTATCATTTGGCCAGTGATAAGAAAATTGTAGATGAAGTTGCACCTATACGTACAATTCCAGAAGAAGAAGAAACAAAGAGTTTTTTAAGGTAGAGGAAGGAAATATTGTTTATCATACATCCAATGATAATTTGGTCATTCATCTACGTGGAGACCCAATGGTTAGGGTGGCCAAATGCTGGCTGTTCGGCGATTATGAGCTCATGGCAGATTTAGCACCTTGTTCGGTGGAAAAAGAGCTATAATTCAGCGAAAATACCATATGTTCAGCACTTACTTTCACATTTACTGTTTTACCCTCACGTAAAGACTACCAATTATGGTATGATAATAGAAACAATTCAAAATTGGAGGTAGGTCAAATGAGTGAACAAGTACTGGGCTATTTGAAGGAAAATCGCGAACAATTACTAACGAAGTTGAATGATTTTTTGGCTATTCCGAGTGTAAGTACGGATAGTGTACATAAAAATGATGTCAAAGAAGCAGCTTCCTTTCTAGAAAAATACATAAACGATATAGGGTTTGACCATGTAGAACAACAAGATACTGGTGGTCACCCAGTAGTATATGCGGAATATAACCAAGCAGGTCCTGATGCACCAACCGTATTATTTTATGGACATTATGATGTACAACCAGTTGATCCTTTAGATCTGTGGGAAAGTGATCCATTCCAACCTGAAGTACGGGATGGCCGTTTATATGCGCGTGGTTCCAGTGATGATAAAGGACAAGTTTTCATGCACTTGGCTGTTTTTGAAGCGTACATGCAAACAGAAGGCAAATTGCCGTTAAATGTAAAAGTTTGCATCGAAGGGGAAGAAGAAATAGGTAGTGAAAATCTATATAAGGTATTACAAGAGAAGCAGGACCAATTCCAAGCAGATTTTGCAGTCATTTCGGACTCAGGTATGATTGCTCAAAACCAACCAACGATCTTGTATGGATTAAAAGGTTTTACAGGTATCGAAATTAATGTAACAGGTCCTGATCATGACCTACACTCAGGTATGTATGGTGGAGCTATTCGAAATCCACTAATGGCGTTAAGTCATATTATTGTTTCAATGAAAAATGAAGATGAAGTTATTACAGTTGATGGATTTTACGATGGTGTCGAACCCTTAACAGAAGAAGAACGAAAACTAATTGCAGATGTAGAGGGAGAAGATTATAAAGCGTCGGCAGGAGTTAAAGAAACTGCTTCAGAGAAAGGCTATACTGCCAAAGAACACACAATGGCAAGACCAACATTTGAAGTAAATGGCATGTATGGTGGTTATCAAGGAGAAGGCACGAAAACGATTATCCCATCAACAGCAACTGCAAAAATAACTTGTCGTCTTGTACCTGGACAAGATCCAGAAAGAATTCAAGAACGTTTAGAAGAACATGTACACAAGGTAGCACCAGCTGGTGTAACGGTAGATGTAAAAAAAGAAAAACTATCAGCTAAAGCATATAAGGTTGAACCAAACCATCCATTGATTAAAAGTGCAGCCAAAAGCTATACAAAAGCCTTTGGCAAAGAAACCGTTTATGTTCGAATGGGAGGATCAATCCCAGTGGTAGAGTGGATTGAAGCAATCTATAACATGCCAATTGTATTGCTTGGATTTGGTACACCAGATGACCGTCTCCATTCACCAAATGAGAGCTTTCCATTGGATAGCTTTGATAAAGGGATGGAAACATTAGTGTATTATTGGAAAGAAGTAACTCAATCATAGTTTTTGGAAACAGCCTCTTGCCGTTTGATGATGCAAGAGGCTGTTACTTTTTATCTAGCTATAACTGACAGGCTTGGTTCGCGAGCAAGGTGAATCGAGGTTAGTTGTCAGTACACAAATGAGTATGAAAATAGATGAGAAGCGAATCGAGGTAGTTTGTCAGTACACAAACGAGTGTGAAAATCGATGAGAAGTGAATCGAGGTTACTCATCAATACACATCCAAGTATGTAGATCAGCCATTATTTAATTGAGATTACTCATCACACCATTCACTAACCTTATCAAATTGTTCAGACATATCTCGAAATTTCGTGTATAATGGAAATAGTTTCTTATTATAGCAAGATAAAGAAAAAGGGAGAGGAGATATGTTTAGAAGGTATGTACTACCTACTATCCTTTTATTTCCATTATTGTTTACAGGGTGCAGTGAAGAAATAGAGAGATTTACCGTTGATAGCCCTGTGAAAACATATGCCATGCAAAAAAAGGCTGAAATATCAATTGAACCAGATCCAGTTTTGAAGGTGGAACCATTGGATGTTCCACTCATTAATCAAATGGATCCCCCACGATTATATAATGGCTGTGAAGTGTCAAGTTTGGCAATGGTATTAAATTATCATGATTATGAGGTCACAAAGAATGAATTAGCGGACCAAACAAAAGTGGTTCCGTTAACTTATGAAAATGGTTTAAAAGGAAATCCTAATGAGGGATTTGTCGGGAACATGGCAAATGGACCTGGGCTATCTGTTTATAATGGCCCGATATTTGAAGTCGCACAAGAATATGTAGGGAATAGAGCGATTAATTTAACAGGTAGCACAATTGATGAAGTATATGACTATGTTGCACAAGGGTTACCAGTATGGGTGATAACAACATCTAATCTAGTTCCAGTTAGTGATTTTGAAACATGGGATACGCCAAAGGGTGAAATAGATGTAACCTATAGTGTCCATAGTGTTGTGGTAACTGGTTATGATGAGGAATCTGTTTATGTCAATAATCCATATGGGTTTAAAAATCAGCAAGTCGATAGAAGTTATTTTGAAGAAGCATGGGAGCAGATGGGAAGCCAAGCTATTGTCATAACAGACGAATAGGAAAGGATATTGTACTCAACAAATATTTCATGGAGGGGTATAGATGAAAGTAGCAATTGTAACAGGGGTATCAAAGGGCTTAGGTGAATCATTAGCACGTTTGTTCATCGAATCTGGTATTCATGTAATCGGTGTGTCACGGAGTAAGAATGAGGAGTTAGCATCGATCGCTGAAAAAAACCAAGTAACATTTAAGCACTATTCATGTGATTTAGGAGATTTAAATAGTGTAGAAAATACGTTCCAAGAAATAAGTGATCATCTTTTTTCAAAACAAATACATACAGTTTACTTAGTAAATAATGCTGCTGTTCTAGATCCAATTGACCAAGCGATGAATATAAAAGGAGATGCCCTATCCTATCATGTACAAGTAAATACAGTGGCACCTATGGTTATAACAAATTTATTATTACGAAAAGCAACAGATAACAAAGTACCATTAATGGTCGCCAATGTGTCTTCTGGTGCTGGTGAAAGACCTGTTTATGGCTGGAGTGCTTATTGTAGTACAAAGGCAAGTATTAATATGTATACCAAAACCATAGCATTAGAGCAAAGCGAACTAGATACAGCTAATAAAATAATTGCCTTTAGCCCAGGGGTGATGGATACAGGAATGCAGGAAAAAATCCGATCCAGTTCACAAGAATCTTTTATGGAAGTAGATAAATTTAGAGAATATAAGGAAAAGAATATCTTAAAAGATACCGATACAGTTGGTGGTGTTTTGATCGATATCTTGACAGATGAGTCTAATTTAGAAAGTGGCACCATTTATAATGTTCAAGATTATTTATAATGTAATGTACAGGTCGTATAGGAGTATACTCCACATTCGCCCTACCGAATTTGCTTCTGTTGCATAGGGTGTAGTATGCACGACAAATTAGGGAGGGATTTTGAATGAGTCATGTAGAAACAGGTTATGGTTATGGTTCTGGCTTTGCATTGCTAGTCGTTCTATTCATCTTGTTAATTATAATTGGTACTGCTTATACAGGTGCTGGTGCTGGCTATGGTGGCTACGGCGGATATGGCGCTGGTGGCTACGGCTATGGTGTTTATTAAAAAATAGAGATAAAAACATGCAGGGGAGTGAGCCCTCTGCATGTTTTTTTAACTCGTTAGGAAAATATAAAATTTTAGTCGACGTGGTTAACATTTTCATGTCCCAAATTCGTTAGGGAGTAGCGAATGCGCATTTTTCTAAAGACTTCGATGATCATCATTACGTAACTTTCGGTATAGTAACCAATGAACAATGGTTATTCCAATTACTAAAAATACGAAGAGAATAAGGGAAGTGATGTAAATACCTTGTATGGTGTCTCTATGCCACAATAGTAGTACAACAATACCAACTATTCCAACCTCGATTAGTAACGAAATCAATCCAATAATCCGTGCCTTAAATACTTCCTGTTCATCTGTCCAATTTAGTTTTGGCTGTAAAAAGTCTAGATAGGTACCTGTTGCACTAGTAAACCAGCTTGCTACTAAAGTAAGCAGTAACCAGACAATGATATGGATAGTTGGTAAGTGAAAAATAAATACAAAAATAATTAAGAATAACGCGATCGTTAGTAAATTAATTAGCCATGCAGTCATGATCTTATAGTGAAAAATATGCTTTGGGTTTAAGGGCAGAAATAGATTTGTATCCCAGTTTTTCCCCTCACGTGATAGGTTAGAAATTGCTGTTGTATTCGCACCTAAAATAAATACAGCTGCAATAAATAGGATTAAAAAGCCCTTTTTCTCACTAAACATATCCATAAACCCACTTAATGAATTTGTATCAAATAGTAATAGGACCACTAAAAATACAGGTCCAAATAAACTTTGAATAATACACTGCATTAAAAAGGTTGGGGTTCGGATGATTGTGCGCAACTCTTTTTGTGTATAGGTGACCCAAACTGGTTGTTGTTTGATCTTTTTCAAGAGTTTGGCCTCTGGTACTTTTCGTTTTGTTCCACTATTTACGCCTAATAGTCCTTTGAAATAAATGAGCTGTCCGAGCCATAAGAATAAGAAAAATCCTGCAATACTAAGTGCAATAATACCGAGAAAATAAAGTAATCCTGCCAATGATGGGATAATTGCTAAAGCTTTTGAACTAAACCATGCAGGTGGATAGATGGCAGTGATCATTTCTAAAAGACCATCCTGCTGTTGCATAAACGTCGTGATCTCTTGCATAATTGCATCATTATCTGTATTTAAACGAACAACAACATTTATCCCAATGATAAACCCTAACATCAATATGCCTGCAATGATTTTGGAACGGTCTTTATTTTTAGCTATATTGACAAAGCGCATGATGGCCATTAGTAAAATGGATGCGATCGTAAATGGAATAACAGGTATTAGAATAAATAAGACCAAGCCGATAAGATAATAGAAAAATGATGCACCACTAACATTTCCGTAAAAGAAAAAAGCCGGGATAAATAGAACACTTGCTGTCAGGTACAAATAAATAAACGGACCTGCTGCTTTGGCCACTAATATTTGGTATGGTTGAAACGGAAAAGGTATGAACGATTCAATGTCTTCTGCAAAATAAAAGGAATTTAGAACGGTTACCACACTCACAAAGAATAAGAAGATATGAACCATCATAAATAATAGACCTAAGATTAAGGATTCTTGTCCAAATGGATGTAAGGCCTGGTACAACGTATTAATGAGATTTCCAACTGCATTTAGTAAAAGGATAATAGCTGGGGATAAAAGAAAAAAGGCAACAACGTATAAGGCAATTTCCTTCTTTTTACCTGCTTTGGAATATTGCATTTTTAGCATGGTTTTCGTTAATAGCCATGTTTTATTCATCATTTGTCAACTCCAAAAATACTTCCTCTAAAGATTGATTGGTTTGAAATTGTTCCCGCATCTCCTGCATATCCCCATAAAATATTAATTTTCCATTATTAATAATCGCAACAATATCACACAACTGTTCCACTACTTCTAAACCATGACTCGAAAAGAAGACGGTATTCCCTTCACTAGCGTGTTGGCGCATCATTTCTTTTAACGTATAAGCTGATTTAGGGTCAAGCCCTGTTAGTGGTTCATCTAAAATCCAAATATCTGGGTCATGTAACAATACCCCTGTTACAATGATTTTTTGGCGCATTCCGTGTGAGTAGGTTTGAATATAAGCATCTAGATCATAATAAATATCAAATTGTTTGGTGAGTTTTTCAATTCGCTCTCGTCGTATGTTTTTTGGGACATCATATATATCCCCAATGAAATTTAAATATTCTATTCCTTTTAAACGTAAAAACATATCAGGATGGTCCGGTACATAGCCAAAGATTTTTTTCGCCTCGAGTGGATTTTTTGCTATGTCATAGCCATCAATCGTGATCGCCCCTTCATCTATCGGCAGGATTCCTGTCAACATTTTAATGGTAGTCGACTTACCAGCACCATTTGGTCCAAGAAACCCGACTATTTTCCCATCTGGTATCGTTAAGTTCAAAGAATCAATTGCACGCTTGTTGCCTGCAAAGTGTTTACTGACATCGTTAATTTCAATCATTGTCATCGCCTCATTTCTCAAATTATGATACACTTTAAAATGGAACAATTTGCATGATGCATATGTATAGATAACTATGGTACGTATTTTAACATATAATAGGATAGTTTGAAGCTTGATAGAAAGGAAGAAAATGATGATTACACGAAAAAGTAAACGAGAAATTGAAAAAATGCAAAAAGCTGGTGACTTATTAGTTGCTACTCATAAAGAAATTGCCAAAATGATAAAACCTGGTATCACAACGATGGAGATTGATACCTTTGTGGAGGAGTACTTAGCAAAACATGGTGCTACACCAGAGCAAAAAGGATTTAGTGGTTATCCTTATGCGACTTGCGCATCCATTAATGATGAAATTTGTCATGGATTTCCAAGAGAAGAGAAGCTAAAAGATGGTGATATCGTTACAATCGATATGGTTGTCAATTTAAATGGAGGATTAGCTGATTCTGCCTGGACATATGCAGTCGGTAATGTGGATGAAAAAGGACAGAAACTATTAGATGTAACAAAAACATCGCTTTATAAAGGGATCGAACAAGCACAAGTTGGTAGTCGAATTGGCGATATTGGCCATGCTATTCAAACGTATGCAGAAGGGGAAGGGTTCTCAGTAGTCCGTGATTTCACAGGACATGGTATTGGACCAACAATTCACGAGGAGCCACATATTCCACACTTTGGATTACCAAACAAAGGTTTACGTCTTAAAGAAGGAATGGTAATCACCATTGAGCCGATGATTAATGAAGGTGCTTGGCAAAGTAAAATGGATTCGAATAATTGGACAGCTAGAACAGTGGACCAAGGTCGCTCTGCACAATATGAGCATACGCTTGTGGTTACAAAAGATGGTCCATTAATCATAACGGACCAAGATAACTAGATAAAGTTGGGGGCGTTAGTCTATGCGGGTTGTATCCATTTGTCCGAGTAATACAGAAATTGTTGCCTATCTTGATAAAATTGATCTCCTTGTAGGAGTGGATGATTACTCTGATTGGCCGCAAGCAGTCAATGATTTACCTAAGGTTGGACCAGATCTATCGATTGATATGGATAAAGTAGCAGCATTAGAACCCGATATGGTGCTAGCATCTTTAAGTGTGCCGGGAATGGAGAAAAATATTGATGAATTAGAAGCAAAACAACTTCCTTATATTATTTTAAATCCAAATTCATTGGAGGAAATTGCGGCTGATATCAAACGAGTTGGTGAAGTTTTAGGATTTGAAGAATTAGGCGAAGAGAAGGGGAATGCATTTCTTCACGAAGTGGAGTCTTTTCAGGAAAAATCTTCCACGACGACCAAAAAGCCAACGTTGTATTGGGAGTGGTGGCCAAAACCTATTTTCACTCCAGGTGAGGTTAATTGGTTAACTGAAATCAGTGCCCTTGCTGGATGTGAAAATGTTTTTGCCGATGAACCAGTAGCCAGTGTGCAAACAGACTGGGAGGATGTAAAAAGAAGGGACCCCGATCATATATGCATGGTCTGGGTAGGGGTCAAAGAAGAGAAAATGAACCCTGAATTAGTTCGAAAACGTCCCGGTTGGCATGAGATGAAGGCTATTCAACAGAATAACATACACGTATTGGAAGAATCCCTTTTTTGCCGGCCATCACCAAGATTACTAGAAGGATTACAGAAACTCGTGCTCGTAATTGATTCATAAGAGAGGTTATCTCGTGGGGTAACCTCTCTTATTTTATGGGATTAGGTGGTTTGCGCTTAAGTTGGTTATTTTTGCGCTCAAGTTCACAATTATTTGGCTCAAGTTCACAATTTCGATGCCTAAGTTCACAAATCTCACGCTCAAGTTCATCATCATATAGCACTCATCTTGTCGCCACATTTGGAGGTCACGCAAATTTAACTTCTTCTCAACGATTTTCCGCCGAATATTATCGTAATGATCGGACTTAACAAACAGAAGAAGGCAAATGGTAAATAAGCTAGGACTGATACTCCGAGTACATCAGCTACGAATACACCTGCAACACTCCAAGGAACAATTGGATTAATAACAGTACCAGCGTCTTCTAGTGTTCGGGATAAAGCTTTTCGGGATAGACCTATCTTTTGATAAACCCCTTTATATGTCTCACCTGTAAGCATAATAGATAAATATTGTTCCCCAATTAAGACATTCACACCTATTGCGGTTGCTGCCGTTGAAGCGATGACACTGCGAATACTAGTTAATTTTTCTTTGAACGAATTCAATAAAGAAGGGACAATTCCAGTTACAAATAGTAACCCTCCAAAACCTAGTGCCAATAGCACAAGCGAAATGGTAAATAGCATACTGTTAATGCCCCCTTTTGATAGCAGGTCATTAACAGGTTCAAAACTAGTAGTACCCGTAAAACCGTTAAACCAAATATCCCAAATTTCTTGCCAAAGAAAGCTGTTTGCCATCCATGCAACAAGGCTTGCGATGATTCCACTTGCTGCTAGTGCAATTAATGCTGGTATTCGAAAAATGGTAAAAATAATTAATACAATAAATGGAATCCAGGACGACCAATGAATTAATGCAGCTTCATCTAAAGCATCCTGATAAAGCTTGACATCTTGAAAGGAAGCTGATTCATTAGGCGATAAAATGATAAAGATAATAAATGAAATAATAAATGCTGGAATCGTTGTAAGACTAATATGTTTAATGTGATCAAATAAGTCAACGCCTACAATAGATGAAGCAAGGTTCGTCGTATCAGATAGTGGTGACATTTTATCCCCAAAAAATGCACCTGAAACAATAGCACCAGCTGTAATGCTAAGTGATGCATCAATGGCTCCTGCAATCCCGATAAAAGCTACTCCAATGGTTGCTACCGTGGTAAAGGAACTGCCAAGCGATATCCCAATAATGCCAGTAACGGCAAAAATAATTGCATAAAATCCTGTACTTCCTACAATGGAAAATCCAACATTCATGAGCGCAGGAATGGTTCCACTCATGATCCAGCTACTAATTAATATTCCGATTAAAAAGAATAGAAAGATAGCCCCCATCCCAGTTTTTGCACCAGCAATCATTCCTGCTTCCAAGTCGGAAAAGGATATACGTTTACTTAATCCGTAAACAAATAAGAATAAAATACCAATTAAAATAGGAACATGTGGAACAGTCTCCAGTCCAATGATAAAATAACTAATAAACCCCACAATGACTATAAAAATGATAATAGACTCTGAAAAACTAGGGTTATGCTTCGGTGTAATTGGAAACATGATTTTTCCTCCTTTTTAATGTTATCTCTTTGTTGTTTAACATCCCTTTATTAAAAAAAGCTCCATCCCTATCTAATAGGGACGAAGCTTCACTCCGCGTTACCACCCTGGTTGTTAAACGCCTAAACGTCTAACCACTCATTCGCATAATCCTCCTGAGAAGATGAATGTGTAATTCAATAACTCCCTCACCAGAGCTTGCACCACCCGCTCTGTCTCTTTTTGCTGTTTGGAAGTAATCTACTCCGCATTCGGAGGATAATCCTATACAATTTTCACCCTTAAAAAACAAAGCTGTTTACTAAAAGTTTGTTGCTTTCTATTATGAAATGTCTTGCACATAAGATGGATTATGCGCAATAAAATAGTTCTGTTGATTTCCGCTCCGGACAGTCGCTTTCACCATGGGCATAAGTGCGACATCTGTTCAAACTATTCGTAGGCGCTGGCCGGTGAGAACGCCACGTCCTGTGGCTCCATCGGAACTAGGACTTCCTGTCCGTCGAAGTTAGACATCGGAAGCAAATACCGCTTCCTGTTCAGATCTAGCTGCGTGTTTTTTCCGCAGGAGTCGACTGTCCTACGCTCCAATCAACTACTGTATTAACAATAATAGCAAATGTTGATCATATCAGTGGAGGAAAAACACGTAGACTCCTGCAGGAAAAGAGGCCTAGGTGAGACCCCTAAAGACGAGTAGCACGAGGAGGCTCAACAGCCGCCTGCGGAAAGCGAAGTGTATTTCCGGAACGGGTAAACACTCTAAACATCGCCTTAACTTATTGCACATAATATAAATTATGCGTCGTAGAAAATAACAACGTATGCAAAAACAAACCAAATTAAAAAGCTCCATCCCTATCTTAAATAGGGACGAAGCTTAACTCCGCGTTACCACCCTGATTGTTAGGCCTATAAATGCCTAACCACTCATTAACAATCCTCTATTCAAGATGAATGTGTAATTCAATAATTCCCTTACCAGAGCTTGCACCAACCGCTCTGTCTCTTTTTGCTGATTAGGAATAATCTACTTCGCATTCAGAGGATATTCATATACAATAGAAAATGATATTATTGACTATACAGCTTATGCATATGTAAAGTCAATAGTGATTTACCAATTGGAATATATTTATAATTAAGTTTAAACAATTTTACATAAAGAGGGAGTAGGAGAATGGGGACGAATATAGCAGAAAAACGAAAGACATCGCCATCAATGCAAATGGTTCAACGTGGGATGGCGGTTGGTTTTCCAATTATGCTTGGTTATCTGCCAATTGCGCTTACATATGGAGTTTTGGCCAAACAAGCAGGGTTAACCTTAACGGAATTGACGTTGATGAGTGTGATGGTCTTTGCGGGAGCAAGTCAATTTATGGGTGCAAACATGATTGCAGTAGGTGCTGGTGCGTTTGAAATTATTGTAGCAACATTTGTGTTGAACTTCCGACATTTTGTGATGAGTTTATCATTTATGAATCACCTAAGAGATATTGGACGTAATTGGAAAGTTCCCTTATCATTAGGATTGACAGACGAGACATTTGCTGTTTCTGCTTTGCACACAAAAGAAGCAAAGGAAGAAAAAGGTATATTATTTTACACAGCATTAATCTTAACGGCTTACATAGCATGGGTTCTTGGGTCGTTATTAGGTGGTTTACTAGGAGAAGTGATACCAGAACAACTTAGCCAAAGCATGGGAATTGCACTGTATGCTATGTTTATTGGCCTTTTAGTACCATCCGTGAAAAAAGAATTAAGAGTAGGATTAATTGCAATTATTGCCATGCTAATTAATGTCATTTGCAGTCAGTTTATGAGTGAAGGCTGGGCGATTGTCTTAGGCACTGTATTGGGTGGACTTAGTGGTGTGTTCTTGTTGAAAGGGGAGAAAGAGACGTCATGATTATTGCTATTATAATTGGTATGTCATTAGCAACAATGATTCCAAGGGTTATCCCAGCATTCATCGTAGATAAGCTGCAATTTCGTGATTGGATTAATCGTTGGCTTAATGCGATTCCCTTTGCAGCATTAGGAGCACTCATTTTTCCGGGAATATTAACGGTTGTACCAGATAAGCCCTATATTGGTTTAGTTGGAGGTATTGTAGCAATTGCCTTAGCTTATCTTGGTTTAAACGTTATCTTAGTCGTGATCGGCTCCATTGTAACCGTATTTCTATTTACCATGTAAAGATAGATGAAGACAGTTTAAGTAGGGGGCGAATAAATATGTTTGCGATTCGAAAAGCAAGATATGAAGATGCTGAGGCAATTGCAAATATCCATGTTAAAACGTGGAAAAGTACCTATACGGATTTATTAGAAGAACGAGATTTATCTAATATGACGTATGAAAATCGTAAGGCATTGTGGGAAACTATATTACGTATTCAACGAGAAGAACAAGCTACATATGTTATTTATAATGAAGAAAAAATAGTTGGATTTATCTCGGGTGGTCCTGAGCGGACGAAGCGTTTTGCCTACGATGCAGAGATCTATACAATTTATTTGTTAGATGACTATCAAAGAAAAGGACTGGGTGCACGATTGTTAAAAGCATTTGCCCAGTCTATGAAAGAACGTGGACATCAGTCACTTTTAGTATGGGTATTAAAACAAAACCCATCTAGTCGTTTCTATGAACGTTATCAAGCAAAACCAGTTGGCCAAGAGGATACAACGATAGGAGAAGGGATCTATCAAGAAACCGCATATGGATGGAAGGATATCGAGGAGTTATTAGCATTATTAGAGGGTGTATCTGAGAGCAAAAGCTAGAAACACCTAGAACACATCCTTGCAATAAAACATGTGTTGCTTTCACACTTCTAGTCAAATATATTGGCGCTTTTCGCATTTGTTACTTTCTTAAATTCGCATCTTCTATATAATACGTCGTAATATAGCAGCCTTGGTTTCCGCTCCAGACAGTCGCTTTCACCACGGGCATAAGTACGACATCTGTTCAAACCGTTAAGTATTATACAAAAAAGAAACAATCTTTGATAAAACTTCCATTATATTTTAGACGCTAAAAATGGCGATCCAATTGTGTGCTTTAATGTATACGAAAGGATCGCCTTTATTCTTTTTCAAAGGGTTCGATATGAATATGGGCATGCATAATATTATGTTTTTCTGCCAAGTAGTTTTCGATACGGTCTGTAATGGCATGACTTTCCTGCACGTTTAACGTTGGGCTAACTAAAATGGTAATATCTATAAAAGCTTGGTTTCCGTGGATACGTCCTTTCACATCTAAAACCTCTTTGACATCTGGATCGTTTTCCACACTTTCTCTAATACGTTGAATTTGCTTTTCATCAAACCCGTCTGTAAGCGTATGTGTGGAATCTTTGAAAATGTCCCAAGCTGTTTTACAAATGATTAATCCAACAAATAAACCAGCCAATGGATCTAACCATTGCATCCCAAATTGAGCACCAATAATACCAATAAATGCACCAATACTTACAAATGCGTCTGCACGATTATCCTGTGCGGCGGCATAAAGAGCACTACTTTGAACTTTACGAGATAATCGTAAATTATACCCATATACGAAAAACATAATGACTGCTGCACCTAAAGCTGTCCACGCTGTTAACATGCTTGGCTGTATGGTTTCTGGATCAAGCATTGTTTGGAATGTGCCTACAATTACTTGTATACCAACTGAAACCATAATAAATGCAGCAAATAAAGAGGCAATTGTCTCTGCTCGATAATGACCATAATGGTGGTCTTCATCTGGTGGCTTTCGAGAAATTTTCAAGCCAATTAAAACAGCGACAGAAGCGACTACATCTGTAGCATTATTTAACCCATCTGCGCGTAATGCCTCTGAACTACCAATAGAAGCAATTAATAACTTTGCGACCGCTAAGAAAAGGTAGGATATGATACTAATCCATGCACCTTTTTCGCCTCGTTTTAAATTATCTGTATGATTCATGGATGATCCTCCATTTATTCATTCCCAAATTAGTCTACCAAAGTAGTATATGGTGAGTCTAATGATCCATACAAAGGATTCCCTATTATTGGTGTATGCAAACTTGTCACTCTTGTCACCACACAAGCATAAAAAGAGGAAGAAAGGATATAGTAAGTGCTGTAAATTAACATGCAAAGGGTGACGTTGGATGGGACATAGAGCAAATGCAGATGATCATGTACAGGCTAGACGGTGGATCATAATTTCCCTCGCCTCCATTCCACTTATTATGACGTTAGGCAATTCCATGCTTATCCCCATTTTACCGTTAATGGAAGAAGAGTTAGGCATTTCCAAATTGCAGTCAAGCTATATCATCACTGCTTATTCAGTAGTTGCGATTATTTTTATCCCAATTGCTGGCTATTTATCCGATCGATTTGGTCGAAAGATAGTCATTATTCCATCCCTGTTGATAACTGGTATTGGTGGAACCATAGCAGGATGGGCGTCTTGGAAAATGGATGACGCTTTTGTTGTGATTTTAATTGGCCGAATACTTCAAGGTTTAGGTGCTTCAGGAGGAGCTCCTATTGTATTACCATTAGTTGGAGACATATTTCGCAATGATAAAGAAGCAAGTGCAACACTTGGAATTGTTGAAACAGCTAATACAGCTGGAAAAGTACTTAGCCCTATATTAGGTGCACTGTTAGCTATGGTTGTTTGGTTTTTACCATTTTTCTCTATACCTGTTTTTTGTCTCATCTCTGCAGTGCTTGTTCTGTTTATGATTAAAAAGAAATCTAACGGAAATGAAATGGATAAAGATTTTCATGCTTATTTAGAGATGATTAAGGATGTCTTTCGAAAGCATAAGCGGTGGCTTATCGCAATTTTTGTGATTGGTGCCATTTTAATGTTTGTGTTATTTGGTTTTTTATTTTATTTATCCAGTATTTTAGAGGATAATTATGGCTATAAAGGTGTTTGGAAAGGCGTATTACTAGCCATTCCATTATTAGCACTATCCATCACAGCATTTATAACTGGGAGAAAAATAGAAGACGATCTAAAAGTAATGAAGTGGGTTACCTTTATTGGGATTATTTTATCAGGCTGTTCGGTGGCTATTATTCCATTTATGAATCATCCAGCATATTTATTAACGGTGTTTTTTATTTGTGGAACTGGAATTGGAATGGCCTTACCTTGTTTAGATGCATTCATTACGGAAACCCTTGATAAAAAAGTGAGAGGGATTATTACATCTATCTATAGTGCCATGCGGTTTATTGGTGTTGCAGCAGGACCTCCAGTGATAGCAATACTGATGAAACATACGATAAGTTGGATGGCGAGTTTGTTATGCCTTTTTGCGTTAATTGCTGGATTTTTAGCTTATCGGAACATTGACCCCGAATAAATTTTAATTTTTTCTTGAAATTATTCTAAAAATTTAGGATAATAGAAAAAAGGAACAAAGGGGCGTGTTCCATGCGCAAGCAAAAAGTATATTACCGATATTTTCGGTATACGGGTAATGTCCTTCGTGCCAAGCGAGAAGTACCATTTGAAATTAGATTCACTTCACGATTAGTACTAGATGAGATCTGCTTTTTTTGGAATAAAACGTATATCCAATCACGCTTAAATGATGCTATTGATCAAAAGAATGTGGATGAATTTATGCGATTAAGCGAGTTGTATAGGCAATATATATGGGAGTAACTCCACTCAACATGAGTAGCCTTACCTCTCTTTGGTAAGGCTATTTTTTCACAATACATAGTAATTTTTGTCTGACTATGAGGAGGAATGGGATGAGCGCACAAACAGAAACAATCGCACAACAGCAAAATCAGATATTATTATATATTTTAGTGTTCTCCATGTTTTTAGGTATTGGTGCGGAGTTAGTGGTTGGAGCACCGATTGCAAACATATTGGCTATTGGAATTGGTGGTGGGATTTGCATTATCTTGATGACGCTTTTTCATCTCAAACAGATCTTTCCTAAAATAGTTCCTTACATAGGTGTTACTTGTATAGCAGGAATTTCTGTTGTTGTTATTGAAAGTTCAGATTATGTAACGAATATGCTATTTGTTTTTTTTCTGTTGGCAGTTGCAGCATTATCGTTATCACTTCGCGTATTAATTACTGGCGGGATATTAGGAATACTAGTTCTCACCTATTTTGTCGTGACAAAAGGAGATATCATTGGATTTGATGGCCGTGCTACTACGATTACGATTGTCTTTTTTACATTGGTTGCTGCTGTAATGGTCTTTCAAGTCCTTGTTACAAGAAAATTAATTATACGTGTTCAACGAGCACTGGCAGAAAGTGAAAAACGTGCTGATGAAAATGAAAAACAAAAACAAATGATCCAGATTAGTGCAAATAAATTACAGGAAAATATGAATGTAATCGAACAAGACAGTAATTTGAATGCACAAGGGATGCAAGAAATGCGTCATGCCTTCCAAGAAATTGCCTCGGCAAGCCAAACACAGACGGAGACAGCAACAACGATTTCATCCAATACAGATGAAACAAATACCCGTTTGGAAAAAATGTTAACTTCTTTCTCAAGAAGTACGAAAGATGGAGAAGAGCTGAAGGCATTATCGGAAACAAGTCAAGGATCGATGACACAACTAGTAGAAATGCTAGATGGATTCCAAGCATCATTTGAATCATTACGCGTGAACATGGAACATTTAGTACAAAAAATGCATGAAAACAATCAGTTTACGACAAAGATTCAAGATATTGCAGAGCAGACAAATCTATTAGCATTAAACGCAAGTATTGAAGCAGCACGTGCTGGTGATGCAGGTAATGGGTTTGCAGTTGTTGCTGGTGAAGTACGAAAACTAGCAGAAGTTTCACAGCAAACTGCCGAGCAAATCAAATATAATTTAGAAGCAGTAGAAGATGATGCAAAACGAACACAACAAGAAGTGGATCAAAATACCGTTAAACTTGTACAAAGTGCACAAAATGCATTTGATGCTAAAAACAACTTTGTAAAAATAACGGCACAACTAACTAGTTTCATTCAATATTTAGGCTATTTACGTAATGAAGCGAAAGAGATACAAGGATCTTCTGAAACAATTGACAAATCGGTCGATCATTTGGCATCGATCATTGAAGAAAATACAGCTACCATTGAAGAATTAGAAGCTGTAGTAGATCAACAAACGGATCGTATGGGTAATTTGGCAACTGCCATTGAAGAGACGAATCAAACGGCAGCTACACTAGAAAAAGCCTAATTGCTTTGTTGGTGATTCAAAAATCTTACTACGTATTACAATGACGTTTTTCGCTAATATGCTGGACAATAAGGAAAGCGTAGGTGTTTTTGTTGAAGCGAGATAAAAAAGTCTTTAGTTGGGTGTTGTATGACTTTGGAAATTCAGCATTTGCGACAACGATCATGGCTGCAGTCCTGCCTGTATTTTATTATGATGTAGCTGCTGTTGGCTTAGAGGAAAATCTTGCCACTAGTTATTGGGGTTATTCCCAATCGATTGCAGTGTTAATCGTTGCGGTATTAGCACCAATTTTAGGTGCAATAAGTGATTACTCCGCAGCAAAGAAACAGTTCTTACGCTTTTTTGCATTTATGGGGATTATCGCAAGTATTTTATTGGCATTTGTCGGAGAAGGAGATTACATATTAGCCTCCATCCTATTTATTATTGGAACAATTGGTTTTACAGGTGGAAACGTTTTTTATGATGCCTTTCTTCCAGAGATAGCAAAAGGGGAAGACATCGACAAAGTATCCTCAGCTGGATTTGCATGGGGGTATATTGGTGGTGGCTTATTATTGCTGATTAACGTTTTAATGATCATAAATCCTGGATGGTTTGGTCTTCCAAATGTGACATCAGCAAGTCAATTATCGTTTGCCTCTGTAGGTGTTTGGTGGTTTATCTTTTCTCTTCCACTTTTAAAAAACATAAAAGAGGAGACAAAGCAGCAACCGAAACGGGAAAAATCGTATCTTCGGATTGGTTTTTCCAGAGTAGCGACTACATTTAAGGAAATAAGGCAATATAAGCATTTATTGCTCTTTTTATTTGCTTTTTGGATGTATAATGATGGTATATCCACCATTATTCGGATGGCAACCATTTATGGAAGAGACATAGGAATTGATCAAAATGCATTAATTATTGCTTTACTCATTACACAGTTTGTTGGAATCCCGTGTACCTTCTTATTCGGATGGCTTGCTACGAAGATATCCGCTAAAAAAGCATTAACATTTTCCTTATATGTCTATTTAGGTATTGTTATTTTGGGCTATTTTATGTCGTCTGCACTTCATTTTTATTTATTAGCGATTTGCGTTGGATTTGTCCAAGGTGGTGCACAATCCTTAAGTAGGTCCATCTATGGTAGAATGGTTCCAGCAAATAAAAAAGCAGAATTCTTCGGGTTTTATGGGATTTCTTCTAAATTTGCAGCTGTCTTTGGTCCATTTTTATTTGGTTTTGTTGGTCAGTTGACTGGTAATAGTCGTTTTGGCATTATATCCTTAATCATTTTCTTTATTATTGGCATTGTTCTATTGAAATTTGTAGATGTAGAAAAAGGAATGAGAGATGCTGAAAATATGGCATGATAAGGACTGAACAATTAAAGAGGTGATCATACATGAACATTAATAAATTAAGGCGTACGTTGTACATGTTTTCACGAGTTTTAGGAGATATAAATGCTGTCAAAAAAGGAAAGGTAGGAAAAAGAGTGGGACGACGTGTAGCTGGGAGAAGCACCGGCAAAATGTTGCGTAAGCTGTTTAAATAGTTTTTTTCCTTATACGTTAGAAGAGTGGCTTCTAACGTATAAGGAAAAGGCTCTTTTGGCATACACTTTGTTGTTTTCGACGACGTATAATGTGTTTTATGCGCAGTAACATTTAGCTAAAATTACCGCTACAGAAAAACATTTCGCTTTCACGCTCTTTGTGCCCCTGGTGAAAGCGAAGTATTCTGCTGGAACGGTAAGTTACGACGCATCATATAAAAAGATCCATAAAAAAAGGTCAGGCTACTTGATGAAAGTAGACCTGAGCCTTTTTTGTAAGAGTCGTTTTAAGCAGTTTCTTATATAATTGGATCAGCATATTGATTTTCTAATTCAAGTGCTAAAGGTTCCCCAGTATCGTAGGAAATATCTCCAATTAATTCGACTAAACGTTGTTTGGAAACTTCACTACCATTCTCCCAAAATTTAATCAACTCTCTTAATAGCACACTTCCCTCAACACGTGCCTGATCATATAATTCAATAAAGCTGTTGTTAGAAGGTTTATTGGTTGCTGAATGATACCATGTTGTATGATTTTCATTAAGATCATCGATATCATCCTTAATTGGTTGATGAGAGAAAGCGCCAATTAAAGATCCAAAAAGAGCATTTTTCCAACCATATGGATCGGCTAGTATTTTTAATGCTCGTTTCATATCACGATAAGCTTTTTGGATGTAGGCAGGAGATGGTCTATTTATTTCTGGATAATGTTTCGCAATTGTCTTATGTAACATCATAGCCAGTTCCTCTTGTAAATTAGACCCAACATCGATTTCTTTATAGACTGGGACTTTCCAAGTGTTTAAATTATAAAATTTATGCATCATTTTCGTATCAATACGTACTTCTAATCTCTGATGGTTATTCCCCTCATATCCTGCACGGAAATGGATGTATGGGTGTGTCTGACGATCAAGAATGTGATGTGTCACAAAACCGAACACATAGGCTTTCACACGCGAATTCGCACTTTTTGCTTCTTCAATTAAATCAATTAAAAATGCACCACAATGCTTCGTGTGCAATAATTTCCCTATTTCATGTATTGGTTCGTCTTTAACCCAAGGCCAAAAATTGTAATAAAAAAATGGATCTGGTCCTTGGGCACCCAATTTCATATATGCCTCATCTTGTGAAAAGGGGTATGAGTGTCCAATCGAGTCGACAACTTCTTCACAAAAAAGCATATGCGTCCATATATTCGGCATATTTGTTCCCCCTTTACGTTTTTTGAAAACCTGTATGCATTATCGCTAGATGTTATTCTCGTTTACTTTTTTTATTATAAAAGAAAACTCAATCAATATGGGGGAAAAGTACTTACAGTTTTGTGTCAATCTGTAGTATTTCGAAATTTTTAATGAAATAGCCATTTATTATGGATTTGTTAGAAGTATATGATTAAGCTATTCTCTAAAGTTTGGTACAATAGATAAGGATAATGAATCAAGTATACATAGGGGAGGAAACATAACATGGATTACCGCATCGAAAAAGATACACTTGGAGAAGTAAAAGTACCTGCTGATAAATATTGGGGTGCGCAAACCCAACGCAGCAAACAAAACTTTCCAATCGGAAATGAAAAAATGCCCCAAGAGGTTATTGAAGCATTTGCTATTCTAAAAAAGAGTGCTGCAAAGGTAAACAGTGAATTAGGTTTGTTGGAAGAGAAAAAGGCAGAAGCAGTTGCATATGCAGCTAATCAAATTATAGAAGGAAAGATTACGGAACATTTTCCATTAGTAGTATGGCAAACTGGAAGTGGAACACAGTCCAACATGAATGTGAATGAAGTGATTGCATATGTAGGAAATGAGTGGCTAAAAGAACAGGGTAGTGATGTTACCCTTCACCCAAATGATGATGTGAATAAATCCCAAAGTTCCAATGATACTTACCCAACTGCGATGCATGTAGCGTCTGCTTTAAAAGTGGAAGATACCGTACTCCCAGCATTACGCACGTTAAAAGGGACCTTAAAAGAAAAAATGGAAGCGTTTAATGATATCGTTAAAATTGGACGAACTCATTTACAAGATGCAACGCCATTAACATTAGGACAAGAAATAAGCGGTTGGCATCGAATGTTAGAAAAATCGGAGAAAATGCTAGAAGAGAGCTTGCAATACTTAAAAGAGCTTGCGATTGGTGGAACAGCAGTTGGAACAGGGTTAAATGCACATCCTGAGTTCTCGGAAAAAGTTTGTAAGACAATAAGTGAACTAACAGGTAAGACGTTTGTCTCCGCTCCAAATAAATTCCATGCGCTAACAAGTCATGATGAAACGGTATATGCGCATGGTGCATTAAAGGCGTTAGCGGCTGACTTTATGAAAATTGCAAATGATGTTCGTTGGCTAGCAAGTGGTCCACGTTGTGGGATTGGTGAAATTACCATTCCAGCAAATGAACCTGGAAGCTCGATCATGCCAGGCAAAGTAAACCCAACCCAAAGTGAAGCTGTTACAATGGTTGCTGCTCAAGTGATGGGAAATGATGCAACGATTGGCTTTGCGGCAAGCCAAGGGAATTTTGAATTAAACGTATTTAAACCAGTTATCGCCTATAACTTCTTACAATCCTGTCAGCTTTTAGCAGATAGCTTGCTATCCTTTGACGAACGCTGTGCAAAAGGAATTGAACCAAATCATGAACAAATTGAGAAGTATTTAAATGATTCGTTAATGCTCGTAACTGCGCTAAACCCTCATATTGGGTATGAAAATGCAGCCAAAATTGCAAAAACAGCATTTGCGAATAACTCAACACTGAAAGAGACAGCAGTTGAATTAGGATTATTAACTGCTGAAGAATTTGATCAATATGTTAATCCAAAAGAAATGACATATCCGAAATAAGTTACCCCCTGAGATTCGAGGGATAAATTTAAGAAACACGTTATTTTTCAACTGAATAATAACGTGTTTTTTTATAAAGATAAAGTATAAAAAGTTGGCCTCATTACTGTCTTATATAGGAAAGGCCACGTCCAGCTTCGAGCGATTGACGTCCTAGTGCTGGCGTTGTCACAGGACGTGACGATTTTAGCCAGTGAGAGCGATTGACGTCCTAGTGCCGATAGACATAAGGACGCACGAGTTTTCATCGGCCAGCGCCTACCCCCTCGAGGTCATAAGCCAATCCACATTACGCGCAAAAAGCGCCATGTCGAGGCTTGGCTTATGCTTGGCAGATAAGAAACAAAACGTTCTTACTGCATAAGTGCAACTAAGGCTTTCGCCATAAGAACTTGGCGAAAAGCCTAGTTTTCTAATCGGGGGTGATCAAGGCGCTTCTAGCTTTTGTTCGTAGATCAATGGACTTTTACTGAACTAATTGATGATATTGGCATCGATAAGTGGCCTCGAGTCATTTTTGGAAGGAATCCAGTCTAAAAATGATTCTGATAAGCGGTCTCGTTACATGTTTGGAAGGAATATGGCAGTAAATATCGCTGATAAGTGGGTCTCAGTTCACTTTTGGAGGAATACTAACTAAGAATGTCACTGATAAGTTGTCTCGATTTACTTTTGGAGAAATACAAGTTCAAGATGTCACTGACAAACCGTCTTAGTTAACGTTTGAGGAATTTCCACCTCACTATGCTCAGCTCACTTTTATAAAAATCCGAGCTGACTTTTAACCCATAACGTTTACTCCTCTTATATGTCCATAAAACACTAATTATGGCACCTAAAATAAGTCTAATTCTCCTATTTTAAGATTTTTTAAGTAACCTCAAGTCCTGCCATGCTAACTTTTAGCCAAACAAACACAATTTACCAGTACTTATTTGTGATAAGATTGGCCGATCTACAAACAATATGGTTACAGAGGAGGTGATAAACATGGCTAACAACAACAGTAACAATTCAAACCAATTAGTCGTGCCTGGTGCTGATCAAGCACTAAACCAAATGAAAACAGAAATTGCACAAGAGTTTGGTGTGAACTTAGGTGCAGATACTACTTCTCGTGCAAACGGTTCTGTTGGCGGTGAGATCACTAAGCGACTAGTTCAAACTGCTCAACAACAATTTAGTGGACAACAACAATAAATAATGATGGCTTCTTAGGGGAAAAACCCTATCTTGAACAAGAGGGAATGTCTATATGACGTTCCCTCTTTTATTGTATACAACTTTTGTATAAACGTCAGGAACAGTCACATTCAACTTCCAATTTATTCTTGTTTAATAAATTTATTGATAGCTTTTGCCTTGGTGGAAAATTTATACTGATTTTACCAATTAATTTTTATTTTGATTTATAAGTATACATGAAAGTTTACGTTTGTTATAGTAAGCTTAGGCTTGAAAACGAAGGAGGAAATTATTTTGCCAAACATGTATGATAGTGCATATGATCTTGAAAAAGCAATTCGCGAAAGTGATGAATTCCAAGATCTTAAAAATGCTTACGATGCAGTAATGAATGATGAATCTGCAAGACAAATGTTCAATAACTTCCGAGATACACAGATGGCACTTCAAGAAAAGCAAATGCAAGGACAAGAAATTTCGGAAGAAGAAGTAGAAAAAGCAAGACAAGTTGTAGAACTTGTTCAACAACATCAAGATATTTCGAAGTTAATGGAGACGGAACAACGCCTTAATGTTGCAATTAATGATATTAGTCGTATCATTACCAAGCCATTAGAAGAACTATATGGCAATGGTGAAGAAACAAACGAATAACTTCTGCTATACATAAGACTCGTAGAAAGGATTCTGCGGGTCTTTCATATTACATTAGGAAAGTAATCTAATATGTGGATTTGACGCGGCCTACTAGGATGGATGTGCTTGTCTGTAGTACCAGTGTGTGTTTCAACGGTTAAATCGGAACAGAGGAGATTATCTGTGCTCGAATTGAGAAGGGAAATTGAAGAATGGTAACAGAGAACGTTTATCAGTGCCTAACTTAGTAAGTGAAGATAAAAAATAGTAACAGAGTGTTTCTGTCAACTCCTAAACAGCTTAGCAAAGTACAAACACGGTAACAGATTCCGAATGACTCCCTTTATAAAATCCATCTAACAAAAATTCACTTAAATCGGTTGATTTTTTACGTGTTTTATCGATTTATTTTTAAAATATAGGCAGGATTTTGTTTACTCTTGTCGAATGTATAGGCAGAATGTAAGAGGAGGAGTTTAACATTGGCCTTTGTTATACTAGAACGAAATGACGGAATATCACATATAAAGTTGGATCGTGCAGAGCGTTATAATGCCTTAAATAAAGACATGTTATCGGAATTACGAAATATTGTGAAACAAGTCGAAAAAAACGAAGATCAAGTTGTCTTACTTAGTGGAAATGGAAATGCCTTTTGTGCTGGTGGCGATATTAGCATGATGAAGAACTTTGAGAATAAGGAATTTTATGATTCTGTTATGAAATCAATCGAAGAAATAGTTCTTACATTATATAAGATGCCTAAAGTAGTCATTTCGGCTATTCAGGGATCTGCGGTAGGTTTGGGATTGAGTTTGGCATTAACTGCTGATTATGTAGTCGCTCAGCGAGAAGCTAACGTTGGAATGTTATTTATCGGAGTTGGACTTGCTCCTGATGGAGGTGGTCATTTCTGGTTAAGTGAACGGATTGGTATTCATAAAGCAAAACAATTTACTTGGGGAATGCGTCAGGTAGAAGGTCCTGAGGCAAAGGCAATGGGGCTTGTCGATCAATTAACTACTGAATCAGCAGTAGATGAGGCTACAAAGATGGCGAAGCAAATGCTTACCATGCCGATAAAAGCAATCATTAAAACGAAACAAATTTATCATCACAAAAAAGCAGATGATTTAAAAGAATATTTGGAAGAAGAAAGAAAAGCACAATGGGAATTACGTAATACACATGACCATCAAGAAGGAGTACGTGCTTTCTTGGAAAAACGGAATCCGATGTTCAAGGGGAAATAAAAATGACGACTTCTATACGATTCTCTATTTTAGAATTTGTATAGTGGAGTCGTCTTTTTAAATCGTTGTTTGCGTCTTCTAATAATTTAACGATGAAACAGGATAAGTTTCGCTTCAGGGGAGACGCAACGATGTGTATGTTCAAGCAACTGTTTTTCAGCTAGTCTTTTCTTGCCAATTTCTTTCGCTTCTTCATTCGTTTCGGCAGTAAAGGTTTCATCCAAACGTTTTTCACCGTTTTTTTCGAAGGCAGTTAATGTATAAGTTCTCAATTTCTTCACCTCCATCAAAATTTTTAATGGTTAGGATGGATTTTTTCTATTCTTAACGTTAGAATTTATAGAAATACGAAATGCATGTTAGGTATAGTTACCGCTACGGAAATACACTTCGCTTTCACCAAGGGCATAAGTGCGAAATCTGTTCAAACTTTTTGTTTTCACAGTGTCTACTTTACCGCGGACTCCCCAGTTTTAGCCAGTGAGACGAACAGGACTAGGAAAGCTGCGACGGTGATACATCCCACGAAGCAAAAGCGTTCTCCTTTTGCGAGAACGTTCTAATGTCGGCGCCTGCCACAGGACGCGCCGACGAAGCAGGAGTCTTCGTGTTTTTCCTACACTAGAAATGAGAGTTCCATATTAGCAACTAATACTTGGAAAAACAACAATGTTAAGAAAACAGGCATTTACTTACTATATATATTCTTGATTACTATCAAAATTCCTGCAAATTAACTTGCTACCTGTATAAAAAGAACTTGAAAGAGAGGAAGAAACCATGACGTTAGTTTTAAACAATGTAACAAAACGATTTGGCGACCATACTGCAGTTGATCGTCTATCGTTGGAAATACCAGAAAGAGAGATGTTCGGCTTTCTTGGTGGAAATGGTGCTGGAAAAACAACAACCTTCCGCATGATTTTAGGATTATTAGATATATCAGAAGGATCGATCGCTTGGGATGGTGGGTCCATTGGTTATGATAAAAGTCATTTAGTTGGTTATTTACCAGAGGAGAGAGGCCTTTATCCTAAGCTAAAAGTGAAAGATCAAATTGTTTATTTGGGAAAATTACGAGGAATGAACAAACAAGAAGCAATGAAAGAATTAGAAGGCTGGCTCGATCGATTCAAAGTTCCGGAATATATAGATAAGAAGGTGGAGGAATTATCAAAAGGGAATCAACAAAAGATACAGTTTATTTCAGCTGTTATTCACAAGCCAAAGCTCCTTATTTTGGATGAGCCATTTTCAGGGTTAGACCCCATTAATGTTGAAATGCTTAAAGAAGCGGTCGTGGAATTAAAAGAACAAGGGACATCCATAGTCTTTTCCTCCCACCGAATGGAACATGTAGAAGAATTATGTGAGCATTTGTGTATCCTGCATAAAGGTCAGGATGTCGTACAAGGTTCCTTAAGAGATATTAAGCGTACCTTTGGAAAGAAAAACTTAATTATTCATGCAGATAGCTCACTTGATTTTCTAAAACGTTTTCCTGGCGTTGTGCAATATAAACCGATTACAGAAGGTTGTGCATTACAAATTGATAATGAATCAATATCCCAAGATATCTTTGCGGAGTTACAAGGGAAAGGATTTATTCGAAAGTTTGAACTCGAAGAACCTTCCTTGAATGATATTTTTATCGAGAAGGTAGGTGCTTCCTATGAATCATAAGTTTTGGATTATTTTATCTCATACGTATATGTCTCGATTTAAAACGAAATCATTTTTAATTAGTACGATTATTACCTTATTATTCATTGTCGGGTTTGCCAATATTCAATCTGTCATTGATCTTTTTTCCAGTGATGAAAAGGATCAAATCGCAGTTATTGATGAAACTGATAACCTTTTTCCTGTTTTAAAAGAAAGTGTTGAAGGTGCAAATGAAAATATTGCTTTAGTGGCGTATGAGGATTCAGAAGAAAAGGCAAAAAGTGCTGTTCAAGAAGAGGAATATAAAGCACTTGTTGTGTTATCCAGGAATGGGGAGAACTTACCAGAAGGATCGTATTATGCCAAGACGATTACAGAGGCCGGGGAACAGCAGGTTATTGAACAACAATTGCAGCAACTAAAAGTAGCAGAGGCAACACAAGCAGAAGGTGTTGATCAAGCAACATTAGAACAAATTTATGCACCAGTTTCATTTGAAAAGGTAGCTCTGGATGATAGTGCCAAAACAACAGAAGAACTAAGCCAAGCAAGAGGCATTGTTTATATTATGCTGTTTTTACTTTATATTTCTGTGATTACCTATGGGATGATGATTGCACAAGATGTGGCCAATGAAAAATCTTCACGCGTTATGGAAATCTTAATTTCAAGTGCTTCTCCTGTTACACATATGTTTGCAAAAATCACAGGAATTGCTCTATTAGGTTTAACACAGGTAGTACTATTTGTTGGGGTTGGCTACAGTTTAATCACGTCAAAACAAGAGGAATTGACTGGTGGAATATTAGATATTTTTGGTTTCCAAGATACATCGATTTCCCTTTATCTTTACGCATTAGTCTTTTTCGTGTTGGGGTATCTCCTATATGCGACACTTGCAGCAATGCTAGGATCACTTGTTAGTCGAGTAGAAGATGTCCAACAGTTTATGACTCCAATGGTTTTTCTAATTGCAATTGCTTTCTTTATTGCGATGTTTGGTATCAACATGCCACAAGCAAGTCTTGTTACTATTACGTCGTTTATTCCATTTTTTGCACCGATGCTTATGTTCCTCAGGGTTGGGATGTTAGACATTCCTGCTTGGGAAGTGATGCTATCGATTGGTATTTTAATCGCGACCATTGTGCTATTAGCCATTATTGGTGCACGGGTATATAAGGGTGGTGTGTTAATGTATGGTCGGTCTAGTTCATTAAAAGACATACGAAAAGCACTACACTTATCCAAGAAGGAATAATAAGAAAGGCATTTTTGCATACTGTTATTTTTTTACGTCGCATGATCTATATAATGCGTCGTAACATAGCAAACTTGATTTTCGCTTCAGATAGTCGCTTTCACCAGGGGCATAAGTGCGACATAATACATCTACAATGCATTAAGATTTATGGGGAAAAGCAACAATTTTATAGAAAACAGCTATACTAAAAAGGTGAAGTGGGTTTATGAAGGCCACTTCACCTTTTCTATTTCATCATGCGAAAGTATAAACTTTTAGTTAAGATTGGTTAACGTTAAAATGTCCTAAGTATAAGTAAACAGCCAGACCCCTAAGGATGAGGTATATGATTTTTATCACGTGTAACTGGCAATAAGACCCCCACTTCAAGACTTCGAGAAACAAAGAAGTATAAGTGGGGGATAACTGCCAGTAAAAGTGAGATAAGTTCAACTAACATTTAGTGGATGAAAGAAAACCCCGATTGAATGAGTTTGTCTTTATATGATATTTTCATATGTCTTTTGATTGCAAATGACATATAACTCGGCATTATCTGGTATGGTTTCTTGGAGACGCCTATTGATATCTAGGCGATCACGATCGGCAATTAAAGTTGCACCTTGTTCTAATAAATCTTTGAAAGCATCTTGATATGTCTTCCAATTGTCTTTTCTAGCGATTTTATAAAGATCTTCTCCATGTTGTCTGCTAATTAGCTGGGAATATACTTTGCTGCTTCCTTGATACAATGCTGCGCGAACCGCTAAACTTGAAATTGTTTCTTGTGATAAGATAAATTCATCAACTTGAACATGGGAAAAGTTAGAGATATGTTTTTCTGTTAAAATCTCAACCGTTGTATGGACAACTGGTGCAAGTCGTTCAACAATAATAGCAACATTTAATGTTTTTGCATCACGTAAAGAAGCTTCTTGGATTGAATCATCGGAAAAGATAATGACCGATTTTGCTTTCAAAATATTGGCTTTCTGGAAGGTTTCTTCTTCTGAGGGGTCACCTTGAATATAGTGTACACGTTCTAAACCAATATCAAATGGTGCTTTTTCTAACGAATCAATGATCACAATTTCAATCGATGAATTAGAACATAATATCTCATCTACTGCTGATTTGGTTTTCTTATTCCAACCAACGATAATAATATGATTTTCTTTTGTAAAAGACACTTTCCCTTCCTCCCTTTTTTGTCTAAAGATCGTAAATCCATCTACAATTTTTCCAATGACAACACCTAACAAGCCAATTCCAACTAAATACATGATAATTGCAAAGAGCTTACCAGCTAATGTGACAGGGGAATAGTCACCATATCCTACTGTCGAAAAAGTTGTCATCACAAAATAAAACGAATTTAATAGACTTTCAAATGTATCTGGTTCTATGACATAGATAATAATGGTACAAAGTATAACAAAAATAACAGTTGCTAGAAATAAGGTTAGATTCTTCATCTTAATTAAGTTTAACCCTAGTTTTAGAAAAAAGTGCACATTTTTCCCTCCAATCAAGTTACAACATTATTTTTCTAGTTTATCATAAAATCTAAGTCGGTTAAGAATTGAAGTTAAGTAGAACGTGCATTCTGTTTTGCGCTTTGTTAAAATAGAATACAACGAAAGAGGAATGGAAGGTGTAGGTATGACAGACGAGGTATCCTTTATTCATGCAGCAGATCTTCATTTGGATAGTCCGTTTAAAGGGTTAGCACATGTACCAGATTTTATTTTGCAAGAAATGCAGGAAAGCACATTCAAAGCATTAAATCGTTTAGTTCAGACGGCAATTGATAAAAAGGTAGATTTTGTTCTATTAGTTGGCGACTTATTTGATAACGAAAAACAAAGCTTAAAAGCACAGGTTCGCCTGCGACAAGCTTTTGAACAACTAGAAAAGCATCATATTAAGGTATATATGTCCTATGGAAATCACGATCATATAGAGGGGAATGTTCATCCGATGAGCTATCCAGACAATGTGTTTATTTTTCCAAATGAAGGGATTACTGATTTTGTTTATCAAAAAAATGGGAAGGATCAAGCTGCAATCTATGGATTTAGTTATGAGACACAGGCGGTGGTCGAAAGGAAAGTAAATGAGTACTCCATAACTGATTCTAAAATACCATTCCATATTGCGACATTGCATGGCAGTTTGCAGACGAATACAGAACATGATACCTATGCACCTTTTCAAATTTCGGAATTACAGAATACCGATTTTGATTATTGGGCACTTGGACATATTCACAAGCGTACGATTTTACAGGAAACAGACCCTACTATTATTTACCCGGGTAACATTCAAGCAAGACACCGTAAAGAGTCAGGGGAAAAGGGATGTTATTATGTGAAATTACGCAATCAGTCAGCAGCGGATCTATCATTTGTTCCATTACATACGATTGAATTTAAAGAAGTGGAGCTTGATGTTTCCGAATGCACAGAGGTTTATCAACTAGAAACGTTTCTGCAACAAAAGCTGCAAGAACTGCTTCCTGATACCACCTCACAATTCATTTATTTAACCTTAACAAGCGACCATCAGCTACTACATCAATTAGACAAGGATCGTGTATTAGAGGATATGATTTCCTTACTAAATGAAACGTTGATGAATCAAGAAAACTGGCACTATATTGCAAACTATCGTATTCAGGAAAACACATCTATTTCCTATGAAACACTATATAAAGGCGATCATTTTGTTGGCGTGCTGTTACGTCAAACGGAAGATACAGAGATTCAGACTTATCTGCAAGAGCTATACCAACATAAGCAAGCTAGAAGATATTTAGATTCTTTAACAGAGGAAGAAGCACAATCAATTGCTGAAGAAGCACGGGAATTGCTAGTTACGGAGCTTCTAGTAAATAGAGGTGAGTAAATGAAGTTATTGCGAGCAACCATTTATGGCTTTGGGAAGTGGGTAGATGAATCAATAGATTTCTCAGGTGCACCGTTTCTTTGTATTCATGGAGAAAATGAATCTGGAAAATCTACCCTACAACAATTTATTTTGTTTATGTTATATGGTCTACCACCTAAAAAGCGAGCCTTCTATCAACCAAAAACGAGCAGTAAAATGGGTGGTGTGCTAACGATATGGAGTCCATCCATAGGGGAAGTAACGATTGAGCGTTTTGATCATGTTCGAAACGGTGCAGCGATCTGCAAAACTTCCAACGGACAAACTTATGACGAAGAATGGCTAATAAAACTTTTAAATGGGATGACATTAGAAACCTATCAATCCATCTTTTCCTTTTCTGCAGTCGATTTAGACGTGATGAAACAGATGAAGGGAAGTGACCTAAGTGAGGTTTTATTTGGGATTGGGTTGACTGGATCTGCCACCATTCATCAATTAGAAAAAAGGTTAGATCAAGAACTTAGCGGATTATTTAAACCATACGGGAAAAAACCAGCATTAAATGAGCAACTAAAAGTAGTGGACAACCTATGGAAGACATCGCTTGAGCAAAAACAAAAAGAAAGTACATACCGGTCCAAGAAAGAACAGCAACATGCATTAGAAACAGAAATGAACCATTTAGAAAGTCAATTAACAGAAAATAAAAAGAAAGAAATAGACGTTGATCGTCACCTTCAAGCTTTACCAATGTTACAGGCGTATCAACAAACAAGGAGTCAATTAAAGCAATACCCTGAGACAATAGCTTTTCCAGAAAATGGGATAGAACGATTGAATCAGTCGAAGGAAACGATGCTTCCATTAAAAAGTGAATTAGATCTATTACAAGACAAACAGCAGGAATATAAAGCGAAACAAAATGAATTACGAAGCGAATTATATGAAAAAGAAGTCTATGAAAAAGTGCAACAGCTGGTGAACCAAAAGCAAGAGTTAATAGATTATCAGGCAGAACAAACACAATTAGGGGAGCAAATACAGCAATTAGACCACCAGATTGAAATCGAGCTTCAGGATATGGACATTGGGATAGAACGAGAATACCTAGAACATATTCAACTGCCATTTCATCTAGAACGAACATGGAATGAACTAAAAGAAGAACAAAAGCAGTTAGTGAGTGAGAAGGAACAATTACAACAAGAAGAAACAACGATCCTAAAACAGAAACAGTATTTAGAAAATCAAAAAGAAGAAAAAGAATCTAACTTACTAGAAGAAGATGAGCTACAAGAAAATAAAGAACGAATCCAGCAATATGAAAAGGAGCAGTATATAAAATATACAGAGCAACAACGTACACCACAGAAAGAAAATTGGCAAGAGTGGAAACGAAAACGAAAAAAGACTATGCAATATGGGAGTTCTGGAGCGTTTATCCTTTCTATACCCAATATGTGGCTGGGAATTACAATGGAAAATCAATTTTTCTATGTGGTAGCAGGATTGTTGATTCTGGTTGCAGCAGGAATTGCCATTTGGAGCTATCAATCCATGAAGCTAGCTGATACCTTTTTAAGCGAATATCAGTTAAACGATGTGGAAAAGAGTGCTCCATCTATCAGTAAAGCGGAAAAGAATAAGGCAGTCACGTTACTGGATACCCAACAACAGGCATTACAGGATGTTCAGTTAATAGATGATCAGCTGAAAAAACTTACGATTCAACACATGCAATTAGAAGAGCGAACGAATAGCTTTCAAGTAAAACAAAACCGTTTTCAAGACAAATTAGAGGAAACGTATAGAGACTTTCCATTTTTAAAGAGAATTGCCATTACGTATTGGCCTTCCTTTTATCATTCATTAAAACAACTCATCAACTCTAATCGTCAGCTCCAACAGATCAAAAATATGGTTGCCAAACTAGAGAACTGGCAACAAGATTTTCATCAAGAGATCACACAATTTTATGCTGAAAATAGTTGGAATACCAATTCGCAAAACCTAGAGGAACTTATAGCAGAATTGGAACACTTATTGGAAGAGGCTCGTTATACAAAAGGCTTAGTGACGCAATACACAAAATGGATAGAGGAAAACGTACACCGTCAACGTGAACTGACCAAACAAATCTCAATTATTGAACGAGAAATAGAAGATTTATTTCAAATAGCTAATGTAACAACGGAAGAGGCATTTTACGAAAGAGCAAAGGTATTTCAAGTGAAACAGCAACTAGTGGACAAAGAAAACGAGTTACGCTTACAATTAGCAAGCTGGTATGCTGATTTGGATGAAAATGCGTTACAAGCTAAGGCTAATACAGATGCACTACTATTAGAAAGAAAAAAGGAGTTAATCGAACAAACTATCTCACAAGTTGAAACGACACGTGAAGCAACACGTCAAACATTAAGCGAAGTCAAAGCCGATCTTCAAAAGATGGAAGAAACCGAAGACTATTCTACAACGATTCATCGCTTTAGTGTGGAACAGGAATCATTAAATCGAATGGCGAAAGAATGGGCAATACGGAAAACAGCTAAAGAAATGCTAACGAAAACGAAGCACACTTATCGTGATCATTATTTAGATAAAATCGTGGCACAAACATCTACCTTTTTCGAGGCCATAACTAACGGTTTCTATCAACGTGTATTTGCACCATTGGAAACGAAAACTTTTCGTGTTGAGACACAAGATGGGATTCAATATGATGTAGAAGAATTATCACAGGGAACCATGAACCAATTATATGTCGCTTTACGTCTTGCGATTGGAATCATTATGAGTAAGAAACATCATGTTCCATTTATGATAGATGATGCGTTTGTTCACTTTGACGATCGTCGTACAATAAATGTAATCGGCTTACTAGAAAATATATCAGAAAAGCATAACCACCAAATTATATTGTTCACTTGTAAAGAAGCAATCAATCACAATATAAATCTTGGGAAACAAATCCGTATAGGAAATTCCGTTCGCATAATTTAATATTTAGTGGTACACTATTTTCAGATAATTGGCTAGTGATCAAATAGCTGGAGGGTCGTTCATTGTCGGAACAAGGTACATCAGAATGGAGAAATTATGAAGAAACAATTGAAAAGTTTATACAAGCAATTGCCAAGAACATGAGTTTATATGGGATTACCCCATCAGTCGGAAGGCTTTATGGTGTTCTTTATTTTTCCGAGGAACCAATGACATTAGATGATATGCGTGATGCATTAAAAATGAGTAAGACTAGTATGTCTACTGGTGTTCGTACGTTATACGATATGAAAATGGTGGAGTCAACGTTTAAACGTGGTATTCGCAAAGATTTATATCAATCAGAAGAAGACTGGTATAAATCGTTTACGACGTTATTTGGTAATCGCTGGCGACAACATACAGAAACGAATATTGAAGAGGCTGTGGAAGCCATAGAACATTTAAAGACTATCAAAGAAACGACAACAGATGAAACATTAATGACGAAAATTGATTATGATATTGAACGACTACAATATGCTCGAAACTATTATGAATGGTTAATGCAATTTATCCAAGTCATTGAATCAGGGAAAATATTTGATTATATCCCGAAAAAATAATACGTATAATAACTTGGAAAGCACGTGATCGGACATGATCCCTCACGTGCTTTTGGCATAGTAGGTTGATTAGCGGATTGAGGATTCATATTGGCTGCATTCCCAATCAATAGCAGAAGGAGGACCACTTAGTTTCACTTGATGAATCGTCAATCCGTTATTTTATCCAAATGCCATGTTTGGAGCATTTTATGTAATCCTCGTTATTTGACCGTTTCTGTGTTTTCGTAACGGCTATCCAAAAAGTCTACAATATGAATAATATATCCTTCGATGGTTTGCGGTTTTTTTATGGCAGATCCCCATTCTGGTAATCCATGGTGGCAAAGAATACAGTGTGCCATTTGATGTATTTCCGTAAGCGAGATGGAAATATCCTCAGCTTCAATCAACTTTGTAAGCATTAAAACCCCATATGGAATATGTCCAATCCTGACACCAAGTGGATCCATTGTTATTCCAGCTTGTTTTCGATCATTTATTTCTGATGAATCAGCCGTAGGAAACAGAAAGGTGAGGTCTTCAAACGTTTTTCCAGCATGGTCATACTCAAGTAGTTTGCCAATATCATGAAAGAGAATACTGGTGATGATGATATCTGTATTTGGTATTTCCTCTTTGTATTCCATCATACCTTGTAGCATTCGATATAAATGATCAATTGTATCCTTCCACACAAACTGTGGTTTGGTATTTTCCGTTGATTCATAGTGAAACCATAACTCTTTTTTGTATGCTTTTTCAACAACATTAATTAGTTTCATTGTTGCTTGAAATGGATCTTTTTCTTGAATGGTGATGTAACGCGCAAACCGCATTAAACCTACCGTATGCTTTAATAATCCACCTAAATAATTATGATGAAAACCTTTTGCAGCAGGTCTGATCCGGAACTGTTTCCAGAAACGATTCATGGCTGCTAATGCAATTTCTTGATAAGGGGAATGTAATTCATAGATATAGGCGAAAAGTTCAACTGTTAAGCCTTCCATATCTTGGTTTGTGTAAGGAAGAAGGGAAAAGGGATTAATTGACTCCTCACAAGGTATTAACTTGGTGATCGTAAGGGATTTGTGTCCTAGAAATTTATCAACTTTTCCTTTTAAATCAAATACGGAATAGGCTTCTAGTATGGGAAGATGTGCATCTACAGCACCATCGTTATCCCACATTTTAGCCTGGATAACACCATTGTTATTACTAAATGTCATTTTTAGATAGTTTTTATTCGTTTTTGTCACTTGTACTTGAAAGTCATTGAGAACAACACGTATATCCACCATGTTTCCTTCTGTTTCCTGTTCTATGTTAAAAAATGTCTCACCATCTGGGGTTGATGGCGGGGGATAGGTAGCTAAAATATGATCACGTTCATTCTGTGAAACGTTAAAGGAAATGGGGATAAAATCATAAAAATAGGATGTTGATTGAGACAATATAATCGCTCCAATCTTAAAAAAATGATAGTTTCTTAGATTTACCACGTCATAACTGGCAGTAAAACCCCACTTAAAGACTTAGTATAAGCGGGGGATAAACTGCCAGTAAAGTCCTGATAAGTTCAACTAACATTCAGTGGGGGAAAAGCCTCCCACTGAATGAGTTTGTCTTTATTGTAACGTAAATATGTACGAGCGGTCATTTTTTTTGTAGGTGGTACATATAGTTAAAATAGATACGTTGGACAAGGGAGGCTAAGAAATGATTGCTGGATTACCTTGGTGGGTTTTTATGATGATTTTATTCATTTTTTTGAGTGGCTATATGGCTTTTCGCGCAATGCGTGCTGAACGAAAACTAGAAGAGCAGTTTATTGAAGAACAAGGCAATGTATATATGGAACGTATGGAAGCTGAACGAAAACAACGCCAAAACCAACAACAGAATAATCGTCAAGTATCTCATTAAAAAAAGCTAGAATTGCCTTGATCACCCCCCATTAGAAAACTAGGCTTGTCACCATGTGGCAAAAGCCTTAGTTGCACTTATGCAGTAAGAATTTTGTTTCTTATCTGCCAGGCATAAGCCAAGCCTCGACGTGGCGCTTTTTGCGCGTAATGAGGATTGACTTATGACCTCGAGGGGGTAGGTGCTGGCCGATGAAAACTCGCGCGTCCTTATTTCTATCAGCACTAGGACGTCCTGACCGTCTCACTGGCTAAAATCATCACGTCCTGTGACAACGCCGGTACAGGTCGTTCTGACCATCGAAGCTGGACGTGGCCTTTCCTATACAAGGCGGTAATGATGCCAACTTTTTTATACTATCTTATCTCAATAAAAAAGGCTAGTCCATTGACTAGCCTTTAAAGTGGTTATGTTATTAGATTCTTAGTATGCTACTGCATCCTGAGTATCAAAGATGTTTTCCAATTCCTCTATTTTTACGTCAATATCTGCTTCTTCTATTAAATCATTAATTTTTTGTTGAACTTGTTGGTTATCAACCTTTTCTGTAATAATTTCACGGCGTAAGTCTTCTTTCATTTCATCTAATGAAGCAATTTCTTCCTCTGTTTCACGCTTTTCATTTACTTTAATAATATGGAATCCATGTTGGGTTTGGACAGGCTCACTAATTTCGCCTTCCCCTAAGTTATAAGCAGCATCCTGAAATTCTGGTACCATTTCACCATATCCGAAGAATCCTAGATCTCCACCATCTTCAGCATTACTTTCATCTGTTGAATATTCGGCAGCTAACCCACTAAATTCACTGCCTTCGTCAAGTTTATCTAGCACTTCGTTTGCTGTTTCCTCATCTTCCACTAAAATATGTTGAGCACTAATTTCTGTTTTACGTTGGTCATACTTGTTTTGGATTTCTTCATCAGTTACTTCCACACCATCTGCTCGTGCTTCTTCCTGAAGTAAACTAATTCGCATTACATCGCGGAATTGATCTTCATTACCGAAGCCTTGCTGTTGAAGCCACATTTCGAACTGGTCGCCTAATTGCTCTTTAAACATTTCGACTTCCTCATTTACTTCATCATCACTTACTTCATATTTATCACTTAATACTTTTGTGGTTACAAGGTCACGTAAAACTGCTTCCCCGTAGCGGTTCTTTAATTCTTCATAAAATTCATCTTTTGTTACATCACCTGCATTAGATTCAACAACTGTATCTGAATCATCATTATTACATGCTGCTAAGGTAAACATACTTGCTGTAAGGGTTACTGCAATTGCTAGTTTTTTCACGAATGAACACTCCTAATCTTTAAACCTTAATTTTATTTCTTCTTGCATAATATAACATAGTTTACCACAAAATGAATAGAGCAATGTCTATAAATTCATTATACAATCGCATTCATAATCTTTACATAGGAAGAAACAAGCAATATGAGGACGCAGATATTGATGAAACGAAAAACCGTGGATTGTTTTGCTTGATTCATTTCCAATTTTAAACAAAACTTTAAGGTAAGCATATTGAATATGAAAAATATAATTAATGCATATACAGGAAAAATCACTTCCATCTCGTAAAACCTCCCAACAACAGAAAATGAATATGTATATATGGTCTAGGACCAAAAATGTACTCTATTCGTTTAATTATCTTAAAAATATATATATATCACTTTATCAAAATATTACTTTGATGAATAGTCACAATGTAGAAATTTTAGCATTCCTATTAAAATTGACTAAAAAACGACCTGAAATAAAAAAGCATTTCAGATCGTTTGTATGTACTCAAGAAAAAAGGTCAGTTCGCATGGTTTTTTAACCTCGTAACTTCTATATGATGCGACGTAAATCATAGCATCCTTGATTTCCGCTTCAAACAGTCGCTTTCACCATGGTCCCAGGTGCGACATCTGTTCAAACTTATTTGTTTTAACAATGTCTTCTTTGCCGCGGACAACGCTATTACCGCTTCGGAAAAACACTTCGCCCACCTTAAGACTCCCCACTAGCCTACGTTGCGAAACCCGGAATGGGGGGTCTCTTAGGCTCGTTTCGACGTACAGGACAAGGGAAGCTGCGACAACGATACATCGCACGAAGCAAAAGTGTTCTCCATTTGCGAGGATGTTCTAGTGTCGTGCCTGTTACAGGACGTGACCGTTCTTAGCCGACGAACCAGGAGTCTTCGTGTTTTTCTCCGCTATAAATGAGTTCCATATAAATAGTAACTTATAGCTTATCATTAGTGATTGGAGCGTAGGACAGTCGACTCCTGCGGAAAAAAACAACAGGTGAAGATCCCGCAGGAAGTGTTTTTGGCTTCCGAGGAAGCTGAAGGTCGTGTTTAAGTCTGATATCCATAAACTAGTAGTCATCATCATAGTGTCATGGCATTTCACCTCTATCCCCACAAGGAATAGAGGTGCTTACGCTTTTTGTGCCTATTTTTCAGGTTGTATCAATATATCAAAACCATTTTGGCCGTTTTCAATAATAGCTTTTTTGGGTGCTTTCAGAATGTGTAGCACATAAAGGTAATCTGTAAAAGATATTGCAATATGAACACATGTTAATAAGAGAATATAAATATATGAATTTGCAAACACATAGCTCGCAATTAAACCTGGTATTGTTATCAATAAGGTTGGAGCAAGTGTCACAATGAGTGATGTGCTCTTTTTTAAATGTGCTTTTGTATAGAAATAAAAAACTGGAACAAATTTTAGTTTCATATTATATAGTAATTTTGCTCGTTTATTCATGACAATAAGTGGTAAAATATGCATAATAGAATGCATTGTTGGTAAGAAAAATAAGGCAATGATAAAAAAGAAAAATCCAACATCATTCATGACGACCGATCCATGTATAATGGAAAACGGTACATTTAACACGAGAAATGAAACTAAGCCGATCAAAAATGAAACTAGATAGATCCTATTATGACCGTACTCTTTTTTTAGGTTAATGGATTTCCAACAATTCATTTTTGATCCCCCCATGCAAATTATGGTTGATTTCTTTTCTAAATCCTCCAAGAATAATAGTACGATTTCTCATAAAAAGCAATAGGTTTTTGCACTATTTTTTAAGATGTTGTTCCAAAAGTCCGGTTAAAATGACAAATCGAATTTCTTCGTTAGCTTGCTTTTCCGTTACTCAAAGCTACGCTGCCTCGAACTTCCGACGTACAGGACGTACTAGTGTCGGCGTTGTAACAGGACGCCTGAGACCTTAGTCGACTCGGTCCTTTTAATTCTCCTTTTTGAACACACACTTTTAGTAAATTTTTTAGGGAGGAGACAATGTGGAAAAAACAGGGAACTATGATACATTAGCCTTTCATATACAATTACTATTACAACTTGTCGATATTGATGCATTCCCATTTACGAGGCTGTTAATCCGACATAATATCTCCAAGGATGAATATGATGAATTGATGCAACTAATCCAACAAATAAATGAAGAATTTGAACAACAGCGTAAAGAAGGGCTTCTAAATTTCCTACCATTATTAGTTCACTTTGCTGGGATGTTAAATGAAAAATTAAACCCAGATGAGGTTATTTATGCATTAAAAAAAGAAGGATACTATCCTTCTTTACTAAATACGTTTATTGAGATTATTGAAAATGAGAAAAGTGAGTGAACCTGAACTCTTTTATGTAGATTTTAGGTTACGAAACGACTGTTCGATCAATTGATGAAATTCTAGAATATCCTTTAATTTTGTAGAAAGGTCGTCTAGTTGTCGTTCGCTGTCTTCTTCTGTAATAAGTTTTTGGATTTCCATTAATGCATCCTTTTGATGGTTTGTCGCTTCCACCCATTTATGGCTATACGTGGTCATAAAGGTTTTAAACAATTGTTTATTAGCCTTGTATAAATCTTTTCGTACCCCTTTACGCCAGACACGTGTCACAAGGTTCATATCAGCTAGACTTCTTACACTTGTACTCATGGATGTTTTACTTTTCCCCAGTGCCTCACTCATCTCATCTAAGGTTAAAGGTCGTTCCTCTAAGTAGAGGTAGGAAAATAATCGTGCTTCTAGAGAGGTAAATCCAAACATTTCAACGGTTTTTGCAAATTCTATCATTATATTATTTCGTATGTCTTTATGGATTGTATTGTACATAATATCCTCCTATGTTGGTGACTATATCAAATGTTACCTTATCTAAAAAATTTTTAAAAATACATAATTGGACAGGAAATTAGAGGAAGATGGCGTAATTTGCAGTAAAAAGCTATGAAACTTTATACAGTATAAACTGTACAAAAAATATATACTAAACCAATAGAATTTAATGTTTGAAATAGGGCAGGATAAAGTTATATAGTATATAAGGTGAGTGAAGACAGAACGGATCTAGGTAATGTGTATCATTTTGAGAATAAGATCTATTCAATGATATACCTCTGAACCTAATTCAAACATATTAGGGATATTTATCGTGCTTCATTCGAATACTACAAATAGTTTTTTTAAAGAGGTGAAAGGAATGCCTGTCATAGAGGCAAAGAACTTATCAAAAGTTTTTGGCAAAAATAAAAAGCAAGCATTTAAACTTTTGGATCAAGGCTTAACCAAAGATGAAATTCTCGAAAAAACAGGAGCAACGGTTGGTGTTAACCGTGCTACATTTTCTGTAGAAGCTGGAGAAATCTTTGTAATTATGGGGTTATCCGGAAGTGGTAAATCAACATTAGTTCGATTAATTAACCGGTTGATCGAACCATCTGAAGGTAATATTTACATTGATGGGGAAGATTTATCAGCAATGGATAAACAAGAATTACGAAAAATTCGCCGTGAAAAATTAAGTATGGTTTTCCAACGTTTCGCATTATTTCCACATCGAACGATTCTAGAAAATGCCGAATTTGGTTTGGAAATTCAAAATGTACCGAAAGAGGAACGGGAAAAGAAGGCAAAAGAAGCATTGGAAATGGTAGGATTAGGTGGATATCTTCATCAAAAACCGAACCAATTATCTGGTGGGATGCAGCAACGTGTTGGACTTGCACGTGCATTGGCAAATGATCCAGAAGTGCTTTTAATGGACGAAGCGTTCTCAGCACTTGACCCACTTATTCGGAAAGATATGCAGGATGAATTAATTGATTTACAAGCAAGTATGAAAAAGACAATCGTCTTCATTACGCATGACTTGGATGAAGCATTACGTATTGGAGACCGAATTGCATTAATGAAAGATGGTGCAATTGTTCAAATTGGAAGTCCAGAAGAAATTCTTGTTAATCCAGCCAATGATTATGTTGAAAAATTCGTGGAGGATGTTGATCGTTCAAAAGTATTATCAGCACATCACATTATGAAACGTCCAGAAACCGTAAATATTGAAAAGCACGGACCACGTGTTGCGTTAGAAAGAATGCGTGAAGAAGGATTATCTAGTATGTTTGTTGTAGATAGCAAACGTAATTTGAAAGGATATATTACAGCAGACGATGCTTCTGATGCACGTCAAAAAGGAATTACAAACTTCCAGGATATTTTGCAGAATGATATTCCGAAAGTTGATAAAGAGACTCCAATGACGGAAATCTTTGATATGATTTATGATTCACCAATTCCACTTGCCGTCGTAGAGAATGGAAAATTAGTTGGAATTATAGTTCGTGGAGCTGTTATTGCAGCACTTGCTGGAGAAGGCGAGGTGAACGTTGACAATGGATAAAGTATTAGATTTTATACCAAGTATACCTTTAGCAGAAATGACAGAGGATTTTACGGATTGGCTAACAAGTACATTCTCATTTTTATTCGATCCCATTAAAGAACACTTTGGAACATTTATGGAAACTACATCAGAATTTTTACTTAATATCCCTGCACTGATTATAATTGTACTTGTTGCAGTGGGTGCTTTCCTAATAAGTGGGAAAAAATTTGGCTTAGCTGTCTTCTCGATCGTTGGCCTTTGGTTTATTTATAATCAAGGGTTATGGGAACAGCTAATGGAAACATTTACACTTGTTTTACTAGCGAGTATCTTATCTGTTATTATTGGGGTTCCATTTGGAATTTTAATGTCGAAAAGTAGAACAGCAGAGGCGATCATTACACCAATACTTGACTTCATGCAGACGATGCCAGCCTTTGTTTACTTAATCCCAGCGGTTGCGTTCTTTGGAATTGGAATGGTTCCAGGTGTGTTTGCATCCTTAATCTTTGCGACACCACCGACTGTTCGTTTTACAAATCTTGGTATTCGCCAAGTTTCCAAAGAATTAGTTGAAGCATCAGAAGCATTTGGTAGTACTGGGTCACAAAAATTATTTAAAGTAGAATTACCAATGGCAAAAGCAACCATTATGGCAGGAATTAACCAAACAGTTATGTTATCCTTGTCCATGGTCGTTATTGCATCGATGATCGGTGCACCAGGCCTTGGTAGGGAAGTTCTTTCTTCACTACAACGTGCACAAGTGGGTACAGGTTTCGTAGCAGGTGTCGGAATTGTTATTCTTGCCATTGTTATTGACCGTTATACCCAAAATGTGAACGCAAAAAAAGAGTAATTAAATAGTTGGTATCTTTTCATTATGAAAAGTTTCCATATAAAAACTACAAGAAAAAGGGGAGATATTAAAGTATGTTTAAATTTAGTTGGAAACGTCTTGGCATTGCGGCAGGACTTTCATTATCATTAGTAGCAGCTGGCTGTGGTGGAGGATCTGAAGATGACTCTGCTGATAACGGCGGTGACGAAGGCTCAGAAGGTGGAGCTATCGGAGAAGGGAAAGAAATTGAACTAGCATATGTAGAGTGGGATACAGAAGTTGCCTCCACACATGTAATTGGTAAAGTATTAGAAGACCAAGGATATGATGTAACATTAACCCCACTTGATAATGCAGTAATGTGGGAAGCTGTTGCTAATGGTGAAGCAGATGGTATGGTAGCAGCATGGTTACCAGCTACACATGCTTCTCAATATGAAGAATATGGAGAAGATGTAGTTGAACTAGGTGTTAACTTAGAAGGTGCTAAAATTGGTTTAGTTGTACCAACATACATGGATGTTGAATCCATTGAAGATTTATCAGATGAAGCTGGTCAAACCATTACTGGTATTGAACCAGGTGCTGGTGTTGTTGGAGCAGCAGAAGAATCATTAGAAGATTACGCTAACTTAGATGGTTGGGAAGTACAAACTTCGTCTAGTGGTGCAATGGCAACAGAATTAGGATCCGCTATTGAAAATGAAGAAGAAATCATTGTTACTGGTTGGTCACCACATTGGAAGTTCCAAAAATATGACCTTAAGTATTTAGAAGACCCACAAGGTACATTTGGTGAAGCAGAAACAATTGAAACAATGGTTCGCCAAGGTCTAGAAGAAGATCTACCAAATGCATATCAAATTTTAGATCAATTTGAATGGGAATCAGCTGACATTGAGAGTGTTATGCTAGAAGTCTCTGAAGGTGCTTCACCTGAAGATGCAGCAGCTACATGGGTTGAAGAAAATCAAGATAAAGTTGATTCATGGTTAGAAGGTATTGAGTAAGGAAGAAATTTTATAATAAAATAAAAGGTGATACTTTTTAGGAGTATCCCTTTTATTTTTACCTATTTAAGTTATTGCAATAAAATAAATAGAGGGAAAAGGAGAAATGTGTGTGTTAAAGCAAAAATGGTCAAGCATTTTATTCATATTTAGTTTAATGGCAGTATTAATTATTGCTGGATGTGGCAATGGGGAAGAAGATACTGAGTCAGATAGCACAGATAATGCTGATAGTGGGGAAGAAGAGGCAGTTAATTACAGTGAAGAAGTAGGTTATAACATTGTTGGTATTGAACCTGGTGCTGGTATTAGTGTGACAACTGAAAAGGCGATTGAAGAGTATGATTCGCTAGCTGGATGGACTGTAGATCTTTCCTCCACTGCGGCAATGATGTCTGAATTAGATAAAGCAATTAGTAATGAAGAGCCAATTATTGTTACTGGTTGGAACCCACACTGGATGTTCGCAGCTTACCCAGATTTAAAATATTTAGAAGATCCTCAAGAGATTTATGGTGGTACTGAGGTAATTAAAACATTAGTACGTCAAGGGCTAGAAGAGGATAAACCTAGTGCATACAAATTATTGGAACAATTCCAATGGGATGTTGAAGACATGGAAGCAATTATGTATGAGTCCAATGAATCTGGTGATGACATCGCTGACGTTGCTGCACGTTGGGTAGAAGATAACCAAGATAAAGTAGATGCATGGAAAGAAGGAGTAGAAGAAGTTGATGGAGAGGAATTTGAGTTAATTTCTACTCCATGGGATTCTGAGCGTGCTTCTGCTAATGTTGTGGCAACTGCTTTAGAACAAGTAGGCTATGATGTAACTATCACACCAGTAGATATTGCTGTTATGTTTGAAGGTATTGCAAATGGTGATGGTGATGCAACGGTTGCAGCTTGGATGCCAATGACGCATGCTGACTTTTATAACGAGCATGAAGGTAATTTTGAAGACCTAGGTGCTAACCTAGAAGGTGCTAAAATCGGTTTAACCGTTCCAAGCTACATGGACATTGACTCCATTGAAGACTTAGAACCAGCAGAATAATTTTAAAAGGCAGTTCACTGCATGGTGTGTGGTGAACTGCTTTTTTGGCAGATAGAAAAGTATAAAACTTTCTTTTTGCATAAGTGCAACTAAGACTATCACCGAAAAGGCCCGGAGATAGCCAAGTTTTCTAATTAGGTTGGCATAGGTTGTAATTTGTTGGTGAAGCGTAGGGAGGAATAAAGGGATGTAAGTGTCTGAATCGGGTGAGGAGTGTATGAAAAGGGCAGAGGCGGCTTGTCAGTGCCTGAATGAAATGGAAAGTATGAAAAGGAAACAGAGGAAGCTTCTCTGTGCCTGGATGAGGCTCGAAATAGATGATAAAGTAACGGAGAGTGCTTATCTTTGCCTGAATTCAACGAAAAATACATTAAACAGTAACAAAGAAAAACTCTGAAATAACGACGATCGATTCCTCCTTCACCAAAATAAAAAGTGTCCTTACACTAGGACACTCCACCTGTAGCTATTATTTATTTGCTTTTACTTTTTCTTCTAAATCTCGTAAGCTTGTCTCAATTTGTTCCAAGTATTCTTGGATGTTTTCTTGATGTGGCTCGATTGTATCTTTCCATTCTGTTACCGATCTCTTCATTTCTTGGGTGAGGTTTTTCATAAGAGCTGCACCTTCTTTAGATGTCTCTGTAAGTTGATCTTTCAATCGTAAACCATCCTGTTTTAAATGACGGAGCATTTCCCGATATTCTATACTTTGTTCTTTCGCACGGCTTCTGAACTCTTTTCCTGATGAAGGGGTGGTTAACAGGGTTGTAGCAGCACTAACAACACTTCCAACTGCAAATCCAATTAGTAATGATTTTGTTTTTGACATAATACCCGCTCCTTTATAACTATTTTATCTAATTCTATCATACTATGATTACACAAATTTTGCGAATGAACATGGAAACTTTTTTATTAAAAAATCCCCTGACGAATAGTGTCAGAGGATTAAATGTTTACTCACGTTAAAGCTATTGGTTGTGAACGTTTTAGAATTTGTTGGACGATCGGATATACAATCATCATAAACACAACATTCAATGCTGCTGCTGGTAATACTACTGTTAAGAATAGTACAGTAAATGCACCTTCCATTAAACCAACAATATATAGTGCAGCGGTTAAGAAAATCGAACCGCTAATCATTGTTCCAATTGCACTAAGGACTGGAACATTAATTTTCATGTTAATACGATCTTTTACAAGTAAGAATATCGCGAAAAACACTAACCCAGTAATTGGTTTATCAATCATGTTTGCGATTTGGCCACCTACCGTCTGTGTCGTTAGCGCGGAAATAACTCCAGCTGCTAGTGACAGGACAACAACATATTTGGCCCTAGGAAATAACATAATTCCTAAAAACATCATCGATAGTAACATGTCAGGCTTCATTCCATAAATAAATGGTGGAATGACATAGTGCAATACAGCACCAATCCCTAACAATAATGATAGCAACACTAAAATTCTCGTATTCATTTCTACCTCTCCTCATCTCAAGCTTTGCTCAGCTATATTCGTTCCCCAACTATACACTCGTTGTCAGCTGCGGGTACGTATTATAAGTTTACCATAGTCAGTATAATAGAGAAAGGGTAAAATGAGAATCTTCTAACTATGCTTGAACCCTTTCCCCAATCTCTTTTGCAATTTGTTGTAAATCTTCTTGGGAGTAATCATCCACATGGGTTGTCCAATTAATCGCATAGCCATCATCTTTTCCATAACGAGGAATTAGATGTAAATGTAAATGGAAAACAGATTGGTCTGCGGCTTTTTCATTGTTATTTAACAGATTCATCCCTTGTGGTTGATACACGTCTTTAATCGCATTGGCAATTTTAGGAATACGTGCAAACAACTCTTGTGCAACCTCAGGTGGTGTCTCATAAATATTTTTCGTATGTGTTTTTGGAATAACAAGTGTATGTCCTTTCGTTACTTGGCTAATGTCCAAAAAAGCATAAACCTTTTCATCCTCATATACTTTAGCTGATGGAATCTCCCCATCAATAATTTTACAAAAAATACAATCATCATGACTCATTATGATCACCCTTCCTTTTTTCTATATTGTATATACAATTGGTATAAACTGTAAAGAAATCACATTTTATTAACCGCAGGCACGGCCTCAGCCTCCTCACTTTCTGCTCAGGTCTGGACACGTGCTATTCCTGCAGGAGTCGACTGTCCTACGCTCCAATCAACGGTCATATTAGCATCAATGGTGATATAGAATAACGCAAACTAACGGAGAAAATCCACGTAGACTCCTGCGGAAAGACGAGCCTAAGAGACCCCGCAGTGTGGTTTCCACGAGGAGGCTCGTGGGGAGTCCGCGGAAAGCGAAGTGTATTTTCGTAGTGGTAGTTAATGCACTTTTACTACGCATAATACATCTTAATGCAAGACGTTTCCTACTAGAAAGCAACAATCTTTTAGAAAAGATCCTTTACAAAAAGGAAACAGGCTAGCTCGCTTTTTACACGAACTAGCCTGCTTTAAGAAGACGAGAGGATGAGTAATAATCTAACGTTGGGGACTTTGTTAGAAAAAGTTAAAGCACGTCTTTGCACATTGAAGTACTACATGCCAACTTCTCTGACTTCAAAACCGTTTTGTCATAATCTCACTACATGGAGATAAGCAAAAGGGTTTATATCATCATTAGAGTATCCATCACAAACACCTCATTTGTGTTACCACACAAACTTGCCTGTGTTTTTGAATGATTCATCCTCTGTCTTCACTAGTTATTGTGAACGGAAATAACAACTTTATACAAAAAAAATCAAAAAAAGTGTCGATAATTGATGGTGAGTTTGTTTTGGCATCCAGATGGATACATGATAAAATTTTATAGTAACCTAAGTGTGTAAATCTTGGAATTGAGAAGGGTCTAGGAGGACAAAAAGTGAAACCTTTATTACATATTGAAAAATTACATGGCGGGTATACCCATAAAAATGTGTTACATGGGATATCGTTTGATGTACACCCAAAGGAAATCGTTGGATTAATTGGGTTAAATGGTGCAGGAAAAAGTACAACCATTAAACACATTATTGGATTAATGCAACCGAAGAAAGGAACGATTTCGGTAAATGGAAGATCATTTCAAGATAATCCAGAGTCATACCGTAATCAGATAGCTTATATTCCAGAAATGCCAATCCTTTATGATGAGTTAACATTATATGAGCACCTTCGACTGACTGCAATGGCTTATGATATTTCTGAAGATGTTTTTAAAGAGCGGTTAGATCCATTACTGAAAGAATTTCGAATGGAGAAAAAACTAAATTGGTTTCCCGTCCATTTCTCAAAAGGGATGCGGCAAAAAGTAATGATTATGTGCGCGTTTTTAATTGAACCGCCATTATACATTGTGGATGAACCATTTGTCGGACTTGATCCACTAGGTATCCAATCTTATTTACAATTAATGAATGAGATGAAAGAGAATGGTTCTGGTGTTTTAATGTCAACACATATTTTGGCAACAGCAGAACGTTATTGTGATCGTTTTGTGATCCTTCATGATGGCGAGATTCGAGCAATTGGAACATTAGAGGAACTTCGAAAAGAATTTCAAATGCCTGATGCAACATTAGATGACCTTTATGTGGAATTAACAAAGGAAGATAGCCATGTTTGATGCTCATGATTTTTTTAAAAAACGTTTTTCTGCACATTTAAAAGAGACAAGCCGTTATTTACGGTATATTTTTAATGGTCATATAGCGGTAGCAATGTTGTTTTTCGTTTCTGCTCTGGCGTATTATTATCAACAATGGTTAGCTGAATTGCCAGCCAATTTCCCGACAGCATGGATCATTGGAATTATATTTGGACTGATTGTTAGCTATAGCCCAGTTCGAACATTATTAAAAGAACCAGATCTTGTATTTTTATTGCCCGCTGAGCATAAGATGGATGCGTATTTTCGAAACACGATTATCTACAGTTTCGTTATTCAATTATATCTTGTGGTGTTAGCAGGTGCTGCACTTGGACCTTTATATTTTGCTTCCTTTCCAGAACGTGCTGGGAGTGATTATGGTCTAACACTTCTTGTTGTTATCATTTTAAAAGGGTGGAATCTGTTAGCGAACTGGTGGATGTTAAAAATTCGTGAACCTGGTAATCGTCTCATTGATCAAGCCGTCCGTACGGTATTAAATATTGTGATTGTCTTTTTTATGATTGGTGGCAACATGCTATATGCGGCTGTGACAACCATTTTATTTGCCCTCGTATTTCTATATGATTGGTCTATTTCGAAAAAGCAGCCTGGCATTGTTTGGGATCTCTTGGTGGAAAAAGATCAAAGTCGGATGCAAACCTTTTACCGAATCGCCAATATGTTCACAGATGTACCACACATGAAAAATCGTGTGAAGAAAAGGCATTGGTTAGTTGCCTTAGTGAATAAAGTACCTTTTAGACAGACGTATACATTTGATTATTTGTATCGAATTACGTTTATTCGTAGTGGTGACTATTTAGGAATGTATATTCGACTTATTGTTATCGGTGGTCTAGCTATTTACTATGTACCAAATCTGTGGATGAAAGTAATTTTCGCGATACTCTTTTTATACTTAAGCAGTTTCCAAATGATGACGCTTTACCAACATCACCGAACGATTATGTGGTTAGACCTCTATCCAGTGACGCTACAGTCACGACAAAAAGCGTTAATGAAATGGTTATATCAATTAATGATCATTCAAACGGTCCTATTTGTTTTATTATTTTTGTTTATGGAAGTATATGTGGGATCTATCGTTGTCCTTATTGGTGGATTAGCATTTTCATGGTTATTTTTAAATGGCTATGTGAAACGAAAAATTTCGAATTCCTAATAGGAGAGATTCTTAGTATGTGATTGGATCAGCCAGCAGAGGGGATTGAAAAAAGTGATCGAGTGAGGTTGTCGATTCAAAAATTTGCAAGGAGTCTATAAGAAATGAAACGAGTGAGCTTCTCGATGAAAAAAACAGTGATATTCTTTCAGTAAAGTGAATCGAGCATGTTTTTCGATACAAAAACAGCAGTAAAATCATAGTAAAGAGAATCGAGCAGACCTCTCGATAAAAAAACAGCGGCAAAACATTAGAAATAGCAAATCGAGCGCGCCTCTCAATGCCTAAAACAACAATGCATTCACCAAAAAGAGCAAGCACTTTACCGTAATCACATAACATCAATAAAACCCCCTTCACTGTAGCCAAGTGAAGGGGGTTCTCATTTGTCCTCTTATTGATTTTGATAATTAAAATACGCTTGAATTAATGTTTTAGCTGCGATTGGTAAAGCTCTTTCATCAATATCAAATTTCGGATGGTGGTGTGGGTATGGGTTGCCATCTTTATTTGCACCAGTAAAGAAGTAAGCACCTGGTTTTTCCATTGTATAGTAAGCAAAGTCTTCGCCACCCATTACAGGGATTACTTCTTCTGCTGTTTCGATTTCAGGAATATTCTTCGCTGCGTCTAATACAAGTTGTGCTTCTTTTTCATGGTTCACAAGTGGTGGATACCCTTTTTCATAATTAAAGTTGTAAGATGCATCGTTTGTAACACATGTTCCCTTTACAATTTTTTCCATCTCTTCAATGACTTTTTCTTGTACCTCTGTATTTAAATAACGTACAGTACCTTGAATTCTAGCTTTATCAGCAATGATGTTAAAGGCATCACCTGCATCAAATATGCCTACCGTGACAACGGCTGTTTCTAGTGGATCTAATCGTCTAGCTACAATTTGTTGTAATTGAGATACCACTTGTGTACCAATGACAATTGCATCTTTTGTTTCATGAGGATAGGCACCATGTCCACCTTGGCCTTGGATCGTAATTTCAAAGCGATCTGTCCCAGCCATAAATACGTCTTTAGAGGTTTGCATAACCCCAAGGGGTGTGGTTGCCCATAAATGTGTACCAAATACTGCGTCTACCCCTTCTAATGCACCTGCTTCAACCATTGGTTTCGCGCCACCTGGTGCATATTCTTCTGCATGTTGATGAAGAAAAACGATGGTACCTGGAAGAACTTCTTGATAATCCTTCATGACTTTGGCTAATGTTAAAAGGGTAGCCGTATGCCCATCATGACCACATGCATGTGTTACCCCATCTACTTTAGACTTGTAAGGAACATCTTTTTCATCTTGAATGGGTAATGCATCAAAATCAGCACGTAATGCAATGGTTTTTCCCGGTTTAGCTCCTTTTAATGTGGCAACAACCCCATTTCCTCCGACTTTTGTTTTGTAAGGAATACCTAGTTCTTCGTAAAAATCCGCAATATATTGTGCTGTTTTGTATTCTTTAAACGAAACTTCTGGATATTGGTGTAAATAACGACGAATTTCTACCATTTTAGAATATTTTTCATCAATCGCTTTATGTATTGCGTCTAACATATAATAACCTCCTTACTTTTCATACTATTATAACACTTTTCCATTCATTTACGGAATAGAATGCCTAAAAATAAAAATCGAAGGAAGATAGTATTGCCTTCGATTTAAACATATATTAGGAAATCCGTGAATCTTCAAGTAATCGTTCAATTTCTTCTTTGTGATGTGTTTCATCGGAAATAAAATCCTCTAGTTTCACGACAAGCTCTGTATACCCTAGAGCCTCTGCTTGTTCTTTTCGTTTCTCATAGCGTGCGATTGTATCTGTTTCTGATTTTAATGTTTCTTCCAGTAGCTCTTTTACCCCTGTTGGTTGTGGTACCTGTGCAGCTGAAGTGGTTGGTGTACCACCAAGTGATTTAATTTTTTCTGATAAATATAAGGCATGTCCTAATTCATCAGCTACCTCCCCTTCAAAAAATGGTTTTAATGCAGAGCGATATAAGCCTGAAACAACAGATGCACTATACGTATACTGAATCGCAGCAGCATATTCATTTGCTAAGTCCTCATTTAAACCATCAATTAATGTTTGTAACTGTTCATCCATTTGTATCCCCACCTTTTGTAAAATTTTAGCATGAGCACATAATACTATTCCCAACATTTATTTAATTAAACCATTATTTACGTTATTATGGTAAGAGGAGGAATACAAATGTTGAAAAATCGTCATTATTTTGTGCTATTCTTTTTTCTAATTGTTAGTAGTACGATAGCGATTTGGGTTACTAAAATTGTACGGGGTCAAGTTCCATATATAGATCAATGGACGAGAGCATATGTCGATACGGTAGCGGATACGATTGTATATGAAACATTCTTACAGATCACTGATCTCGGTTCAGAAGAATTTTTAGTACCGTTTACCATTGTTGTTGGAATTCTGTTATTCTTGATTTTTCGTGATTGGCGCCCTGCTTTTGTTTTTGCAGGAGGCACATTAGGAGCACATCTATTAAATTTATCGATTAAAGCGATGGTAGGCCGTGAACGACCGAGTATTTTAATAGAGGCTAACGCAGAAGGACACAGCTTCCCATCTGGCCATGCGATGATTCCGATGGTGTGCTATGGGTTATTAAGTTATTTTATTTCAAGACGCTTGAAGCATCGTTATCTTATTATAACCATCCAAGTGTTTTTTGCTTTACTGGTATTTCTAATTGGTGTGAGTCGGTATTATATTAATGTTCATTACTTAACAGATGTCGTTGCTGGATTTATTTTAGGATTTATTCTATTGATTAGTTTGATTTATGGTTATGAAAAATGGATGCGTTATCGTGCAAGGTCAAAAACTTCCAATTAAACTAGTATTATCTTATGCAATCCTTTTGTTTTTTCATGAATAGACATGTATAATACGAATGTATTTATCCCGCATGTAACGGGCAGTAAGACCTCCACTTTAAGATTTCTTAGGAGATCCAAGAAAGATAAGAGGGGGATCAAACTGCCCGTAAATGTCCGATTCGTTCAACTAACACTCAGTGGGGGAGGAAAGGAAACCCCCACTGAGTGAAGTTTCACTTTATGGAAATTGGGAAGTTCGATTGGTAGATTGTATATAGACCTTTCTAAGAGGAGTATCTCTAGATGAATATAACGAAAAAGCAGGAAACAATTTTAATGGTCATTTGGGCACAAACATTAGTTGCTACGTTAGGGAGTTTGTTCTTTTCTGAGGTAATGGGTTATACACCATGTGAATTATGCTGGATCCAACGAATTTTCATGTATCCACTAGTCGTTATTTATGGTGTAGCATTATGGAAGAAGGATATCAGCATTGCGCTTCCAGGACTGATTCTAAGTAGTATTGGGATGATTGTATCGATTTACCATTATTCCATTCAAAAATTACCAATGTTGCAAGAAACGGGTGGCTCCTGTGGAAATGTTCCATGCAATGTGCAATATATTAATTATGGTGGGTTTATTACCATCCCATTTTTAGCAGGTATTGCATTTATCGTGATTACAAGTTTACACATTTATTTGTTAAAACAACAGAGGGGGAATAATGATGCGAAATAAGATGCTTATTATAATTGGTGCTATTGTTGTATTATTTGCTGCACTTTATTTTGTAATTGACTTCAAAAACAGTGAAGCATTAGAAGATAATCCGTATGGAAAAGAGGATCTACATCAAGCTACAATTGATCAAATAGGTGATCCACTTTATGATAATCAAATTGTGCCAGAAGAATTAAATGAGAAAATTGGCAGTGGAGAACCTGTAACAGTATATTATTATAGTCCAACTTGTCCATATTGCCTTAACACTACACCGAAGTTAGTACCAATCACAGAAGAATTAGGAATTGATATGAAAAAATTAAACTTGCTCGAGTTTGATAACCCAAATATCGAATCAACACCAACACTCGTCCATTATGAAGACGCAGAAGAAGTTGCACGTCTAGAAGGAGAAAAATCCGAAGAGGAATATCGGGAATTCTTTGAAGAATATGTATTAAACTAGGCTCATATCTCAACTAACAATAAATAGAAAATTGCCTTAAATTAAAAAAACGAACGGGAGACATGATCCCGTTCGTTTTTTTTAATTTAATTCTTCTTGATCTACCATATGGTATTTGGTAACAAATGGTCGGTCCGCAAAATAGGCTGGTGGTTTTGTTCCTTGGTCTTGGTGTGCTTGTTGAAAGGCAGCAGAGTTTTTCCAATTCTTAAAGTCCTTTTCTGATTCCCATTGGGTAAAGACAACATATGTATTGCCTTTTGTCGGCTTTAATAATCGGAATGCTTGAAATCCTGGCATCCCATCAACATCTTGCTGCCGCTTTTTAAAGCGATCTTCAAACACTGGCTTTCCATCCTCTGTAACAGGAATGTTGTTCATGACGACATAGCCTTCTTGTTTAACAGCTCCTTTTTGGATGAGGATTTCATACTCTCTTCCTGCTGTGAAAACACTTTTTCCCGTACCCTCGTAATATGCAAGTGAGCCTTCATGGCTGTTCATAAAGAAGAAATCAAGGTTTGCATGTTTTTGCTGTAGTTTTTGTAAAAAATCAATTGTTCCATTGGTCATAAATGCTTTCATTTGTGAAACTCCTTTCCTAAGTTTCTTACATCTATTACCGCATAAAAAGATCTGTTCGTCAATGTGATAGATTATAATAAATATTATCTAATAGCGAGTATTGCTCTTTGTTATTGTAGAAATATGTCGTATAATAGAGAGTGAGGTGAATAAATGAAAAAGATCAATGAGAACGAACGAAGGCGCTTTATGATTTGGTCTAATAAACTAAAATGGATAACGCTGGCGTTTGCTTTTATGGTTAGTTTTGGCCTTATTGGTTATGGTTTTATATTATTTGGAGGTACATTTGTCGTTGATGAGGAATCACTCTTACTTGATGCGACAACTACTATTGAAACAACGGATGGCTATATTGTTGGAGAGCTTTATCATGAAAACCGGACTTTAGCTGATATTGACAATGTCCCAGATCATGTGAAAGAAGCCTTTATTGCGATAGAGGATAGACGTTTCTATGATCATGCTGGAGTTGATTTTCGATCTGTCATTCGTGCTGTTTATCGAGATATTGTGGCATTAGATAAAGTAGAAGGTGCCAGTACGATCACCCAACAACTTGCGAAAAACCTTTTTTTAACTAACGATAAAACATGGATGCGTAAAACGAAAGAAGTGATGGCAGCCATATACTTAGAACGACATTTTTCAAAAGATCAGATTTTGGAATTGTATATGAATCAAATGTATTTTGGACAAGGCATTTATGGAATTGAAACAGCAGCTAACTTCTTTTTTAACAAGGAGGTAAGTGATTTAACCATCTCAGAAGGTGCGTTATTAGCTGGCTTAGCAAAAGCACCAAATGGTTATTCCCCAGTTGACCATCCTGATAAAGCATTGAACAGAAGAAATGTTGTCCTTCAAGCAATGGATAATGCGGAAATCATTTCCACGAAACAACGAATCCAAGCACAGGGGAAAACGTTAGGATTATCAATTCAGGAAAAGAAAGCAACACCATGGGTAAATAGTTACATGGATTTGGTCATCAAAGAAGCGAATGAAATGCAACAATTGTCGTTAAATGAATTAAAACGCGGTGGATATCGAATTGTTGTGAACATGGATGAAACAGCACAAAAAATAGCGTACGAGCAATTTCAACAAGCTGAATATTTCCCAGGCAATGCAGAAAATGTCGAAGGTGCGTTTGTTATGATGGATCAAACATCAGGGGAAATTGTCGCAGCAATAGGTGGTAGGAACTATGAATTAGGTGACTTAAACCGCACAATAGTGAAACGACAACCAGGTTCAACCATTAAGCCATTAGCCGTTTATGGACCTGCTATGATGAATGATAGTTATGATACCTATACGCTCATCCCTGATCAAGAGATTGATTATGATGGATATATCGCAACAAACGTAGACTATCAATATGCAGATGCTGTTACGATTTATGAGGCACTTTCCGTATCAAAAAATGCACCAGCCGTTTGGTTGTTAAATGATATTGGCATAGACTATGCTAAAAATTATTTAACGAAAATGGGAATTCCTCTCGAGGATGATGGACTTGCGGTGGCTTTAGGTGGGTTGACAGAAGGGATTGCACCACTTGATATGGTTCGCGGTTACCGCAGTTTCGCTCATAATGGGGAAGTTACTGATCCGTACACTATTAGTCGAATTGAGGATCAAGATGGCGAGGTGATTTATCAGGCAAATCCTAGTGAAACGGAAGTGTTTAGCGAACAGGTTGCCTGGAATATGACCGAAATCTTAACACATACAGTTCAAGAAGGTACGGCAGAATCAGGAGAATATAAGAAGGCTTTAGCGGGAAAGACTGGAACGACACAACATCCTTATGTGGACGATGCGAATAAAGATGCTTGGTTTGTTGGCTATACTCCACAATATGTGACGGCACTGTGGATGGGGTATGATCAATCAGGTGAAGATCATTATCTTACTGGTGGAAGTGTCTACCCAACAGCACTTACAAAAAGAATTTTAACAGAATTCGATAAACAGACAACACTTGCAAGTCATTTTGAGAAACCTGAGCATGTAGAAGCAGTTCCAGAGCCAATTGAACTGCCAGAAATAGAACAGGTAGAAGGGACATACACGTTTGGTGGTTTCTCTCTCGTAAATGGAAAATTAAGCTGGAGTGGATCAAGGGATGAACGAGTTGTGTATCATATTTACCAGGAACAACCAGGTGTTGATAAACGGATCGGTACCGTCGAAGGAAAGACAGAATATACGATTGACGCTATAAATGTGTTCGAATCTAGTTACTATTATGTTGTCCCATATAATCCATTAACAAACATGGAAGGAAAAAAATCAAAAACAGTGACACTTTCCATGACAAATTAGACAAAATCATGACAATCCTAAGGCTTTACTATACATTAATGGAAGAAATCGATATAGTGGGTGATAGGGTTAAAGTAGTGATAGAAGGTGAAATTATATGATAAAAGAAATTAATGATACCATTATAAAGGCGTATAATGGCGAAAAAACAAGCTATACACCAGCATGGTTTATGCGTCAGGCTGGTCGGTCACAAAAGGAATATCGTAAACTAAAAGAAAAATATTCGTTATTTGAAATCACACATCAACCAGAATTGTGTGCCTATGTTACCAGATTACCAGTAGAACAGTATGGGGTTGACGCAGCTATTTTATACAAAGATATAATGTCCCCTTTACCTGCTCTTGGTGTCGATGTTGAAATCAAATCAGGTATTGGACCTGTTATTAATAACCCAATTAAAACGTTTCAAGATGTAGACAACCTTGGAACGATTAACCCGAAAGCTGATGTTCCATATGTGCTGGAAACGATACGACTATTATCGGAAGAGCAGCTAGAGGTTCCTTTAATAGGTTTTAGTGGTGCACCATTCACCTTAGCAAGTTATATGATTGAAGGTGGACCATCTAAAAATTATGGGAAAACAAAAGCATTTATGTACAGTAAACCAGATGTTTGGTTTGCCTTAATGGATAAATTGGCAGATATGACGATCACCTATGTGAAAGCACAAATTGAAGCAGGTGCGCGTGCTATTCAAATTTTTGATTCATGGGTTGGTGCATTAAACGCAGAAGATTATCGTGTGTTTATCAAGCCAGTGATGACACGAATTTTTTCCGAAATAAAACAAGACAATGTTCCACTCATTGTCTTTGGTGTTGGAGCAAGTCATTTATTATTAGAATGGAATGATTTACCTGTTGATGTAATAGGCTTAGACTGGCGCACATCAATTACAGAAGCAAGACAATTAGGGGTTACAAAGGTATTACAAGGAAACTTAGATCCAGCCATTTTACTAGCTGATTGGGAAACAATTGAAACAAAAACGAAAGCGATATTGGATCAGTCGAAAGAAGATGGACATCACGTGTTTAATTTAGGACACGGTGTAACGCCTGATATTAACCCAGAAACATTGAAAAAATTAACGAATCTTATTCATTCTTATTCACAACGATAACAGTAAATTTTTTGAAGAGGTGTTGAAAATGGCAAAGAAAAAATTAGGATTACTTGTGATGGCGTATGGAACACCATATAAAGAAGAAGACATTGAACCGTATTATACACATATTCGACATGGAAGAAAGCCATCAGAAGAAGCACTACAGGATTTGAAAGATCGTTATAAAGCAATTGGTGGGATTTCGCCACTTGCTAAAATAACCGAACAACAGGCAAAAGCATTGGAAGAAAGTTTAAATGCTAGTCAAGACGAATATGAATTTCATATGTATATTGGATTAAAACATATCCATCCATTTATTGAAGATGCAGTGGGGAAAATGGCAAAGGATGGAATTGAAGAAGCGGTATCTATTGTATTAGCACCACATTATTCTACCTTTAGTGTCAAATCGTACAATAACCGTGCGAATGAAGAGGCAGCAAAACATGGAATTACGATCCAATCCGTCGAAAGCTGGTATAATGAACCAGGATTTATTAAATATTGGGCAGATGAGCTTGAAAAAGTTTATGAAAAAATGAGTGCAGAAGAACGGGAAAAAGCTGTACTTATAGTATCTGCACATAGCTTGCCAGAAAAAATTTTACAAGATGGTGACCCATATCCAAAACAATTAGAAGAAACAGCGAAATTAATTGCTGAAAAAGCTGGAATCGAAAACTATGAATTAGGCTGGCAAAGTGAAGGAAACACACCTGATCCATGGCTTGGACCTGACGTACAAGACCTAACACGTGATCTTTTTGAACAAAAAGGATATCAATCATTTGTATACGCACCAGTAGGGTTTATTGCTGATCACTTAGAAGTATTATACGACAATGACTATGAGTGTAAAGTAGTGTGTGATGATATAGGTGCTAATTATTATCGTCCTGAGATGCCAAATGTGCACCCACAATTTATCGATACGTTGAAAGATGTCGTATTGAACAAAGTGCGTGAAGTGTAATGGTGAATAAGAAAAATGTTGTAATCGTAGGTGGCGGTATTACTGGGTTAACAGCTGCATACTACTTACAAAAAGAAATAAAAGAAAAACAACTTCCAATCAATGTGAAGCTAGTCGAAGCAAGTAATCGGCTAGGTGGGAAAATTAAAACGAAAAGAAAAAGTGGCTTTACGATTGAACAAGGACCAGATTCTTTCTTAGCTCGTAAAAAGCCTGCTGTTAAATTAGCAGAGGAATTAGGAATGGCAGATGAACTTGTTCGTAATGGTACTGGTCAATCTTATATTTTAGTAAATAATAAGCTACATAAAATGCCTAGTGGTTCCTTTATGGGGGTTCCAACCAAGGTGAAACCATTCTTGTTTTCGAACATTTTCTCAACGAAAGGAAAGCTTCGTGCTGGACTTGATTTTGTCTTACCAAAGGGAGAAGCTGTATCTGATCAGTCATTAGGGGGGTTCTTCCGTCGCCGTTTTGGGAATGAGTTAGTAGAAAACTTAATCGAGCCATTATTATCTGGAATTTATGCAGGTGACATTGATGATATGAGTTTGATGGCAACCTTCCCAAACTTCTATCATTTAGAACAAGAGCATCGCAGTCTTATTAAAGGATTACAAAAAACAATGCCACAACTTAAAAAGCAAAAAGGGAAGAAGCCAGGAATGTTCTATTCCTTTAAGAATGGCTTAGAGTCCATGGTGGAACAACTAGAAAAACAGTTAGATCCTGGGACTGTCGCTTTAAATGTGGCTGTTGATCATGTGGAGAAAAAAGAAGGGTACTACCATCTACTATTAAGCAATGGATCTGTTTATAAAGCAGATGCGGTTGTAATGGCGACACCTCACTATACATTACCAAGAATGTTTAGCCAATATGATTTATTTGATACATTTAAGAACATCCCAGCTACATCTGTTGCGAATGTAGCGATGGCATTTGATAAGTCTGCTATCAAAAAAGATATTGATGGAACAGGCTTTGTTGTATCACGCAATAGTGACTTCCGTATTACAGCATGTACATGGACCCATAAAAAATGGCCAAACTCAACACCAGATGGAAAAGTATTATTACGCTGTTATGTTGGAAGACCGTCTGACCCAGATGTGGTTAATTTATCAGATGAAGAGATTACCGAAATTGTTTTACGTGATTTAAACAAAACAATGAAAATAAAAGCCAAACCAGAGTTTAGTGTTATTACACGCTGGAAAAATGCAATGCCACAATATACTGTCGGCCATCAAGAACGAATTAGTAAAGTGCGTGAGGCTGCACAGGATAAATTACCAGGTGTATTTTTAACTGGTAGTTCTTATGAAGGTGTCGGTGTACCAGATTGTATTGACCAAGGTGAAAAAGCGGTACAATTCGTATTACAATATTTGCAAAGAAACTAGAAACGAAGCAGGGATCTAACGATTATTTAAGTCGTTAGGTACCTGTTTTTTGATTCTGTTGTGTGGTTTTAGTTGAGTAAGAAGGGGAGTAACGGTCGATATGGGAGGAAATATGGAGCGAATGAGTCGATAGAAAGGTAGTCATGGTGGAAAAAGAGGGTGAATTTACCGAGCTCCTTCTCATCACGGTAGATTGGGAAAGAAAAACAAGGAGAATCAACCGAGAGCCACTCTGTCACCGTCTCACAAACAGCCTACAATGTGACATATAATTTTGCATAAAAAATAACAGAATGAGAACAAAACTTCTCATTCCGTTATTTAGCGTGCACTTAAACTTATTTAGTAGAGCGATTATTCATAGCTTTTTTCTAGTTCATCAACTAGAGAACCAACATATGCAACAGCTTCTTTAATGGCATCTGGTTTAGACATATCAACACCAGCTTGTTTGATTAAGTCAAGTGGTTTCATCGTGCCACCAGATTTCAATACATTTAGCCAACGATCAACAGCAGGTTTTCCTTCTTTTTTAATTTGCTGTGATACAAGTGTTGATACTGTAAGACCAGCAGAGTACGTGTATGGATAGAGTCCCATGTAATAATGTGGTTGACGCATCCATGTTAAGCCTGCTCCGTCATCAATATCTACTGCATCGCCCCAGAAGTTTTGCAGTGCTTCTTTTTTCTGTTCACATAATATATCGGCAGTGATCGGTGTACCAGATTCTGCTAAATTATATACACGACGCTGGAATTCTCCTTCTAGAAGATGTGTAACAAAGTTGTGATAGTATGTGCCAAGTAGCTGTGTAATTACCCAGCGTTTCATTCGTTTGTCATCAGTTTTTTCTAGTAAATGATTTGCAAGTAACATTTCATTCATCGTTGATGGTGCTTCAATGAAATAAGTTGATGGTCTTGTATTGAATAGGGATTGATATTTTCCAGCAAGATAGAAATGTCCTGCATGACCTAATTCATGAGCTAACACGAATGCACCACGCATCGTATTTGTCCATGTGATTAAGATATATGGATGAACTCCATATGGACTGGAACAAAATGCGCCAGTTTGTTTTCCAACATTATCTGCTAAGTCAACCCAGCGTTCACTAACCCCTTTTTTCATAATTTCTGTATATTCTGGTCCCATGACTTCAAGTGCTTCTAAAATCGTTGAAGTTGCTTCTTCATAAGTTGTAGTTGGGTTGAATTCTGGATCAAGTGGTGCTTTAAGATCACAATAGCGGACTTGATCAAGCCCAAGTTTTTCTTGTTTTAATTTGGCAAAACGACGCATATGTGGTGCCAACTCTTTTTGAATGACATCCAGTTGGTTATGATACATTTCTTGGGTAACTTGTTGTGAATCTAGCAACATATCGGTTACAGAATCATAAGAACGTAGACGACTCATCGTCAATTGTTTGGTTACTTCTGTTGCATAGACAGCTGCATATGTGTTTTTATACTGATCAAGTGTTTTGGTAAATGAATCGTAAGCTCTTCGGCGTGTTGTTGTATTTGGTGATAGTTCATATTGATCTTCAAATAGAGCAGCAGACATAGGAACTTCTTCGCCATTTTCATCTTCAATACTATCAAATTCCATATCAGAAGATTTACTACGATTGTAAATCATATATGGTGCATCATGAACTTCACTAAGGGAAGCTAATGTTTCCTCAACATCCGGTGCTAGGGTGTACGGCTTTTTCTCTAGTAAGTCATCAAGTGTTTTTTGATAGATTTCTAGTCCAGCCTCTTCTTTTATAAAACCTTCTATTTTCTCTTTTGGTAAGGCTAATAGTTCAGATTCAATAAATGACAGTTTTGCACCAATTTGTGCGAGTGCTGCTGCTACTTTTGCAGAATCTGCCTGGTTTTTTGGATCAGATCCGTCCGCACTAGAACGTAAATTAGCATATGTAGATACACGGATAACACGTTGCTCGAATTTTTCTTGATCCTGGAGACAGTTTAATAACGTTTTTGCACTTTCTCCAAGTTTCCCTTTATATTTTGTAACTTGATCCACATCTTTTTGAATAGCTTGTAATTCTTGATCCCATTCCTCATCTGTGGCGAATAAATCCGTTAAATTCCATGTTTGTTCTGTTGGTATTTCTTCCCGTGTTAATCGTTTTGCTTTTGTATTGGTTGTCATGCAAAATCCCCTTTCTATATTTCGTTACACTAAGTATATTATAAAATAAAAGGGGAAAGAATGATAGAACTTTTCAGATATTAGTGGCAAAAAAAATGCAACTATTTTGTCGATGGATCTTTTCGCATACTTTGTTGTGTTCTATGACGCATAATTTATATTATGTGCAATAAATGGTGCCATTGATTTCCGCTTCGAACAGTCGCTTTCACCACGGGCATAAGTGCGACATCTGTTCAAACTTTACGTTTTCACAGTGTCTTCTTTA
>NZ_WIXL01000008.1 GCF_010993955.1 Oceanobacillus halotolerans | reverse complement strand
TATAGGTTGCAGCAAGGTGTGCTTCTGCCATAGCCATTCCAACAGACATGGCAATCCCTTGGCCTAATGGGCCAGTTGTTGCTTCAACTCCGTCTGTATGATGTACTTCTGGGTGTCCAGGTGTTTTGGAATCCCACTGACGAAATGCCTTTAAATCATCCATGCTCACGTCATAACCTGATAGATGAAGTAAGCTATATAAAAGCATAGAGCCATGTCCAGCAGATAGGACAAATCTATCTCGGTTAAACCATTTCGAATTTTTTGGGTTATGATTCATGAAATCAGTCCACAAGGTATATGCCATTGGTGCAGCACCCATTGGTAAACCTGGATGACCGGAGTTGGCATTTTGGATGGCATCAATGGATAGTGTGCGTATCGTATTGATGGATAGTTGTTCGATATTTTCAGCCATTATTAAATCCCCTTTCAATTATTAAATCGTATATCCAAATTAATTCTATAATGAATATAAATGGGTAACAAGCTATATTGGTGGCAGAAAAAAATAAATTCATATATCGTTAACAATTTCTACACATTTAGTATATTTTTTGATACAGGGGCAAAATTATTCATGTTCATCCTCTTGTTGTTGTAATTCCTTCACCTTTTTAGGTGTAACATCATTTCCTTTGGGATCAATAACAGTCATTGTCTTAAACTGATTTTTAAAGGACTTACGTACATTTTTTAAATATTCTTGGCGCAGTGCTTGTTGTTCCTTTTTTTCCTTTTCGGTTAAACCTGTTTGTTTTGATTTCTTAGATAATTCATTTATACGGTTTAACTTTTCCTTTGAAATCATAAAAAAACCTCCCTTAAACCAATAAAAAAACAAGAACATTATGAGTGCTCTTGCCTTTTAATATTACGCATCATGCTTTGGATATTCAAGTATTAAGGTATTCTTGATATCGTCTATGTACAGTTGCTTTCGAAACATTGTATCCAAGGTTTGTTAATGTACGAGCTATTTCTTCAAATGTTAGGTTGTTTTGCCGTAAGCGAACAACTTCACTAATTGGAAATTCGAGTCGTTCTCTACCTGGTGCTTTTGAGTGATTTGATAGATTTTTACTTGGATTATATCCGTTATGTATAGCTTTTTGCATTCCTCTTTTAATTTTTGCATTATGAATTTTTCGTTGATATTCCTCTACGATTCCAACAATTTGTAAAACCATCGAATCAGATTCTGATAATATCAATTCCCCATCATGGGTTGTAGTAAAAATAGAAATATTCATTTTCTGTAGTTGATGGAAAAGTGCAATTTTAGTATTTCCTCGTCCTAGCCTTGTTTCATCTTGAATTAATAAGCATTCTGCATATTTCATCGAAAAAAGCTCTAACATTTTAAAAATACCATCTCGATCAATATCATAGCCACTTCTTTGTTCTGAAATATTTTCTACAACAGTCATGTTGTGTCGATTTGCAAGTTTACTAAGTTCTTCCTGTTGTCTTTTTAAAGAGGTCTCTTGTGTTGTCTTATCGGTACTTACTCTACAATAAATGATTGCTTTCATAAAAATTCTCACTATCTCCCTTATGCACTTGTAATCATGCAAACGTATAAAAATACTAATGCTAATGCAAATGAAACTAGATAAAACATATCTATTTTTGAAATATTTTTAAACATAGAATAACCAGTCCTTTCTCAAAATAAGAACCTTTGTTCGATATTTCTAATTATGATTATACACGAACATACGGTCTTGTCAATAGTTTTTTCGAACGAATGTTTGCTTATTGTAAATAGAGATGGTAAACTACTAGTAATAAATCCTATGCGTGAGGTGTTTGATAGATGACAAAACTTTCAAAAAGACAACAATCTATATTGGAATACATAAAAGAAGAAGTAAATAACAAAGGATACCCACCATCTGTTCGAGAAATTGCGGAGGCAGTTGGTTTGGCTTCTAGTTCAACTGTACATGGTCACCTTTCACGACTAGAAAGCAAAGGGTTTATACGAAGAGACCCTACGAAACCAAGAGCTATTGAGGTAATTGATCTTTCTGCTGACAATAATATCCCCAAAGATGATGCACGCTTTGCTCCTGTTATTGGAAAGGTAACAGCAGGTATTCCTATTACAGCAGTGGAAAACATTGAAGAATATATTCCATTACCTAGCTCTAGTGCAGGTCCTGATGATAATCTATTCGTACTAGTTATTGAAGGTGAAAGTATGATAGAAGCTGGTATTCTTGATGGTGATAAAGTAATTGTAAAACAGCAAAGTACAGCTCAAAATGGAGATATTGTTGTAGCGATGACAGATGAAGAAGAAGCGACGGTTAAACGATTCTTTAAAGAAAAGGATCATATTCGTTTACAACCTGAAAATGCAACAATGGATCCGTTAATCTATCAAAATGTTACTATTTTAGGAAAAGTAATCGGACTATATAGGCATATTCAATAATCCTAACTAATGTAAAAAGCCCTCAATCTGATGAATGAGGGCTTTAATGCGTTAAATGTTAGTTTAATAAGAGTTTAAATATTGCTCACGTTCCCATGGGTGTACAGTCGTACGGAACATATCCCATTCAATTTCTTTTGCTTCTAAGAAATGTTCATAAAGATGATCACCTAGAGCTTCAACAATTACAGGATCAGATTTCAGTTCATTCAAGGCTTCGATAAGTGTTGCAGGTAAATCTTTAATGCCTTGTTTTTCGCGCTCTTCACGATCCATTACATAAATATTACGGTCAACTGCTGCAGGTGGTGTTAGTTTATTTTCTACACCATCCAACCCAGCTGCTAATAAAGTAGCTAATGCTAAATAAGGGTTAGCAGTTGGATCAACACTACGTACTTCAACACGTGTACTTACCCCACGCGAATTAGGGATACGCAGTAATGGACTTCTATTCGCACCAGACCATGCAACGTAAGATGGTGCTTCATAGCCAGGTACCAATCGCTTATATGAATTGACGGTAGGGTTTGTAACTGCGGTAAAGTTTGTCGCATGTTTAATGATTCCCGCAATAAACTGATATGCTGTATCACTTAATTGCCTATCACCATCCTCTTTAAAAAATGCATTCTCGCCTTTTTTAAACAAGGACATGTTGGTATGCATACCAGATCCGTTCACACCAAAGAGTGGTTTTGGCATAAATGTAGCATGTAGATTATGTTTTCTAGCTATTGTTTTAACCACTAATTTAAAGGTTTGAATATCATCTGCATGTTTCACAGCATCAGAATATTTAAAATCAATCTCATGTTGACCAGGAGCTACCTCATGGTGAGATGCTTCTATTTCAAATCCCATTTCTTCTAATTCTAAAACAATATCGCGACGACAATTTTCCCCTAAATCAGTTGGAGCCAAGTCAAAGTATCCACCATGGTCGTTTAGCTCTAATGAAGGATCTCCTTTTTCATCTAATTTAAATAGGAAAAACTCTGGTTCTGTTCCAATATTAAATGCATCAAAACCTAATTCTTCCATTTTCTTGAGATTACGTTTTAAATTATATCTTGGGCATCCTTCAAATGGAGTACCATCGGGATTATATATGTCACAAATAAAGCGTGCTACTTTTCCTTTTTCTGAAGTCCATGGAAATACAACAAATGTATCTAAATCTGGATATAAGTACATGTCAGATTCTTCAATACGAACAAAACCTTCAATAGAAGACCCATCAAACATCATCTTGTTGTCCAACGCCTTATCTAATTGACTAAGTGGAATTTCTACATTTTTAATCGTTCCTAACATATCTGTGAACTGTAGGCGAATAAAGCGAACATTTTCCTCCTTTATCTTCTCCTTGATTTGTTCTTTGGTAAAGTTTGATCCCATCATTTCTCCTCCTATAATTGTATAAATAAAAGTATTAAAGAAAATGATTTTCCTAATACTTTATTAATATTTAACAAAAAATCTAGCTAATTCCCCTTGCCTTAGTGTTGTCTTCCCATAGCGACCAGCATCATTTAGCTCTTGTTTTAAAACCTTTCGTAGTTGAGTTTTAGATAAATCTTTTTCCTTCTTCGTTGTTTCTTCCTTTAAACTTGTATCTTCATTTAACAATAATTTAATTCCTGCTAAATTAAGACCTTTGTCTAAGTAATCTTTTATTTCCAGTAATTTGTCTACATCATTAAATGAAAACAATCGTTGATTTCCTTCTGTTCGTTCTGGGGTGATTAACCAATGTTCTTCATAATAGCGAATCTGTCTTGCTGTCAACTCGGTTAGTTTTTTTACTGTACCTATTGAAAATAAGGGCATTGAACGGCGTTCTTGATCATCCATTTCGATAACCCCTTTCCTTTAATTGGTTATTATTTTAAAACATGTTAGGTATATTGTCAAGTATATGTGAGGTTTTCTTACATAAAAATAAAAAATAATATAAAGCGTAAAAAGAATCACGCTTTATAGTTAAGCTCTTTTCGCATACTTTGTTGTTTTCTGCATTGCATAATCTATATTGCAGTAAATTAAGGCGATGTTTAGTGAGTTTATCCGTTCTGGGAATACACTTCGCTTTCACCATGGGCATAAGTGCGACATCTGTTCAACTGTTCGTTTCACAGTGTCTACTTTACCACGGACTCCCCGCGAGCCTCCTCACTCGTACCCTCGCATGAGGGGTCTCTTAGGCTAGTTTCGACAAACAGGACAAGGAAAGCTTCGACAGCGAAACATCGCACGAAGCAAAAGTATCTTTCTTTTGCGAGGACGTTCTAGTGTCGGCGCCTGCCACAGGACGTGACCGATGTTAGCCGACGAGCCAGGAGTCTGCGTGTATATATTAAGGATTAAAGTGATATATAGTCTTTATTTTGTAAATGTTGAATGGCATTTTGCAGGGCAATCTTTACATGCTCATAGGTTAAGCCACCTTGTACAAAAGCGGTATATGGATATCGTATTGGTCCATCAGCTGTTAATTCAAGGCTTGCACCTTGAATAAATGTTCCTGCAGCCATAATGACTTTATCTTTATATCCAGGCATGGGACTAGGCTGTGGTGTTACATATGAATTGATCGGTGAACTTAATTGAATAGATTGACAAAAGGCAACCATTTGTTCAGCTGTGTCAAATGAGACAGACTGGATCAAATCGGTTCGTGTTGATACATAATCTGGTGTTGTTTTAAATCCAACTAACTCTAAAAAACGGGACGTCAAAATAGCTCCCTTTAATGCTTCTCCAACTATATGAGGTGCTAAAAAGAACCCTTGAAACATTTCTTGAAGCATATGTAAAGTTGCTCCTGTTTCCTTTCCCAAGCCAGGGGCAGTTAATCGATTAGCACATTGATTAAGTAACTCTTCACGTCCAACAATATAACCACCTGTTCGAACAATTCCACCACCTGGATTTTTAATTAGCGAACCTGCCATAATATCAGCGCCAACATGTAAAGGTTCCTTTGTTTCGGCGAACTCTCCATAACAATTATCAACAAATATAACGATATTTTCATTTATCGATTTCACAAATTGAACCATCTCTTGAATGTCATTAATAGTAAAAGATGGTCTTTCATCATATCCTTTAGAACGTTGGATCGCAATTACTTTTGTATTCTTGGTAATATTAGACTTTATGGCTGGGTAATTTATTTCATTTCCATTTTGTAAAGGAATCTCTTTATAGTTAATGTGATATTCCTTTAATGATCCTGCATTCTCAACATCATAGCCTATAACAGATTGTAGGGTATCATATGGCTTACCTGTAATATAAATTAATTCATCCCCTGGCCGTAATAGTCCAAATAATGTAGTTGATATTGCATGGGTTCCAGAGACAAGTTGCGGGCGTACAATAGCAGCTTCTCCACCAAATACATCTGCATAAATAGATTCTAATGTATCCCGACCGATATCATCATATCCATAACCAGTTGTTGAATTAAAATGGGTGTCGCTTACTCGATTATGTTGAAACGCTTCTAACACTCGTTTTTGATTTGTTAAAACAATTTGTTGTACTGCTTTATGTTGTGTAGCAACATCATTTTCTGCTTGTGTCATTAATTGTTCAATCATCGCTTTTATCTGTTTACTCCTTTAGTTGATTTAGTAATGGTGAATCCTTTTCTACATATCCTGTAACATGGTAACACTCTGATTCGTTATCAAAATAACGTTCTGTTACGATCGATTCATGGTCCAATCGGTGTAAAAGCTTCCCTTCATTGGGTTCAATTTGAATGGAGTACCATTCCCAATCGCTTTTTAATACCGTTTCGATCTTCTGTGTTAGTGATTTTATATCTTCCTCTGAATAAGCACTTATTTGAATATTTGGGTGCAACATTGGGATAAAGGAATCGTCTAAAAGGTCCCGTTTATTATAAACGGTTAACATTGGAATGGTATTAGCATCCAATTCCTCTAATAAATTCATTACCGTCTTTTGATGTTGTTGGTTATCCTGATGGGAAGCATCCACAACATGTAAAATGAAGTCTGCCTCTGTTACTTCTTCTAATGTAGAACGAAAGGCGGCAACTAATGTTGTTGGTAAATCTTGTATAAATCCTACCGTATCCGTTAATAGTGTATGAAATCCTGATGGCAGTTGAATTTGTCGTGTTAAAGGATCTAATGTAGCGAATAACTGGTTTTCCTCTAATGCATTTTCGTTTGTTAATCGATTAAATAATGTTGATTTACCGGCATTGGTATACCCAACAATCGCTATTTGAAAAGCTTGATTCATTTTCCTTCTTTGCCGATATTGCTCTCGTTGGTTCACTACTTGCTGCAGGCGACGTTTTATATCATAAATTCTTCGTCTAATATGTCGTTGATCGGTTTCAAGTTTTGTTTCACCTGGACCACGTGTACCGATTCCAGCGCCTAATCTAGACATTGCTTGTCCTTGTCCATGAAGTCTTGGTAGTAGATATTCTAATTGCGCCAATTCTACTTGAAGTTTCCCTTCCTTTGTTTGTGCTCGTTGTGCAAATATATCTAAAATAAGCTGGCTTCTATCTACAAGTGGGACACCTAGTTCATTTGCCAAATTTCGCGATTGACCTGCAGATAGCTCATCATTTGCAATTACCAAATCGATGGCTAATTCTTGTACAAAGTCTTTGATTTCATGAAGTTTACCTGTTCCAATATAGTGGGCAGGATGGATTCGGTCTCTCTTTTGGGTAATAACCTTTTCGACCGATCCACCTGCTGTTTGACTTAATGATATTAATTCGTCTAAAGAGGATTGGAATCGTTGTTCTGTTTGATTCGGTTTTTTAACCGCAATGATTAGTACTGTCTCTGTCATGTATTTACCCTCTTTCATGTGAAATGTTGTTCCATGGTATTGTAGTTATCTTTGTAAAGAATAAATTGCATCACAATCGTTGTCAAACATGCTAATTGCCATGGTCAAAGCATAAATCACTACCTCTAAGTTTAATTAAGTCTTCTGTTGTATAAGATCTAGCGTGTAGTAGTCGAACCGCGTGTTTTCGAATAGATTGTTCCATAACATTGCGCACATAACGAGCATTTGCAAAATTTCGCTCTTTTTGTTGTATTTTATGATGTAAATGATTTCGTAATTTCCATTCAGCCTCTTTGGTCAGTTCATATTCCCTTAATGTTACCATTTGTTTTGCTATCTCTACCAATTGATTAACATTATAGTCATCAAAATCTAAAATAAACGGAAAACGTGATTTTAGTCCTGGGTTTAACATAAGAAAGCGTTCCATCTCGTTTGGATACCCTGCTAACACAAGGACAAAATCATTATGGTGGTCTTCCATATGTTTGACTAATGTATCAATTGCTTCTTTTCCAAAGTCTTTCTCGCCACCACGACCTAATGAATATGCTTCATCAATAAAAAGCATACCACCCATTGATTTTTGGATAATGGCGCGGGTTTTTTGTGCTGTTTGGCCGATATATTCCCCAACTAAATCTGCTCTTTCTGCTTCAATGAAATGCCCTTTGGACAATAAATTCATATCAAAGTATAATTTCGCTAATTTCCTAGCAACCGTTGTTTTCCCAGTACCAGGATTTCCTTTAAATAACATGTGGAGGACCTGACTATTCGCTTTTAATCCTAATTCATTACGTCTTTGATTAATCACAATTGTGGCATAAATTTCTTTGATTGTCTGTTTTAAATGGTCTAACCCGATAAAGGGAGCAAATTCTTTTTCTATATGGCTAAACGGATTATCATATGCATCATAAACGTGTGTTGGTTCCTCAATGTTTTCTTTTATTTTATTATTTAACACAATATTGATTTGACCATTTCGTTTTTGTAATTTTTGCGTTCCCACATCATCACCCCTTAGTCACGATATTATACGTAGAGATGAATAAAATTGTGACAAACGCCTATATACCAATTCGAAAACATCAGGAGAACTACTGTATCAACTAAAAAACGGACACATAAGAGCGTCCGTTATAATTTACGCTATTCCTTTTCCAATGTTACATTTCTACTAGGGGCAAATGTTGAAATTGCATGTTTATAGATTAATTGTTGTTTTCCATCCGTTTCTAATAATACCGTAAAATTATCAAATGCTTTCAAAATCCCCCTTAATTGAAATCCATTCGTTAAAAATACGGTTACCGAAATGTGGTCCTTTCTAAGTTGATTTAAATATTGGTCTTGAATATTTACCGATTGCGCCATCGTATTATTTCCTCCTCTTTTCTATCTATATATTATTATTTCTACTTATCTTTTAAGATTCCTGCCAAGTCTCTTAATATAATTCCAAATTTTTCATTAATTGTATTAGGTTCTACCGTATACCAAGTGATATCCATTTTATTTTTAAACCAAGTGTATTGGCGTTTTGCATACCTTCTTGAATTACGTTTGAGAATGTCGATACAATGTTCGAGCTCCTGTTCTCCTTTAAAAAATGGAATAAATTCCTTATAACCAATTGCTTTCATAGATTGAGCATTTTGTAAACCTTGTTTATATAGTGTACGTACTTCCTCTACCAATCCATCTGCAACCATTTGATCAATTCGCAGGTTTATTCGTTCATAGAGTAGCTGTCGATCCATTTCCAGTCCAATAAGAATAACATTATATGGTGATGATTGATTTTGTTCTTCCTGTAATTGAGACTTTGTTTTTCCTGTTGTTTCAACTATTTCAAGTGCACGTACAACACGGCGATGATTATTAGGATGAATCTTAGAAGCCTCTTCAGGATCTACTCTTTTTAACTGCTCATATAAAGGCTTAATTCCTTGTTTTGCAATAATGCTTTCGAATTTTTTGGTTATAGTGGGATCTCTTTTTTCATCTGCGAAATTATAGTCAAATAACGCTGCTTGTATGTATAAACCACTTCCACCAACAATTATAGGTAACTTGTTTCTGGAAGTGATTTCTTCAATATGATCGTTGACAGAGGACTGGAAATCGGCAACCGAGAATGATTCATGTGGATCTAAACTATCAATTAGATAATGTGGGATTCCTTGTTTTTCGTGTTCTTTAATTTTGGCTGTCCCGATATCCATCCCTCTATATACTTGCATGGAATCCCCACTAATAATTTCACCATTAAATTGTTTAGCAATTTCAATACTTAATTTTGTTTTTCCTACAGCAGTAGGTCCAACTATTGCAATTATCGTTTTTTTCATGCGTATTCCCCTATATAAAATTCCTATTCATATGCACGATATGCTTGTAACATCCAAAAATACTTTTCAAAAGCAGCTTGTTGTCCAATCAACATATCAGCAGTTGGCTCATCTTTTCTTTCTGATGCAAGAGGGAGTCCTTCTTCTTTTATTTCTTTAATGATTTGTTCATAGTCAGCTTTGAGTTGTGCAATCATTTCATCTTCTTTATCGTCAGCAGTCGCTTCTTCTAGTGTTGTTTCCTTTAAATATTTAGACATTGTAGCTAATGGCTTACCATCTATCATTAAAATACGTTCAGCCACTTCATCTATTTGATCTGCAAACATATTATACATTTCTTCAAATTTTTCATGTAACGTGAAAAAATGTCTCCCTTGGACAAACCAATGATACCGATGTAATTTTATATACATAACGGTATAGTTTGATAAAAGTTGATTGAGAAAGTTAATTAATTTTTGATTCTCCATCGTTGCATACACACCTTGTCATTTTTTCTATTAGGATTGCCAAGGTGCATATAAATTATACCATTCGCTTACATAACACGCTTAAACATTTTTTCCAACTCATAAGACGAAAAGTGTACAATAATTGGTCGGCCATGTGGACAAGTAAATGGATCTGTAGTGCTGCGTAAATCTTCTAATAACCGAAACATGTCGTCATGATTCAGATAATGATTCGCCTTAATGGAGCGTTTACATGACATTAAAATGGCTGCTTCTTCTCGAATAGATTCAATGTTAATTTTCTCTTCTTTCATTACTTGTTCCACTATCTCCCTTAGAACTTCCTCTTCAAATCCTTTAGGAAACCATGTGGGATAGGAACGAATAATATAGCTTTGATTGCCAAAAGGCTCTAAAAATATCCCTACATGTTCTAAGTCTTCTTTATAATGGTCAATGATAATTGCTTCCTGCTTGGAGAATTCAAACGTTAAAGGGATCAATAATTCCTGTGACTCATTGATTGGTCGACCTAATTTTTCTTTAAAAAACTCATATTTAATACGTTCCTGTGCAGCATGTTGATCAATCATGTAGAGACCGTCATCATTTTGCGCTAAAATATAAGTTCCATGTAATTGACCGATTGGATACATCGTTGGTACTCGTTCTCTTTTTTCTGTTGTTTGTTGCACTTCTTTTGCTGGTGCAACAGAAGTAGGAATTTTATTATCGTAAATAGCTAAATCCTGCAGTTCTTCATTCATTTGTGAGGATTCACTGGTTGTCGAGGATGGAGACATGATTGTTGTCTGGTCAGCTTCAGTAAAAGCTCTTCTATCCCAACTTTGATCGTTCTCTTGTATTTGCTCTGCATCTGTTGTAGTATATTGGTCTAGATTGAAAGAATGCTGTTCTGACCGATAATTACTTTGTTGGTTAGATTTTTCCATTTCTGGAATTAACGTGATTTCTCGAAACTTCGATTGAATCCCATCTTTCATTGCTTCAAACAATTCCTTCTCTTTACTAAAACGAACTTCTAATTTGGTAGGATGTACATTTACATCGACTAGAATTGGATCCATATCAATTGATAAAACAACAATTGGATTTCTACCTATAGGAAGCAATGTATGATACCCCTGCATGATCGCCTTTGTTAACGAAAGGCTCTTAATATAACGACCATTTATAATGGTGGATATATAATTTCGTGAAGCCCTTGTGATTTCTGGTTTAGCAATATATCCACTAATCGAAAAATCTAATGTTTCTTTTTGGATGGGAAGCATTTGCCTTGCTACTCCCATGCCGTAAACATTGGCAATAACTTGAAGTAAGTCATTAGAACCAGTTGTCTTAAATAGCTGCTTTCCGTTATGTGTTGCTTCAAACCGTATTCCTGGATGAGATAATGCTAAGCGATTTAACAAGTCTGTAATGTGACCGAGCTCTGTATGAATTGTTTTCATATATTTTAAACGAGCTGGTGTATTATAAAAGAGACTTTCCACGTTAACTTCTGTACCTTGGCGTGCGTCACTCTTTTCTCTTTTTACAATTTTTCCACCTTCTAAAGTTAGAAGTGTTCCTGCCTCATTACCTTTAGACGTTTTAATGGTTAATTTACTAACTGCTGCAATACTAGCCAAAGCTTCACCACGGAAACCGAGTGTTTTCACATGAAATAAATCTGTTTCATTTTTAATTTTACTGGTAGCATGGCGCAAGAAAGCCTTTTGTACATCCTCGTCATCCATCCCAATCCCGTTATCTGTTATTTTAATTTGCTGCAAACCAGCTTCCATTAGATCCACTTTAATCCATGTACTTTTTGCATCAATACTATTTTCAACTAATTCTTTTACAACGGAAGCAGGGCGTTCAACTACTTCACCAGCTGCAATCTTATTTGCAAGTGAATCAGGCAGTTGATAGATAGTCATCGAAAAAACAGTCCTTTCTATGATCCTCTTTTAATCTTTTTTTGTAGTCGATGCAATTCATTCATCGCATCCAACGGTGTCATGTCAAATAGATCTATATCAGCCAAGGCCTGTACTATTTTTTGATTGAGATTAGATTCCTGTTGACTGTTTGTCGAAATAGTTTCTTTTTCATCTTCTATAAAGAAAGATAATTGACTCGTCTCACCTGACTCCTCAACTATATTACTTGTATCTTTTGTTTCTAACTCTTTCAAAATAGTGCGAGCACGTTCTATTAACGATTCGGGTAAGTCTGCTAGTTTGGCAACATGAATCCCATAACTTTGATCTGCAGCACCTTCTTCAATTTGGTGTAAAAATACAACATTTCCTTCATATTCTTCAGCTCGTACATGTATATTTTTCAATTTATTTAAACTTTCTTCTAATGCGGTTAATTCATGATAATGGGTTGAAAATAGTGTTTTTGCACCAACATGATGATGAATATATTCTACAATCGCCTGAGCTAAAGCCATTCCATCATACGTGCTTGTCCCACGGCCAATTTCGTCTAATAAAATTAAACTTTTATCAGTTGCATTACTTAGTGCATTTTTCGCCTCTAACATTTCCACCATAAACGTACTCTGACCAGACACTAAATCATCAGCTGCACCAATGCGTGTAAAGATTTTATCGAAAATAATTAAATCTGCTTCATCACACGGAACAAAACAGCCGATTTGGCCCATAATTGCTGTTAATGCTAACTGTCTCATATAGGTACTTTTCCCTGACATATTAGGTCCAGTAATTAATAGTATATTTGTATTTCGATCTAACGTAACGTCATTTGGTACAAAGGAACCATCTTGCATTACTTGCTCGACAACAGGGTGTCTTCCATTTTTTATCTGTAATGTATTACCTGTAAATCGAGGCCGCTTATAATGATTTTGTTCACTTACCGTTGCAAATGACTGTAGGACATCTATTTTACTTACCAGGTCAGCTAAATGTTGAATCGTTGGGATATATTCTTTAATTTGATCACGTATTTCGATAAAAAGCTCATATTCCAATGCAACACTTTTTTCCTCTGCTTCTAATATGATACTTTCTTTTTCTTTTAGTTCTGGTGTAATATATCGTTCAGCATTTGTTAAGGTTTGTTTTCGCTCATAGCGATCTTCCGGCAATAAATGCAGATTTGCTTTTGTTACTTCAATATAATATCCAAACACCCGGTTATAGCCTATTTTTAACGACTTAATATTTGTTGCCTGTCTTTCTTTTTGTTCTAATTCGGCAATCCATTGTTTTCCGTTTCTTGTTGCATCACGGTAAGTATCTAGTTTTTCATGATAACCATCCTTTATGATAGACCCCTCTTTAATAGAAATAGGAGGTTCATCTATAATACTAGCTTCTAGTAATGTCACAATATCTTCTGGAATGGTTAATTCTTTTGCTAACTGTTGAAAAGACGTTTCTGGAAATTGCATTAATAAAGATTGTAACTCAGGTATTCTCACTAAAGACTGTTTTAATTGAATTAAGTCACGCGCATTGACATTTCCAAATGCTATTCGCCCTGCTAACCGTTCTAAATCATAAACAGACTTTAATATTTCCCTTAAGGTATCACGTTCCATAAATGCATGGAGAAATGCCTCGACAATTTCTAATCGTGATTCAATTTGGTATTTCGATAATAATGGTCGTTCGATCCATTTTTTTAATTTTCGGGACCCCATTGCTGTTACGGTTTGATCTAAGACCCATAACAAACTTCCGTGTTTTCCTTTTTTTAAAATAGTTTCCGTTAATTCTAAGTTTCGTTTGGAATACATATCTAATGAAAGGTACTCATTCAATTCAATGACATTTGCGGTTTGCAGATGATCTAATGACCGACGCTGTGTGTATTGAATATAGTTTAACAGTCGGCTAAATGCTTTCATCAATCGTTCATCATCTAGATTATCACAAAGATGACGATACTCCGCATTAAATGTGATTTCATCTTGATAAGATATGGTCACCTGTAATTTCGCTTTTAAATCATGTTGTAAGGATTCTGGTAATGAGGAGGAAATAACAACCTCTTTCGTTGGCTGGTTAAATAATTCATGGATTACCCGATCCCAACCCTGTTCAATTAGCGCAATACTATTTTCTCCTGTTGATATATCGTTATAGGCAATTGCAAATGTCCCATCGTCAAAATGGGAGATGCTTGCAATATAATTATTTTCTTGTTCCGTTAACATGTTACTTTCGATAACCGTTCCTGGAGTGATAAGCTGAACAACTTCCCTTTTGACAACACCTTTCGCTACTTTTGGATCTTCAACTTGCTCACAGATTGCAACTTTATAGCCTTTATCCACCAAATTTTTTATGTAATTGGTAGCTGAATGATACGGAACCCCACACATCGGAACTGGTTCTTTTTGATTGGCATCTCGTTTTGTTAATGTAATTTCTAATTCTCTTGCAGCCTTTATCGCATCATCAAAGAACATTTCGTAAAAGTCACCTAAGCGAAAAAACAAAAATGCATCTTGGTAATCCGCTTTTATTTTTAAATATTGTTCCATCATCGGTGTATTTTTTGCCATGCTTAATCCTCCAAAAACTACATTATTATTCTAAAATTATATCATATTTTCCTATTTATAGGCGACTAGTTGCGACAGAATTTGTAGGATCTGCGTATTATAATCATTAGAAAAACTCACATTCGCTCGTCCTTTAGCAAATGTGTTCGTTTTTCTTATACTTGGGACATTAAAATTTTGACCACGTCGAGTCCACTTCTTAGCTATAATTTTATACTTTCCTAACGTGGAACAAAAGTTAGAAACACTCGGTTACCGACGTACGGACTGCTCCTAGCCATGCCAGGTGGTTTGATCTTGTCGCGCAAAGTGACGGTCTTAGTCGAACATTCCCCTGTAGGAGTCGATGCCCGCTTTATCGGCTAAATACTCCTCACGTCCTGTGACCGACGCCGTTACTAGACCCTCCTGGTCGTCGTACGGAGGTGAGGGAAGTCTCGCTACAGCTTTAGTGCTGGTCCTGGACGTGGCTGTTCCTGTTGTTCAGTAACCCTCAACTCTATTTTTTATAATTTCCAATATCAAAAAAAATTACGAGGAATGACCTCGTAATTTTATGATTCTTTACTGCTTTCTTCATCAAGAAAATCTGGATTGACATCACTTAATTCATCATCTGTTAATTCAAAATCCCAATCATCATCATCGTCTGCAACTTTAGCACCATCTGGATCTACTTTAACAGCTACTTTTGTTTCGCCAATAATTTGAACTAAAAATTCACGTTCAATTTCAACGATAATTTTTTGTCCTTGATTTGCTATTTTGCACTCTAAGCAATTCGGTTGTTGTAGTACTTTTGCAATCACATCATATTCATCATTTAGCGTATTATCATCCTTTACGGATAAAGGAATAGTATCTGTATACGTTACTCGTTCTGTTACAACTTCTGTTTTTGTATTATCGTTGTACGAATACCATATATTAATATCGTAGCTGCCACTCACTTCAACCGTATCATCTGACTTCTTTTTCGCATTATATAAATGATTAATTACCCAGCAACCCAAAATGCTTGATGGCCTATGTGACGGTGAAACATTGTGAGTTGCTTGCGTAAATTTACGGCCTTTACCACACACAGCCTTTGTAATGATTTCTCTATAATCGTTATCAAGAAAACTCATATGACGTTACCCTCCTCATTTTTCATAGTCATTTTATGCAAGACAAATACCTAAAGTGCATAGTGTTTCTATGAAAGTGTATTAGGCACTTTAAAATCTCCATATTTAAGTTGGAGATTAAAAAACTACAATCTTAATAACATCCTATGAAAACAGATCATAGCTAGTGCCTATATTTATTTAGAGGATTAGATTATTGTAGTAAAAAAACCGAGTATCAAGGATTCACCTTGATACTCGGTTTCATTATATAGCGATTAATAGCCGCATGTGGTGCTATTTTGTGCTTTTGAGCCAGTATTACCAGATAACAGATCGCCACCAGTAGAGGATATAACATTATTGGTTACTTCCCGTGCAATTGTACCGGAAACAAGTTGTAAGATGTCATTAACAACAACTTGTGTTTCTTTAAATTCCTGTACTACTGGAATAGCATCAATTTCTTCTTGGAGCCTATCAATTTCTGCCTCCACCTTTTTCAGTGCTTCTGACTTCCCATATGCTTGGAAGTTTACTGCTTGTTTTTGTAATGCTTTAATGCGACTAATTAATTGTTGGACCTTTTGGTTTTCATTTATTTTTGCTTCCACTTGCTTAAAACGATCAATTTCTTCTGTACTCGCAAGCATCGTTGCTAAATTTTTCGCCTCATCTAATATTTGTTTTCGTGTGTATTCAGCCATGTTAGTTCACCTCTACTGTATTTTCTACCATTATACCATCTAATGACCAAGTTTTTGCATCTGTTATTTTAACATCAACAATTTTTCCAATAGCAGATTTAGGTCCTTTGAAATTAACCAGTTTATTTCTTTCTGTATAGCCTGCTAAAATATCTGGGTCTTTTTTGCTTTCCCCTTCGACAAGTACTTTCACAACTTTATCTTTATAGGCCATCATCGATTCAGCAGACTGCTTATTCACAAGTTCATTTAAACGGTATAAGCGTTGTTTCTTCACTTCTTCTGGAACATCATCCTTTTTTCGCGCTGCTGGAGTACCTTCACGTGGGGAATAGATAAATGTAAAGGCTGACTCAAAACCTACTTCCTCCATAAGTGACATGGTTTCCTCAAATTGTTCTTCTGTTTCATTAGGGAAACCGACAATGATATCAGTTGTTAATGTTGCATTAGGCATTGCCTTTCTAATCTTACGCACCAATTCTAAGTAATCTTCTCGTGTATATTTACGATTCATTTTCTTCAATACTTCACTACTACCAGACTGTACAGGTAAATGGATATGATCAAGAAGATTACCACCCTTAGCCAATACTTCAATTAAATGATCATCAAAATCTCTAGGATGAGATGTGGTAAATCTTACACGTGGAATATCAATCTTATGCATGTCATTCATTAGATCACCAAAGGTATAATCCATATTTTCAAAATCTTTTCCATACGCATTTACATTTTGTCCTAATAAAGTTACCTCTTGATAACCTTGTGCTGCTAAATGACGAACCTCTTGAATAATGTCTTCTGGTCTTCTACTACGTTCTTTCCCACGAGTCATCGGAACAATACAGTAGGTACAAAACTTATCACAACCGTACATAATGTTCACCCATGCTTTAATTTTTCCTTTTCTCGCTTTCGGAAGGTTTTCAATAATGTCTCCTTCCTTAGACCAAACTTCCACCACTTTTTCTTTTCCAAACATCGCTTCTTTTACTAAATGTGGCAAGCGGTGAATATTGTGTGTACCAAAAATCAAATCAACTTGTGGATGCTTTTTCATAATCCGATTGACGACAGATTCTTCCTGTGACATACAACCACATACACCTAGAATTAAATCAGGCTTTTCCCTTTTGAGAGCTTTTAAGTGGCCTATTTCACCAAAAACTTTGTTTTCAGCATTTTCCCTGATCGCACATGTATTTAGTAAAATAATGTCTGCATCCTCTGTATCAGCTGTTGCTTCATATCCCATTTCCGTTAGAATTCCAGCCATTACTTCGGTATCATGTTCATTCATTTGACATCCATATGTACGGATTAAGAATTTTTTTCCTTCTCCTATATTTTCCATATCTTCTGGGATACCAAAATCATAATGCACTTTTACTTCATCACGACCACGCTTCCGTGCTTTGTTAATATTTGGTGGTTCATAGGTTGTTTCAAAATACTTCGCAAAATCAGCTGTTGTTTTTTCACTGAGTGGCTTGTCCTGTCCGGATTTTCTGTCCGCGGCATCTACCTGTATGATTTGCGACTGTGCTTTACGTTGTTCTTCATTCATGACGATACCCCTTTCCATATACACATAAAATCTACATAAACGTACATTATATAAGTATAAACGCTAATGGCGAATTTCACAATCTAAAACATTACTGTGCCTATTTATTGATAGACACAAAAAAGTGTTACGCATTCATACGTAACACTAAATAGCATTCATTCCATTATCTTGGCTCTACAATTAATTTGATGGCAGTTCGCTCTTCTTCATCAATCATGATATCTGTAAATGCTGGGATGCAAATCAAGTCTACTCCACTTGGTGCAACAAATCCCCTAGCGATAGCTACTGCCTTAACAGCTTGATTTAATGCACCAGCTCCTATTGCCTGTATCTCCGCTGTACCTCGTTCCCGTAAGACATTTGCAAGTGCACCTGCTACTGAGTTTGGATTTGATTTTGCTGAGACTTTTAATACTTCCATTACTAGTACCTCCTTCATTTACTAATGTAGTCCTACTGCTACTATATTCTTGGAGATGTTAGCTTATTACATTTATTATGCATGAATAATTCAAAAAATTCAATAAATCAGCTGAAGAATGGGTGGTCATCATTAATGATGATACGTTCTACCTTGGTGGCCAACCCTGTTTGATCATTTATCGTTATGAGAACTCCATTTAATTGTGTTCGTCCTTTTTTATCAATTTCAAAACGAACTGGTAAATTTGTTAAAAAACGTTTCATGACAGATTCCTTCTCAACACCTAGTATGCCATCATATGGGCCTGTCATACCCACATCCGTAATATAGCCAGTACCCTGTGGTAGAATTCGCTCGTCTGCTGTTTGCGTATGCGTGTGTGTCCCAACAACTGCACTAACCCTACCATCTACATACCACCCCATTGCTTGCTTTTCACTAGTTGCTTCAGCATGAAAATCTAGAAAAATAATATTTGTTCGTTTCTTTGCTTCTTCTATTAATTTATCGGCCATTCTAAATGGATCATCAAGCGGAGGAAGAAATGTACGACCCTGCAAATTAATTACAGCAATTTCCATTCCATTTACATTAATAAATGCTAATCCTTTGCCTGGAGTACCTTCAGGAAAGTTTGCAGGTCTTATCATTTTATTGGCATCATCAATAAATTCAAAAATCTCCTTTTTATCCCATGTATGATTTCCTAATGTAACTAACTGAGCACCCCATTCTAAAAATTGTTTGTATATCTTTTCTGTAATACCTTTACCAGAAGCAGCATTTTCCCCATTAACAATAGTTACTTGTGGGTGATAGGCTTCCCTTAATTTTGGTAAATAAGATTGAACCATATCTCGACCTGGGGATCCTACGATATCACCAATAAATAATATTTTCATATTTTGCTCATCCTATCTTTTAATATGGTATTAGTGTTTCATATATGTATATCTATTGTCAAAAATAGTGGATAAAATAAGCAAAAAAATAGAAGTGGCCATATGACCACTTCTATTTACAATAAATGCTATTTAGCGTATTCCACAGATCTAGTTTCTCGAATAACAGTGACTTTAATATGACCAGGATAATCAAGGTCACCTTCTATTTTCTTACGAATATCTCGAGCAATTCGAACTGACTCAATATCGTCAATTTCATCAGGTTTTACCATAATACGAATTTCTCTACCTGCTTGAATTGCAAAGGATTTTTCAACTCCATCAAACGATTCCGAGATTTCTTCTAATTTTTCTAAACGTTTGATATAGTTTTCTAATGTTTCGCTTCTTGCTCCTGGACGAGCTGCAGATAATGCATCAGCTGCAGCTACTAATACAGCGATAACTGAAGTAGCTTCTTCATCTCCGTGATGAGATGCAACGGAATTTATAACTACCTCATGTTCTTTGTATTTCATTGCTAATTCTTTTCCGATTTCAACATGACTACCCTCTACTTCATGATCAATCGCCTTACCAATATCATGAAGTAATCCAGCTCGTCTTGCGAGTGTTTCATCTTCTCCTAATTCAGCAGCAAGTAACCCAGCAAGGTATGCAACCTCTGTTGAATGCTTCAGTACATTTTGACCATAGCTTGTACGATATTTTAAACGACCAAGTATTTTAATAAGGTCTGGATGCAATCCATGCACTCCAACCTCAAACGTTGTTTCTTCACCAATTTCACGTATATATTCATCAACTTCACGTCTAGCTTTGTCCACCATTTCCTCAATTCTAGCAGGATGAATACGACCATCTTGTACTAGTTTTTCTAGGGCTAAACGTGCAGTTTCACGTCTTATTGGGTCGAATCCAGATAAAATAACAGCTTCTGGTGTATCATCGATGATTAAATCAATTCCTGTTAATGTTTCCAGTGTACGAATATTACGTCCTTCACGACCAATAATTCGTCCTTTCATTTCATCATTTGGAAGGTTAACAACAGATACAGTTGTTTCAGCAACGTGATCGGCTGCACAACGTTGTAAGGCTAATGATAGAATATTTTTTGCCTTTTTATCAGCTTCCTCTGTCGCGCGATTCTCCGCCTCTTTTATCATAAGCGCTGACTCATGTGATACTTCCTTCTCAATCCGTTCTAAAATAACTTGTTTAGCCTGATCAGTAGTATATCCTGAAATGCGTTCAAGCTCGGTTTGCTGCTCTTGTAACATAGCTTCCACTTTGCTTTCCATTTCTTCAATTTGTTGTTGTTTGTCTGTTAGTGATTGTTCCTTTTTCTCTAACAAGAGCTCACGACTATCAAGTGTTTCACTTTTTCGATCAAGACTTTCTTCTTTTTGCATCAGACGATTTTCTTGTTTTTGTATTTCATTACGCCTATCACGCAACTCATCTTCTGTCTGCTGGCGAAGTTTATGATTTTCATCCTTCGCCTCAAGAAGCGCCTCTTTCTTAGCGGCATCTGCATTTCGATGGGCTTCATCAACAATTTGTTTCGCTAACGTTTCCGCACTGGAAATCTTTGCTTCTGCAATTGACTTACGAATCAGATAACCAACAACAATACCGACGATTAGGATTAAGGTAAGCAAAATGGAGATGATTAAAGGACTGTCCATGTTTTCACCTCCTATTGCTATCAAATTTTTACATTTCATTATTGTCGGCATGTACCATGTTTAATGATTGTTAAAGGAAAAAAATTGTATAATAAAAATTATAAAATTATACATAACTAATTTTAATTGTCATCCAGCTCAATGTCAAGGAAACGTCACAACTTCCTTCCTATATATATACTTTTTTTGTCATGTTTCGCGTTTTTTTGCACCATATGTCCTACACTACCTTTCTATTACTCTTTTGTCGTAGATTATTTTCCAAAAGATTGTATTTTTCAAGTATGAAATTTTAATGAATAGTTGTTAGGTGATGTATCGTAACTCATCACTACGGAAATATACTTTAGTGAGATGGAGATAGATCACTATCGTATGTATAGAACCGTTCACTGTTCACTATAGGTTTTGGCATTCTTTGCTTGTCAGTATACAAACGAGTTCGAAGAGTAGTCAGAATTTAATCGAGGCTGCTGCTCAGTGCACATTTGAATCTGAAAATCAGCCAGAAATGCATTGAGGCTACTCGTCAGTGCATAATCGTTATGAAAAGTGATCGAAAGTAAATTGATACCGCTGCTCAGTGCAACATTCTCTTTCCAATAAGCTCTTTTTGCATACTTTGTTGTTTTCTACGACGCATAATGTATATTATGCGCAGTAGTTAGGATATGCACATAGCTTCGCTACGGAAAAACACTACGCTTTCCGCGGGGGAGTGGTGAGCCTCCTCGGGCTAGCGCCCTGTGGGGTCTCACCTATCTCCTACTTCCCGCAGGAGTCTTCGTGTTTTCCTTCGCTGATGTGTGCTGTCCTCTTTCTAATCATTGCTATTGCTAATATACTAGTTGATTGGAGTGTAGGGCAGTCGACTCCTGTGGAAAAAACAACAGCTGAAGATCCCACAGGAAGCGGTTTTTGCTTCCGGTGTCTAGCTTCGACGGACAGGACGTCCTAGTGCCGATAGTCATAAGGACGTGGCTTTATCATCGGCCAGCACCTACCCCCTCGAGGTCTTAAGTCAATCCTCTTTGTGGCAAAAAGCACCACGCCGAGGCTCGACTTAAGCTTGGCAGATAAGAAAAAATTTCTTACTGCATAAGTGCAACTAAGGCTTTCGCCACTTGGCGAAAAGCCAAGTTTTCTAATCGGGGGTGACCAAGGCGCTTCCGCTTTTCTATTGAGGAAGCTAAAAGCGTCTGTCCGCGGTAAAGAAGACACTGTGAAAACGTAAAGTTTGAACAGATGTCGCACTTATGCCCGTGGTGAAAGCGACTGTCCGTAGCGGAAATCAATAAGGAACTTTTACTGCGCATAATACATCAACTATGCATTATGATTTATACTTAAAAAAAGCAACAATCTTTTAGAAAACAGCCTTCCAATAAGAGACTGCGTGAAAATCTATTGCTGCATTGTGGAAATTGAGACTCTATTTTAAGTCGCATAATATATAAGATGTGAGGTTAAAAAGCAACAAAGTAAACGAAAGCGTCTTTGTCTGAACCTTAAGATTGCAGCATATAGGTCCGCATTCAAACAATAATGCCTCTATTACTAGTGTATCCAGTAATAAAGGCATCTAATGATTTATGTTTATACATCTAAGGTTTCTTGTCCGACTTCTTCTTGTGTTTCAGATCCATCATCATCTAAACTATAATGATTTCTAATTTCACTATGAATTTCGGCCATCATTTCCTCATTTTCTTTTAAAAATTGTTTTGCATTTTCTCTTCCTTGTCCTAATCTTTCACCTTGATAGGAATACCATGCACCACTTTTTTGGACAATATCTAAATCAGAACCAATGTCAACTATTTCTCCTTCTTTAGAGATCCCTTCGCCATACATAATGTCGACTTCAGCTTGCTTAAATGGTGGTGCTACCTTATTTTTAACAACTTTTATTCTAGCCTTATTTCCGACCATATCATTTCCTTGTTTTAATGTTTCTGCACGTCTTACTTCTAGTCTTACAGACGAATAGAATTTAAGTGCTCGACCACCTGGTGTTGTTTCAGGATTTCCAAACATTACACCGACTTTCTCACGAATTTGGTTAATGAAAATAGCGGTAGTTTTCGATTTATTAATGGCCCCTGAAAGTTTTCGAAGTGCTTGAGACATTAAACGAGCTTGTAAACCAACGTGAGAGTCGCCCATTTCACCTTCAATTTCAGCTTTTGGTACTAAAGCTGCAACTGAGTCTACCACAATAATATCGACCGCACCACTGCGAACAAGTGCTTCAGCTATCTCTAACGCTTGTTCTCCTGTATCAGGTTGAGATAGTAATAATTCTTCTATATTCACACCTAATGCTCTAGCATAGGTTGGGTCAAGTGCGTGCTCAGCATCAATAAAAGCTGCTTGTCCCCCTTTACGTTGTGCTTCTGCGATCGCATGTAAGGCCACTGTTGTTTTACCAGAAGACTCTGGACCATAAATTTCAACCACTCTACCTCTAGGATAACCACCTATTCCTAAAGCTACATCTAGTGCTAAGGACCCACTTGGGATTGTTGCAATTTTTTGTCCTTCTTGTTCCCCTAATTTCATGATCGAACCTTTTCCGAACTGTTTCTCAATTTGGCGTAAAGCCATATCTAAAGCTTGTTTTTTATCACTCAACGAGCTTACCTCCTTTAATTAAGTAATTCTATCATAACTTGTTTTTAAGAATTTGCCAAGCAATAATCGAATAGGTGTTCCCTTGCTTTCTAATAAAGTTTTCCTATTAAAATAGTATTTTATCCTAGGAAAATGCTATTTTATATATTATTTTAAATGCTGAAATAAAAGTTCATATCCTTTTAAAATTGTTTTCCTTCTTATTTCTTGGCGGTCTCCTGGAAGTTGAAATTGTCTTACTATTGAATTACCACTTTTATCATGAATGCCAATAAATACGGTGCCTATAGGTTTTCCTTCTTCCTCGTTTGGGCCTGCTACTCCCGTAAAACTTATTCCAATGTCAGCATCCATCATATCACAAATCTTTGTCGCCATTTCGGATGCACATTGTTCACTTACTGTTCCATAATTTGTAATTGTCTCAGGTGATACGCCTAAAACATTTTGTTTAACCAATGGCTGATAACAAACAAGTCCCCCACGACAAACCGTTGAAGCTCCTGGTATTGCAATCATTTCATCTGTAAACATCCCACCTGTTAAACTTTCAGCTGCGCCAATAGAATGGTTATGTTTTTTTAATAAGGTGATTACTTTAGATGCTAGAGTATCTTCATCGACACCATAGAAATAGTCCCCCACCCGATTTAAAATTTCTGTTTTCATTTGTTCAATTAATTGATTCGCAAATTCGGTTGTATCTGCCTTCGCGGTTAATCGAATGGCAACACCTTCATTAAGTGCTAATGGAGCAATTGTTGGATTGGTTTGGTTTACAATTAAATCATGTATTTCATCTTCCAATACGGATTCACCAATACCAATAAATTTTAGCATTGTTGATTGAATAATTTGCTTTACACCTGTTGTCTGTTGGAGATATGGTATCACCTCTTCTGATACCATTGCTTTCATCTCTCTTGGAACACCTGGAAGGAAGATCCATTTCGTATCCTCATATTCAACAATCATCCCTGGAGCCATCCCTACATGATTATCAAGTATTTTTGCTTGTTTAAATACATGTGCTTGTTTACGATTATTTGGAGTCATTTTCATTTGTTGCTGTTGAAAATATTTCTTAATTTTATTTATAGAAGATTCATGCTCGATAATTTCCATGTTTGTTAAGAGTTGGAATGCCTCCCGTGTCAAGTCATCCTCTGTTGGGCCTAACCCTCCAGTTACAATGACAATATTAGATCGTTTTTGTGCCTGATTAAATGCTTCTGAGACACGATCTATGTTGTCTCCTACAACTCCGTGATAATATACACTCATCCCATTTAACGCTAATTGTTGAGATATCCATTGTGCATTTGTATTTGCAATTTGACCTAATAACAGTTCTGTACCAACTGCTATTATTTCCGTTCTAATGTTCATTTGGAATCCCTCATCACATGCCAATTTTTAACAAAATAATCATATCCAGACCAGATGGTAAAGAAGAGAGCAATATACAACATAATGGTAGCAAATGGAATCCCTATGTAGGCAAATGGAAAATTATATAATAATAAAGCTGCAATTGCCACAATTTGTGTTACCGTTTTTAATTTTCCTAGTGAACTAGCTGCTAACACAACTCCTTCCCCTGCAGCAACTAATCGAAGACCAGTAACAGCAAATTCCCTACTAATAATAACGATAACCACCCATGCTGGTGACAAGCCAATTTCAACTAATAATATTAGTGCAGCAGAAACGAGCAGCTTATCTGCTAATGGATCTAAAAACTTCCCTAGATTGGTGACAAGGTTATATTTTCTAGCATAGTAGCCATCTATCCAATCTGTAGTAGAGGCGATGATAAATAATATAGCTGCAGCAAAATGAGCCACTGGCATTGTTGTTTCATCTCCAATATTCCATTCTCCCCAATCAAAAGGCACACTTAATAAAACAATGAAAATGGGGATTAAAAAAATACGGGATAGTGTAATTTTATTTGGTATATTCATGTTTCTTTTTCCTCCTTAAATGCTGCATAAAAACCCTTCCACGTTGTAGAGAAGGAAGGGTTTACGCTAGGTTGTTATTCAGTTGATTCCGTTAAATTTATCCATATTTTTTGATGCACATGGGAATCTGGATCAACAGGGTACTCTAACAATGTCTCATTTATCGTAATTTGTAGATTTGGAGCACTTCCTATATTTAAGTAAATTCGATCTTCATCTGATATATCGATCTCCAATGGTGATTCTTCTGGTGTAAATGGATTACTATAAAATGTATCTCCCTCTCCATTATTTACTTCAAGCCATGAATTGTCTGTTGATTCTAACGTTAGTATCATGTCATCAGCTCCATTTACAACTTCGAATGTAGATTCTGGTACGGTTCCTGTTCCTTCTTCCACTACGCGTAATTCCATTTCCTTGGCTTCTTCTTCAGAGTTGTCTTGTTCCGCTTGATTATCATTTTCTTCTTCATTTTCTGGTGTGGATTCTGACTCATCGTCAGTACTTGGCTCATTTGACTCATCACTTATAATAATTTCATTATCATCAGACTCTTCCACTGGTTCTCTATCTTCTTGATCATCATTTGATATGGTTAATTGGATAAAATACCATGCAGCAAAAATAATACCAATCACCAATAAAACTGTAATAACAGTTGGGATGATCGAAAATATAGCAGATTGTTTTGTTGGGTGATTATCCTTACGAGAACGTTGAATTCGTGTATATTGAGGTGTTTCTTCACTTTTTGTTTGTGGGAGCTCATCTTTAAATTCTTCTAGTAAATCATCTCCATTTAGCCCCACAGCAGCCGCATATTCCTTAATAAATGCTCTTGCATAAAACGTTCCAGGTAAAATATGATAATCCCCTTGCTCAACTGCTTGTAAATATCGCTTTTGTATTTTTGTTTTTTCTTGTAACTCTTCAAGCGAGATATTTTTTTGTTCTCTAGCCTCTTTAAGCCTCGATCCTATTTCCATCCATAACACCATCCATTTTAAAAATCAAACATAGAAAAACCATTTTCTTGTTCAAATTGTGGCTGCTTCATGTCTTCATATGTAATTTCTTCTTCTTCGTTATTTCTTAATTCGATAATATAATCAAAATCATCCATTTCATATTCTGTTGATTGAACAAATATGTCTGGATGCTCAACTACCTTGACAGCAGGTAGTTGCATGATTTCGCGTATTAATTGCCAATGCTTTTCATTAGCACGCCGTTTGGATAGAACACCATCAACAATATAGATATTATTATTGCTGTATTCCCCTTCTATTAACTGATTACGAACTGTTTGCTTTAGTAATGTACTAGACACAAAAAGCCAACGTTTATTCGCACAAACACTAGCCGCAACGACTGATTCCGTTTTTCCAACTCGAGGCATACCGCGAATTCCAATTAATTTATGCCCTTCTTTTTTATAAAGTTCTGCCATGAAGTCAACCAAAACACCTAATTCATCACGAACAAAACGAATTGTTTTTCGATCTTCAGCATCGCGATGAATAAAGCGACCGTGTCTAACTGCTAAACGATCCCGTAATTTAGGTTTTCGTAATTTTTTTATAGAAATTGTATCCATTGTTTGTAAAATAGATTGTAATCGTGTAATTTGTTCATCTTCTTTTGATAATAACAACATACCCCGTCTATCATCTTCTACTCCATTAATGGTAATAATATTAATGGATAACATTCCTAATAAAGAGGATATATCGCCTAATAAACCAGGACGATTGTATTGGATTTCGTACTCGAGGTACCATTCTGTTTTTTCCATAATAAGCCCCTTTTACATAATCTTAACTATGGTTAGTCTATCTATATCATAAATGATTTTTAGTTCAGTGAAAAGGAGATTGTGTATTTTCTTAATAAAATAAAGAAGCTGTGTAAGCTTCTTTATTTTATAGCTTTTTATTTAGTTGGTATTTCCTTCATTTTGTACTAATTTTACCATACTGTTTGCGATAGCATGTTGTTCTTCTTCAGAAGCAGCGTTCCAAAGTTCTCTTAGTACAGCTTCCTCACTATTTTTAGCGTCTACACTTTTAGAGAGGTAGTCACCAACCTCATATGCTAAATTGGAAATGGTTTGTTGGTCCATTCCTTGTGTTTGAGCTTGCTGTAGGCGGTTTGACAAGAAGTCTTTCCACGTATCAAAATTATCAAGTACTGACATATAGATCTGCCTCCTTCAAGTTTTGTCACGTATAGTATTTGTGCTTTTGGAGGCTTTATACATTAATATGTTATAACTTTTGTAGCAGGTAGGAAAGCTTAAAAACCAGCCGTATTATTGCCTTATTTAAGGTTGTTTTATCAAAGATTGCTGCTTTTTCTTGTATAAAACTTAATGAATAATTAATGTATTATGCGCAGTAGGTTAGCTAAATTTACCGCTTCGGAAAAACACTTCGCGCACCTTAGGACTCCCCACGAGCCTCCGTTGTGAAACCGACACTGCGGGGTCTCTTAGGCTCGTTTTGACGGACAGGACAAGGAAAGCTTCGACAGCGAAACATCGCACGAAGCAAAAGTGTCTTTTTTGCGAGGACGTTCTAGTGTCGGCGCCTATCCCCTCAAGATCTTAAGTCAATCCTCATTACGCGCAAAAAGCACCACGCTGAGGCTCGTCTTAAGCTTGGCAGATAAGAAAAACTTTCTTACTGCATAAGTGCAACTAAGGCTTGTCGCCACTCGGCGACAAGCCAAGTTTTCTAATCAGGGGTGACCAAGGCGCTTACGCTTTTCGACAGAGGTGGCTGAGGCCGTGCCTGCGCCAAAGAAGACGCTGTGAAAAAGAAAAGTTTAAACAGATGTCGCACTTGTGCCCATGGTGAAAGCGACTGTCCGGATCGGAAATCAATTCGTAACCTTACGACGCATTATATAAAAGATGTGAATTTAAGAAAGCAATAAAGTATGCGAAAAGAGCTTTATTCAAAGACACCATTTAATTCGCTATCTAGGCACTTCTAGCTTTTGTTTCACGTTGGGAAAGTATAAGAAAAACTAACACATTCGGTAAGGACGAGCAAATGCGAGTTTCTCTAATTACCATGCACCTTTCACATGGATGACTTCACCTTGTATATAATTTGATTTATGATCCATTAAAAAAGAGACAGTTTGTGCAACTTCTTCGGGTTTTCCTGCTCGATTCATTGGTATATCCCGAACGATTGCTTTTCTTTCTTGATCTGTAAAATGGTCATTCATCTTTGTGTCAATAAACCCTGGACTAATCGCATTAACGGAAATCCCACTTCCTGCAACTTCTTTAGCTAATGCTTTCACGAAGCTATTTTGTGCACCTTTAACAGAAGAATAAATCACTTCATTACTTGCACCAATATCTCCCCAAATGGATGTAATTAGTAAAATAGTGCCAGCTCGTTTACGGATCATATTTGGTAATAACTGTTGCGTGATAAACCATGGTGCTTTCACATGGACCGTTAACATGGCATCCATCGTTTCCTCACTCGTATCTTGCAATAATCCAAAATGTGTCACCCCACTGGCAAAAATAATACCGTCAATAGGATACACAATACCTGTCATCAATTTTTTTAAATCAGCATTCTTGGTTAAGTCAGCTTGTATAACAGAAATAATTTGTTCTTCAGGGAGATGATTTTGTAACGTTCGGATCCTGCTTTCATTCGTGTGATAATGTAACAGCAACTGATAACCGTCACAGGCCAATTGTTCCGCTATGGCACTCCCGATATCCCCACTTGCACCAATAATTAATATGTTCTTCTGTATCATTTCGGCTCCTTATTCTGCGACAATTTTACATATTGCTATTCGATCTTCCTCAATCCAACTTTGAATAAATTGATTCATATCTTCTACTGTCAATGACTGAATCGTCGGAATGATGTCGAATAAATCAATATCGAGTGTTGAATAGTGAATATATTTATTCGCTATAAATTCTAAGGAATTCATGGCTCTTAATAAGTGACCAATTTGCTTATTCTTCATACGGTTAACTTCTTCTTCTGTAAAGGTTTGTTCATTTGTGGAAAGTAATAACGATTTTACTTTAGATGCGAAAACGTTAGGTTGTGCTGTATTACTACTGATTAAAGAATACCCGAAATTTTTTTCTAGGTTCGTTTCAAATGAAAAACTATCATCAATTAATTTATCTTCATATAGTTCCTGATAAAATGGACCACCTTTTGCAAAATAAAAGTCTAATACCATACTTTGACATAAATCTCTTTTTAAAAATTTAGCTTTACCTAACGGTTGATTCGATTCTTTAATACCTACTGTGCATTTAGGAACCGAGACTGGCATCTGAATGGTCGTTTCTTTTTCCGTAACTTCTTTTGGTTCTTCTGGGTAGTCACGTTGTAATTCTTCCATTTTCTTAAAGGTTTTGTTGGACTGATTTGTTTTAACCATTTCCATCATGGATGATGGATCAAAGTTTCCAGCTATAAATAATACCATATTTTCTGGATGATAAAATGTGTTATAACATGTATATAAATCATCTTTTGAAATGGTTTTAATTGAGTCCACTGTACCTGCTATATCAATATTGACAGGATGGTTTTGGAACATTCCCTTAATCGTACCCATAAACGATTGCCAATCTGGTTGATCATTATACATTTGAATTTCTTGTGCAATAATCCCCTTCTCTTTTTCAACAGATTCCTCTGAAAAATAAGGATCTTGTACAAAATCAATTAGTGTCTCTACATTTTTTTCAATATTAGTGGTTGCAGAGAACAGGTAGGCTGTTTTTGTGAATGATGTATACGCATTTGGGGATGCACCTTGTTTTCCAAAGTCTGCAAATACATCTCGATCTTCTTTTTCAAATAGTTTATGTTCCAAAAAGTGAGCAATCCCCTCTGGGACCGTAATATAGTCAGATTGCTCAATTGGTACAAACGTTTGATCAATTGAGCCATAATCTGTTGAAAAAACACCATACGTTTTTGCCATATCATTTTTCGGTAACAAGATCACCGTTAATCCATTATCAAGCTGTTCTGTATATATTGTCTCATTAATAACGTCATACTCCAATTTATTCATTATTACTGCCTCCCTTGTTGGTTAGCAAATAAATTGTATCCTCTTCCATTTTATTTGCAACTTTTATAACATCTTCTTTGGTCACTTGCTTCACTTGATTCATTAAGGTTTCTGGTGTAATTTGCTTTCCACCTATTACTTGCTGGTACAATAATTCAATAAATCCTTGAGGATGATCCATTGTTTCCAGTAATTGATTTTCAATTAAACCTTTTATTTCTTCTAATTCATTTTCCGTAAAATCACCATTTTTCATGGCATTCATTTGCTCTATAATAATATCTTTTGCTTTTTCGTAGTCTGTTGGAGCTATTCCGCTAAATACAAGTAATAAGCCTTTGTGACTTTCTAAGCGAGAAGATGCATAATAAGCAAGACTGTTTTTTTCTCTTACATTAATAAATAATTTAGAGCTTGGAAATCCTCCAAACAAGCCATTAAATACTTGTAATGCGAAATAATCATTATCGGAAAATATTGTATTAGTACGATATCCAATATGCAATTTAGCCTGTTGTACATCTTGATGTTCGATCACTTCTTTAGGTTCCCCTTTTTTCTGATAAGACGATGTTTTCGTTTCCTCAGCAGATTCTCCCTTTCTGCTTTTACTAAGTAATGTAGGAAGCTTTTGTTCTATCTCTTTTTGATCGATATCCCCTAATACATAAACATCCATCTGATCTTCCTGTAATATCTGCTGATAATAGGTATATAACGACGTTGCATTTATTTCGTCTAAATCTTCTTTATACCCATTAACATGTAATTGATAGGCCTCATCCTTACACATCTCATCAATAAGTCGCATATTGGCATAACTCATTTTTTCATCGATAATCGAATCTATTTTATGCCGTAGTGTTTCTTTTTCGCGTTCGACAATTGTCTCCTCGAAGGAACCTCCATTTGTTTTTGGATTAAAAATGATTTCTTGTAGAATCTGTAATGCCTCTTCCTTTAGATTAGATGCATTGGGAATAAATTTTGGATTAGCAATTTCGAGTCGAACTGATATGATATGGTTTTCTCCTTTTTTCGAACCATTTATGGCTAGTACCGCACCATATAAATCATCAAGTTTGTTCTGTAAATCAGTTCGACTAGGAAAGTTTTTAGTTCCTTGTTGCAATACATAAGGTAATAAAGCACGCTTGGTTATCGTGTCTCTAGATAAAGGAGCTTTTAACTTCACGACAATATTAATTGTTTTATACTTTGATGTTGGTACAATATGTAGACGGAAATTACCTTCATTGATTATTTTTTCATTTACTGATTCCACCAGAATTCCTCCAATACGTATTTGTCCATTATAGTTTGTTCTATTCCTTTTATTGTAATCACCATACAGTATAGACCAATTTTTGACAATAAAAAACTGACTTGTTTACACATGTAACAAGTCAGTTTTTTAATTCATTTATAATGGACAGATCAACATAAACTCGGCCATCCTTCGAGTCGAAAAAACGTCGCTGATTTAAGTTTCACATTAGCGGCTACCTTTAATATAAGGTACCCCATTTGCTTTTGGTGCTTCTGCTCTACCGATAAAGCCAGCTAGAGCTAGTATTGTTAATACGTATGGTGCGATTAACAAGAATACCTGTGGTACATCTTGTAATAAAGGAATACCAGCACTGATAACACTTAAACTTTGTGCAAAGCCAAAGAATAAGGCAGCACCTAATGCACCTAATGGATGCCATTTACCAAAAATAACTGCTGCTAAAGCCATAAACCCTTGACCAACGATGGTAGCGTGAGAGAAGTTTAAGGCAATTGTAAGTGCAAATACGGAACCACCTAAACCACCTAAGGCACCTGAAAGAATAACTGCAATATAACGCATTTTATACACATTAATACCATTTGTATCTGCAGCCATCGGGTGTTCTCCTACTGAACGTAAACGTAAACCAAATGGCGTTTTATATAACACATACCATACAACAAACGCCAAAATAATCGCTACATAGGATGTCGTATATATACCTTGAAAAAAGATTGGGCCAATAATTGGTATATCAGCTAATAATGGAATATCAGTTGTATAAAATGGTTGTTCTACCATGTCTGTCTGACCTTTGTTGTACCATTGCTTTGTTAAAAACACACCTAACCCTAACGCTAAGAAGTTAATTGCCACACCACTTACCACTTGATCTGCTCTAAAGGAAACAGAGGCAATCGCATGAATGACTGAAAAAATAGCAGACACTAGCATTGCGACAATAATGGATACCCACGGTGTCCATGCACCTAAAGCACTCTCAAACGTTAAATTAAACACAATTCCGACAAAGGCACCCATTACCATTAAACCTTCTAGTCCAATGTTTACAACTCCAGAACGCTCACTTAATACCCCGCCTAAGGCTGTAAATATAAGAGGTGCCGAAAAGAATAGTGCTGGTGGAATAATCGATTGTAAGAGATCAATGAATCCCATTTATTTCTCCCCCTTTTTGAAGCGAAGTATTACCCATCGAATTATATAACTGGAAGCAACAAAAAATATAATTAGTGCGATAATAATATCAACTAACTCAGTTGGGACACCTGTTTCAGTTGGCATATTTAAACCACCAACTTTTAAAGCACCAAATAGAAGCGCTGCAAGCACGACACCTAATGCCGTATTAGCTCCTAATAGTGCAACCGCAATTCCATCAAACCCTAAATTAGTAAACCCAGAGTTTACAGACATATTACCATATGTTCCTAAACCTTCCATCGCTCCAGCTAATCCAGCGAATACAGCTGAAATAACCATCGCTAAAACAATATTTCGTTTTACATTCATTCCTGCATATTTAGAAGCATGTTGGTTGAAACCAACAGATCGCAGTTCATAACCGATTGTTGTTCTCTCCAGTATAAACCACATGATAATGGCTGCGAACAAGGCAATTAATATACCATAGTGCATACGTGAAAAATACGTTAATGATTGCAACCAATCAGATGCCAATGAGGCTGATCCAGCAATTTTTTCTGTTTTATCTTCGTTATCAGACAATACACCCCTAATGAGTGCATTTGCTCCATATAACGCAACATAATTCAACATAATGGTTACAATTACTTCATGTACCCCTAATCTTGCTTTTAAAATTCCGGGAATGAAGCCCCACACTGCACCTGCTAAACCTGCTACAATGAGGGCAAGAGGCAAGTGAATAATCATCGGTGCATCAAAAGCTATACCTACCCATACTGCTGCAACCCAGCCAACAAATACTTGCCCTTCTGCACCAATATTAAACAGTCCAGCACGAAAGGCAAATGCTACAGCTAAACCTGTCAAAATATATGGTGTTGTTTGGCGGATTGTTTCTCCAAAGAAATATAAATCACCAAACGCTCCTTGCCACAAGGCAGCATACCCAGAAATTGGATTATATCCAAAGACTAACATAATAAGGGCCCCAGCTATGAGTCCAATTAAGACAGAAATAATGGGAACTAAAATATTAAATGTTTTATTTGAAGTCACTACTCGCCACCTGCCTTTTCTTTCTTACTACCAGCCATTAATAATCCTAATTCTTGTTCATTCGTATCTTCTGGTTTCACTTCAGATACAATTTGACCATCAAAGATAACAGCAATTCGATCACTAACATCTAAGATCTCGTCCAACTCAAAAGAAATTAATAAGACAGCTCTTCCTTTATCACGCTCTTCAATTAATTTTTTATGAATAAATTCAATTGCTCCAACATCCAATCCTCGTGTTGGTTGTGCCGCTATCAATAAGTCAGGTGAACGGTCTACTTCACGACTAATAATTGCTTTTTGTTGGTTACCACCTGATAGGGCTCTAGCAGGTGTATATGGAGATGGTGTACGAACATCATACTCTTCAATTAATTCATTTGCTTTTTTATAAATTTCTTTATAATTTAAAATAGTATTTTTCGAGTATGGTTTCTGGTAATAGGTTTGTAATACGATATTTTCTCCAATAGGCATGTCTAACACAAGTCCGTATTTATGCCTATCTTGTGGAATATGTGCTAAGCCACTTTCCGTTACTTTTCGTGGTGAGAGATTTTTAATTTCTTTATCGTTTAACTTAATGGATCCTGACTCTGATTTCACAAGGCCCGTAATCGCCTCTATTAATTCGGTTTGTCCATTGCCATCGATACCAGCAATTCCGACAATTTCACCAGCACGTACATCAAGGTTTAAGTTCTTCACCATGTCTACCTTCCTAGTATCCTTCACAACTAAGTTTTCTATTTTTAGCACAGGTTCTTTAGGCTTTGCTGGTGTTTTTTCTGTTTTAAAGCTCACTTCTCGCCCAACCATTAAAGAAGCGAGTTCATTCGTTGTTGTTCCTGCAACATTGACTGTTCCAATCCCTTTTCCTTTACGAATAACCGTACAACGATCACAAACTTGCATAATTTCTTTTAGTTTATGTGTGATGAGAATAATTGATTTTCCTTCTGCGATTAATGAATGCATGATTTCAATTAATTCAGTAATTTCCTGTGGTGTTAACACTGCAGTAGGTTCATCAAATATTAACACATCTGCTCCACGATAAAGGGTTTTCAAAATTTCCACGCGTTGCTGCATCCCTACAGAAATATCTCTAATTTTTGCGGTAGGATCAACTTTTAGTCCATACCGATCTGATAGTTCTTGTATTTCTTTTTCTGCTTTTTTTAAATTAATTCGCCCATTTTTAGTTGGTTCACTACCTAATATAATATTTTGTGTTACAGAAAAAGGCTCAACTAACATAAAATGTTGGTGCACCATACCAATCCCTAAGTCATTGGCAACATTTGGATCAGTGATATTAACTTTTTCTCCCTTCACACGAATTTCACCTTTTTCAGGTTGGTATAATCCAAAAAGTACATTCATAAGTGTGGATTTTCCAGCACCATTCTCACCTAATAGCGCATGAATTTCACCTTTTTTTAATTGAATCGTTATATCATCATTCGCAACGATCCCGGGGAATTCTTTACGGATATTTAACATTTCAATAACGTAATCCTCCACTATCGTCTCACTCCTTTAATGGTAGAAATATACGTCGTCTACCTTTTTTAGTTTGGCTTTTTTCTAAAAGATTATTGCTTTTTCAGTATAAATCTTAATGCATAGTTGATGTATTATACGCAGTAAATTAAAGCCGTTGATTTCCGTAGCGAAGCTATGTGCATATTCTAGTTATTGCGCATAATATAGAAGATGCGACGTTAAAAAACAACAAAAAATGCGAAAAGAGCCTTTAGTTTTGAAAAATTAGCCATTAAGAGAAAGGCTGATCTTTTTATTAAATTTTATTGGAGAATTTTTACTGCTTGTAAAAATCGCCAAATGAAAAGGGCTAGAATCTCTTCATTTGAAGATCTTTACATGATAAGGAAGAAAAGGGCTGGCAATTCCAGCCCTTTCCATTCACCTGTTATAATGATGACTCAAATGTTTCTAGTTCATCATGTGTTTGTGGAACTTCAACTTCACCATCAATGATTTGTGCTTTCCAATTTTCAATTTCTTCAATAATCTCGTCAGTTAAAGCTTCTTCATTTGTTCTAGCCGCACTAACTCCATTATCTTCTAATCCAAATTCAAGGATTTCTCCACCAGGGAACTCTCCATTAAGCCCCATGTTACTTACTTCTTGTACAGAGATATCTACACGTTTAACCATAGATGTTAACGTTACATTATGATCCCCAATTTGTCCTTCTTCATGTTGGTCACGGTCTACACCAATAACCCAAACTTCACGTTCTGGATCATTTTGCTTAATGTCTTTTGCTTGTGCAAACACACCGTTACCAGCCGCTCCTGCTGCGTGATAAATGATGTCTGCTCCATCATTATACATACGTGTTGCGATTAGTTTTCCGTCATCGGCTGAGCTGAAATCACCTACATATTGAATATCTACTTCGATATCAGGGTTTACAGACTTCGCACCTGCGACAAAGCCAACTTCAAATTTATTAATTAAATCAGAGTCAACACCACCGACAAAACCTAGTTTATCAGTTTGTGTTTTTAATGCTGCCGCTACACCAACAAGGAATGAACCTTCATGTTCGGCAAACGTAATGCTTGCTACGTTTGGAGCTTCCACTACTGTATCCACAATTGCAAAATCATTATCTGGATTTTGCTCTGCAATTTCAGCGACTGCATCCTCTAGTAAAAATCCAATCCCAAACACTAGGTCATAATCATTACGTACAAGACGAGTCAAGTTAGGTAGATAATCTGATTCGTTATTTGACTGTGCATAGTCAAATCCCTCACCTTTTGAATATCCATGTTCTTCTCCCCATGCTTGAAGGCCTTCCCATGCTGATTGGTTAAAGGATTTATCATCTACGCCACCTTCATCTGTTACAATTGCAGAAGTGTATTCAGGAGTTTCTCCATCTGAACCTGCATCATCGCTACCAGCGTTATCTGAATCATCTTCAGAACCGCCACCACAAGCTGCTAATACTAATCCAAGACTAAGTAATACAGTAAAGAGTAATAAATATTTACGATTTTTCACTTAAAATACCCCCTAATTGGTTTCGTTTTATAACATATTGTACAAAAAAAATATAAATGTGATAAAATTATCTTTTAAGCAATCACCTCCTGAAAGGCTATAATGTAAGCCTTTACAATCTCTTTCTTAAAACATAGAAACTAAACACATCAGAGCGAAAATAATTTGCAGAATATAATACAGGCTCATCATCTGCTGTATAATGCATCTGTTTTAAAAGTAGTAATGGTTGATCTGGACTACAGTTTAGGATGTCATAAATTCGATCATGATATCCTATTGGTTCAATATAGGTTACCGCATAGGTGATATACTTTCTTGCATGCACCTCCATTAATTTAAATAAAGAATCTTCTTTATGAACGAGCTCCAATGGTATTATTCCATCTGGTACTTTGTCTATGCAAAATACAACTGGTTCATCATTTGCTGTACGTATTCGTTCAATTTTCGCAACCTTGTCCATTTTTAATGGGTTAAATTTCTTTAAATCGTCCTCAGTTGGTCGTAATATTTCAGTTGATAAGTATTGTGATCCAGGTTTTTTCCCGGATTGTTCGATCATATACGTTACGCTAGTTAATTCTTCTATTCCAGAAGAGAAGATTGGCTTAGGATTAACGAATGTACCAACACCGTGTCTTCTTGTTACAATATTCTCTTCCTCTAATATTCGTAATGCTTCTCTTAAAGTAGCTCGCGATACCCCTAGCTTCTTGGATAATTGAAACTCGGAAGGCAACTTTTCATTTTCCTTATATAAATCGTTTTCAATATCTCGTTTAATTTCATCAATGACTTGTAAATATAAATGGCGAGTATCTGTTTTAATAGACATGATTGCCTCCCATCATCAACCTTTATTGTTATTCAATTTAGACGACTGACCTCTGACGTTCGACTAATTTTACGTTCTTACTATATCACGTTTTGTAAGATAAATAAATAGATAAACGACAAATTTCTAAAAGGTTTGTATCTGTGGCAAGAATTTTAGCGATATATGTTATTTTTAGAATAATATGTCGAATTTTAGTAGATTATCGAGCGGTACTAGAAGAGTACAGCCCGATACCAAATAATTTTATGATGTTTTTTCTTCAGCTGTCTGTGAAATAAGAACTGTTCTTGGCTTACTACCTTCATAAGGCCCAACAATCCCTCTATCTTCCATCGCATCAATTAAACGTGCTGCTCGTGTATAGCCAATACGGAATCTTCTTTGTAACATGGAAACACTAGCACTTTGCATTTCTGTAACAAGCTGTACCGCTTCATCATATAAATCATCATCTACCTCACTGGTTACTTCACTCGTTTCTTCTGGGATCATTTCTTCTTGATAAGATGCTTTTTGTTGTTCCACACAGTGATCTACAATTCGTTCTACTTCCTCATCTGATAAAAACGCTCCTTGTACACGTGTCGGTTTTGATGCACCAACAGGCATAAATAACATATCCCCACGACCTAAAAGTTTTTCGGCTCCGCCTGAATCTAAAATGGTTCTAGAATCTGTTTGCGAAGATACACTAAATGCAATCCGTGATGGTATATTCGCCTTAATCACCCCTGTTATAACATCTACAGAAGGGCGTTGTGTAGCGATGATTAAGTGAATACCTGCTGCACGAGCCATTTGTGCTAATCGTGTGATAGCATCTTCCACATCATTTGAAGCAACCATCATTAGATCAGCCAATTCATCTACCAATACAACGATGTATGGTAGATTTGGTTGCTTTTCTTCAGTAGTTTGATTGTATTTTCGAATGTACTCATTATAACCTTCTATATTACGTGTACCAGTTTCAGAGAATAAATCATATCTTCTTTCCATCTCTGCAACCACTTTTTTCAATGCCCGTGAAGCTTTTTTGGGATCTGTCACAACAGGAGCCAACAAATGTGGGATGCCATTATATACATTTAATTCTACTTTTTTTGGATCGATCATCATCATTTTCACTTCGTGTGGCTTTGCACGCATTAAAATAGTAGTAATAATACCATTCACACATACACTTTTCCCACTTCCTGTTGCTCCTGCAATTAATAAGTGTGGCATTTTATTCAACTCAGAAACGATTGCATCTCCTGAAATATCACGACCTAAAGCAAATAATAGTTTTGATGTTTGATTCGTAATCGTCGTATCTAGTACCTCTCTTAAGGAAACTTGGGCTACTTCTTGGTTTGGCACTTCAATACCTACTGCAGATTTACCAGGAATTGGTGCCTCGATGCGAATATCTTTAGCAGCTAAAGCTAATGCAAGGTCATCATGTAATCCAACTATCTTACTAACCTTCACACCCGCCTCTGGATATACTTCATATTTTGTAACGGCTGGTCCCACATGAACCTTTGTTACTCTTGCTTTCACACCAAAACTATTAAATGTCCGTTCTAACTTTCGGACAGTAGCTTGAATGACAGATTTCTCATTTTGCTGTGCATTTTTCTTGGGCTCGGCTAATAGTTCAATAGAAGGAAGCTCATATGCATCATTCTCTTCTTCAGTCATTGGTGTAATAGCTGTTAAATCTACTTCCTCTTTATTTGTATCTTCCTTACCTTCATCATTACCTTCTGTCGTTTCACTATCCAATTTAGGCTCTTCCATTTGATCTACTGAGTAAGTCACGTCTGTAAAGTCTTCAATTAATGGTTCACTTTGTTCTGATTGCTGATTTATTTCAGGCATTTGAATTTCAGTTTCTACATCTTCATCACTTTCTCTATTTTCTCTAACTCTTTCTTGAAGGCTTTTTACCTTTGCACTTAATATACTCATCTTTTCCTTTAGTTTCTTTGCAAGTTTGGTTGTTAAATCACCGACAGAAATATCTGTTAAGAAAATAAAACCAATTAAAAGCGAAAATGTTGCCACGATTTTAGCACCAGGCACCGAAAATAGATAGTAACAGAATGTAAATAGTAATGCTCCAATCATTCCGCCACCTGTTTGTGCTGCACTACCCTCCCCATTTATAAACGCAAAATACATATCCCAAGTGGCTTTTAAAATAGATGTGTCCTCGGGTGTCATTAATACCCTTTCAAATGTATTTATATGAGTAAATAATAATAAACCCAATAACATGATAAATAAGCCAATCAGTTTACGATTAAAAAAATCTGGATAACGTCTTTTAACAACTAATACGACACCAGTAGCAAGCAATAGAATGGATGCAACAAAATACCAAATTCCAAGAAAAAATCGAAATATGTATTCAAGACCACTTGGAATCATACCTTCACTAATGATACTGGCACCACTTCCAAGAATAGCTAAAAATATAAATAGCAGCCCTATTAATTCAAATTTTACTTGTTTTTTTAATTTACTTTTCTTTTTTTGTCGCTTTTTAGCCATGTTTCTTCACCTCTATATTAACTAGCCTTACTAGTAGAGATTAATGAAAAACCCTTGTCATTATAACAGACAAGGGCATATCTTACATACTACTTTCATTATACCATATATTAACTTTGGTTAAGCATGAATATTACTTAGGAATAACAGTGCCAGGTGCAAAGTTTTCATCTAAGAAGTCTTGCGGATCAGTTGATAATAATTGGATTAATTGATAGGTACCATCTTTTGTTTCTTCTACGTAACATTCTCTCCCTTGAAACGTAATGTGATGACGATTGGTGCTTTCTTGATCATTTGGGAATACTTCTTCTTGTGTCAATGGAGTATATAATATCATTGTATCACCTGATCCTCATTATTTGGTGAATTCCCTACTAACTCGTTAACTTTATCCATTGCTTCTTTCACCCCACCAACTCCATCAATTAAACCATATTCTACAGCATCTGTTCCAACTACATTTGTTCCTATGTCACGGGTTAAATTTCCTTTAGCAAACATAAGCTCTTTAAATTTTTCTTCTTTAATATTCGAGTGTTGGATAACAAAGTTTATGACACGTTCCTGCATTTTGTCTAAATACTCAAAGGTTTGCGGAACACCGATGACTAAACCAGTTAGTCGTACTGGATGTATTGTCATAGTAGCTGTTGGTGCAATGTAGGAATAATCTGTAGCAACTGCTATAGGTACACCAATCGAATGACCACCGCCTAGAACAATGGATACAGTCGGTTTTGAAATGGATGCAATCATTTCGGATAAAGCTAGGCCAGCTTCAACATCTCCTCCTACAGTATTTAAAAGGATTACAACCCCTTCAATTTTGGGATTTTGTTCGATCGCGATCAACTGTGGAAGAAGATGTTCGTATTTAGTCGTTTTATTTTGAGGAGGTAACTGAATATGCCCCTCGACTTGACCAATAATAGAGAGTACATGAATATTAGAATCCGGTGCTGTTGGAACATTTGATTGTCCTAGTTGCTGTATTTTTTGAACTAAGGAACTTTGTTGGGTATTATCACCTTGGTTTTGATTTTGGTCATCTTTCTTTTCTTTATTATTATTTTGTGTATGGTTATTCATATTTCAATCACTCCTATCCTAATTCATCATTACCCTTTAGTATGAGCGAAAAAAAGAGTAACATGCGAAATAGGATAAAAAAACATCGGCTTATCTAAGGCCGATGTTTTTCTTATGATTTTAATAATTGTTCTAGGTTGTTATTCTCTTCTGTAGTCAGTGGTACTAATGGAAGACGTACACTTCCAACATCAATTCCTTTTAATGCTAAAGCAGCTTTTACTGGCGTAGGAGATGGTGCTTGGAATAATCCATTCATAACAGGCAATAATTTCCGATGAATAGAAGCAGCTTCGGTAACATTGCCTTGTCGATATGCTTCTACCATAGATTGCATTTCTTTTCCGATCACATGAGATGCAACGGATACAACACCATCAGCACCAATGGATAGCATCGGTAATGTGGACCCATCATCTCCACAATAAACAGAGAAATCATCTCGTGTTTTTTCGATAATTTCCGCTGCTTGATCAAAGTCACCAGTTGCTTCTTTGATTGATACGATATTTTCGATTTCACTCAATCGTATAATAGTATCTGCAGACATTTTCACAACCGATCGACCAGGAATATTATAAAGCATAACTGGTAATGATGTTTCATTGGCAACTGTCTTAAAATGCTCATATAAACCTTGTTGGTTTGGTTTATTATAATATGGAGCCACTAGCATCACACCATCGACACCACTTTTTTCGGCTTCCTTCGTTAAGTCGACGGTGGTTTTAGTGTTATTGCTACCTGTACCAGCAATAACAGGGACACGTTTGTTTACGACACGTACAACATGGTGAAATAAATCAATTTTTTCATCCTTTGATAGTGTTGGGGATTCTCCAGTGGTACCAGTTATTACTAATCCTTCTGTTCCATTAGCTAATAAATATTCAATTAATTTAGTGGTTTGATCGAGATCAACATTTCCTGCTTTATCAAACGGTGTAACCATTGCCGTTAATACATTTCCAAAATTCATTACGCTTCACCCTTCTTTTTTCGATAATTAATCAGGACTGTGTGATATTACCTAGTTCAAATACCTCATGCAATGCGTTGACCGCAGTTTTTACATCCTTTTCTCGGATTAACACCCAGATGGTTGTGTGGCTATCAGCTGATTGTAATATTTGTACACCTTCATCTGTTAAGGCTTGCACAATTCGAGAAGCAACACCAGGAACCCCAGTCATACCAGCCCCAACAGCAGAGACTTTCGCACAATTTTCTACGATCGTCGGTTCAAATCCTAATGTTTCTAAGATATGAATTGCCTTTTCCGTATTTTCTTTTGGAACGGTATATATAACCCCTGTTGGTGAAATATTGATAAAATCTACCGATATACCAGCTTCAGCCATCGCTTTAAAAATTTCCGATTGTAAGTGGTAGGATTCTTCTTTTGTTTGCACATTTATTTGCGTAATGGAATCGATGTGTGCTATCCCTGTTATCAAACGATCTGTAATATCTCTTCCTATCTCTTGTGCTCTAGATGCAGTAACTAAAGTTCCTTCATCTTGTAAATACGTCGAGCGTACACGCATCGGAATTTTAGCTTGCATTGCAATTTCAACTGCACGTGGATGAACAACCTTAGCACCTTGATAAGCTAAGTTGCAAATCTCTGTATAGGTTACAACATCTAAAGGCCTAGCAGATTCAACAACACGTGGGTCGGCTGTCATAATTCCGTTAACATCAGTAAATATTTCAATACACTCTGCTTGTAATGTAGCACCTAGAGCAGCTGCAGTAGTATCGCTGCCACCCCGACCAATCGTCGTAATATCACCATCTTTGGTTTGTCCTTGAAATCCTGCTACAACAACAACATCATTTGTTTCAAGTTCTTCCAATATTCGTTTTGGGTTTACTTCCTTTATCTTTGCTTTTGTAAAGTCATCATTTGTGACAAAGCCTGCTTGTGCTCCAGTTAAAGCGGTGGCTGTAATATGATGTTTTTTAAGTTCATTAGATAGTACAACAGAGGCAATCGTTTCCCCACAAGACATTAGTAAATCAAGTTCACGATTTGAACTATAGCCTGCAGGAAAATCGACCATATTTAATAGTGTATCTGTCGCATATGGGGCAGGTTTTCTTCCTAATGCCGAAACAACAACAACAATTTTATAATTTTTTACTAACGCATTCTTAATGTGTTTAATCACATGGTCGCGATTTTCTTCCGTTTGTACAGATGTTCCACCGAACTTTTGAACTAAAACCTGCATTGTCACACCTCTATCTTATAACCATTTATTTTCCACTAAACGCTCTGCAATTTGAACCGTATTCCATGCAGCACCTTTTAGAAGATTGTCAGACACAATCCAAAGATGGAAACCATTTGGTTGATCCAAATCTTTTCGAACTCTGCCAACAAAAACTTCCTCTTTATTTGCGGCACTTAATGGAGTTGGGTATGTTTGAGAACTTGGGTCATCTTCTAATACAATTCCTTCTGCATCTCGAAGTTTATTCCACAAGTCCTCAACAGTTATATCATTATTTCCAACTTCAACATAAACACTTTCAGCATGAGAGGTGAAGAATGGTAAACGAACACAAGTAGCTGCAACAGATAAATTATCTGCATGCATTATCTTTTTCGTTTCATTAATCATCTTCATTTCTTCAAACGTATAGCCATTATCTTGAAATACATCAATTTGTGGTAATGCATTAAATGCAATTGGATAATGTTTTTCTTCTCCTTTTACAGGTAAAATAGAAGCTTCTAATTCGTTGTTGTCTAAAAATTGTTTCGACTGATTTTCTAATTCATCTGCAGCCTGAGTACCTGCACCTGATACTGCTTGATAAGTTGAAACGATAACACGCTTCAACCCAAAAGAATCTTGAATTGGTTTTAAAGCTGCAACCATTTGGATTGTTGAACAGTTCGGGTTCGCAATTATTCCATTATGCTGTTTTATATCAGCTTCATTTACTTCTGGTACTACTAATGGCACATTTTCGTCCATACGAAAAGCACTCGTATTATCAATTACAACAGCACCACGTTTTACTGCCTCTGGTGCAAGTTGTTTAGATACGGAACCACCTGCAGAAAATAAGGCAATATCTACCCCATTAAAACTTTCTGGTGTAGCCTCTTCTATGGTTACTTCTTCATTCTTAAACATAACCTTATTTCCTGCCGAACGTTTGGATGCTAATAATTTAAGTTGATTAATTGGAAAAGCTTTCTTTTCTAACATTTGTATTATCTTTTCACCAACTGCACCTGTTGCACCAACTACTGCTACATTATAAAGATCTTTTGCCATATAGATGACTCCTTTCACACTTATGAAACATATAACGAATTTATTTTACCATATTTGACGTATGATGAGGAATAATAATTGGTTGGAGTTGTTCATTTTGAAGAGCAGTTTCAATCGTACTTGGTATATATTCCATGTGAGATACTAAGGAATTAGGCTTTTTAAATGGATCATCTTGCCCATATGGAACAAAATAGATTCCTTTTGTGGCCATTAAACGCATTAGGTTAACACCATTTAAGCCAAGAGCATCATTTGTAGAAATACCTAACACAATAGGATTTCCATTTCTTAATGTTGATTTTGCCGCCATTAAAACAGGTGAATCATTCATAGCATTTGCAAACTTGCTTAAAGAGTTCCCTGTCATAGGTGCAATGACCATACAATCTACTGGATTTTTTGGACCTAATGGCTCTGCTTCCGGTATCGTAGAAATGACACGTTTCCCTGCAATTGCCTCAATTTTTGCAATATGATCATTAGCTTTACCAAATTTTGTATCCGTATTCCTAACCGTATACGACACGATCGGAACTACATCTGCCTTTAAGTCAACTAGTCGCTCTATTTGTGGAATCACCTTATGATAAGTAGAATGAGACCCAGTTAAACCAAAACCGATACGTTTTCCTTCTAATGTCATACAGTTAACTCCTTTCCATCTTCCATAAATTGAATGATGACATCCGCTATGATTTTACCAGCGGTTTTTGGAGCAACAACACCTGGTAAACTCTTTGCTAAGATTGCTTTAATTCCCCGCTGCTCAGCATAATCAAAATCTGTGCCACCAGGTTTTGAAGCTAGGTCATAAATCAGTGCATGTGTGGGAAGATGTTGAATAGATTTTTTTGTAATGACATGTGCAGGAATGGTATTAATTAAAATATCACATCGATGTGTATAGTAATGAAGATCTTTTAGCGGAATTGCTTCTAGACCCATTTCTGTGATTCGAGCTAATTCTTTTATGCTATTGGATGCGACCGATACTTTTGCACCAAGAGCGGAAAATTTATTACTAACGGTGTGCCCTACTCTACCAAATCCAGTTACAATGACTCGTGAATCATGAATAGTATAATCAGTATGTTCAATTGCCATCATGATTGTTCCTTCGGCAGTTGGTATGGAATTATAGATAGCTACATCATCACGATCTAAAAGTGGAATTAACGAAAGATTTCCATGTGCTGATACCTTCTCTAAATAATCGTTGGCAATTCCTGTGAAGATCATCGTATTTTTTCTTAATTGTGAAAACCAATCTTCTGTTAATTGAATGGTATGATCAGAAAACACTGTCTCTACGTTACCATTTTCATCTGTACCCGTTATGGGTAAAACGACAGCATCTAGCTGATCAACTTCTAAGTCTGAGAATTCAACCTGCTTTAACCCTGTAAAACCTTGGTTAATTTTATCGAATCCAATGATATATATAGTGGTATCGTTCAATGTTTGTAGTTGATGAATTAATTCTAAATATCTAGCGTCCCCGCCTATTACAGCGATATGTTGATTCATTATGTTAACACCTCTCTGGATTATGCACTTTTTACATTTCGTTATAGCTTATGTTGCTATCATTGGTTGGTGATTCTCATTTAAAAAAATCTTAGAAAAACTCGCATTCGCTCGTCCTTTAGCGAATGTGTTAGTTTTTCTTATACTTGGGACATCTAAATTTTAGCAACGTCGAGTCTACTTCTTAGCTAAAATTTTATACTTTCCTAACGTGTTAGAAAAACTCGCATTCGCTCGTACTTTAACGAATGTGTTAGTTTTTCTTATACTTGGGACATTAAAATTTTGCAACATCGAGTCCACTCCTTAGCTAAAATTTTATACTTTCCCAACGTGCAAAAAAAGGCTAGTACCTATAAGAGGTACTAGCCTTTCCTAAAAATAGAATAGGATTAATCCATTTCGACCATAATCATATCTTCTCCTATTTTTTTTATCGCATTCCAATGTATTTTTTCTTCTTCTCCTTCTTTTTTTAGCCCAAACCATTTATAATTTGGGATAATAAACGACTGGATTTGACCAGACTTTTCATCGATTTCCAAATCAGTTTGACCTAAAACCCCTAAACGTGATCCATGTCTGATATTAACGATTTCTTTCCCACTAATATCACTATATCGCACTACTATCCCCTCCCAGCAACTGCTATTATTACAATATATGCGTATAAAAATAACCTATGCGTTAACACATAGGTTATTTTTGCTTCTCAGGTGCTATTAAAGCTGTTGCATTTGGTTGATTAAATACAGTTTGGATCACATGGCTAATTGAATCATGATCAACAGCATCAATTTGATGAATCATTTCATCTAATGTACGATGACGTTGTAATAATAATTCATTTTTACCATTGCGACTCATCCGACTATTTGTACTTTCCAAACTTAGCATCAAGTTGCCTTTAAGTTGTTCTTTACTATTATTTAGTTCTTTATTTGTTAATCCTTCTTTTCGCAGTGTATCAACCGTTTTGTGGATTGTATCCTGCAGCAGTGGGAGCTGCTCTTTTCCTGTTCCACCATAAATGGTCAACAATCCATGATCCAGGAACGAAGAATGGTAGGAAAACACGGCATATGCTAGTCCCTGTTCTTCACGGACTTCTTGAAATAACCTTGAACTCATTGAACCTCCAAGAACGTTATTCATTACAATCAGGCTATAAATAGCCTCATCTTCTACCGAAAGTCCATTATAGCCAATACATAGATGGGCTTGTTCGGTATCTTTATTTCGTTCGATATGATTGCCCAGGAAAGTTGGTTTATCTATCTTAGTCGTTCCTGCTTCCGTCGTATAGTTTCCAAAATATTGATCAATTTTTTTTACAAATGCATCATCCACATTCCCAGCTACAGATACCACTACATTCTCTGGTGTATAACGACTGTTCATATATTGATGTAGGTGGTCAGGTGTAAAAGATTGTAGCTGCTTTTCTGTTCCTAATATAGGATGGCCTAATGGATGGTCGCCAAATGATGCACGTGCTAACAAATCATGGACAATATCATCTGGTGTATCTTCATACATTTTAATTTCTTCTAGTACGACTTTCTTTTCCCGTTCCATTTCCTCCGCATCAAAGGAGGAATGGAAGAACATATCTGCTAAAATATCAAGAGCATATTCTTTGTGTGTATCAATTACTTTTGCATAAATACATGTATACTCCTTAGATGTAAATGCATTAACCTGGCCTCCAACAGCATCGAATGCTTCAGCAATGTCTTTGGCAGAGCGATTTTCCGTTCCTTTAAAAAACATGTGCTCTAAAAAATGAGAAATACCATTATTTTTTTCTGATTCATTTCTAGATCCAGTTAATATCCATATTCCAATGGTAACAGAACGAACTGTTGGGATATGTTCCGTTACAATTCGTAGACCATTTTTACTTGTATGTTTTTCAATCACAATAGATCCTCCTATGTGTACTAGTTCATTCTTACCTTTCTTCACTCAATAATTTGTCAATTGGGCCTATTCTATACCCTTTATCTTGTATCGTGACAATTATTTCTTCTAACCCCTGTGCAATGGACGATGTAGGATGCATTAAAACCATTGCACCTGGGTGGATTTTATTATTTATGCGGTTTATCATAACAGAAACTGACGGATTCTTCCAATCAATTGTATCTACACTCCAAAGAATCGTTTCCATTTTTAAATCATATGCCACATCCACCACTTGATCATTGTAATTACCACTTGGTGGTGCAAACCACTTTGGAGTTTCACCTATAATTGCCTTAATAATTTCATTTGTTTGTGTCAGTTGTTCCCGTACTTCTTGTTTAGATAATCGTTCCATATTAGGATGATTATATGCGTGATTACCAATCACATGATTTTGTTCATCAATCATTTTGACGTAATCAGAATTCTCTTTTGCCCACTTACCTTCTATAAAAAATGCTGCTTTCACATCATGTTTTTTCAACACGTTCAATATGTGTGGGATATGTTCTCCACCCCAAGAAACATTAATTAAGAAGGAAACCATGTCTTTTTCGGGATGTCCCCGATAGATCGGTGCAGCTGGTAAATCCTTTAATGTTACATCTGGTGGAATTTCATTAAATACAAGTAATGACTCATTAAATGTTTTCTCCTTTTTCATTTGTTTATACGATTTATCGATATCCACTTCTAGTCCATTTAGACCAGGCATCTTTTTCCATACCTCATCAATCACAGCATCTTGAGGAGGTTCAGTATAGTCATAGCTTTTTTCTGATATTTCGATGTACAAGGGATCCTCCGTCTTTGCTACACCTTCCGTAAATTGAAAATCATCCATCCTCTCATTTAGTTCAAATGGATTATAATCATAATTAAATGTTATTAGAACAACAAAAGCAAACACGATCATATGAATATATTTACCATAACGATACATATCCATGCCTCCTCCTCTCTTCATTCTTATGAAGGAGGGGGACAAGATATGAAAAATGAATATCCTTAGAATAAAAAAAGAAACTGGTTTGCCAGCTTCTTGTTTTATATTACGATTTAGATTTAGCTTCCTTGTCCTTTTGTTCTTTTAAAACTGCCTTACGGGAAACATTAACACGACCTTGATTATCAATCTCTTTTACTTTTACTAGGATTTCATCACCAATTGAGACGACATCTTCTACTTTGTTAATACGTTCCTCAGCTAGTTCAGAAATATGAACAAGGCCATCTTTACCTTTAAACAGTTCAACAAAAGCACCAAATTTTTCGATTCGTTTTACTTTCCCTAAATACATTTCACCAACTTGGACTTCACGAACCAAATCTTCAATAATTTGCTTAGCTTTATCGTTCATTTTCGCATCCGTAGATGAAATGAAAATTTTACCATCTTGTTCAATATCAATTTTAACGCCTGTTTCATCAATAATCTTATTAATTTGTTTACCACTTGGACCGATTACATCACGAATTTTATCTGGATTAATACTCATCGTTAAAATCTTCGGCGCATATTGCGAAAGTTCGGCATTAGGTTCCCGGATGGTAGCTAACATTGAATCTAATATTTGCATACGGCCTTTTTTCGCTTGGTTTAGTGCTTCTTCTAAAATATCACGTGATAGACCATCAATCTTAATGTCCATTTGCAATGCTGTAACACCTTGCTCTGTCCCAGCTACTTTAAAGTCCATGTCACCTAAAGCATCTTCCATCCCCTGAATATCTGTAAGGATCGTATAGTCATCCCCAGACTTCACTAGCCCCATTGCTATACCTGCAACTGGTGATTTAATTGGAACGCCTGCATCCATCATTGCTAGTGTACTCGCACAAATACTTGCTTGGGAAGTAGAGCCATTGGATTCTAATACTTCGGAAACTAAACGAATGGTGTATGGAAACTCTTTTTCAGAAGGAACTACTTTTTCAAGTGCCCGTTCCCCTAATGCTCCATGACCAATCTCACGACGACCAGGGCCTCTAATAGGACCTGTTTCCCCTACACTATATTGTGGAAAATTATAGTGATGCATAAACCGCTTTGATTCTTCCAAATCAAGCCCATCTAGTATTTGTACATCTCCTAATGCACCTAATGTACAAATGCTGAGTGCTTGTGTCTGTCCTCTTGTAAATAAACCTGAACCATGCGTTCTTGGAAGTACACGTACACGAGAAGAAAGAGGACGTATTTCATCAATTTTACGACCATCAGGACGTACTTTTTCTTTTGTAATAAGTCGGCGAACTTCTTCTTTAACTAACTTATCTAAAATGGATTGTACTTGTTTTATAATTTCTTCCTCTTCTTCTTCATAAGCAGCAAGTACTTCCTCTTTAGTATTACTAATTGCTAGTTCACGTGCATGCTTTTCCTTAACCTGTATGGCCTCTTTAATTTTGTCTTTTGCTTCTTCTTCTACCTTAGCAGTTAAAGTTTCATCTAATTGAATTAATTTAACATCTGATTTTTCAGCTCCAACTGCTTGTACAATTTCTTCTTGAAAGGCAACAAGTCGTTTAATTTCTTCATGACCAAACATGATAGCCTCTAACATCACTTCTTCTGGTACTTCATTTGCACCAGCTTCTACCATGTTTATGGCATCTTTTGTACCTGCAACCGTTAAATCAATATCACTTTTTTCCTCTTGTTCAATGGTTGGATTAATGACAAATTCACCATCAACTCGTCCAACATGAACACCTGCAATTGGTTCAGCAAATGGGATATCTGAAATGCTTAAGGCAATGGATGAACCAATCATCGCAGCTATTTCAGATGAACAATCCTGATCCACACTCATAACCGTACTGATCACTTGTACTTCATTTCGAAATCCGTCTGGAAACATCGGACGAATTGGACGATCAATTAATCTGGACGACAGAATCGCTTTTTCACTTGGTCTTCCTTCCCTTTTAATGAAACCCCCTGGAATTTTTCCGACAGCATATAGCCGCTCCTCATAATTTACGGTTAATGGAAAAAAAGGTAAATCTTTTGGTTCATTTGATGCAGTCGCTACAGATAATACAGATGTATCTCCATAACGGATCATACATGCACCATTTGCTTGTTTTGCTAATTCTCCAGTTTCGACGATAAATGGTTTACCAGCAATTTCAGTGGAGAATTCTTGTTTTTCTTCTTCTGCCATGTATGTTGTACTCCTTTCTTTAAACATTCTATCTCTCATTTTATAGTTTATAAGCGTAATTGTAAATTTTATGTAAGTAAAATTTTACTGCATGATTAGATGACCTTTTAGAAGAGCACTTTGTTTAAGCTCTTTTCGTATTCTTTGTTATTTTTAATGTTTCTTCTTCTATATAATGCGTCGTTATTCAACTTCCTTTACTTCGATCCTTTTAAAGATGAGTGCAATTCAATGCTGTGTGAAAGCGAAATGTTCTGCTGGAACGGTAAGTTAAGACGCATCATTTATCAACTATGCTTAATCTTTTAGAAAACAGCCTTATTTATTGTATTTAAAAGAAAAACCTTTTTTGAAAGTATAAAAAGTTGGCCTTATTACTCTTTTATAGGAAAGGCCACGTCCAACTCCGAGCGATTGATGTCCTAGTTCCGACAGAAATAAGGACGCATGAATTTTCATCGGCCAGCGCCTACCCCCTCGAGGTCATAAGTCAATCCACATTACGCGCAAAAAGCACCAGGTCGAGGCTTGGCAGATAAGAAAACTTTCTTACTGCATAAGTGCAACTAAGGCTTTCGCCACTTGGCGACAAGCCAAGTTTTCTAATCGGGGGTGATCAAGGCTCTTCTAGCTTTTGTTCTGATAGATAGAGAAAAAATTATTTTCTCTGCAAAAAAAGCAGGATTGCTCCTGCTTTTTTCTTACTAGCGACGTAGTCCCAGCCTTTTAATTAGTTCACGGTAACGTGTAACATCTTTTTTACGTAGGTAATTAAGTAAATTACGACGTTTACCAACCATTTTTAAGAGCCCACGACGTGAGTGATGGTCCTTTTTATGGGTACGTAAATGCTCATTCAATTTAGTGATTTCTTCCGTAAGTACTGCAATTTGTACCTCTGGAGAACCAGTGTCATTGTCATGAACTTTGAATTCATTAATGATTTCATTTTTACGTTCTTTTGTGATAGCCATTTGGCGCACCTCCTATTATTTTCATATCCCCTATCCCCTAGCAAACGTCGGAGTTTCGATTTGCCAAGAGAAGGTTTTACGTTCCTTAGATTACATGATTTAGACGAGAAATGCAAGGATAAACTGTGAAAATACTAGAATTGGTTTTTTTTACAAGAAAGTATAAAAAAGTTGGCCTCATTACTACCTCTCATAGGAAAAGCCACGTCCAGCTTCGAGCGATTGACGTCCTAGTGCTGGCGTTGCGATTGACGTGACGATTTTAGCCAGTGAGAGCGATTGACTCCTAGTGCCGATAGAAATAAGGATGCCCGAGTTTTCATCGGCCAGCGCCTACCCCCTCGAGTTCATAAGTCAAGCCACATTACGCGCAAAAAGCACCACCTCAAGGCTTGACTTATGCTTGGCAGATAAGAAACTACTTACTGCATAAGTGCAGCTAAGGCTTTCCCCATTAAAACTTGGCGACAAGCCAAGCTTTCTAATCGGGATAATCAAGACGCTTCTAGCTTTTGTTCCTATTATTTAGCAAAATATTGACGAATAATCTTTTCATCATTTGTGATTTCTTCGACCAGTTCATCTACTCCACTAAACTTTTCTTCATTTCGAATAAATTTGTACCAAAACACTTTTAATTCTTCTCCATACAAATTATGGGTAACATCAAATATATGAACCTCTACAATTGGCTCGATAATATCTGATGTAAAGGTTGGCTTCACACCAATACTTGCCATTGCCTCGTATATATCTCCCCTATACTGCACTTTTACAGCGTAAACACCGTTTTTAGGTAATAAAGCATCTGGACTCACACGTAAATTAGCAGTCGGATAACCAATTGTTCTACCTCGTTGTTCACCTTCAACAACAGTACCATAAGTACTTAAGGGTCTCCCTAATAGGTAATTAGCTTCCTCCATGTCACCTTGTTGCAAGAGTTCTCGGATTCTAGTAGAACTAACCTTTTGTTCATTTGAAGTAACTTTGTCGATGGTTGTATAATCAAAGAAACCTTTAGCGTGATCCGCTATTACTTGCATATTTCCTTTTCCTTTATGACCATACGTAAAATCGAAACCTGCAACTAAATGTTTAATATTCAATCCAATAATGAAATGTTTAATAAACTGTTCTGGTGCTAACGAGGCAAGTGATATATCAAACGTAATAATATAAAGCCGATCTACACCAAGTGCTTCTAAAATTTCTTGCTTCTCTCGGAAAGGGGTAATATATTTTACATCTTTTGTCCCCTTACTTAATACCACTGATGGATGAGGATAGAACGTAATAACAGCTGTTTCCATCTGTTGCTCTTTTGCTTTTTGGCTAGCAGTTTGAATAACTTTTTGGTGTCCCTTATGTATCCCATCAAAAAAACCGATAGCTGCTATAGTTTCCGGTAGATCTTCTTGAATAAACGTATGAGGATAGATCAATTCAATCGTTTGCAATGGTTTTCACCTACACTTATTTCATTTCTCTTAATTAAAATGCTTCTATTCCTACCACCTATCCAACTGGAAAGACACGTACAGGTTTGATTTCGTTTGAATTTGTTGGATGCTTTTGATAGATTGCTAATAATTGTTGACCGTACATTACCATAAATGGGTCAGATTTTACTAATTGACCTGTTTTTTTTAGTTTCTGCCCATGTAGTACTTTTTCCTTTGTTGATGAATCAACATCTACACGATCTAAATGGCTTAAGCCTTCTGTTAGCGGTAAAAGGAGCGACATCGCTTGATCTTGTTGAACTTTTTTTTCAATTACATCAAAGGAACATGCCTCATTTGATGTAATTGAGCCAGTAGCTGTTCGGGTTAAATCTGACATGTGTGCTGGATATCCAAGTGCTTTTCCAATATCAACACATAATGTCCGTATATATGTACCTTTTGAACAAACCACTTTAAATTTAATTCGTTTATGTTTTGGATCATGATCTAAATAGTCTAACGTATAAATTGTGATTTCTCTTGTAGGTCTTTCCACTGTTTCATTTGCTCTTGCATACTCGTATAGTTTTTTGCCGTTTACTTTAACAGCTGAATACATTGGTGGAATTTGAATTTGTTTTCCCTTAAATGATTGTAGCATGTTTTCAATTATTTGTTTAGATGGCATGTTTGCAACTGACTTTTGCTTTATTATTTCCCCTTGAGCATCTTCTGTATCTGTTGCACTGCCTAATTCTAACTCTGCTATGTATGTTTTTTTCGTATCTGTTAAAAAAGGAACGATCTTAGTCGCAGCACCAATACAGATTGGTAAGACACCTTCTACCTCTGGGTCTAGTGTACCAGTATGACCTACTTTTTTGGTACCAAATAATTTTCTAATTTTCACAACACAATCATGGGATGTCATTCCTTTTGGCTTCCATAACGGCAAAATACCATCCATAATTAAGCCCTCCATTTTACGTCCTGCATATTCTTGAAAAACTATGGAAAAATCTGACTTAAACCTACGTCGGTTAAGCCAGATTTTCACCATCACATGTATCATTTATTATTTAAATCACGCAAAATCGTTTCAATCCGATTGCCATATTCATAAGCCTCATCAAATTCAAACGTAAGCTCCGGAGTTTTCCGTAGTCGAATACGGCTACCAATTTCAGAACGAATAAATCCCTTTGCTTTTGCTAATCCAACTAATGTGTCCTGCTTTTGTTTTTCGTCACCTAACACAGAAATATAAATTTTAGCCTGCTGCAAATCACCAGTTACTTCAACATCGGTTACTGTTACAAACCCAACGCGTGGATCTTTAATTTTCTGGGTTAGTATCCCACCAAGTTCTTTTTTCATCTGTTCTGCTACACGATTTGCACGTAAATCGCTCATCGAATCACCTCTATCAATTAGCAGCCTTTATACATGTTCAATGTTCGTTATGGTACGTTCTAGTTCAGAATAATTATCAATTCGTTGTAGAACTCGTTGTAAGACTTGTTCAGCGTGTTTCGTATTGTTGGAAATGGTAACAATACCGATTTTAGTTCTTTGCCATAAATCATGATAGTCTAGCTCTGTTAATGCCACATTAAATTCTTGACGTAATTTTTGAAATAACCGTTTTATAATCGAGCGTTTATCCTTTAAGGAGTGACCTTCATACATCATACACTCAATCTCAGCATAAAGGATCATTTTCGTTCAATTTCCTCCATAACAAAGGCTTCAATAATATCGCCTTCTTTAATGTCATTGAAGTTCTTAATGGTAATTCCACATTCATAGTTTTGTGCAACTTCTTTCACGTCATCTTTAAAACGTTTTAAATCATCAATTTCACCTTCAAATTGCACAACGCCATCCCGAATTAGTCGAACTCCAGAATCTCTTGTGATTTTGCCATCTGTTACATAGCTTCCAGCAATTGTACCAATACGCGACACTTTAAAGATCTCACGTACCTCAGCCTGCCCAATTACTTTTTCCTCGTATTCTGGGTCAAGCATCCCTTTCATTGCTGATTCAATTTCTTCCATCACTTTATAAATGACACGGTGCAAGCGAATATCTACTTTTTCTGTTTCTGCTGCTTTTTTTGCATTGGCATCTGGCCGAACATTGAAACCAATAACAATTGCATTGGATGCAGATGCTAAGATAATGTCAGATTCTGAAATTGCACCAACACCAGTGTGGATAATATTTATTTTGACACCTTCCACATCAATTTTTTGTAAAGAAGTTGCTAAGGCTTCCGCAGATCCTTGAACATCTGCCTTAATAATGATGTTGATATCCTTCATTTCACCTTGTTTTATTTGCTCAAATAGATCATCTAAACTAACTTTTGTTTGCTCAGTTCGTGTTTCTTGAATGTGCTTTTGTTGACGTGCTTCGCCAATTTGACGTGATTTTTTCTCATCGGAGAATACTAGGAACTGATCCCCTGCTTGTGGAACATCATTTAAGCCAGTTATTTCGACAGGTGTTGAAGGCCCTGCTTCCTCTAAGCGTTGCCCTAGTTCATTCACCATTGCACGAACACGACCAAATGTGTTCCCTACAACGAGTGAATCGCCAACACGTAATGTTCCTTCTTGAACAAGTAATGTGGCAACAGAACCTTTTCCCTTATCTAATTGTGCATCAATTACACTACCAAATGCATTTTTATTTGGGTTCGCTTTTAGCTCCTCTACTTCTGCTACAAGTAAAATCATTTCCAGTAAATCATCTATACCTTCACCTTGTAGAGCAGAAAGAGGTACAAAGATTGTGTCGCCACCCCAATCTTCCGGTATCAATTCATACTCCGTCAGTTCTTGCATTACTCGGTCAGGGTTTGCACCTTCTTTATCAATTTTATTGACAGCAACAATAATCGGTACCTCAGCAGCTTTAGCATGGTTAATTGCTTCAATTGTTTGTGGCATCACACCATCATCAGCAGCTACTACTAAGATCGCAATATCAGTTACTTGTGCTCCACGAGAACGCATGCTTGTGAAAGCGGCATGACCTGGTGTATCTAAAAACGTTACTTTTTTATTGCCACTTTCTACTTGGTATGCACCAATATGTTGGGTAATTCCACCAGCTTCACCTTCTGTAACCTTCGTATGGCGTATTGCATCCAATAGTGTAGTTTTACCATGGTCAACATGGCCCATGATCGTTACAACAGAAGGACGCTCGTCAAGATCTTCTTCTTTATCTTCTTCACGATATTTATCAAAATCTGTTTCATCTAAAATAATTTCTTTTTCAACTTCGACTCCATATTCAGAACAGATTAGTTCAACAGCATCATCATCTAAATCTTGATTTTTTGTGGCCATTACACCCAAAAACATAAGCTTTTTAATAATTTCAGACGGCTCTTTATGCAGTTTTTCCGCTAAATCACTTACATTTAATGTTTCGCTATACGTGATTTTGTTCGGGGTATTTTGTTTCTTTGGCTGCTGTTGATTTCCTGATGGATTATTAGCTTTTCCTTTTCCATTCTTTTGATGCTTATTTTTATGTTTATCTTGTTTCCGATTAGGTTTTTGTTTCCTTTTATTTGAATGCTTTTTTGAATCTTGGTTAGATTGATTTGGCTTTGTTTGTTTACGGTTTTGCTGTTTATCTTCATTTTTCGATTTGTCCGCTTTATTAGTAGAATCTGGTTTAGTAGAAGTCTCTTGTTTTTGTGCGAATTGCTTATCTAATTTTGCTTTAGTATCTTCCGTTATTGTTGACATATGATTGGACACTTCTACCCCAATACTTTTTAGATGTTCAATCACATTTTTACTTGATGTATTCTTTTCTTTTGCATATTCATATATTCGTGTTTTACTCATACATTCACCCCCGAATTATTTAGCGAGTAACGATTTAATTTTAGTTGCAAATCCTTCGTCTAAAATCGCAACAGCTACTCTATGTGACTTTCCTATAGCTTGTGATAGTGTTTCTCTATCATCTACAATTCGTAAAGGTATACCATACGAATTACATTTATCTGTTATTTTCTTTCTTGTTTGTGCACCTGTATCATTAGCTAATAACACTAACTTAGCACGTTTTCCTTTAATGTCACGGATAATGCTTTCTTCCCCAATGGAACATTTTCTAGCTCGAAATGCGAGACCAACAATGTTTAAGTAACTATTCATTACCTGAGTTTCCTTGTACATATTGTTCTAGTTCATCAAAGATACTTATATCGACTTCCGTATCAAACTGTCGATTTAAGATACCTGTTTTTTTAGCTTTTCGAATGACATCTGAATCTTTTGTTAGGTAGGCACCTCGACCATTTTGTTTACCTGTTGGGTCGACAAAAACCTTTCCTTCTTTATTTCGAACAATACGGATTAACTCCTTTTTTGGTCGCATTTCATTTGTAACAATACATTTTCGTAAAGGTACCTTTCGCTTTCGGACCATTTAAATCTCCTCCTTATTCAAACAAATCGCCATCAATGTCAGAATAAGCACTCTCCTCATTCGTATTTTCTTCATCTACATCATCGGATAGCAGTCCTTCTTCTCTAGCTTCTGATTCACTTTTAATATCAATCTTCCAACCCGTTAACTTAGCAGCAAGTCGTGCATTTTGCCCTCTTTTTCCAATTGCTAATGATAATTGATAATCAGGGACAATGACCGTTGTTGCTTTCTCTTCTTCATCTACAATTACTTCTAATACTTTTGATGGGCTTAACGCATTGGTTACAAATACGACAGGGTCTTCTGACCATTCTACTACATCAATTTTTTCCCCTTTTAATTCATTCACAATCGCTTGAACACGCTGACCTTTTTGACCAACACAAGAACCAACTGCATCCACCTCTGGGTCTTCTGCATGAACAGAAATTTTAGAACGGTCCCCAGCTTCACGAGCTACAGATTTGATTTCCACAACCCCATCATATATTTCCGGAACCTCCATTTCGAACAACCGTTTAAGAAGTCCTGGGTGTGTTCGAGAAATATAAATTTGTGGTCCTTTACTTGTACTTTCCACTTTTGTAACAAACACTTTAATTCGATCATGGACATGGTATTCCTCTGTTGGCATCTGTTCAGAAGCGGCTAGTTTTGCTTCTACTTTACCTAAATGAACATACACAAAGCGCGGATCTTTTCGTTGAATGATTCCTGTCATTACATCTTCTTCTCGTTCGACATACTCATTAAAAATCACGCCTCGTTCCGCTTCACGGACACGTTGAGTGACGACTTGTTTCGCTGCCTGTGCCGCAATCCTTCCAAAATCTTTTGGGGTTACTTCTACTTCGATAATATCGTCCAATTCATAATTTGGATCTATTTCTTTTGCTTCATCTAATGAAATCTCCTGTTGTGGATCATCTGTTTCTTCTACAACCGTTTTACGAGCATATACACGCATAGATCCATGCTCTTCATCTAAATCGACACGTACATTATTAGCTGATTTAAAGTTCTTTTTATATGCTGATATTAATGCAGCTTCTAATGCTTCTAACAAAATGTCTTTATCAATACCCTTTTCCTTTTCTAAATAATCAATCGCATCAAACAATTGACTGCTCACTTTCTTTTCCCCCTTTAAAATGTTACGGCCAGTCTAGCCTTTGCAATTTTGTTATATGGTATCTCGACTTCTTTTTTCCTTGTTTTTTCTTTATATGAAATTGTCGCAATATCATCCTCAAATGCGATTAATTCCCCTGTATATTCTTTATTCCCATCAATCGGTTCGTATAATTTTACATAAACATTGTTATATAAATGTTCCTGAAAGTCCTCTTTCTTTTTTAAAGGCCTTTCTGCACCTGGTGAGGAAACTTCTAAAAAATAAGCTTCAGGTACTGGATCTGCCTCATCTAATTTTTCGCTTAATTGTTCCGACACAATGCCACATTCACTAATGTCCACACCGCCTGGTTTATCAATATAGATACGAAGAAACCAATTCTTTCCCTCTTTTACATATTCTACATCGACTAGTTCAAGATTCATATCTTGTAATATCGGCTCTATTAAGGTTTCGGTTGTTTTTACAACTTGCGAAGTCAACGTGCATTTCCTCCTTTATTCAGTTGTAGTTGTTATTTTTTAGTATGAACTAACCTACCCAATTTAATTTGAATCAATATAAAACCCCTGCCAAATTAGTGGCAAGGGAGGGTTGACAGAAGCTAGATAGTATGAAGAAAGAGTGGGAAGGCTCCCACTCTTTTAACCGTTCGATTCATTACTACTTACCTTTTAAAATATATCATAAGAAAATTTCAATTGCAAGAATATCACCTTTTTAGCATTAATATTATAATAATTTCTTTCCTATTTCATTATATTGAGCTGTTTCCTTACTATTTAAATACTCTTTTAATGCTTGTTGTAATGTCCCTTTTGTTTCAATATTTTTACCGAATGATGTATCATACTTAATAAAATCTCTAACTATTTTACTCCGCATTCCAGTTATAACTGCTTCACACCCCATCATAGAAATACCATCTAATAACTTCATAAAATATTGAACGGCATCTGAATCCATCTGTGCAATACCAGATAAATCCATAATTAAGGTCTGTACACGCATTGTACCGATCTCCTGTAAAACCTTTTCGTCGATAATATTTGCTCGATAGGAGTCAATCTTCCCGATTAACGGTAAAATACTAATTGATGTATTGATTGGGATAATAGGTACAGAGAGTTTTTCAACCAATTGGCGTTGTGATTCAATTAATTCATCTTTGTATTTCGAATAACTTAAAAAGAAATTATTTAAAAACTCATCAATCAATGTATTTACTTTATTTTCCATGGTATAAAATTCAACAATATCATTATCTTTTTGAATTAATTTATCATATTGATAAAGGAAATGCCACAGTGTACGACGTATTGCTTGAACCCACTCTAATTTAAATGACAATGTTAAATTAAACTTTGCCCATACAATTCCCTCTTGCTTGGCAAACTCTGTTACCTCAGTTTGCTTTTCATCGACAACTAGTAAGACAAGTTTATGAGCATTGTTTACTAAATTAATATTTCCTATTAGCTTAATTTCTTCAATTTTATCTCGTACATTTACAGCTTCTTCAAGTAACTTCTCCTCAAATAATTCTCTATTGTTCATTAAAAATTCACGTATTTTTTGACCTTGATAAAATGTTAAGTCCAAAACGCTCACTCCCATTATCCGATTATTTATATTATTATATATGAATTTATCCAAAGAGAACATTAATTAGCACTATTATCAAGGTAGTAATCTTGTTCTTTTCTCTCCAAAACAGTTGAACTATTCATAAAAATCTATACTTGAAAAGTAAATTCCTTTTAAAAAACTGATTTTAAAAAAGGCTATTTTCGTATTCTTTGGTGTTTTTAACGTCGCAACATCTATATGATGCGCAGTAACTAGAATAGGCACATTGCTCCGCTTCGGAAAAACACTACGCTTTCCGCGGACTCCCCACGAGCCTCCTCGTGAAACCCACACTGCGGGGTCTCTTGGGCTCGTTTTTCCGCAGGAGTCTTCGTGTTTTTCCTCCGCTAAGTTGTGCTGCCCTCGTTTTTATCATTACTATTGACAATATAACAGTTGATCAAAGCGAATGATAGACATTGTCAATATTGTGTCTTTTTAATTTAGAAAACTATTCGGAGCTGTGGAAAATGCGAGACTCATATGGGAAAAGGAACAGTCTGAAGACCCCACAGCGAGCGCTTTTAATAGAAAAGGTCTAGCGACTTGGTCACCCCCGATTAGAAAACTTGGCTTTTCGCCAAGTGGCGAAAGCCTTAGTTGCACTTATGCAGTAAGAAAGTTTTTCTTATCTGCCAAGCTTAAGACGAGCCTCGGCGTGGCGTTTTGTGCCACAAAGAGGATTGACTTAAGACCTCGAGGGGGAGGTGCTAGACCTAGACAATGCTCGCGAGGAGGCTGAAGCGTTCCCCGTGGCAAAGAAGACACCGTGAAAACGAACAGAGAGAGTTTGAACAGATGTCGCACTTGTGCCCATGGTGAAAGCGAGTGTTTTCCACAGCGTTGGTTTAACAGTCATCTTATAAAGAATGTAAGGAAGCTATGCTAAACATTTACTGCGCATAATAAATCAACTATGCATTAAGATTTATACTTGAAAAAGCAACAATCTTTTTGAAAACACCTTAAAAAATATAAGAGGTCACTACTAGACCTCTTATATTTACGAATAGAATCCATCAATCTAAAATAATGAAAGCTGGTTTTTCTCGGCCATTCCTTCTAAACAACCGTGATTGTCCAAGTACTCTAAGACTGTTTTTGAAATTTTACTACGTTCACGTAAATCTTCCTTGGATAAAAATTCACCATTATCACGAGCTTTTACAATATTAATTGCTGCATTGGTACCAAGGCCATCAACTGCATCAAATGGAGGGATTAAACTATTCCCATCCACAACAAATTCAGATGCGGTTGATCGATACAAATCTACCTTTTGAAAGGAAAATCCACGCTCACACATTTCGAGTGCTACTTCTAATACCGTTAACAAGTTCTTCTCTTTAGGAGAGGCATCGTTTCCTTTTTCCATAATCGTCTCAATCCGGCTGCGAATAGCCTCAGACCCTTTGACCATCGTATCTAATTCAAAATCACCAGCACGTACAGAAAAATATGCTGCATAAAAATAAATTGGATAATGCACTTTAAAGTAAGCGATTCGTACAGCCATTAATACATAAGCTGCTGCGTGCGCTTTAGGAAACATATATTTGATTTTTTTACAGGATTCAATATACCAATCTGGCACATCATGCTTTTTCATTTCTTCTATCCATTCATCCTGCAATCCTTTTCCTTTACGAACAAATTCCATGATTTTAAAAGCGAGAGATGCTTCTAACCCCTTATGCATTAAGTAAACCATGATATCATCACGACACCCAATTACGTCTGGCAGCTCGCATATCCCATCATTAATTAACTGTTCTGCATTCCCTAACCAAACATCGGTACCATGTGATAAACCAGAAATGATTACAAGCTCTGCAAATGTTTTTGGTTTTGTATCCTCCAGCATTTGTCGCACAAATCGTGTTCCAAACTCTGGAACACCTAATGTTCCTGTTTTACAGTTTATTTGTTCTGCTGTCACTCCAAGTGATTCAGGACTAGAGAATATTTTCATGACTTCTTTGTCATCAGTTGGAATAGTTGTCGGATCAATTCCACTTAGGTCTTGGAGCATTCGAATAACGGTTGGATCATCGTGACCAAGTATATCTAACTTTAACAGGTTGTCATGAATAGAATGGAAATCAAAATGAGTTGTTCGCCACTCACTTTTTTGATCATCTGCTGGATATTGAATTGGTGTAAAATCATAAATTTCCTTATCTTCTGGAACAACAATAATACCACCCGGGTGTTGGCCCGTTGTACGTTTAACTCCCGTACACCCTTGTACAAGCCGATCAATTTCTGCATTTTTGAGCACAAGCTGTTTGTCAGAAGCATATCCTTTCACATACCCATATGCTGTTTTTTCTGCAATGGTACCAATTGTACCCGCACGGTATACATTGTCTTCTCCAAATAAAACCTTTGTATAGTTATGTGCTTGTGGTTGATACTCACCCGAGAAATTCAAATCAATATCTGGCACTTTATCCCCTTTGAACCCTAAAAATGTTTCAAATGGGATATCTTGTCCATCCTTTGTAAGCTCTGTTCCGCAATTTGGACATTCTTTATCTGGTAAGTCAAAACCACTTCCTACCGAACCGTCTGTAATAAAATCATGATAATGACAATTGCTACACACATAATGTGGCGGAAGTGGATTTACTTCGGTAATTTCAGTCATTGTAGCTACTAGAGATGAACCCACCGAGCCTCGAGATCCTACTAAATAACCATCATTTAAAGATTTCTTCACAAGTTTTTGGGAGATTAAATAAATAACAGAAAATCCATTACTAATGATACTATCCAATTCTTTTTCTAAACGATCCACAACAATTTGTGGAACAGGCTCTCCATATAATTGTTTTGCACGGTTATAGCATAAATCTCGCATTTCTTGATCTGCACCTTCAATAGTAGGTGTGAATAGACCATCCTTCACTGGAGAAATATCTTCCATTTTATTTGCAAGCTGTTGTGTATTTTCTACAACGATTTCTTTTGCTTTTTCTTTTCCTAAGAATTGGAAGCAATCTAACATTTCGTTTGTCGTACGAAATGGTGTGTCGGAAAGGGTGTGACGATTTAATGGATTACCTGCTTGTGATGCGATTAATATTTCGCGATACCGCTTTTCGTGATCCTCTATATAATGTACATTCCCAGTAGCAACTACAGGTTTTTCCATTCTTTCACCTAATGCTACTAATTTATTAATGATATCAATAATTTGCGCTTCATTTTGTACTAAATCTTTTTCTATTAAATGAGCGTAATTACTAGGAGGCTGTACTTCAATATAATCATAGAATTCTGCAACCTTTTCAGCCTCATCAGCTGACTTTTGCATCATTGTTTCAAATACTTCTCCTTGGTCACATGCCGAACCAACTATGATTCCCTGTCGTAGTTTTGTCAGTAACGATCTAGGGATTCGAGGAACACGATAAAAATAATCAATATGTGCATGTGACACTAATTTATATAAATTTTTTAATCCTTCTTGGGTTTGGGCAATTAACGTACAATGAAATGGTCTTGAACGCTGGTAAGCCTTTCCTTCCCCCATATGATCATTTAATTGGTTATGGTTCGTTATGGTTTCCTTTAATAATCCTTTTACAAGTTTCCATAATAAATAACCCGTTGCTTCGGCATCATAAATCGCACGATGATGCTGCGTTAATTCAATATCTAAATATTTACACAATGTATTTAAGCGATGGTTTTTTAATTCTGGAAATAGAAAGCGCGCTAATTCTAACGTATCGATTACAGGATTTGTTACTTTTTCATATCCAATTTGTTTATAGCCTTGATTTAAAAAGCCAATATCAAAACTAGCATTATGTGCAACCAATATTCCATCTTCACACCAGTCATAAAAGTCCTTTAAAACATCTCCAATTTCTGGTGCATCCTTCACCATGTCATCGGTAATTCCGGTTAAGTTTGTAGTTGTTTGAGACAAAGGATGATGTGGATTGGCAAATGATTCAAAACGATCAATAATCTCTCCTTGATAGACTTTCACTGCAGCTAGTTCGATAATAGTGTCATAAACAGCGGATAATCCCGTTGTTTCCACATCAAATACAACATAAGTGCCATTTCCTAAGTCACGATCTTGTTCATTGTAGGCAATTGGTACCCCGTCATCGACTAAATTGACCTCTACTCCATATAAAACTTTTATCCCATGTTTTTGCCCAGCACCATATGCTTCTGGAAACCCTTGTACACCTGCATGATCCGTAATGGCAATTGCTTCATGCCCCCATTTTGCAGCTTGTTCAATTATTCGTTCTGCTGAAACAACGGCATCTATTTGGCTCATTGTCGTATGTGCATGAAGTTCCACACGCTTTGCATCTTCTGGTGCCTTGTCTTGTCGTTGAACTACTTTCACTTCATGAATGTCTTTGGCCATCATCGCAAGTTCGTTTGTATACATATCCGTCTGTATACTTCCTCTAGCTTTTATCCACATTCCTTTTTTCACATTTTCAAATTGCGAACGATCCTCGTCCCCTTTAGAGAACATTTTGATTTGTAATGAATCCGTATAATCGGTAGCTTTTATGATTAAAAGACTTCTTCCAGATCGCAATTCTCGGATTTCTACATCAAATACATACCCCTGTACGATCATACTGCGCTCTTCTTCCAGTATATCTTCCATTGGTGTTGCTTCATCTTTAATGGTATATCCAAGTATTAAAGGTTTATTATCTTCAGTTTGTGATTTTTGTTCTCTTTTTTCTTTATCTTGGATTGTTTTTAAAACCATTTGCTGATCTTCTAAGGCCTTTTGTTCTCTAAATTTTTTATAATCTTCTTCTTCTGTTTTAACACCTACATCTAACGTATATAATGGGGCACCTATTTTTTTACAGAAGTTCCGAAAAGGTTCATCCAAACGTTTTTTTAATGCATGTGCTTCTGCATCATTCCTGGCAGTTAACATAATCTTATTATTGGAAACCTCTGGGATTTGCTGAAAAACTAAATCTTTGTATGCTGGTAACAAATTTTCATTTGTCTTGACAAATTGCATCCAGTAATCACGAATTAATTGGTTATCACATGATTTATCATTGGTATATAGTGTTAAATCAACCGTAGCAATTTGTTGAAAAGACTCTTGTAATCTTGCTAAAAGTAGTTGATAGATCGTAGCTGGTAACAACTGTTGAAGTCGGATATGAAAATGCCATGTCTTCGTCTTTTTATATACTTCTAACCGTTGTAGTTCACTATCCTGAAAATATGTTTCTATATGCTCAGATGGTATTTGTAGCTGCTTAAGCAAAACATCCATTTTTTCTTTTTTTGATATATCCATTCTCATATTCCTCCTGTTACAGCTAACAACTTCATTCATAATGATGGAAAACCCTTGCCGTCTATTAAGACAAGGGTTAATTAAGATCTAGATGTACACAACTAAACGTATTTTCTAAAACAATCGTTGAATGTCATTCCATGTAACGACGATCATTAATAACATTAATAAAGCAAATCCAACAAAATGGAAAATCCCTTCTTTTTCTGGTGCTATCGGCTTCCCTCGAACAGCTTCAATTCCAACAAACAATAATCGTCCCCCGTCTAATGCAGGTAATGGAACTAAATTAATAATACCTAAGTTAATACTTAAGATAGCTGTCCACATTAAGAAATTCATAAAACCAGTTTGGACTACTTGATCTGTCGCATCGTATATTCCCACTGGTCCTGATAACATTTCAATTGAAACCTGACCAGTTATTAACATCATTAAATTCGTTAAAATCATCTTTGTTGTCTCGAACGTTTCTGTGAACCCATATGCGATGGTACCAAGTACTGATTTTTCTAACGCTTGGTAAACTCCTACACGTCCTATTGCAATTTCTTCACCCTCAGGATTCATTCCAGTCACTTCTTCTGGTGTAACGTTTAATGTAACACGTTCACCATCACGTGCAACAATCATCTCTATTGATTCATTAGGATTATTTTCTACAATTGTAGTAAACTCTTCCCATGTCGAAATGGCACTATTTTCAATTTGGATTACCTCATCATTTGCTTGAAAACCCGCCTCAGCAGCTGGACTATCTGGTACAACTTCACTTATTTTAGCTTCCTCAACTGGTACACCTTGAACAATTCCTAGGATAAAGAAAATACCAATTGCTAAAATGAAGTTCATCATTGGTCCTGCAAATAGTTGCATCCCACGTTGTGCTGGAGATTTGGAAGCAAATTGTCGATCATATGGCGCGATTTGTGTTTCCCGTTCATCCATTACAAAAAAGGCCTTTTGGTCTACATCAAAAGAAAGTTTCTCACTTTCTTCTTCATCAACTTCATACCCTTCAATAAGTAATTGATGATCAAGATCAGCCCTTTCTACTTCAATCACACGTGCATTGGGGTGTTTGGATTTATTGTTAACAATAATTTTGTTCACTTTCCCGAACTCATTAAATTCAAGACCAATATGATGGCCTGGTTTTAGTTCAATAATTTCAGGGTCTTCTCCAGCAACACGTACATATCCTCCAATTGGTAGAAGGCGGATCGTGTACAATGTTTCGTTCTTAGTAAATGAAAAGATTTTTGGCCCCATACCAATCGCAAATTCACGAGCTAGCATTCCTGCTCGTTTTGCAAATATCAAATGACCAAACTCGTGAATAAAGACGAGTAAACCAAACATAAAAATAAACGCAATAACCGTGTTCAAATAAGACACCTTCCTTTATCGGTTTACAATGGTGCTAACATCATCGTTGTCCTTTTGTTGTAGATAAGAAGGTCGCTATTAACCCATCATATCAGTCTTTAGTTTGTCCGTATTTCACATAAAACAAAATACCTAATTATCTATGGTGACGATATAAGTATATTCAAAAATGAAATGTATATTAATTAAGTTTACCCATTACTATTGAATAAATCCGATAAAATGCAATAATGGTAACACAAATAAAAGACTATCAAACCGGTCTAAAATCCCACCATGACCCGGCAGCAGATTTCCTGAATCCTTCACTTGGTAATGCCTTTTATAGGCTGATTCCACAAGATCTCCAATTTGGCCAAAACTAGAAGCTAGTATGGTTGCTCCTAATATAACAATATAAGAGTGAGGAAATGGCTGTATGAAGTGAAATACTAAGGCGACAATACATGCTGCTATTATACCACCTATTGCGCCTTCAATTGTTTTATTTGGACTAATTTGCGGCCATAATTTCCGCTTTCCGAAAGCTCGTCCAAATAAGTAAGCACCTGTATCGGTTGCCCAAATAATAAATAAAATGAAAAACACATAATCCAAGCCAGCTTCTCTTGTGACCAATAAAAAGTAAAATCCCATTGATACATATAATGTGGAAATTAATATAAAACCTGCATCATCAAATGTAAATTCGTTTTTTACTAGTACAGTATAGGCTAACAAAATTAATGTAAAAAGCATAATAGCCTCTGTTTTTGTAAACCAAGAGAAAATCGTACTATCTAACGGTGCTAGCATGACAAACAGTAAGGCAAACGCTAATAAAGCTGGGAAAGAAACAATATTTAACTGGTGCATTTTCATAAATTCACTTAATCCAATAGCTGCCATGATATAAATTAATATCGTAAAGGGCATATTTCCATATAAGATAAAAGGAATAAATATCAATAATGCAATGATTGCTGTTATTATTCGTTGTTTCATACAAGATTCAACACCTTAAATTCCTCCATATCTCCTCTTACGTTGTTGATATTCATGGAGAGCATCGTTAAATACTTCTTCTTTAAAATCTGGCCAAAGTACATCGGTAAACCAAAATTCTGTATATGCTAATTGCCATAACAAAAAGTTACTTAAACGCTGTTCGCCACTCGTACGTATTAATAAATCAGGATCTAATAAATTATTCGTATATAAATAGTTGGAAAATAGCGTCTCATCTAATGCCTCGATTGATAGTTTAGCTTGATTAATATCTTGATTAATTTGTTTAATGGCATTAATAATTTCTAACCTACTCCCATAGTTTAATGCAAAATTTAATAATAATCCATTATTATTCTTCGTTTGATCTTTTGCATATTGTACTGCTTCTTTCGTGTGTTTTGGTAATCCATTAAAGTCCCCAATGGTTTCAATTCGCACGTTATTTTCCATTAATTCTGGTAGGTACGTATGTAAAAATTCTTTTGGTAATCTTAAAATATAATCTACTTCCGATTTAGGCCTTCTCCAATTTTCAGTGGAAAACGTATACAAGGTTAATATTTTTATGTTGTGTTTAACAGCTGTTTTTACAGTATCCTTGACTACTTTCATGCCTTCTTTATGGCCTGCTACACGTGGCAAGCCCCTTTGTTGTGCCCATCGTCCATTCCCATCCATTATAATAGCAACATGACGTGGCATATTATCACGATCTAGTGATATATTTCGTTTTTTCTTTCGCTTTTTAAAAAAAGGAAATTTAATTGACATCATTTGTCCTCCGAGCATCGATGATTATTTAAAATCCGCTTCATTATCATCATTATGTTTGATGAAAGTACTATATAACATATGTATATATAGAATTGTTTTTCATCATAGTGTAAGTATTCATTATAACACTAATAGCCATTATTTATTATAACGATTTAATTACAAAGTTAGCAAGACCGATTTTATGAGTTCTGTTAACATGGTTAGCATTTTACACATATGTGATACTTTCATTTTACAAATTACAAGCATTTCAATATTAATCAATCACATTCTAGCCTATTTTTCACCTTTCTCACTTAAAATAGATTGTGGAACGGAACAATCTTTTGGAAAGGATATTTTCGTTTCTTTGCTATTTTTTAACGTCTCAACATGTATATTATGAAAAGGTGCTTTTACCCACAAATTTAAAACGCATAATCTATCAACTAATCATTATGATTTATACTTACTTTTAGAAAACAACCTTTAGAAAACAGTCTAAAAATAGGAAAAGATTGCAACAAAGAAAAATCCCTCTTAAAACAAGAGGGGTTTTTCTTTGTTTCCTATCATTCTGCTTATACTTCCATTATTTCATTTTCTTTCTCTTTTGCTAGTTGATCAATTTCATCGATATGGCGATCCGTTTCTTTTTGTACGTCATCCTGCGCACTACGTAATTCATCTTCTGTTAGGTCCCCGTTTTTTTCATCTTTCTTCAATTGGTCATTTGCCTCTCGACGAACATTACGAACTCGTACACGTGCCTCTTCTGCATATTTTCCTACAACTTTCACCAAATCTTTTCGACGTTCCTCCGTAAGTGCAGGGATACTAATACGAATAACATTTCCATCATTTGATGGAGATAATCCTAAATCAGCCTTTTGAATAGCTTTTTCTATATCTCCTAATGCGGATTTATCATATGGTGTAATCATTAATAATCTTGCCTCTGGGACGGAAACATTGGCTAACTGATTTAGTGGAGTTGAAGCACCATAATAATCCACAAAAACACTGTCTAATATAGAAGGATTCGCACGTCCAGCACGAACAGTTGCTAAATTTCTTTTATAAGCTTGCACTGCTTGTTTCATTTTATCACGCATGTTTTTTATAACAGCATCTGACATTTTTATTTCCCCCTTATTATTGTTCCTATAGGTTCGCCTTCTACAACCCTTTTAATATTACCTTTTTCCATAATGGAAAATACAATTAGTGGAATGTCATTATCCATACAAAGTGATGAAGCTGTTGAGTCCATAACACCTAATCCTTCATTCAACATATCCATAAATGATAAGGAATCATACTTCTCTGCTTGTTTATTTTGTTTTGGATCATCTGTATATACACCATCTACATTATTTTTGGCCATTAAAATGACTTCTGCTTCAATTTCAGCTGCACGTAAAGCTGCTGTCGTATCTGTGGAAAAATATGGATTTCCTGTACCTGCTGCAAAGATAACAACACGTTTTTTTTCTAAATGACGGATGGCCTTTCTGCGAATATATGGCTCAGCAACTTGTCGCATTTCAATAGATGTTTGAACACGAGTAGGGATTCCATTATTTTCCAAACTATCTTGTAATGCAAGTGAATTCATAACAGTTGCTAGCATCCCCATATAATCAGCCGTAGCACGATCCATTCCCATCTCACTACCAACTTTGCCACGCCAAATATTTCCGCCGCCTACTACAATAGCTACTTCAATACCTAGCTCAGCTATCTCCTTAACTTGACTGGCAATCGATTGAATCACCTGTGGTTCAATTCCATACCCTTGGTTTCCACTTAAAGCTTCCCCACTTAATTTAAGTACAATTCTACGGTAACGAGCTGTTGTCATAATAACCTCCATAGACATTTTGTTTAGTGTCATACTTCATTATGACTAGTATGTAACAAACTGTTTTATTTTCATCAATAATGGAGAAATAGGTTAGAAAACTTGGCTTTTCACCAAGCCTTTATGGTGAAAAGCCTTAGTTGCACTTATGCAGATAGGAAAGTTTATACTTTCTTATTGCAAACAACTTATTGTGTTCCCCAATCCCATCTTTGGTTATTGTTTCATTTGGCTCATTACTTCTTCGGCAAAGTTATCTTCACGTTTTTCCATTCCTTCCCCAACTTCATAACGAACGAATGTTTTAACAGTAGCACCTTTATCTGCAACATACTTCTTCACTTTTTGATCAGAATCTTTAACAAAGTCTTGTTCTAATAGACAAGTTTGCTCAAAGAATTTACCAAGGCGTCCTTCTACCATTTTTTCTACAATATTCTCTGGTTTACCTTCATTTAATGCTTGTGTTTTTAATACTTCACGCTCACGATTCACTTCATCTTCTGGTACTTCATCACGTGAAACATATTGTGGGTTAATTGCTGCAACATGCATTGCAATATCTTTTGCAACTTCCTCATCTGTAGTACCTTCAAGTAAAGTTAGTACACCAATACGTCCTTCCATATGAAGGTAAGCACCAAATGCATCATTGTCTGTTTTCGTTAATACTTCAAAACGACGAAGGGAAATTTTTTCACCAATTTTAGCTACTGTAGAATTGATATGTGTTTCTAGCGTATCACCTTCACCATGAAGCTTTTGTTGTAAAGCTTCTTCTACTGTTGATGGTTTTTGGCTTACAAGGTGTTTCCCAAGATCTGCTAGTAATTGTTTGAACTGGTCATTTTTGGTAACAAAATCTGTTTCACAGTTTACTTCTAATAAAACAGCATTATTTCCATCGACTTCAATAAAGGTTGATCCCTCGGCTGCAATACGATCTGCTTTTTTCGCAGCCTTTGCCATCCCTTTTTCTCTTAGGAAATCAATAGCCTTATCCATATCGCCATCTGTTTCTGTAAGTGCCTTTTTACAATCCATCATGCCAGCACCAGTTTTTTCACGAAGTTCTTTTACTAATTTTGCTGTAATTGCCATAAGTATATATCCTCCTTCAAAATAATAAGTATAGCTAGTACGAATAATGATGTTTATCAACAAAATTCGCAATAATAGCCTTTAAGAGTTATCATAAGTATTGTTTTAAAAAAAGGTGATAAAAGGCTTATCCCCTTATCACCTGTCCTTTTTAAAAGATTACACCATTATTCTGCTTCAGCAGTTGTTGTTTCTTCTTCCTGCTGTACTTCTTCTGTTTCTTCCCCTTGTTTCACTTCCAAAATAGCATCTGCCATTTTTGAAGTTAACAATTTAACAGCACGGATTGCGTCATCATTAGCAGGAATCACATAATCAATTTCATCCGGGTCACAGTTTGTATCAACAATTCCGATGATTGGAATGTTTAATTTATGTGCTTCTGCAATGGCAATGCGTTCTTTACGAGGATCAATAACAAATAATGCGTCAGGAAGTTTATCCATCTCTTTAATTCCACCAAGGAATTTTACGAGACGTTCTTTTTCTTTGAGTAAATCTACTGTTTCTTTTTTCGGTAGTACATCAAATGTACCATCCTCTTCCATACGCTCAATATCTTTCAAACGATTAATACGTTTACGGATTGTTTGGAAGTTTGTTAATGTTCCACCTAACCAACGTTGGTTCACATAGAACATGCCTGAACGTGTTGCTTCATCACGTACAGAGTCTTGTGCTTGTTTTTTTGTACCAACAAAAAGAATTGTACCACCATTAGCTGCTACATCTTTTACGTAATTGTACGCTTCATCAACCTTTTTCACTGTTTTTTGTAGGTCAATGATATAAATACCGTTACGCTCCGTGAAAATATACTTTTTCATTTTCGGGTTCCAACGGCGTGTCTGATGTCCAAAATGTACACCAGCTTCTAGCAATTGCTTCATTGAAATAACTGACATAATATTTTCCTCCTAAATGGTTTATTCCTCCGTTAAAGATCATCTTTGTATAAAGACTGTCCTCTAGGAGCAGCACCGATTATACAAATTACTTAACGTGTGTGGTAAGTTACTTGCTTTAGTCATATCAAGCATAGTATTTACACCAAAAATAAATATACCATATGACATATATGCATTCAAGCATTAATTACTATTTTTTATGTAATTTAATAATTAACGCTGCCTCTGTTGTTCCACAATCTAATGCCTGCGCTATTTGTTCTACAGTATACCCCAAATCATACAGTTGTAATACTCGTGCTTGTATGGACGTTTCAAATTGATCGTTTATTTGCACATCTGGTGGTGTTGGCTCAGATGTATCTTGCTGTGTATCACTGACAGCTTCACCTTCTTCAGCGGGGATTTCCTGTTCACTAGTCTGTTCATCTTCCATATGGTCATTTTTACGGACATGTAAGGGAAATGTACTCTGTAACTTTTTATTTTCTTCTTTTATTTCTTGTAAATACGTTTCAAAAATCTCCATTATATCACTTGGGTTATTGGCCCGCATTTTTTGTACTTGTTTACTTAATTGGACAATAATCATAAGTGAAATGATGTGTAATAGAAAACTAATGATAAATAAAAATGCTGTCATAAAATCCCTTCTATCCGTTATAATCAATTTGGTTGCCTAAAAAAGGATGTTTCAAATATTGATCAGATTCTTGATCAGTTTGATTATCCTGTTCCTCATCTGGTATGGATGAATGACGTTTTTCTTCTTTCTTAATTCTAGCCTTTGTTATATCTTCAAATTTCGTTACACGTTTTTTGTTATTTAAGTCTTGTTTCAATTGACTTTGTGCAAGCGACTCTTGAAAATGTTGGTTTTGCTTCGCCATATTTTCTTGGAGTTTCCCTGCATCTTGTGTTCTTGGAAGCGCAACCTGCATTTCTATTGACCTCCAACTCAATAGACCCACTTCCTTACCTAAAAATAGTAATTAAACAAGGCTCTTTTTCGCATTCTCTGTTGTTTTCTACAACGCATAATCTATATAATGCGCAATAAATGGTGCCATTGATTTCCGCTTCGGACAGTCGCTTTCACCACGGGCATAAGTGCGACATCTGTTCAAACTTTACGTTTTCACAGTGTCTTCTTTACCGCAGGCATGACCTTAGCCTCCTCTATAGAAAAGCGTAAGTGCCTTGGTCACCCCCGACAAGCTTAAGCCGAGCCTCGGTGTGGCGTTTTTTGCCACAAAGAGGATTGACTTAAGACCTCGAGGGGGTAGGCGCTGTAGCTAGACATCGGAAGAAGACCGCTTCCTCCGGGGTCTTCGGACACGTGCTTTTCTTGCAGGAGTCGACTGTCCTACGCTCCAATCAACTATTGTATTAGCATTAATGATGATATTAATAAGAAATAGAACACGAGCTAGCGTAGGAAAAACACGGAGACTCCTGCGGGAAGTAGGAGATCGGTGAGACCCCACAGGGCGATAGCCCGAGGAGGCTTACCACTCCCCCGCGGAAAGCGAAGTGTTTTTCCGTAGCGGTATTCATAAGCTAAACTACTGCGCATAATACATCAACTATGCATTAAGTTTAATGTTTGAAAAAGCAACAATCTTTTATAAAACAGCCTTAAACGAAAAGACATGAAAGAAATTTAAATGGGAGAAATATCATGGTGAAAGTTTATTCAGGGTCTCCCTTAGTTTTACGATTGCCTTTTTGTGTATTTGTGAAATTCTTGAAGTAGTTAAATTCAAAACTTGTCCAATTTCGGTCAATGTTAATTCTTCATTATAAAACAGACTAATAACCATTTGCTCATTTTCATTCAGAGATTTTATCCCTTCAACTAGTTCTGTTTCAAGTTCTACTTGTTGCACACGTTCTTCAGGTGTCTGATTGGTTTCATCTGCGACCATATAGCCGACACCCTCTTTAAAATCATCATAATTATCTTTGGGTTTTTCTTCAATCGATAAAATGTTAGCAAAAAGCGAATCTTTTAAAATGGACTCTACTTCATTTACTTGAAGGTCAAGGTATTCTCCAATCTCTTTCGCTGTTGGTGAACGATGATTACTTTTTTCCAATTGCTCAATAGCTTGTTCAACCCTTTTCGTCTTATCTCGAGTAGAACGTGGTAACCAGTCTTCTTTTCGCAAACCATCCATAATTGCTCCGCGAATACGAAAAGACGCATACGTATCAAATTTTAAGTCGCGACTAATATCAAACTTTTTCAAGGCATCATATAAACCTAATAGTCCAAAGCTATGAAGGTCGTCTTTATTAACATTACGAGGTAAATGTATTCCTATTCTTTCTACATGAAAATGAACAAGATACATGTAATGTTCAATCAAGCCATTGGCTGCTTCCATATCTTGATATTGTATCCACTTTTCCCATAAAGTTTGCTCTAGAGGAGATGTTGTTGGTTGCATTGGAGTGCTCCCCCTACTTTTACATTAAATTGTTTTCAGTTCTTTGTTAACAGTTCGTATGGCTAGTTCACCTGTAGCTGGATTAAATTCAATGGTTCTTCCACTGTTTCCTCCAACATCCATTGCGACAATTGGAATATTATATTCCTTTAACTTCACTTTTGTTGCATCAACATTTCTTGGTCCAATTCGCATCATTTCAGAAGGAGATGCGAATTGAAACATTTCTGCTCCACCAGCCAGTTTCGCTTTTAGAGCATATTTTTTTGCACCTTTTTGGAGAAGTTTTTCTATTAAGCTATCAATCGCTGTATCAGCATATTTGAACGTATTAATTGAGTTTCTTTTAGCTAATGTTGAATCAGGTAACATAATATGAGCTAATCCAGCAATTTTTTTGGATAAATCATAGATTACAATACCCACACAGGAACCTAAACCAGAAGTACGAATAATATCTGGGGCTGTAACAATATTTAAATCTGCAATACCTACTTTAACGATTGATTTCATATTATCCATCATGTTGTATTCCTAATGCAGAAAATATTTTATCAAAAGATTCAGGATCTGGTAACAGGAAAAAGTGCCCGTGTATACCACTTGTATCCTTATCATTAATGGTTGTATCAATGACAATGGCATAATCTGTAACTTGCGACAGCTCCAATAACCCTACAGTTAAAACAGCTCCTGCCATATCAATACTCAAGTGTGGGATCGATGGTTGCATCATTATATTTGTAAAATCAGATAGTGCTGATAAATAAGAACCTGCTAATATATTACCTATCTCATGTAATGCGGAGATTGCTATTTTACTTGGTTCTTGATCGTCTAATAGCGTGAAGCTAGGATCATTTGTAATCTCTCTTACTAAATATTCCGCTTCCTTAATAGATAATAAAAAGTAAACAGTACCTGGTGCTTCTCCTTGGATACGAATAAAAATGGCAACTATTGGTTGATCAGGTCCTCCAATTAAGTCCATTAGATCATCAAAAGCCACAATATTAACAGATGGCATCTCCATCTCTATTTTTCGATTGATAATTGCTGACATGGATGTAGCTGCATTTCCTGCTCCGATATTACCTATTTCCCTTAAGACATCTAATTGTTCATTAGAAAGTTGTTTGAAATCCATTGGACTTACCCTTCTACTGTTTTCAGTTCATTTATTTCTTCTTTCGATAGCACTTTTGGCAAATTTAATAATATTAGAAGTCGATTATCTAATTTTGCTACTCCATCTATATAGTCTGCATCAACAGTACCTACCACTTCTGGAGCAGGTTCAATAGCATCTTCTGGGATATCAATTACATCATTAGCAGCATCCACAATCAATCCGACTTCCATATCATCCAAGTAGACAATAATGATACGTGTTGATTCGCTCATTTCACTTGCTTCTATTCCAAAGCGAGCTCTTAAATCAATAATTGGTGTAACAACACCACGTAAATTGATTACACCTTTTACGAAATCTGCCGTTTGAGGCACACGTGTAATCGGCTGCATGCGTTCAATGGAGCCTACTTGTTGAACGGATACAGCATATTCCTCATCCTTCAATTGAAATACAATAACCTTTTTATCATTTGTCATTTCATTTTCCATGTTAAATCCCCCCAAAATTTATTTTACAAGTACATTGCTATCGATAATTAAGGCAACTTGACCGTCACCTAATATCGTTGCTCCTGATATAGCAAAGGTATTGGATAAATAATTACCTAATGATTTTAATACTACTTCCTGTTGACCAATAAAAGAATCTACAACAAGTGCAGTCATTTTATCACCCTTCCGAACAATAACAACTGAAATATAATCTTGATCGGCTATTGTTTGTTCGGTTTCAAACACTTCATTTAAGAATGTTAGTGGTACGATATTTCCTCTAAAATCAATGACTTTCTTATTATGTGCATGCATGATTTGACTTTTTTGGATAATTGCCGTTTCGATGATAGAAGACAATGGGATCGCATACGTTTCATCACTAAGTTCTACTAATAAAACAGACATAATGGATAATGTTAACGGTAGTTGTACAGAAAAGATTGACCCTTGATTTTCTTCAGCATTTATTGTGATGTTGCCACCTAGTGATTCAATTGTATTTTTTACAACATCTAACCCTACACCACGACCTGATATATCAGAAACTGAATCTGCAGTAGAAAAACCACTTTCCATAATTAATTCATAGATTTGTTGATTGGTTAGATTATTAGCTGTACTTTCCGTAATAACCCCATTTTCCAATGCCTTTTTTAATACTTTCTCTTTATTGATCCCGGCACCATCATCTGATATTTCAATAAAGACATGGTTACCACTATGGTATGCTTGTAGTTTAATAGTTCCTTGTGTTGGTTTTCCTTTTTGCTTTCGTACATCAGGCGTTTCAATGCCGTGATCGATTGCATTACGGATCAAATGGACTAATGGATCTCCAATTTCATCGATTACAGTCCGATCTAGCTCTGTTTCAGCACCAATAATCTCGATATCAACTTCTTTTTGTAAATCCCGTGCTAATTGACGAATCATTCGTGGGAAACGGTTGAATACTTGGTCAATTGGAACCATTCGCATGGTGAGAATTATATTTTGTAAATCACCCGAAACCCGTGTCATTCGTTCTACTGTTTCTTGTAAATCATTATTATTTAACTCCGATGCAATTTGTTCTAAACGTCCACGATCAATGACCAGTTCTTCGAATAAATTCATCAAAATATCCAATCGTTCAATATTGACACGAATTGTTTTACTTGTCGGTTTTTTGGATTTTGCTTTCGGTGCCTTATCAGATTTATCCTCTGTTTTTTCTTTTTTCTCCTCAAAAGTTAGCACTGATGACTGTTCTTCTTGATCGATAAGTTGCTGTTTGTATGCTTCAACTGAAAAAAGATTTATCGTAACATGTTCGATTTCGGACACTTTTTCGATACTTTTTTGAATTTCTTCTTTACTTGATTGTGATACGAAAAGTACAGTAAATGAATAATCAAAATTTTCCTCTTCTAGATCGGTTACAGGTGGGGTTGATTTAATAACTTCCCCTAACTTTTCAAGTACTTCAAAAACCATAAAAACCCGTGCACCTTTTAAAAGACAATCCTCTCGTAACTGGACTGTAACCTCATAATTATGAAAGCCACGGTCGCGGGACTCCTCTAGAATCGATAATTCAAATTCATCCAAGTTTGAAGTAGTAGTATCAGTTTCTACAGTACCCTCTACCGTCGCTGCAGCATCATTTTCCTTCGTTACAACTTCACCGTTTTCAATTTTTTCTAGATTAGCAACGATTGTACTTACATCACCTTTTCCATCTCCACCGGCAGCAATATCTTCTATCATGGCATTAAGGTTATCCACTGCCTGAAAGATAACATCCATGATGGTAGCGTCAATTTTTATCCGTTCATAACGGATCCCATCAAAAACATTCTCTAGTTTATGTGTTAAATTTGCAACATCTTGGAATCCCATTGTTGCAGACATTCCTTTTAGTGTATGTGCAGCACGAAAAATCTCTTCGATTAGGTTCGTCTCGGTTGGGTTTTTCTCCAATTCTAGTAAATAATTATACAGATCCTCTACATGTTCTGTACTCTCATCAATAAACACATCTAAGTATTGTGATGTATCCATTCTTACATCCCCCCTGATTTATTACCAATCCTTGTTATGTAATCTCCTATTTGATGTAAATGAACCATTTCGTTTACATAATTAGTTTTGACAGCTGCTTTTGGCATTCCATAGACAATCGCTGAGTCTGCTGATTCGGTAATGACAATCACTTGATCATCCTTTTCCTTTAATGCCTTAATGCCAATCGCACCATCCGATCCCATACCAGTTAAAATAACCGCTATTTTCGTAATGTTCCTTATATCTGCCAATGATTCAAATAGTGTATCTACAGACGGTCTGTGTCCATGTCGCAAAGGATCTTTTGTAAGCTCAATTGCTAAAGATGTACCTGTCTGTCTCACTTTCATATGGTAATCTCCTGGTGCTATATAAGCTGTTTTCTCTCGTACAATTTCCCCGTGATTTGCTTCTTTTACATGTATATCTGTTAATGTATTTAATCGATCTGCTAACGATTTTGTAAAGCCCTGTGGCATATGTTGTACAATGACAATAGGGGTTGTAAAATCATTAGGTAGATCTGTTATCACGCGCTGTAACGCTCCTGGTCCTCCGGTAGAAGTTCCGATTGCAACGATTTTCTTTTCATTATTATTAATAGATTGATAGATCACTTTTGTCGTTGCTTTTAAATTAGTAGCTTCAGAATGCATCCCTTTATGTGGTTTAGTTTGAGAGGCTGTAACAACCTTTTCAATAATATCGTCTTTTAATTTCATAATGTCCAATGAGATGGAGCCTGATGGTTTTTGAATAAAATCAATTGCACCTCTTGTAATTGCCTGTACTGTTTTGGACGCTCCTTCACCTGTCACACTTGACAACATGATTGTTGGTGTAGGTATTAACTTCATAATATGTTCTAGCGCTGTTATTCCATCCATTACTGGCATTTCGACATCTAACGTAATGACATCAGGTTTCAATTGTTCGACTTTTTGAACACCATCGGCTCCATTTCTAGCAGTAGCGATAACTTCAATACGATCATCACTTGCCAACATATCTTGGAGCATTTTTCTCATAAAAGCAGAGTCATCAATTATAATTACACGTATGGGATTCATCGAAATTACCTCTTTATAAAATGTTTTAATTTCTGTACAAATGTAAAGGGATCCTGTTTGTTAGCATCACTTGTATCAGTAATGTAATTTCTAGTAACTTGTCTTATTGCTTTGGAAACCATTGCATGATCATTTAATAGTGTAAAGGGGATTTGTCTCATAACCGCATTTGTAACGACTTTGTCATCAGGCAAAACCCCCATCATATGAATCGTAACACCTAGAAACTGTGACACAACACGCTGAAATCTTTCTAGTGCTTTTTTACCATCTTTAAGACTTGGAGTTCGATTCATTATGATATATATCGGCATATTCTTTTTGTTATTCAAGATATGTTTTACCATACTATAAGCATCTGTAATTGATGTTGGTTCTGGTGTTGTGACAACAAAACACTCATCAGATGCCATAATAAATAGCAAGCTATCCTGGGTAATCCCTGCACCCATATCAAAAATAATATAATCATATACCTCGATTAGTTGATCATACTGTTGAAAAAAATAGTCAATTTTCGTTTGATCTAACGCAAAAAAATTGGTTAAACCAGTTCCTGCTGCAATATAGGATAAGCCTTTAGGCCCTGATTCAATAATATCATAGATTGATAGTTGTTTGGTAAACATATCAACAATTGTTTGCTCTGCCTGTAACCCTAGTAAAATGTCAATGTTTCCCATACCTACATCCAAATCAAAGATAAGTACCTTTTTCTTATATTGTATCAATTCCAATGCGAAATTTAATGCTACATTTGATTTTCCAACCCCACCTTTACCACTCACAACCGAAATGGTTTTCCCTTTCTTCATGCTATTCATCCTTTGAAGTTTATAGCGTAAATTCGCCGCCTGATCACGCATCACGATACGCCTCCATTATCAGATTACTTATATAAGAAGGAGAAGGTTCAATCAAATCATCGGGTACATCTTGACCGTTCGTAATATATGCTACCCCAATGTTGTTTTTCAGTGCTGTAGTGAAGATACTCCCGTATTGTGTTGTTTCATCAATTTTGGTGAAAATCAACTCTTTAATTGGAATATGATGAAATTGTTCGTAAATCTCTTGAATGTCTTTTGCTTTTGCTGTAAGGGATAGAACTAGATAGGTTTCAATATCATCATTAAAATCAATATTGCTTTTTAACTCATGGACAAACTTCTTATCACGGAAATTTCGACCAGCAGTATCTACCAAAATCAAGTCATAATCAGAAAATGATTCAATCGCTGTTTTATACCCATCTAAATCATATGCAACCTCTAATGGTACGTCTAAAATTCGTGCATATGTTTTCAATTGTTCAATTGCTGCAATCCGATACGTATCTGCTGTGATAAACGCAACTTTTTTCTTTTTTGATAACATGTGCATTGCGGCAATCTTGGCAATGGTCGTGGTTTTTCCAACCCCTGTTGGTCCAACAAAATGAATTACCTTTTTTTCCATCGTAATTCCTTCGAATGTTACTGTTTCTAACTTTCTTTCCATTTCTTTTTTTGTTTCTGAAAATACCATAGATTGCTCTGGTTCCATTTCCTTCTCTTCAAACGTCTTCATCACTTCATCAATAATTTCTTTTACTAGACCCTCTTCTACTTCTTGATCAATCAAATATTGGAATGCTGTTTGATAAACTGGTTTATAGGTGTTATCCAGCTGCATAGATTGGGTACTGACCAGTTTTTTTAACTGTTTTAACTCATTTAATATATCTTGATCAGTTGACTCTTTCGGCTTTAACGGTTTCTTGTCATCTATGTTTTTTTGCTTCGTCTTTATTTGTTTTGGTGCCTTTGGTTGTGGATCAAGTGCTGCAATTACTTCAATATTTCGTTTCTTAAAGAAGCCTAAAAATCCACCTTTATATACTTCCTTAGAATTTAAAATAACGGCTTCTTTTCCAAGTTCTTTTCGGACTTGGTTCATTGCTTCTGGCATTGTTGGTGCAATAAATTTTTTTACTTTCATGCTACATTCACCACCCCGACACTTTGAACATGAACACTTGGTTCTAGTTCATTATAAGATAAGACAACCACCTGTGGTAAAAATCGATCAAGAAGCTGCTTCAGATACATTCGTATTGCAGGAGAGCATAAAACAATCGCAGTCTCCTCTTGTAACGTTAATTTTTCTACCTCTTCATGGATTGTTTTAATAATCGTTTGTTGTGATTCTGGATCAAGCGCTAAATAATTTCCATGCTCTGTTTGTTGTATATTTTCTGCAATCATTTTTTCAACTGCTCCAGATACGGTTATAACATTGATAGACATATCCTCAGATGCATACTGTTTCGTTATTTGTGAAGCAAGCGACTGTCGTACATATTCTCCTAATAACTCTGTATCATTAGTCATTTTTGCGAAGTCTGCTAATGTTTCAAATATAATCGGTAAATTTCGTATAGACACATTTTCCCTTAATAGTTTAGCAAGTACTTTCTGGACATCTCCAACTGACAATGGTTCTGGTGTCACTTCTTCTACGAGTATAGGGTAATTTTCTTTTAGATGATCGATCAGTTCTTTCGTTTCTTGACGTCCTAGTAAAAAATGTGCATGTTGCTTAATTGCTTCCGTTATATGTGTGGAAACCACAGATGGCGGATCTACAACCGTATAACCAGATAATTCTGCTTCATCCTTTTGCTCTTCTGAAATCCATTTTGCTGGTAATCCAAAAGCTGGCTCTTTGGTATCTATTCCTTCAATGGCGTCATCATCCATATCTGGTGTCATCGCAAGATAATGATCTAATAATAGTTCACCAGAAGCAACTTCATTTCCCTTCACCTTTAATCGATACTCATTTGGGTTAAGTTGAATATTATCACGTATCCGAACAACTGGAACAACCAATCCTAGTTCTACTGCCAATTGTCTCCGAATCATGACAACACGGTCCAACAGATCGCCACCTTGACTAGCATCTACTAGCGGAATTAATGAATAACCAAATTCAAATTCAATTGGATCCATTGTTATTAAATTGATGACATTTTCAGGTGATTTCATTTCTGATGCCTCTGTTTCATCATCTTCTTCTATATCTGGTACATCTTTTTCATTGGCTTGTTGCAACAATAAGTAACCACTAAGTGCTAATAAACCTGCTAAAATAGTCGTTAAAAAGAAGTTTATTGGCGTTAATCCTAAGAAGAAAATGGTTCCTGCTGCAATAAATAATAATTTTGGGTATTGTAGCAACTGCTCAGTGACATCACTACCTAGGTTACCCTTACTACTTACGCGTGTGACAACAATTCCTGTTGCAGTAGCAATTAATAAGGCAGGGATCTGACTAACAAGACCATCCCCTACTGTTAAACGCATATACGTATTAATTGCTTCCTGAAAGGATAAGTCCATTTGAACCATGCCAATAATTAAACCAAAAATAATATTTATTAAAACGATAACGATCCCAGCAATTGCATCTCCTTTAACAAACTTACTAGCACCATCCATTGCCCCATGAAAATCAGCTTCATTTTCGACTTTTTCTCGTCGTTCTTTTGCCTGTTGTTCTGATATTAAGCCAGCATTTAAATCAGCATCGATACTCATTTGTTTCCCTGGCATTGCATCTAATGTAAAACGTGCTGCTACTTCTGATACACGCTCAGCACCTTTGGTAATTACTAAGAATTGAATAATGACTAGAATAATAAATACAACAAAACCTACTAAAGGATTATCTCCAATTACAAATGTTCCAAACGTATCGACAACACCACCAGCATCAGCCTCCGACAAAATAGAACGCGTAGTCGAGACATTTAGTCCTAATCGAAATAAGGTTAATAGCAATAAGAGAGAAGGAAAGATTGAAAACTGTAATGCTTCTTGAGTATTCATGGATACAAGAATAACAATTAGTGCTAACGATATATTACATAAAATAAGAATACTTAAGAGCCACCCAGGTAATGGGATGACTAACATGATAATAATTAATATAACAGCTAAAAGAACGGATAAATCACGTGCCTTCATGAGGTGTCTCTCCTTATTGCTTAAACTTTATTTTCTAATCGATAAACATAGGCTAATACTTCTGCTACAGCTTGATAAAATTGTTCTGGTATGACATCCCCAATTTCAATCACATCATACATGGACCTAGCTAATGGTTTATTTTCAACCATCACCACATCATGCGCTTTAGCAATTTCTTTAATTCGAAAAGCTAAATGATCTGCACCTTTTGCTATCACATATGGAGCACTTGCCTGATTTTCATCATACCTTATAGCGATGGCAAAATGGGTTGGGTTCGTAATAACGACATCTGCTTTTGGGACTTCACTCATCATTCGTCGGTTTGCCATTTCTCTTTGTTTTTCTTTAATCTTGGATTTGATTAATGGATCACCTTCCGTGTTCTTGTACTCGTCTTTAACGTCCTGTTTAGACATTTTCATGTTTTTCTCATAATCATATCGTTGGTAAACATAATCAAAAATAGATAAAAACAATAATGCTATAGCAGTTGAAATCCCCATGATAATGGTTGTTTGTCCAAAAAAAGCTACTGCGTTATCGGCATTTTTAAATGCGAGCATCATCATATCATCTTTAAATAACCAAATAACAGCAAACGTAATGACCCCAATAAAAACAATTTTAAAAAGGGACTTTAATAACTCCACAAGTGCACGAACGGAAAATATACGTTTTGCACCCTGAATTGGATCAATTTTTTTGAGATCCATTTTTAATGGCTCCGTTGTATAAAGAAAGCCAATTTGTGTTAAGTTAGCAGCTAGCCCAGCAATAATGGCTACAATCATGATCGGAGCAAGCATTTTTGCCATTTCAATGGATCCACTAACAAACACTTGATAGACGGATTGTTCGGTTACATTCCACTCGATATATTCCGTAAACGTGTATTCAAATAACGTTGTCAGATTTTCTTTCATCATACTGCCAAATACAAATAAAACAATGAAACTACATAACAATAATATTGCTGTATTAACATCTTGACTTTTGGCCACTTTCCCTTTCTTTCGTTCATCTTGTCTTTTCTTCGGAGTTGCTTTTTCTGTTTTTTCGCCAGCTCCCCCTGCAAAAAATTGCAAATCTAGTTTCAATTGCAAGTTAAGCACCTCCGAATAACTGCATTAGTGTACGAATTGCTTCAAACATAAAGCCAAACAAATTCTTAACAAGAACGACATAAAGACTAAGGAAAATGAGTATAACAAGAAAACTAACTAATATTTTTAACGGTAACCCAACAACAAACACGTTTAATTGTGGAACAGTTCGAGCAATAATCCCTAGCGCAACATCCACTAAAAACAAACAGCCCACAATAGGAATAGCTATTTGAAATGCGATTAGAAACATTTTATTAAACGTTTCGATGACAAACATGACATTCTCTTCATTCTGAAAAGGAACAAACGCATCAATTGGAATTAATTGGTAGCTATAAAAAATTCCATCTATTAATAAATGATGTCCATCGACCGATAAAAGAAATAGTAACGCAAAAATATAGAAATACTGACCAATTAACGGGCTTTGAGCACCAGTTTGTGGATCTACCACATTTGCAATGGCAAATCCCATTTGGAAATCAATAAAACCGCCTGCAATTTGTACTGCAGAAAGAATAATATAGGCAAGTAACCCAATCAATAACCCTACAATAATTTCTTTGATTAATAGTAGTAGAAACTGTTCATCAAACATTAGATCTATTGGCTCAATAGTATAAAACATCACCATGGCAAGAAAAAAACTAAATCCTACTTTAAATTGTGTTGGAACTGTCCGATAAGAAAGTAAAGGCATTGTTACGAAAAATGCCATCACACGAACAAAAACTAGTAAAAACATCGGAACCGTCGAAAAGTTGATCATGTCTAACATAGTCGTCTACCCTACAAATCTATTTAAGTTTTGAAATAGATTTTCTGTGAAATCAAGAATTGTTGTTAACATCCAAGGACCAAAAAATACTAACCCTACTAACACAGCAACTATTTTTGGAATAAAGGCAAGTGTTTGTTCTTGAATTTGTGTTGTGGCTTGGAATATACTAACTAAAAGCCCAACCGCTAATGCTAACAATAATAAGGGACCTGTTATCAATAATATGGTATAAACGCCATTTTCAGCTAACGCTAAAACATACTCCCTACTCAAGCAAACACAACCTCCTTTTGGAACAATTTATAAACCTAACATTAAAAACCCTCTAGTAATGAGTGTGTAATTAAGTACCAACCATCTACTAAGACAAACAATAGTATTTTAAATGGCAAAGAAATCATTACTGGTGGTAGCATCATCATTCCCATAGACATTAGAACACTGGCAACTGCCATATCGATAATTAAGAAGGGAACAAATATCATAAAACCCATTTGAAATGCGGTTTTTAACTCACTAATCGCAAAAGCGGGCACTAATGTTGTTAATGGAATATCCTGTACAGTTTCTGGTCTATCCATCTCTGCATAATTCATAAACAGTGCTAAGTCCTTTTGCCTTGTATGTTGAGCCATAAAGTCTTTTATTGGTATACTGGCTTGATCATATGCCTCGTCTAATGTTATTTCTTCATCAAAAAGTGGCTGTAATGCCTCTTCATAAATCTCACTAAATGTTGGAGCCATGATAAAAAAAGTTAAGAACAATGCTAACCCAATCAACACTTGGTTTGGAGGCATTTGTTGTGTTGCTAATGATGTTCGCACAAACGACAAAACGATGACAATTCTTGTAAAACTAGTCATTAAGATTAAAATTCCAGGTGCTAATGAGAGAACGGTTAACAATAATAATAATTTGACAGATGTTGCAACAGATGATGGATCAGAATTGGAAAACATATCAATAAATTCATTCATGGTAATCTTCCTTATGCTGGTTCATGATTTTTTTGCGTTGTTGTTTCAGTTGATCTAACTCTGTTGTAAACAACTTTTTAAATGTTTGGTTGGATTGGTTTGTACTACCATCGTCCTTAGAAGGATTTGATCGTTTTTGTAAAAAGGAGGATATAAACCCATTTGGATCAAAACCTCCCACATCCTTCTGTTGCGTTAAATCATTAATCAGTTCTTCATCCGTTATCTCTTGTAACATTTCGATGTTGTCCCCTACACCAATTACAAAAAAGCGTGAGCCGATACGTATAATCTGAATGGACTTATTTGTTCCAACTGATATGCCACCAAGGTTATCTAATGCTTTCACATTAGAAAATAGCTTATTTCGCTTATTGACAAACTTTAATAAAAAGTAAATGAGTGCTAGTACTAATAGTAAAGCGAAAATTAGCTTGATAAAATCAAAAAATAAAGGTCCAGTACTTCCGCCAACTACTTCATCATTCCCATTTCCATTACTTTCCTCATTTGTTTCGTTTTCTGTGTCATTAATCGATGAAGGTTCTTCATCGGGACAATCTGCACCTTCTTCTAAACAGTCCGATACATTTGGTATACTTGGTGTTTCTGCCTGTACAACAGATACCATGCTACTTACTAGGAGTATAAATAGCATACATATACGTAGATAGGTCTTTGTATTCACCATGCTCACTCATTTCTTAGTTCAACGCCTTTTGGATTGCTTCAATCACACGATCTGCTTGAAATGGCTTCACAATAAAATCTTTAGCACCGGCTTGAATCGCATCAATTACCATTGCTTGTTGCCCCATAGCAGAACACATAATTATTTTTGCATCTGGGTTGGATTGTTTAATTTCTTTTAATGCTGTAATTCCATCTTTTTCTGGCATTGTAATATCCATTGTGACAAGGTCAGGTTTTAATTCATTATACTGTTCAACTGCTTCATTTCCATCCTGAGCCTCTCCAACTACTTTAAAGCCGTTTTTCTCTAGAATATCCTTGATCATCATTCGCATAAATGCTGCATCATCTACAATTAAAATACTATTAGCCATTTTGTTACATCCCCCTAGTAATCTATTTTAATTTCATTAATCTTTCGGATTGACTTAAGATGTCACTAACTCGTACACCAAAATTTTCATCGATTACAACCACTTCCCCTTTTGCAACTAATTTATCATTGACAAGTATATCAACAGGTTCTCCTGCTAATTTATCAAGTTCAATAATCGAACCAGACGTTAAGTCGAGAATGTCTTTCACAGTACGTTTCGTTCTTCCGAGTTCTACTGTCACTTTTAACGGTATGTCCATTAACATATCAAGGTTACGTTGTTCATTCTTATTTAACGCTTCCTGTTCAAAATTAGAAAAAGTGGCTTGTTGTATTTGTGCGTTATTTTGATTCAGTTGATTTCCTAAAAATTGTGGTTGTGCATTCGTTGCTTGCGGTTGATTTGCCATTGAAGTACTTGCTACCGCTGGTTCAGGCTGAGCTGTATCTTTCACTGGCTGTTCCATCGTTACAGCCGCTTCTTCTTTTGCGATATTGGCAAAATCCATTTCTGGTTGCGTTTGATCTTGAGTAGATTCTGTTAACTCCGTTGGGTTTAGCAATTGTCCTGCTAGCTCCTTAGCAAATTGAACTGGAATCAACTGCATAATATTAGAGTCTATCAAATTACCAATCTTTAGCCGAAATGACACTTTAACAAGTGGATCGTCATCCAATGGTGCCTCATCCTTACGATCAAGGTCTATTTCCTCAATAGTAGGTGGTGATATGTCAACACGTTTGCTAAAAACAGTAGACATACTTGTTGCTGCAGCACCCATCATTTGATTCATCGCTTCTTGGACAGCACTAATATGAATTTCATTTAGGGTCTCATCTGGATTTGTACCATCTCCACCTAGCATAATATCAGAAATAATGGTAGCATCCTCTGTTTTCATAATAAGCACATTTTGGCCTGAGAACCCTTCTATATAGTCAACTTGAATTGTAATATGGTCAAAGTTCAGCGCTTCCTTTGCTTCTTCAAGTTTAATCACCGTTACTTCAGGTGTTGTGATATCTACTTTTTGATTTAATAGTGTTGATAGTGTTGTAGCAGAACTACCAAACGAAATATTTCCAATTTCACCCAATGTATCTATTTCAATTGTTGATAAGTAATCTTCTACCTTTTCTTTATTGTTTGGGGTTTCGACTTCCTCCTCGTTCCCTTTTAACAGTGCATCTATTTCATCTTGGGAAAGCATTCCATCATCATTCATCAAATTCATTCACCCCTTTTATATCCTCCAGTACTTGTGCAGATAATTTATTTTTATATTTACCTGGCTGTACATAAAATTTTGGTTCCTTATTAATAGTTAAGGTTAATGGTTTTTCAATCGATTGGTCTAAAGCAATAACGTCCTTTTTTTGTAGCTGCAAAAACTGCTCTATATTAATAGAAGCTTTCCCTAATATTGTTGTCGCTTCTACCTCTACTTCTTGAATATTATCTGTTAATTTACTATACGCTTCAGGATCACGATCTTTTGGTTTCGATTGCATCCAGTAATGCGCGGACAGTTTTGAAATTATAGGCTCTAATACAATATGGGGAATACAAATATTAATCATGCCACTTTCATTCCCGATTGTCGTATTTAATGATACAACAATTACTGTTTCATTAGGAGAAACCATTTGCAAAAACTGTGGATTTACTTCAAAATCCTCTAACACTGGATCAATTTCGATTAGCGATTCCCATGCTTCTTGTAAATTAACAATCGACTTTTCAAATAACTGTGACATTAATAACGTTTCAATTTCGGTCAACTTTTCTACTTTACTGACACTACTACCTCTTCCGCCAAGTAATCGATCTAGCATCGAATAGGCAATATTGGGATTAATCTCCATTACCATGCGCCCATCTAACGGGGCAACACTATATATATTCAATATGGTCATTTCAGGAACAGACCTTATAAATTCTTCATAAGGGATTTGATCAACCGACGCAACTGAGATATTGACATATGTTCGTAATTGCGCGGAGAAAAAGGTTGTTAATAACCGAGCATAATTTTCGTGGATACGTGCTAACCCCCGAATTTGATCTTTCGAAAATCGTAACGCACGTTTAAAATCATACACGCGAACTTTATTTTCTTTTTCTTCTTTCTTTAATTCATCGGCATTCATTTCACCCGAAGATATGGCTGATAATAGTTCATCTATCTCATTTTGCGACAGTACCTCTTCTACCAAGAATTCCTCACCTCCATATTGGAGTTTTAAGCCTATTGTAAAATCTTATTAATCGTATATACATCGGTAACTTTACCCTCTGTCATCAATTCATTTAGCCGTAGCTGTACGACATCTTCAATATCAGATAGGCCTGCTTTAAAATCTTCCTCATTCATGGTTGCTAACTCTTTAATTAAGATATTTTTCAACTGAAATTCACGCTTGGAAATTTCTTCTTTTGCATCTTTTCCATCCGTCACAATTTGAAATTGAATCCTTACAAATGTACCATCCTCTAAATCGGTCGTTATATCTGATGTTTCATAAGAGTATTCCACTATATCATCAATGGTTTGTTCACCACTAGCTTCTTTTTCATTTGTAAGGTATAAGAAAACAGCAAGGGCTATGATGCCAATTACGAGTAAACTAATAAGTGAAGTGATCATTGTTTTCACAAGCCCACTCAATCTTCATCACCTACCTGCTGTTGCCATCCAACCAATCCTACACGCCTATAAAATGATGTTACCAACTCCATAACGGTTGCTTCTGAGTCTTTCACAACTAATTTTTTTCCACTTGTTAAGGTAATTGTCGTGTCTGGATGGGACTGTATTTGTTCGATCATAAATGCATTTAAAGTAAATCGTTCACCATTTAATCTGGTTAAGCGAATCATAAATTGGCGGGAGTACCGAGAAGTCAGAAATTACTTAAATGGTACTCCCTCCCCCCTTACTTATCTTTTTAAGTTAACAAGTTCTTGTAATATTTCATCTGATGTTGTAATGATTTTGGTATTTGCCTGGAATCCACGTTGTGCTGTTATCATCTCTGTGAATTCTTCCGATAAATCAACATTAGACATTTCCAGTGCACCACTAACAATAGAGGCAACACCCTCTGTTTCTGGGATCGATAACCCGTTATAACCAGCATTTTCACTATTGAGGAAAAGGTTGCTTCCTGCTTTTTCCAGACCTGCTGGGTTAGAGAAATTAGCGATAGCAACTTGACCAGCGACTTGGGTTTGTCCATTTTCGTCAATGTAATTAACAGTTCCGTTAGTTTGGACACTGAAGCTTTGAGCTGTGTCAGGGATGTTGATTGGGCTGGTAACAAATGGATTGATTTTTCCCTCATTAACATCAAGAGTGGTGCCATTAATACTAGCGGATATTGTTTCATCAAGGGTGATCGTTATGTCCTCACCATTTAATAGATAAGTATCATCAGTATTAGGTGATACATTATTATTACCTAGATTACCTTCTTCATCAACTTCAGTTACACTTACAATATTATCTTCATCTGAAATGACCAAAGCTAATGGATTACCTTCTTCATCATTGATAACACTTGCTGTTTGTCCTTCTCCAGCTGCCGAGAACCCCATCAAATAAAGACCTTGTGGATTCACAATGTTTCCTGTCTCATCTAAATAAAAATTCCCAGCACGTGTATAGGATACACTAACATCATCTAGGTTCACATTACCTCCATTCCCCTCAAATCCTTCCGCAACCACAAACATCCCATCTCCTTCTAAGGCAAAATCAAGTGGATTGTTTGTTGTTTGGCGGAAACCTTGGGTATGAATATTATCAATTGATCCAAGTTGTGAACCTAAACCAACTTGTGCCGGGTTTACCCCACCTCGTGTATCTGTTGGTCCTTGTGCACCAGAAGTCATTTGACTCATCATATCTTGAAATGTAACCCGCCCTTTTTTAAAGCCAGACGTGTTCACATTTGAAATGTTATTTCCGATTACATCTAATTTGGTTTGGAAGTTTTTCATTCCAGAAATTCCAGCATACATTGAACGTAGCATTTTATCATTCTCCCCTTTTATTAAAATAGCGTGAAGCTGTATCAATCAGTCAACAGCTTAAGGCCTCCCAAAAGGGTCCAGCCTATTCATTAATTAGAATGGTTCCATTAATGTTTGTGAAAATTTTACTAGTTGCTTCTTCTCGATTCATTGCGGTTACAACGGTATTATTCTTTGTACTTACTAATAGTGCTGTATCATTTGTTAACACTAATGAATCGGTCACACCTTTTTGTTTTGCTTCTCCAATTTTTGCAGTAATCGTATTCCACTGTTTCTCATTCAATTGAATATTTCGTTCATCCATTCGTTGCTGTGCATGTTTACTCACTTTTAAATCTTGTTGTTGCTGCAAAATATCCCGAAAATTTAGGTTTGATGATTGTTTTGATTCCTGTTTTTTGACATTTGGGATATGTACTGTATGGTGTGGCTGAATGGAATGAATACGATGATCCATGTTATTCACTTCCTTCTATATCATCCACTTCAGATGAGGTTTCTTCACGCTCACCTGTCTCTTTTTGTGGTTCGCTCACTTTTACAACATCATCAGCATATATCTTTTCACCATTTTTCAACTCAAGAACGGCATAACCTTCATCTTGACTAACAGCAATTACACTGCTTTTTTCAATATCTTCTTGCTCCCCTGTTTCTTTGTTGTACCTTTGATAAGAAATTTCCTTTCCAATCATATGACTATACTCAATAATAGGAGAAACAGTTTGGTTTGCGACTAGCTGATCAATGGAGCTGGTCATATTCATCATTTGCTCCAGTGAAGAAAAAGATGCCATCTGTGAAATGAATTCTTTATCTTCCATTGGTTTTAATGGATCTTGATTTTGTAATTGTGTCATTAAAATTTTCAAGAATTCATCTTTCCCGAGATTAGGACTTGGTGTTCTTTCTGTCGTTTGATTTTTTAAGTACAAAGATGGATCTATGGTAGTCAATTTATTCACCTACACTTCCTCTTTTTGTAATATATCTTGGAATTGTGTTTCAAAATCCTCCTGCTCTCCTTCTCGATGTTCATCAGACTCATCAAATTGGTTTGACTGATCTTGATCTTGCTCGCTCATCGATTGATCTTCTTGATCGGCATTCAGATTTTGTGATTGCTGTGTTTGCAGATCCTGTCTTTCAATCGTTACTTGGTGTGGTGAAAACATGTTTTTTAACTGATGTAAGTTAGACTCTAACATCTCTTTTGCGGCTACCGATGAAACTAGAATTTTGACTGTCATTTCACCATTTACTTGTGTAAATCGAACCATCATATCTCCAAGTGTGTCCGGCTGTAACCTAATAGCGAGTTGTGAATTCCCATTACTCATCGATAAGAACTGACTTGTTTTCATTACTTTTTGGAATTCATTTATCAATTGTTGATCAACCGATTTAGATCTCTGTGTCGGATTCACCTGGATAACATATTGTTCAATTCGTGACATTGGTGCATTTGTTGTGAATGACACACCATTTGAATTCTCGGTATTTGCCAATTGATTCGAAAAGGCTTTTTGCAACCATTTCACTACATCCTTACTGGTGATTGTTGCATTTGCATTATATTGCTGTTTGGCCACCAGTTGATCCCGCTTTTGATACGCTTGAATTAGCTCTTTCCAAATTGCTTGTTCTTTTGACGACTGATCTACTTTTGAAAAGGCAGTATCAATTAACGTATTTGATCCTTGTTGGGATTGCAATTTTTTATCTAGTGCTGTCCATTGTTCTAATAGCTTTAGAATAGATGGTGCTATTCTTTGTATATCCTGCAGAGTTGATGCTTTCTGCACATCTTGTAGTAATGGCACTATTTTTTTAACAAGAGCTGCTAACTCACTTTGCACCTGTTCGTCACTAGAAATTAAATTTTCCACTTTTTGCATGATCGGATTACCGATTAACATTGAATCATTTTCTGTACGTTGAATAGGCATTTGATTATCTAGTAATGTACCTAGCTTTTTCAATACCTCTTCCTGTTTGTTAAAATCACTAGATTCAAGGAGCTTTGATAATTCACCTAACTGACTGTGCTCACCATTTTCTATTTGTGACAGCATATCCATTACAGAATCCTTTACATTGTCAGGCAAGGATGAGAGAAGTTCCATCAAGTTCCATTTATCATCCGATTCATTTCCCTGCATTTCTCCTAATAAACGTCCAAAAGCATTTCCCTCATTATTTACTGGTTTACGCAGATTAGATGATTGAACTTGCAAACTAGATGCTTGCTTGGGAACCAATTGTTGAAAAACCATTGCCATTCCATTCACCTTTTTCACCCCCTTTCAAGGTAAGTTATTTAGTTACTTTCAACAAATGACTGTGTTAATTCAGCTGCGATCTCTGGGTCCATTTCATCAAAAATACTACCACGCACATCATCAGAAATTTCTTTTAAAATGGATACAGCTAAGTCTGTTCCCATTGTTTCCATAATGGATGCCGCTTGTCCATTATCCATCTCTTCAAATGATTTAGCGATCGTTTTCGTCGATTCTGAAGATGATTGTTCTTCTGCTGTCTCAGCTTCTGCGTCCTCTATATTCCCCTCTAATCGAGCTATTTCTTGTTCCATTTGCTCAATAATCGATTCAAATTGTCTAATTTCTTGGTTTAAACCCTCTATCTCTTGATCCTTACTTGCCAACTGTTCTGTCAACTTTTCGTTATTATTGTCGTCTTTTGTTTCTTCTTCCCTTTCCTCTTCTGTTGTGACAACATTCGATAAAACAGGGATATTATTTACTTTCTCTTTTGTCCAGTCCAAAACATTAAATCCTGACACAGATAAAATAATAACCGTTAACGTAATGACAACGATGAGTGGAATAATAATTGCAAAAAAGAACCATACAATCGGATGTAATTTCTTTTTTTCTTCTTTTGCTTGATTTGCCATAATATTCACCTAGTCTGATAGCTTAAAAATTGTTGAACTGATGTTTCATCCATCGCTATATTTTCCATTTGCTTTTGCCTTGCTGCTTGTTTTTGTTCACGGTTTTCAATAAGCTTCTCAAATTTTTTTACTTCTACGTGTGCTTTGGTTAATTGATCCTGTTTACCATTCATTTGGTTTCTAGCCTGTTGTACTTTTTGTTGTAAATGTACAATCTGTTGACTTAAGCGTTCAATGTAGTTTGATTGTTCTTTTAATCTATCAATTGGTGCCGTCGATTGTAAGTAATGATCATAGGCTTTTTCAGCATCTTCTTTTTTCTTTAAAAGTGTATATAATTGTGTTGCGATATCTTCAAAGCTATCCATCGCATGTTGATAAGCCTTTTGTGCATCTTTTTTTTCTCTTTCTCGTATGTGTAAGATTTTTGTTAAGGTTACTGTATTTGTCATCTTTTAGCACCCCCAAGAAGCAGTTGTTGCATTTGTTCAATGGACTCTTGCAACGTATGGTAATCGTGAATCCCTTGTTTTAAAAAGTCTTGAATTTTTGGATAGTACATAATGGCTTTATCAATCGTCTGATCAGTACCACGTTTATAGGCTCCAATTTGAATTAGTTCACTATTTTCTTCATAAGTTGCTAGTAGGGTTCGGAGCTGTTGACTTGCATCCAAATGTTCTTTGGTTGCGATATGATTCATCACACGACTAATAGATTTTAAAATATTGATAGCGGGAAACTGTCCTTGTTCTGCGAGCTTGCGATCTAGTACAAAGTGACCATCTAATATTCCCCTGACTGTATCTGCGATAGGTTCATTCATGTCATCCCCATCTACTAACACGGTATAAAAGGCTGTGATAGTTCCCGTATCGCTTGTACCAGTTCGTTCTAATAATTTCGGTAGTGTAGCAAAAACAGATGGTGTATACCCTTTTGTGGTTGGTGGTTCCCCTGTAGCTAAACCTACCTCCCGTTGTGCCATTGCTACTCGAGTAACTGAGTCCATCATTAAGTTCACTTGAAAACCTAAATCTCGAAAGTATTCACTAATGGCTGTTGCGGTATATGCTCCTTTAATACGCATTAATGCGGGTTGATCTGACGTGGCAACTACAACAATTGATTTTGCAAGACCTTGTTCGCCTAATTCGTTTTCAATGAATTCACGGACTTCACGTCCACGCTCTCCGATTAGAGCAATAATATTAATATCTGCACTACTATTGCGAGCAATCATCCCTAGTAGTGTACTTTTTCCAACACCACTTCCTGCAAAAATACCAATTCGTTGGCCTTTTCCTACCGATAACATCGTATCAATCGCTTTTACCCCTACTTGAATAGGCTCAGAAATTGCTGTTCGTGATAAGGGGTTAGGTGGAGATTGTTCTGTTAAATAATTCGAAAGACCTTTTGGTAATTTAGAACCATCTAAAGGTCTGCCGATGGAATCAACTACTTGTCCGATTAGGCTTCGGCCAATTTTAACGGTCAATGGTTTTCCAGTTGATTCAACTAAACAACCTGGTCCTATTTCTCTCACTTCACCGTATGGCATTAAAATAATTTTTTCTTTTTTAAATCCAACCACTTCTGATAAAACAGGTTGCTTTCGTTGATTTGCTGTATGGATATAGCACACATCCCCAATGTTTGCATCTGGTCCTTGTGATTCAATCATCAATCCGACAATTCGCAACACTTTTCCATACCGTTTATACGTATCGACTTGTTCAATGGCAGCTTCATACTGATTTTTATACATCACCTATTCCTCACTCGCAAGTTCGTGTAACACTTGTTTAATTTGCTCTAACTGTGTATCAACACTGGCATCAATCTGACCATACGGGTGTTCAATCAGACAACTATCAGGCTCCAATTCTTGTTTACAATAGATCGACAGCTTCGTTTCTGCATCAATATAGCTTACTAATTCATCTTTTTGATCCATGAGAAATGCATACTTTTCTGGACTTACATAAATAGCTATGGAAGCAAAATCCTTTAGTTCTTTTAATGCACCTTTTACAATTGGTAAAAATGCATCAGCATTTGAAGCTAGGTGTTGCTTTACTATTTTTTCAGCAATTTGAATGGACAACGTTACAATCGTTTCCTCGCTTTGTTCAACGGTAGTATAATAATCTTTTTGCGCAGTCGTAACGATATGATTACCTTGTTCTATTAAGTTCTGATACTGTTCTAGACTTGTTTCTTTCCCTTTGTCAAAACCTACATTGTATCCTTGTTGTTGTGCCTCATCCATTAATTGCTTTTTTTCTGTTTCCCAATTTGATTTTGCTTGGTTAATTTTTTCATTTGTTTCTTGGAGCAGTGCATCTTGTTCTTGTTGCAAATCGGCTAGTGTTTGTTTCGCTTCGGCAATCTGTGTTTCTAATAATTTGTATTCGTGGTGTAAATTGTCCTGCTCTTCCTGTTTGTCTGGAATTGACGCTTTTCGCTCAATCGGTCTAATTTTGATTACTTTTTCTTGCAAACTAGACAATGATATCATCTCCTCCACCACGTGCGATGACAATTTCCCCGATTTCTTCTAAGCGGCGAATCGTAGTCACAATCCTTGTTTGCGCTTCTTCTACATCTCGTAGGCGAACTGGACCCATATACTCCATCTCTTCCTTGAATGTATCGGCCATACGTTGTGACATGTTCTTAAAGACTATTTCCTTCACTTCATCACTAGCTACTTTCAAGGACAAACGTAAGTCATCATTGTCCACTTCACGAATAACCCGTTGAATGGCACGATTATCTAGGATTACAATATCTTCAAATACAAACATCCGTTTTTTAATTTCATCTGACAATTCAGGGTCTTGTATTTCTAATGCATCTAATATCGTTCGTTCTGTACTACGGTCTACCCCGTTTAACACCTCTACGACAGATTGAATGCCTCCAGTTTGTGTGTAGTCTTCTGTTATGGAAGAAGATATTTTTCGTTCTAAAATCTGTTCCACTTGGCTAATAATTTCAGGTGAAGTAGAATCCATTAATGCAATCCGTTTTGCTATATCAGCCTGCATATCTGTTGGCAATTCCGATAGAATTTGTCCTGCTTGTTCTGCATCCAAATAGGATAAGACAAGTGCAATGGTCTGTGGATGCTCATTTTGAATAAAATTTAATATTTGTTGCGGATCTGCTTTTCTGGCAAAATCAAACGGTCTAACTTGTAAGGAAGATGTTAAACGATTAATAATGCCATCTGCTTCTTGTTTCCCGAACGCTTTTTCTAATACTGTTTTTGCATATCCTATTCCACCTTGTGCAATATAATCTTGTGCCAATGCCAGCTGGTGAAATTGATCAAGAACATCTTCTTTCGTATTCGATTCCACTTTTTGAACCGATGATATTTCTAAACTCAGTTTTTCAATTTCTTCCTCTGTTAAGTGTTTATAGACTTGAGCTGACACATCTGGACCAAGGGAGATTAGAAGTATTGCTGCTTTTTGTTTTCCTGTTAATGATTGTTGTCTGACCACCTTTATCTCCCTCCTAATCTTCTGAAATCCAGCTTCTTAATAGTTTGGCAAAATCCTCTGGTTTTTCTTTCGCCATTTTCTCGAGTTGTTTTTTACGTATAACTTCTTCTGAATCCTCATTAACTGGAATATCTGGTATTTCTTTTTCCTCTGTAATGGGTACGGTTGTCTCTTCTATTATTTCTTCTTCCTCATTTTTACGGTTTCGAAGTAGGAGAATAACAAGAACAATAATAATCGCTAATAATAGTCCGCCTACAACATACATCCAAGTTGGAATTACAGGCCCAGTTGTTGGTGAAGTTCCTTTACTTCCACTAAACTCTTGAAAAACAATCGAGACTTTTTCTTCCGGTTGTATTTCGCCATACTCTTTGTCTATTGAGGTCGTTACCATAGAGTTTAATATTGAAGAAATACCCGATTGGACAGCTTCTTCCTCTTGCTGACTTAGGTATTGTATATTTTCACCATCACGTTGTTGAACATTGTCTACTGCAACTTGAATCCCAAGATCTCTTATTTTATAAGGACTTTCTGCAATCTCTTTTCGAACTCTATTAAATTCGTTATTAATCGTCTCTTTATTTAACTCATATTCTCCATCATTTCCATTAACAGTACCTTCATATCCTGGAACATCTTCATCACCAGTACCTTCTATTCCCCCTTCAGGAGGAGTTCCAGTATATGATTCTTGTATTGATTCAATACTTACAGGTAATCCTTCCATTTCCTCTAAATCTACCGGTTCCACAAGCTCCTCTACCCGATTTTCTTGGGTGAAATCAAGGTCTGCTGTAACGGAGACAATAACATTATCTTGGCCAACCATTGTCCCTAACATCTGCTGTAATCTACGTTGAATGTCACGCTCAACATCTTTTTTAATGTCTTGTTGATTGGCATAAACATCCTGCGTTCCATATCCGTCTTGCGCATTACGATCGTAGTATTCAAAGTACTGGTTCATAATGACAATATTTTCTTCTGGTAGATTCGGAACAGCCTTTGACACGAGATGATATAAAGAATTTATTTGGTTTCCTTGAAATTCATATCCTGGCTGTGTATTAAGAACAATCGAAGCGGAGGTTTCTTCAGCTGTGTCACTTACAAACACAGGGTCCTCTGGCACATTTATCATCACTTCAGCATTATTGATTCCTTCTATTCCACGCATTAGATTTGCTAATTCCGTTTGCATGGCATCTAATTTCATAACATCAAACTCATTGTCACTAATACCCCATGAAGCATTTTCACTAAAAAACGAATAATCTATATTCCCGCTATTCGGGATGCCTTGACCTGCAAGATCTACAAGTAAATTATCTACCTGTTCACTGGGCACCGTTATCGTTGTTCCACCTTCTTCAATCTCGTAAGGAACTCCTCTGGCATCTAGTTCTGCTTTAATCTGTCCAACTTCCTGTAGTGACAAATCATTATATAGTGGAACGTATTTAGAATTAGACGTAAATAATACTATCGCTATGATCAAAACAAAGACGATACCGATAGAACCAAAAAAGATCCCTTTTTGAGTTTTTGAACGGTTTGACCAAAACGATGTCACTTTATCTTTGAAATTCATCATTTTTTCCTTCATATATTCCCCCGCCAAATTCTAAAACTCTAGAACATAATCATACTTGCATTCTCATAACTTCATTGTAAGCATCCACTACTTTTTTCTGTACCTGAACAGCGGTGTCTAACGTAATACTAGCTTTTTGTGCAGTGATCATCACATCATGCAGGTCATCAATATTTCCACTTGCTAAGCTTTGTGTTTTTTTATCTGAGGCTTGTTGTGCATCATTAACTTGCTCAACAGCAGACTTTAACACATTGGCAAAATTTGCTTGTGCCTCTCCAGGTGAAACAGTTGGTTTCTTTGTTAGTGGCTGGGCCATTGCTGGTGTTGTGATTCCATTAACAAATTGGCTCATTATGCAATCCTCCTACTATTTTCCTATTTCTAAAGCTTTCATTAACATATTTTTACTTGCATTTAAAGAAGTGATATTTGCTTCGTAAGACCTCGTTGCACTCATTAAATCAACCATTTCTTTTAGTGGGTCAACGTTTGGAAGCTCGACATATCCATTCTCATTTGCATCTGGATGATTCGGATTATAAACTACCTTAAATGGAGCTTGATCCTCAACGATCCCCGTCACTTTTACCCCATTACCGGGATTAGAAGAGGTATTTGCAGCCCTTTGTAAAAAACTTTGAAAATGTTGGTCCTTTGGTGCAACTTCTACCATTTTTCTTCTATATGGTTCAAATCCCCCATCTTCATTTATCGTAGCACGTGTTGATTGTGCATTCGCAATATTGGAAGACACAACATCCATCCGTAGTCGTTGTGCAGTTAATGCACTTGCACTATTATTGATAGAATGGAATATAGACATTCTTAATTCCCTCCTCTAATAACAGTTTGTAAGCTGCTAAATTTACCATTAATTCGATCAACTAAACTTTGATAGTAGATTTGGTTTTTTGCTAGTTCGGTCATCTCTTTATCAATATCTACATTATTCCCATTATGGTTATAAGTGGTATTATTTTTTGTAGAAATGTGAAATGATTTAGTTTCTCCATTTTGTTGAAACGGAATGTGTTTTGCATTAGTCCGTTTTGCATTGATAGAAGATGAAAGCTCATCCTGTAACACATTATTAAATGTAACTTCTTTTGCTTTGTAGTTAGGTGTATTCACATTGGCAATATTGTTGGATATTGTACGATTTTTCATCGTTGCGTAATCCAATGAGCTTTCTAATGAACGAATGGTTCCTCCGAAAAAATCCATCATTCAAAACCTCCTCGGGAAAAAATTGACGGAACGGACATAATTATAGTAATACATACGAATATTGTAATTTATCTATAGTGTAAAGTCCATCACATTTCGACAAAATTCTCTAGTTGGTAAGATTTTAGTTAAAATTATCTAGGACTAAAAGATGGTAATCATTTACAAATAACTCACGATTTATTGTAACGCTCTACGACAAGAAATACATAGATTCGACAAAAATGTTGTAAATTTGTAACATTCTTAACAAAACAAAAAAACTAGGAGGTAACTACCTCCTAGTTTTTTGTCAGATAGGAAAGTATAAAACTTTCTTTCTGCATAAGTGCAACTAAGGCTATCGCCGTAAGGTCTTGGCGATAACCAAGTTTTCTAATTTTATATTCTGTTTATCTGGAACGTAATTTATCTAACTCAACTAAGAATTTATCGTTTAGAACTTTTATATATGTTCCCTTCATCCCAAGTGATCTAGATTCGATAACTCCAGCACTTTCTAATTTACGTAGTGCATTTACAATCACAGATCTTGTAATACCTACTCGATCTGCAATTTTACTTGCCACAAGCAGTCCTTCTTTACCATTTAACTCTTCGAAGATATGATCAATTGCTTCCAACTCACTGTAGGATAGAGAACTAATTGCCATTTGAACAACAGCTTTACTTCTTGCTTCCATTTCAATTTCTTCTGTTTTTTCATGTAAAATTTCCATCCCAACAACAGTTGCACCATATTCTGCAAGAAGTAAATCGTCATCGTTAAAACTATCCTGTAATCTACTTAGCACTAAGGTACCTAATCGATCTCCTCCACCAATAATAGGAACAATTGTTGTTAACCCATTTTGAAATAGTTCTTTATTTTCAACTGGGAATGCTGTATATGGGCTTTCAATATCCAGATTTGCTGTTGTTTCATGTATGTTAAATAAACCTTCTGTATATTCTTCTGGAAATTGGCGTTCTTCTAACATTGTTTTCATACGCTCATTTTCAATTTCTTGGTTAATGGCATACCCTAATAATTTACCTCTTCTACTTAGAATAAACACATTCCCTTTAATCACATCACGTAGGGTAGCTGACATATCATTAAAATTTACTGACTTACCAGTGGCTTTTTGTAACATTGCATTAATTTTTCTTGCGCGGTCTAATAGTTCCATTAATGATCCTCCATTCAGTATTTAAAAATTTTATAATATAAATTGACTTAAGTCTTTATTTTTGACGATAGATGCTAATTTGGAATCTACATAATCAGGTGTAATTTCAATTGTTTCCATATTAATATCAGGTGCTTCAAATGATAAATCTTCTACTAGTTTTTCTAATATGGTGTGTAACCTTCTAGCACCGATATTATCTGTATCCTGATTTACGTGAAAAGCAATTTCTGCCAATCTATCTACAGCTTTGTCGGTAAACACAACATTTATACCTTCTGTTTCTAACAAAGCTTGGTATTGTTTTAATAAAGCATTAGATGGTTCATTTAAAATTCGTTTGAAGTCCTCTACAGATAACTTCTCTAATTCTACTCTGATCGGGAAACGTCCTTGCAGTTCCGGAATCAAATCAGAAGGTTTTGCAATATGAAATGCACCAGCTGCAATAAACAGCATATGATCTGTTTTTACAGGACCATGTTTCGTTACAATAGTTGAACCTTCTACAATTGGAAGGATATCTCTTTGTACCCCTTCTCGTGAAACATTTGGGGAATTCTCTTGTTGGCCTGTGACCTTGTCAATTTCATCAATAAATAAAATACCTGATTGTTCTGCACGTTGAATCGCTTCCTGTGCTGCCTCTTCCATATCTACAAGCTTTTGCGCCTCTTGTTGTGTCAACACTTTCCGTGCTTCAGAAACAGGTAACTTTCGTTTTTTCTTTTTCTTTGGCATGAATTGCCCAAATACATCCTGCATATTCATTCCCATTTGTTCCATACCCGAACCTTGAAGCATGTCAAACATAGAAGAAGACATTTCTTCAATTTCAACTGTTACCATTTGATCTTCTAATTCGCCAAGTGCTAATTGGTGCTCTACTCGCTTCCGTTTATTACGAATCTCGTCATTTTGTGTCTTTTCCTGATCATCTTCATCCTGATCAGGTTGAGCAGAAAACAACATTTCAAACGGATTTTTCATCGTTTGTTCTTTTTTTGCTTTCGGTACTAAAAGCTCGACAAGTTTTTTATTTGCTTCTTGTTCTGCTTTATTCCGAACCTTTTGCATTTTTTCCTCTTTGACCATACGTAAAGACATTTCTACGAGGTCGCGGACCATTGACTCAACGTCTCGACCAACATAACCAACTTCAGTGAATTTTGTTGCTTCCACTTTAATGAACGGCGCACCAACTAATTTGGCAAGCCTTCTAGCAATCTCTGTTTTTCCAACACCTGTTGGACCAATCATCAAGATATTCTTCGGTACTATTTCTTCCTTGATGGAATCATCAAGCTGCATGCGACGATACCGATTACGTAATGCTACCGCCACAGATTTCTTTGCATCGTTTTGACCAATTATATATTGATCCAGGCGATCTACAATTTGTTTTGGAGTAAGATCTATACCCATGTTCTTCAAAGGCCTCCTTACTATTCAAGTACCTCCAGTGTGATTTGGTCATTGGTGAACACACAGATTTCCCCAGCAATTTCTAAAGCAGTTTGAGCAATTTCTTTTGCACTAAGATCTGAATGTCTGGCTAATGACCTACCAGCACTTAAAGCAAAATTACCACCAGAACCTATAGCCAATATTCCATCGTCTGGTTCGATTACTTCTCCAGTACCTGAAACTAAAAACATGTTCTCTTTATTCATCACAATAAGCATTGCTTCTAATTTACGCAGCACTTTATCACTACGCCATTCCTTTGCTAATTCCACAGAAGCTCTGGCTAAGTTACCGTCATATGCTTCCAGTTTCCCTTCAAATTTCTCAAATAAAGTAAAGGCATCAGCAACCGATCCAGCAAATCCTGCCAAAACTTGCCCATTAAATAATGTACGTACTTTCTTGGCTTTATGTTTCATAACAACAGCATTTCCTAGGGTGACTTGCCCATCACCACTCATTGCACATTGTCCTTTATGCCTTATAGCAAATATTGTCGTGGCATGCATCTCTGTCGACACTAGCCTCACCTCTCCATAAAGTTGTTAATCCTTTGCTCTTGGATGACTGTTCATATACACATTTCGCAAATGATCTTTTGTAACGTGTGTATAAATCTGTGTTGACGATAGATTTTCATGACCTAATAGTTCCTGCACTGTACGAAGATCTGCCCCTTCATTTAATAAGTGCGTTGCAAATGTATGTCGTAATTTATGTGGATGAACATGTACAGTAAGTGCAGCATTTTCTACCATCTTTTTTAGAACATGTCGTACCCCTCTGGCTGTTAACGGTGTTCCCTTAGCATTTAAAAAGACTGCTTGCGTTGTTGACTTTGCTTTTTGTTGTAGTGTGTTTCTTCCTTCATGTATGTAGGTCTCCAAAGCAATTTCTGCAAATCGTCCAAAAGGAATATATCGTTCTTTTCGCCCTTTTCCTTTTACAAATATCGTACCTATGGAGAAATCAATATTAGATAATGTTAGTGATTCACATTCACTTACACGCATTCCAGTAGCATATAACAACTCCAAAATCGCTTGGTTCCGTTGACCAATTGGATCTGTCAGATCATTTGCATCAAACAATTTCTCCAATTCTTGTTGATATAAAAAACTTGGTATTGGCTTAGTTGTCCTTGGTAATGTTACTTGAATAAAAGGATTCGTTTTGACGAAACCTTCTCGTTCTATAAATGTATAGAAACTTCTTATACTTGAGATTTTTCTAGATACAGACCTTCTATTCAATTTCTTTTCATATAGAGTAGTTAAGAACAACCTTACAACACGGTAGTCTACATTCTGTAATCTTTCGATGTTTTCTTGATTTAAAAAGGAAAAAAACGTATTCAGATCATCTCGATAATATTTTATCGTGTATGGTGATGCATTTTTTTCAATTTGTAAATACTCCACAAATGCTTTGGAAAGTTGATCCATTGTATTCAATTTTTCACCCCGCTATACAGCGAATAAATCATAACATAGTCCAAAAGTGAAAGCAATAAATTTAACAAAATTGTAATAAAATTCTGAATTGATGGTAGGTATTCCTTTTTCCTTCAATTATCTGTCAAGGAAATTAACTTACCAATGCGATATTATATCTGTTCTAAATCGAATAGTCAATTAACAACCCTTATAAAGTAAACCTTTTTACTTATGGTCACTTGTCATACAGCAATCGCCTGTTTTGAAAATGGCACTTTTCGCATACTTTGTCGTTTTCTACTGCGCATAATCTATATAATGCGCAATAGTTTTTAGCTATAATTATCGCTACGGAAAAACACTACGCTTTCACCAGGGGCATAAGTGCGACATCTGTTCAAACTTATGTTTTCACAGTGTCTACTTTACCGCGGGGAGTGGTGAGCCTCCTCGGGCTAGCGCCCTGTGGGGTCTCACCGATCTCCTACTTCCCGCAGGAGTCTTCGTGTTTTTCCTCCGCTGATGATATGCCTTTTTGCCTATACCATTTTTGAAGAAAATACGTTGCAAATACGTTGCAATGAAGCAATGGATTGTCGAATTTCAATATAATTATAAATTTCGAATCATATCTTCTTTCATGTTAGTCAAACTATTTGAAGCTGTGGAAAATGCGAGACTCCTGCGGGAAAAGGAACAGTCTGAAGACCCCACAGCGAGCGCTTTTTGCTCGCGAGGAGGCTGAAGCGTTCCCCGTGGAAAGCGAGTGTTTTCCACAGCGTAGGTTTAGCACTCACTTTATAAAGAATTAAGGAAGACATGCTAAACATTTACTGCTCATAATCCATCTTATATGCAATACGTTTCACACTTTAAAGCACTATTCATTTTAGAAAAAAAGCCTTGAAAATATTGTTATATCCAGGGTGATACTTATGTAAGCTTGTGATTATGAAAGTTTACATGGTTTTTAATTTTAAGAAAAGAACACTAATAGTATAAACAAAATGATTATTTTCTAAACATTTTCATTAAAATACATAGCGTTGATCTTTTTCGTGACACTACGTGAGAGAAAAAAGATTACTTGCCGAGAAAAAACCGCTCCTATATAGGAGCAGTTTTAATGTTGTTCACTTTCTTTATAATCACAATTTGTACATTGAATTTGCGTTTCTTTTTTCTTTTTCTTTTCAACTAGAAGAGATTCACATTTTGGACAGCTTCTTGCGATTGGCTTATCCCATGATACAAAGTCACACTCTGGATATCGATCACATCCATAAAATACACGGCGTTTTTTCGACTTACGCTCAACAACATCTCCTTCTTTACATTTCGGACAAGTAACACCAATTTTTTTCAATATTGGTTTTGTATTTCGGCATTCAGGGAAATTGGAACATGCAAGGAACTTCCCATACCTTCCCATCTTATAAACCATCTCATGTCCACAATTTTCACAGTCTATTCCAGCAGGCTCATCTTTAATTTCCACTTTTTCCATCTCTTGTTCTGCTTTTTCTAATCGTGGTTGAAAATCTTGATAGAATTCATCTATTATTTTTACCCAATCGGTTTTTCCATCTTCAATTGAATCTAAATCATCTTCCATTTTAACGGTAAAGTCAACATCTATGATTTCAGGGAAAAACTCTTCTAAAAGCTCGTTCACAATTATTCCTAATTCCGTTGGTATAAAACGGCGATTATCAAGCTTAACATACCCTCGACGCTGAATGGTATCTAATGTAGGTGCATACGTGGAAGGTCTGCCAATTCCTTGTTCTTCCATCGTACGAACTAACCTTGCTTCTGTGTATCTTGGTGGCGGCTGTGTAAAATGCTGATTGGGATTGATTTCTTCTGCCTCCACAACCATACCTTCTTCAAGGTTGGGAAGAAATTTATTTTCATCTTTTTTCTTGTCATCGGTGCCTTCTACATAAACTTTCATAAAACCTTTAAATTTTACTTTTGATCCTGTCGCACGAAATTCAACACCATTATTCAATAAATGGACTGTCATCGTATCCATTACTGAAGGTGCCATTTGACTAGCTAAAAAACGCTCCCAGATCAATTTATATAATCGGAATTGATCACGGGATAGAATATCCTTCAATGATTTTGGGTCCCGCATAACAGAAGTTGGTCGGACTGCTTCGTGTGCGTCCTGAGCCCCATCCTGCTTTTTCTCTTTTTTCGTTTGCCCTAAGAATTCCCTTCCATAATTCGATTCAATATAGGACTTCGCTTCATTTTTAGCTGTTTCCGAAATCCTGGTAGAATCTGTACGCATATACGTTATAAGACCTGTAATACCGCCTGATTTTTTGCCTAAGTCAATACCTTCATATAATTGCTGTGCTACCATCATCGTTTTTCTAGCGCGAAAATTTAATTTCCTAGCAGCTTCTTGCTGTAATGAAGATGTCGTAAATGGTTTAGCAGGGTTTCTTTTGCGTTCCCGTTTATTTACTTTATCAATGGTAAAGGATTTCCCATCCAGCTTAGATAATATTTCATTTACGGATTGTTCTGATGGTAATTCTTGTTTCTTTCCATCTACACCATAAAATGATCCCTCAAATGTATCTTTATCCTTAATAAAATTAGCGTCAATAGACCAGTATTCTTCTGGTTTAAAGTTTTCAATTTCCTTTTCCCGATCGATAATCATTTTTACGGAGACGGACTGAACGCGTCCAGCACTTAAGCCTTTTTTCACTTTCTTCCATAATATTGGGCTTATGTTATATCCAACTAACCGGTCCAATATTCTTCTTGCCTGTTGTGCATCGACTAAATCATTATCAATCGTCCGGGGTTTTTTAAAAGACTCCTTTATTGCATCTTTGGTTATTTCATTAAAAACAACACGGCACTCAGAGTTTTCATCGACTCCCAGACTATGAGCTAAATGCCAGGCAATTGCCTCACCTTCTCGGTCAGGGTCGGCTGCAAGGTAAATTTTCTTTGCTTTTTTTGCTGCTTTGCGCAAATCCTTTAGTACGTCACCTTTACCTCTAACTGTAATGTATTTTGGTGTATAATTATTTTCCGTATCAACGGCCATTTGGCTTTTTGGCAAATCACGAACATGGCCCATCGAGGCTTTTACTTTGTATTTTTTTCCTAAATAACGTTCAATCGTCTTCGCCTTTGCGGGCGACTCAACGATGACGAGATAATCCGACATATTTCAATTCCTCCCACAATGAGGTCTTCCGATTACTAGTATTCGAAATCTTCACTAATAGTAAATATATATCTAGTATTTGTCAAACAAATTGGTAAGATGATTCCATATAATAAAACGTTTTCTTTCATCGTATTAATTTAAAATGACCAATATTCCCGTAAATTATCCCAATCTTCTTTTAGATCCTCCGCATGATGAATGAGTTTTGCTCCATCCTGTATCATTTGGTGACAGCCTTTAGTTTGTGGAATAATTGGAGTGCCTGGGACAGCATATACCTCTCTTCCTTGATCAAGCGCCTGATCAACCGTGATAAGAGTCCCACTCTTTGCTGTAGCTTCTATTACTAATGTTCCAAAACTTAATCCACTAATAATTCGATTTCGTTCTGGGAAATAAAACCGTTGTGGAGGGGTGTTAGGAGGATACTCAGATAACACAAGTCCATCATTAGCAATATTCCTAAAAAGTGGTTTATTTTCCTTTGGATAAATATGGTGAAAGCCACCACCTAAAACAGCAATTGTCATTCCTTTATGCTTTAATGCTAATTGATGTGCAAAACTATCAATTCCTCTTGCCATCCCACTTACAATTACCCAATTTTCCATTACTAATGGTTGAACGATATGTTTTATCTTTGGAATTGCCTCATGTGATGGTTTTCGTGTACCAATTACACTAATTGTAGGATTTTTTGTTAATAATGATAGATTGCCCATACCATAAAGAACCAATGGTGGGTCTTTTATTGGTTTTAACACAGTTGGATAGTCTTCGTCAACTATGGTTAAAATATGATAGTTTTTTTCATCTTCCTTTATTTGGGAAATCAGTGTTGTGTTATGAAGGTCATTATATGCTTTAGCTGTTTTATGTCGGGGGATGGATAAATTTTGATGTAGCTGTTCTAAAGACATGGTGTAGATCGCTTTCAGAGTAGGGTCATAGTGGAATAATCGGTGTATATTTTTTCTGGTAATTCCGTGACACCTCATTATATGAATTAGCCTTTTTCGAATGTGCTGCAAATTAGTCGCTTCCTTTCTTATTTTATTTTTCGCATACTTTACTGTTTGTCTGTTTTCTATAAGATTGTTGCTTTTTCAAGTATAAACCTTAATGCATTGTTGATAGATGATATGTCGTAAAGTTTCCGCTATAATTACACCGCTACGGAAATACACTACGCATTCACTTTTATAAAATGGAACCCAAAAATATATTGGGTTCCATTAGACATACTTAATGTGTTTTACATTTTTCTGTTAAGTTATTTTCTTGTAGAACTTTGATCATTGTTTCGCCCATGACAGCTGGTGTATCTGCAACTTTAATACCACATTCATTCATGACGCGGATTTTTTCGTCTGCAGTACCTTTACCACCAGAAATAATTGCTCCAGCGTGCCCCATACGTTTTCCTGGAGGAGCTGTTGCACCACCAATAAAGCCAACAACTGGTTTTGTCATATTTGCTTTCACCCATTCGGCAGCTTCTTCTTCGGCTGTACCACCAATTTCACCAATCATAATAACTGCCTCTGTATCTGGGTCTTCATTAAATGCACTCAACACATCAATGAAATCTGTGCCATTAACAGGGTCACCGCCGATACCTACTGCCGATGATTGACCATATCCTGCTTCTGATAATTGATGAACAGCCTCATATGTTAATGTTCCAGAACGAGAAACAACACCGATATGGCCTTTTTTGTGTATATAACCAGGCATAATACCAATTTTACTTTCCTCTGGTGTGATAACACCTGGGCAGTTTGGACCTACTAGACGAGTCTTTTTACCTTCCATATAGCGTTTCACTTTTACCATATCCATAACAGGAATATGCTCTGTTATACAAATAGCTAAATCTAATTCTGCATCTACCGCTTCTAAAATGGCATCTGCTGCAAATGGAGCAGGTACATAGATAACAGATGCATTTGCTCCAGTTGCATCTACAGCTTCTTGAACTGTATTAAATACAGGTACCCCTTCCACTTCGGTACCACCTTTTTTTGGTGTAACACCTGCAACAATGTTCGTACCATATTCAAGCATTTGCTTTGTATGGAATTTTGCTGTACCACCAGTAATTCCTTGAACAATTACTTTCGTATCTTTATCAATAAATACACTCATTTTCGTCCGTCCTTTCTTTGCAATCTAAACACGCTTTTTCTTACAAGAAATGGCAAGGCATTAAACCATAGAAACGATTTTCTCAGCACCATCTGCCATTGAATCTGCAGATGTAATGTTTAATCCTGATTCATCTAGAATTTGTTTTCCTAACTCAACATTTGTTCCTTCAAGACGTACAACTAGTGGAATATCTAATCCAACTTGCTTCGTTGCCTCAATAACACCTTCAGCAATAACATCACATTTCATAATTCCACCGAAAATGTTTACAAAAATTCCTCTTACATTGGAATCGGACAAAATGATCTTAAATGCTTCTGTAACTTTCTCAGCAGTTGCACCACCACCAACATCAAGGAAGTTTGCTGGTTCACCACCATAGTGTTTAATAATGTCCATTGTTGACATCGCAAGACCTGCACCATTAACCATACAGCCAATATTACCATCTAATGAGATATAGCTTAAATCATATTTTGATGCTTCAATTTCCTTCTCATCTTCCTCATCCAAATCGCGAAGTTCTTGGATATCTTTTTGGCGGAATAATGCATTATCATCAAAATTTAATTTAGAGTCTAAAGCTAGTACTTGCCCATCACCTGTAGTGACTAATGGATTTATTTCAGCAATTGAACAATCTTTTTCAATAAATGCATTATAAAGACCTGTCATAAATTTAACAGCCTGCCCGATTAATTCATCTGGAATATTAATATTAAATGCTAATCTGCGAGCTTGATAACCTGCTAGACCAACAACAGGATCGATAACTTCCTTAAAGATTTTTTCAGGAGTCTCTGCTGCAACTTCTTCTATCTCTGTTCCACCTTCTTCCGATGCCATCATGACAACGCGGGAAGTAGCACGATCTAAGACAATCCCTACATAATATTCTTTTTGAATATCACAGCCCTCTTCAATCAGTAAGCGTTTTACTTCTTTTCCTTCAGGACCTGTTTGATGTGTTACTAGTGTCTTTCCTAAGATTTCATTCGCGTATGTACGCACTTCTTCAGCATTTTTAGCAATTTTTACCCCGCCAGCTTTACCTCGACCACCGGCATGTATTTGCGCTTTGACAACAGTCACATTACTTCCAAGCTTTTCAGCAGCTTCAACAGCTTCATCGACCGTATATGCAACATGTCCGTTTGGAACGTTTACACCAAATTGACGCAAAATTTCTTTGCCTTGATACTCATGAATGTTCATCTTTCATCCTCCCATCAAAATTCACTGCATTTCCATTGTATAAAAAAACAACAAATTTCACAACAAAAAGTGGGCTTTCTCAATAAATCTCTCCCTTATCATTCTGATTTGCTGTTCAGCACACTTATTTCTTTAGTTCTCTATCTACACGATATACAAAAGCAAATACCTCTGCTACAGCTTGGTAAAGTTCCTCTGGAATGGTTTCATTAATATTTAGCTGGGCCAACAATTCAACTAGTGACGGATCTTCTTGGATTGGTATATTGTTTTTCTTTGCGGTTTCAATAATATTTTCAGCTATTAATCCCTTACCTGTTGCAGATATTTTCGGTGCGATCATATTATCTTTATCATACTGAAGTGCTGTTGCAGTCTTCCTATTTGAATTCATATACGATAATCTACTCCTTGATAAGTTGATTGGTAAGCTTTTAAGGCCTTATGTTTAGTCGATTCTTGTTTTTCTTGTAAGTGTTTCGTATTTATAGTAGAAAGTTGATAGTCTAATTCCACTAATCCTTTTTTCAGTTCTGGTTTAAATACTAATGCCTGTTCTATAAGATTAGGATGATTATTCCATATCGTAATCGTAACAGTTCGCTTTTGTATATGCATATCTACAATCGTTTCTTTCAAATTTGCTAAGTCCAAATAAAACAGAATTCGACAAAAATCAGGATCGATTTTCCCCTCTTTTGTTTTATTTCCTTCAAATTCCATATCTATATCTTTTCTTAACCCAATTTTATTTCCAGGTAACTGTAAACTAGCTTGTATAAATGTAGGAGTTTCATTTACTGATTGGATTTGCAAACCGTTGAGAAAATGAAGCAACTTTTGTGATCGTTCGTGAACAATTCCGCCACCTTTTTGTACTAGTTGTAATAGTATCGATTTTATGGTATTGGACTGGGACTGTACCAAATTATTGGCTAGTTGATTTTCATAGGTGGTACCAGTTTGCTGTAAGACACTTCGCATATGGGATAAAAACAGTTCCTTAGGATTCGTTAATAATGACAATTCACCCTTTAATGAAGGTCGTTCCAATAAACCATTTAATCGTTCGAGTAACTGCTGTTTATTAGGTATATCCGTCGTATCTTGACGCAAAATTTGCACCATATCTTGAAACTGCTCAGATATAGTTGATGTCTGCTTGGTATACAATGCTTGAAAAGTGGAATTGTTTATTGGGATATTTCGACTAATCATTTCCTTTAAAACTGCTTGTATCTCACTATTCCCATCGGTCCCATTTAACAGTACAAATGCATTTCCTAATTGTGTCTTATCAAATGGTATTTTTTCTTGAATTAATGATTGTATAAATTGAACATTGGACTTGTTTGTTTTTAATCCTAGCTGTTTCATAAGATTAGCTAAACTTGTTTGTTCATCTTGTTCTAATGATTGTCCAAGAACTTTTAAATGAATGACATCCTTTGCAGATTTTACTTGAAAATAATAATTACTTCCAACTGTTAAGGAGGCTTCCAATTGAGCAACCATATGCCTAGACCCTAATTGTACCTTGGCACTTTGGTTAGGAAAAATCTTTTGAATCTTCCCTTGTATAATTTGGCCTGGTTTTAACTGCATGCTTAATGGGCCTACTTTATTTGAGGTTCGATGAGAAATTTGTTGGATACTCAAGCTAAATCCCTCCTAACATTTCGTTACATTGCGAACAGGGGCAAACGACCTGCGATGATATGGAGAGGCTCCAAAACGTGCTAAGGCTTCCATATGTTGTTTTGTTCCATAGCCCATATTTGAAGAAAAGTCATATTCAGGGTATTCACTATGTATTTCTTTCATTCTATTATCTCGAGTTACTTTTGCTAAAATACTTGCTGCGGCAATCGAAATACTTTTTGCATCCCCTTTTGTAATAGCGTCATATGTACAGGTCAGTCCCTCTAATTCCACAGCATCAATTAACATATGGTTTGGTTGTGGATCAAGTTGTTCCATTGCTTGAAGCATTGCGAGTTTGGTAGCTTCATAGATATTCATGTTATCAATCGTTCGGTTATCTATCATACTTATTCCATAACTAATTGCTTCTTTTTTTATAATGGTGAAAAATTCAGTACGAGTGGCTTCTGTTAGTTGTTTGGAATCATTTAAGCCCAGTAATTTAAAATCTTTAGGTAAGACAACGCAGGCTGCAACTACTGGACCAGCTAATGGACCTCTTCCAGCTTCATCCATTCCAGCAATGTAGTGGTATCCTCTATCATAATAATAGTCTTCTATTCGACTCATTTCTTTAAACTTAAACTCTAGCTGTCTTACTTTTGCTAGCTTTTTCTCATATGCCTTTACAAGTTGTTGAACGCCTTTACGTGGGTCCTTCTTCAGTTGTTTTAATTGGGATTCCTTTATTTTATCCTGTTGAAATAATTGTTTTAATACTGCAATTGATTGTTGTTCCATCTAACCACCTATCTTTTTGTTTATATCGGCATAATACCCTACTATTATAATAATACAATTAAAAAAATGGCATCTCTTGATCAAATGCCATCTTCTTCTGGAACTTCTAATGTTATATTTCCTAGTCTACCTGTACGCAAATCTCGAAGAACAAGGTCTGCAACTTTGTCAAAATTAACATGGCCACCACTTTCAAGCGCTCCACGTTGTTTCCCAATCAACTCAAATATGTCCCACATATCTTGCATGGTCTCGTCCAGATTATATCGTTCTCTTAATTGACTAGGATAATATTCCTGCATATAGGAAATAACAAATGCAACAATGTCTTGTAATGGTAACAATTGATCTTTTATGGTGCCAATTGCAGCTAAGCGAAGTCCAACTTGTTCGTCCTCAAACTTTGGCCATAATATACCGGGTGTATCAAGCAGTTCAAAATCTTTCCCTACTTTGATCCATAATTGTTGTTTTGTGACACCTGGCTTATCTCCAGTTTTAGCTATCTTCTTATTTGCTAGTCGATTAATTAACGTGGATTTTCCTACATTAGGAATTCCTACAATCATAGCACGAGCAGGTCGAGGTCGGATTCCTTTTTTTGCTAATTTATCCATTTTTGTTTGTCCTAATTGTTTAGCGAGTTGAATAATTCGTTTAATATCTGCTTTGTCATTTACATTGACCGCAACAGCAGTAATATTTAAATCTTGAAAATAAGAAATCCACTGTTGTGTCCTCTGTTGGTCAGCTAGATCTTTCTTCATTAAGACAACCATTTTCGTTTTATCTTGTAATACTTGTTGGAGCATTGGATTTTGTGATGATAATGGTGCACGTGCATCCACTAACTCCACTACAAAGTCTACCAGTTTTAACTTCTCTTCTACTTCACGACGAGCCTTTGCCATGTGTCCTGGAAACCATTGAATTGTCATAACTTTTTACTCCCCTACTAAACGTATTCTGTCTAATGGCCAATATATCAACGAGGCTTTTCCGACAACCTGATCGATGGATATAACACCTAATGCACGACTATCCGTCGAATTACTTCGGTTATCCCCTAATACAAGAACATGGCCTTCTGGAATCGTCTGGTGGTTACCTGGTAGTTGTTCTAACGTAAAATCATTCGTTAACATTTGATAGGATTTCCTATTTTCTTTCAGATCGTTAAGAAAAGGTTCCTCCACTTCATTACCGTCAACATACAATATATTATCTTCAACAGCAATATGTTCCCCAGGTAAACCAATTACTCGTTTAATAAAATCCTTTTGATCAGAAGCATGAAATACAACAATATCAAATCGATTTGGTTCGGAAATTTGATAGATAAACTTATTCACAATCATTTGATCTTGATCTTGTAATGTTGGTAGCATAGATGGACCATCTACTACAATCGGTGCAAAAAAGAACATTCGAACGATAAAAGCTAATCCGAATGCTATTAATAGAGCCTTTATCCAGTCAAACCATTCATTTTTTTGTTTGGCCATGTCGTCCCCTCCGACAGCTGAAAAATGTATGTATATAGAGGTTGTTCAAAAAGTCCAGTAAAAATGACACATCGAATTTCTTCGTTGACTTTTCCGTCGCTCACGTTGATCGCCAACATAGAAGTCACCACCACCCAGCGGAAGTCCGCTACTTAAATCTTAGCCGACTCGAACTTTCAACTCGACAGGACGTGCTAGTGTCGGTGTTGGAACAGGATGCCTCTAGACCTTAACCGACTCGGTCCTTTTTATCCTCCTTTTTGAACACACTCATATAGTATTAGTGTAATCTTGGTTTTCATATGTTATACCACAACCTAAGTTCAAATACAAAAAGGAGCTTGCAATTTCTGTCAAGCTCCCTTTTCGTAAAAGTACTCTTATGTCGACTTTTAGGTCGATTACAATCCATTTGAGCACTGTATTAAATACGTTCTTTAATACGTGCAGCTTTTCCGACACGATCACGAAGATAGTATAGTTTCGCGCGACGAACAATACCACGACGGGAAACTTCGATTTTCGCAATACGAGGTGAATGTACTGGGAATGTACGCTCAACACCTACACCGTAAGAAAGCTTTCTTACTGTAAATGTTTCACTGATTCCCCCGTTTTGACGTTTAATCACAACGCCTTCAAATACCTGAATACGTTCACGAGAACCTTCAACAACTTTTACGTGAACTTTTACAGTATCACCTGGGCGGAAATCAGGATGATCTGTGCGAAGTTGATCTTTTGTGATTTCTTCAATTAATTGTTGCATCCTGCTTCACTCCTTCCAAACCAATGCTCTTATCTTCTATGATAGCGGAACATCGTTTATACGTACTCAAACGACTTTAAGCACAAAATTAAATATACCATAATGATAGGCTTAAATCAAGATTTAGCAGCCTTTTATTTATTATTTCTTTGATTAATATTTTTTTGTAGTTGATTAAGTAAATGTTGTTCTTCCTCTGATAAAGATCGTGCCTCAAGCAATTCACTTCTTCTTTCCAATGTACGCTTTAAGGATTCTCTTTTCCGCCAAGCTTCAATTTTTGCATGGTCTCCAGATAATAGTACATTAGGAACTTTCCAACCTCTAAAATCAGCAGGTCTTGTATAATGTGGATGTTCCAACAATCCTGTTGAGAAAGAATCGGCTGATGCTGATTCTTCGTTTCCTAAAACCTCGGGAAGTAAACGAACTACACTATCAATGACAACCATTGCTCCTAATTCTCCACCAGTTAGAACATAATCACCGATTGAAATTTCATCCGTTACCAAGTTTTGACGTATTCGTTCATCATATCCTTCATAATGACCACAAATAAATATAAGGTGATCCTCTTTTGCTAACTCTTCTGCCTTTTGTTGGTTATACTGTTCGCCTTGTGGGCACATTAAAATAATCCGTGGATTAGTTTGTTTTTCTTTAACAACAGAATCAACCGCATCAAACACTGGCTGTGGTGTCAGCACCATTCCCGCGCCCCCACCATAAGGGTAGTCATCTACTTTTTTATGTTTATTCGTGGTGTATTCGCGAAAATTGATAAGATTGTATTGTAACTTTCCTTTTTCGTGTGCTTTATTTAATATGGATGACCGAAACATACCTTCTATCATTTCTGGGAACAGTGTTAAGACATCAATATGCATTAATCAAGCAGTCCTTCCATTGGTTCAATGACCACCTTCTGATTTGTTACATCTACTTCTTTTACAACATCTTCAATATATGGGATTAATACATCTTTTCCTTCTTTTCGATTCACAACCCAAACATCATTCGCACCAGGAGATAAGATTTCTTTAATAGTTCCAAGTTCTTCACCATTTGTTAAATAAACAGCACTGCCTATAATTTCATGATAATAATACGCATCTTCTTCCAATTCGTTTAATTGATCTTCTGCTACTTTCAAGAATGCACCTTTAAAAGATTCTACATCATTAATATTCTCGATTCCTTTAAATTGAAGTAAATCAAACCCTTTATGAATACGGTGTGATACTACTTCTACTGGAATTGGCTGATCCTTGTCTTTTGCAATATACATAGTATTTCCTACGTTGAATCGGTCTTCAAAGTCTGTTATACGTAAAACTTTTACTTCCCCACGGACCCCATGGGTATTAACGATTTTTCCAATATTAAACATTTTTTCCACTTTTATCACCTGCTATTCATCGATTCGAATAACGATATCATCTTTTATAACAATTGCAGCTTCATTCATAATTTGATTCCAATGCGTACCTTCTTTCACCTCAACAAGAGCTTCAACTTCCTTCTCGACAATTTCACTACCTATTTCGAGCATATCGAGTTGTTCGATTTTAAAATCCAATAGTTTCATTTTCTCTTTGCGATTTTTAATTTCTTGTTGAAAACGTTGTGCAACTTCTTGTTTGGACACACCTTTTTTATGTTGTAACTTACGTTGTTCAAACAGAAGTTGTTGACACTCTTGTTCAAGTCGCATTTTATGTTCATTAAAATTCTCATGTAACTTAGATTTACTTTTTTCCGTAACAATTTGTTTGATTAGGACTTTCTTTATAATTTGCATATTGTCCCTCGCTCTCTTCAAGTGACATGTGTAAAAAGGGAAAGGTATCTCCCTTTCCCTTTTTACATAATATCCAAATAAATACGCTTTTTACTATCTGATTTCGCTGCATAAACAACTGTACGAATTGCTTTTGCAATACGACCATTTTTACCAATCACTTGTCCAACATCATCCTGGTGAACAGTAAGATGATAAACCACTTTCGTATCTTCTTCTTTCTTTGTTACCACAACATCTTCTGGGTGATCAACTAATGGTGTCACAATGGACTCAATCAGGGCTTTCATGATATCACACTACTTTACTGGTTTTTTTGTTCGTGGAATTTTTTCATGATGCCTTCTTTTGAAAATAAATTACGTACTGTATCACTTGGTTTTGCACCTTTTGTCATCCAATCTAATGCTTTTTCTTCATCTATTTTAACTTCAACTGGATTAACAACAGGATTATATGTTCCAATTTGTTCGATTTGGCGACCATCACGTGGTGCACGTGAATCAGCTACAACGATACGGTAAAATGGATTTCTTTTTGATCCCATACGTTTTAAACGAATTTTTACAGCCATGTTCTTGCACCTCCATTAAATTGTTTTTCACAAGTTTAGATTTTATCAGAAACTTGTTTGTCTGTAAAGTGTTTTTGCATTACATTAAAAAATAGTATCATAATTGAAGGCTCTTTTCGCATACTTTGTTTGTTTTCTACGACGCATAATCTATATAATACGCAGTAAGTTAAGGCGATGTTTAGCACGTTTACCCGTTCCGGAAATACACTTCGCTTTCACCATGGGCATAAGTGCGACATCTGTTCAAACTTTACGTTTTCACAGT
>NZ_WIXL01000007.1 GCF_010993955.1 Oceanobacillus halotolerans | reverse complement strand
CAAGCCAAGTTTTCTAATCGGGTGTGACCAAGGCGCTTACGTTTTTCTATGAGGAGGCTGAAGCGTTCCCGGAGGGAAAGAAAACACTGTGAAAACGACCGTTGGGAGTTTGAACAGATGTTGCCCTTGTGCCCATGGTGAAAGCGAGTGTTTTCCGCTGCGATGGTTGACCACTCATCCTATAAAGGATATAAGGAAACATGTTAAAACTATTGCGCATAATACATCTTATATGCAAGACATTTCATACTAGAAAGCAACAATCTTTTAGAAAACAGCCTTAAAAATAAATAAAATCCAGAAGTATTTTTTAAACATCCACGACTTATTAGAACAACTCGCACTCGCTCGTCCTTTAACGAATGTGTTAGTTTTTCTTAATTAAAATTTTAGCAACGTCGAGTCTTCTTCTTAGTTAAAATTTTATACTTTCCTAACGTGAAACAAAAAACTTCCTGCCATCTATGACAGGAAGTTGAACTATTTCATATATGTTTGTAAAAAACTTGTTAATTCTTCAATATAACGTTCTTGATGAATGACAAATGCTTCGCCATGACTAGATCCATCAAATAATACTAAGTCAGCCTCACTACCTGTGTGTTTATATAGTGTTTTGGCATTTTCAGTGGGAACAAATGTGTCGTCATTTCCATGAATATATAAGATTGGTACTTCTGCTTTTTTCACCTGATCTAAGGCAGAGGCCTCTGTTAACGAGTAACCCGCACGTAGTTTGGTTACCAAGCTCGTAGTTGGTAATACAGGGAAGTCAGGCAAATGAAACATTCGTTCAAGCTGATAGGAGAAAAGTTCTTTCACGTTTGTATAAGGACTATCTGCAACGATCGCTTGGACATTTGCTGGCAAGTCTTCCCCACTTGTCATTAATACGGTCGCTGCTCCCATTGATACACCATGAAGAATAATTTCTGAATCTGAACCAACCTTTTCGATTACTTGATCAATCCAATCCAAATAGTCTAAACGATCATGCCAACCAAAGCCGATATAATCTCCGCCACTTTGACCATGACCACGAGCATCTGGCATCAATAGATTATACCCTAGCTCTTCATAATAATGCTGACCATAAAGACCCATCTGCTTTGCATTCCCAAGATAGCCATGTGCTAATATAACCGTTTTATTCGTTGGCTCTTTTGCCTCTAGATAATAGCCTTTTAATGTTAGGTCATCATAAGAGGTGATTTCCCACTCGTCGAAATCTTGTTCACCGACCCAATCACGCCAAGTTCCTTCTGTAAATTCACTCATGGCTTCTGCAGATACTTCTAAATCTTCATTTCCATTTAAGAAATCTTTCGGACCACGCTCAATCGCTAAAGTATAAAAATAAAAACTCGCAATACCATTTATGATAAATAATAGAATTATAATCCCGATTCCAATTTTCCACCAAATTTTACGTTTCACAAACGCACTCCTTCCTAATAATAAACTTTCTTATTATAATTCTATTATACAGAAAACTAAGAAAGAATAGGGGAAACAATATTTGGTAGATTACATTTCCTCCTTATTAAACTTATTGATAAAAAATAACAATCCATTAAATAATAGGATCTGAATAATAAGGAATATCCCTCCACCTAATCGTTGCTCATAAACAGGTGCGATTGGTAATAATGCTTCCACATATTCTACAGGCAATGTCTCTCCTGGTGGCAAACAATATTCAAGGGAGGCAACAAATTCCGAGAAATCCGTGTATACGTTATAGAGACTGGTATTCATCATAAGTAACCATACACTAAACGGAATCAATAAGATACTTGTTGTGATACCATAAATCCCTTTTTGCTTTCGTGTTAATCTAGTCTGACTAATTAATGGATACCAGAGTAATAGTGCGCCAATAAATAACGCTAATAAATAGAAATAATTTAAAAATAGATCTACTCTAGCATTATCAAATACAAACGGGATATGGTATCCGTAAAACAAAACGTTAAACAATATAAGTGTAAAGACTGGGGACGTTATAATTCTTTTTATCTTTTCTACCACTGGATTTTTTAAAAATGATGCTGGTATTTTTGTTTTTAGTCCAAGTAATATTAATGGAGGAGCAACTAATAATAACAAAATAACCTGTCCGATATGATAGCTAAACAGTAACCTTCCGTAAATATTCAATGGGCTACCAACTGCAGCAAACAGAATGATTAGGCCACTAATGAAGAGAATAATCCTCTTCCATGAGTGATTTTTACTAGCTGGTAAAAGTAAAACATATATAATAGCAGAAAAGCTTAAAAATAAAAAGATTCCCCCATTCCACAATGAAGAAAAATGAAACTCATCCAATATTACATCGATCATCAATTTCGGACACCTACTTCCCTATACTTCTACCTCCAGTATAAAGGATTGAGGAATGAATGGATGATTAAGATATCACAATTTATTGAACAGACAATGTCGCATAATTCATATTATGCGCAATAACTAGGATATGAACATAGCTTCGCTACGGAAAAACACTACGCTTTCACCAGGGGCATAAGTGCGACATCTGTTCAAACTTATGTTTTCACAGTGTCTTCTTTACCGCGGGGGAGTGGTGAGCCTCCTCGGACTAGCGTCCTGTGGGGTCTCACCGATCTCCCACTTCCCGCAGGAGTCTACGTGTTTTTCCTTCGCTGATTTGAGCAGCGGACAGTCAACTTCTATTTTTGAAGAGACTCGCATTTTCCAGATCTTAGTATAATTTTTTTCTGGCTTAAGTAAGATGAACTTCACGACATGTTAATTTCATGGGTTTTAATTAATTCTTGATTAGAAAACCTCTACTAGTGGAGGCAGAATACGTAGACTCCTATGGAAACAACACGTGTCCGAAGACCCCGGAAGAAGCGGTTTTTGCTTCTGAGGAGGCTGAGGTCGTGTCCATGGTAAAGAAGACACTGTGAAAACGAACAAGTTTGAACAGATGTCGCACTTATGCCCATGGTGAAAGCGAAGTATTCAGCCGGAACGAATTCAAACGCTTGACCCTTATTGAATGAGCAAAAGTGAGTGTCCGAAGCGGAAATCAACAGCACTTTTTTATTGCGTATAATCCATCTATTATTCATTAAATCTTATACTTAAAGGAGCGAAAACTGCCTAGAAAAAAAGATAAAGCTCTGTGTTCGAACTTTATCTTTTTTTCTATCATTGTGCATTTTCGAGAAATCGTTTTAACACATGAACGGTCTGAACACAATCGGCTAAATCGGACCATTCCTCAGGATTGTGGCTAAGACCGTCTTTACTCTTTGTAAACAACATCGCGATTGGTAGTTTTCCCCCAACAATCTGTGCATCATGGCCTGCACCACTTGGCAATTTATAGGCTGACATTCCCTTATCCTGAAATGACTTTTCTAATAATTGTTGCGTTTCTTCGGCAATTGGTACAGGAGAAACACGCATTTTCACAAAATGATCAACGTCTATATTATGTTTTTTAGCGATATCATCTCCTAGTGCTAATACTCGATTGACGACTTCATCTCTAGAGTCTAGATAAATATCACGAATATCAACATAGAGTTTCACTTCACCAGGAATAACATTGACACCATTTGGTTTCACATGTAGCTTTCCAATTGTCGCAACTGCAGAATCGCTTACTTGAGACGGGATTTTTTCTGTTTCAAAAATAAACTCACTAGCAGCAACAAGAGCATCGTTTCGATCATTCATTGGAGTATTTCCCGCGTGTCCTGCTTCTCCACTGAATGTAAACTCAATCCAGCTTGGTCCTGCAATCCCGGTTACAATTCCACATGGCAAGTTTTCTTTTTCCAACCGTTTTCCTTGTTCAATATGTACCTCTACAAACATTTCAAGCTCATCTAGATTTCGTTTTGAAGCCTTGTATCCTTCAACACTTAAACCAACATCTTCTAATACCTCTGCAAAACGTAGACCATTTGTATCCGTCAATTCTAACTTTTCATTAATATCACCAGTACCCATCATTCCTTCACTACCATGAAGACCACCATTAAATCGTGCACCTTCCTCATCAGAGAAAATAACGACTTCAAATGGTTTTTCAGGCTGATATCCTGTTTCTTTCCAAGCCTCTACTACTTCTAAAGCGGATAGGACTCCAAGCACGCCATCAAAATGCCCACCATTTGGAACACTATCAACATGAGAACCACTCATAATCGCTTTTGCGTCATTTTGTTTGCCAGCTAATCGACCAAACACATTTCCAGCTCCATCATGTCGTACCTCTAAGCCAGCTTCTTCCATCCATTTAGCAACTAAATCTTTCGCTTGTTTTTCTTCATGTGAGAAACCAGGACGATTAGAACCATTATCTTCGGTTAACCCAATTTTAGATATTGCATCTAAACGTTCCGCTAACCGGTTACCAGAAACTCCATCGCCATCCTGTTGCCCATTATAATCGTTTAATAACAACTCTTTTAACGAAAAACTATTCTCATCACTCATCTCTCATCCTCCTTGTCTATGCTAATAGTTTACCAGATAAAGAATAAGTTTGAAATTGTATACTCTTCACACGTTTTAGATGTTTTTTAGTTATATCGTACTACGATTAACCGAATCGTATTAAATCATTGGATTAATAGGAGTAAAAACATAAATAAAGTAACGAGGATTACAAACCACACTCCAAACATGGGTTTTTCGGCAAATAACGGAATGACGATTCACCCATAAAACTAGGCGGTTTCTCGTTCCGCTATGTTAATAAAGTGAAACTTCAATCAGTGGGGTTTCCTTTCCTCCCCCACTGATTGTTAGTTGAACGAATCGGACATTTACGGGCAGTTTGATCCAACACTTATCTTTCTTGGATCTCCTAAGAAATCTTGAAGTGGGGGTCTTACTGCCCGTTACATGCGGAATAAAGGTCATATATTACGATTATCTGTTCCAATCACCTAAACAATCCATACCACCAAAACATAGAATAGTATAGTATAACTTCTTTCATCAGAAAGTGGTGGTATATCATGCAACTTCCCACATTACTAACAGGACCAATACTACGACGAGTAGAACCAACCAATATTTATATATGGATTGCGACTAGTGAGTTCTTCCAAATCGAAGCAGCACTTTATCATGTGAAAACAAACAGTGATACGAAAGAATATGTCCAGCTTGAAACCAAAACAAAAACAGAAACCATGCAATCAGGAGAAAACCTATATATTCATTTAATAAATGTTGTTCCTGTAAAAGGTTTATTTCCAACCGATGTGTTGTTAGGCTATAATCTATATTTCTCAAACTATATGGAAACGGTGGATCTAGATAATTATCAGCTCCTTTCACCTGATAATCCATACTCGATAGTTTATCATGACTTCAAATACCCAACCTTCTATATTAATGAACAGGAGCAGCAAACCATTCTTTATGGCTCATGTCGAAAACCCCATGGCAAGGGAGATGACAGTTTTACAAGTGCTGACTTAACGATTCGACAACATGCGAATAATTTAAAAGATCGACCTAGCTATCTCTTTTTAATGGGGGATCAAATATACGCTGATGATGTGGCAGATCCCATATTTTATTTCATTTCAAAATGGAGTGACCAACTAGCAGGATCAAAATCAGAAAAGCTTCACCATATAGACAAACGACTTACCAAAAAGCCATTCAAACATGGAATAAGGCAAATCCATGGAAGACAATATATTTCAGACGAATTCTGTCAGTTCACTTCTAATCATGCAGCCAATCATCTTATGACATTTCATGAATTTGCGACCATGTATCTCTTGACATGGAGCCCCTCTATTTGGGAAGCAAATTTAGAAAATAATGCGTTTCCAACCTTTGAAGATTTAATGGAAGAGGATGCTTATTATTTCATCTATCCAAATCAGAAGCATTACGAAAAAGACCGTAAAAAAGAGCGGAAACAACACTATAAGCGATACGAAGAAGAAAAAAGAGAAGTCACTCATTTTCTTAGAGTACTCCCACTTGTACGAAGAGTACTAGCTAATACACCGACGTATATGATTTTTGATGATCATGATGTAACAGATGATTGGAATATTTCCTCTGATTGGAAGGAACGTGTTTATGATTCACCATTAGGAAGGCATATCATTGCAAATGGATTAACTGCCTATTGGCTATTTCAAGGTTGGGGGAATGATCCAGAAACTTTTGAAAAGCCGTTCATCCACACAATAGCTCGTTATTCTGAAACATTTTCAGTAGAATCTACCATCTACGAGGAATGGATTGATCGATTATGGCATTTTAATCGCTGGAGCTTTGTTGCACCTACCTATCCTTCGAGTCTATTTCTAGACACCCGAACAATGCGATCCTTTGAATTAAAACCACAACCAGTACGTATTGGAAATATCATCGATGAAGGCAAACACACTGCACAATTAATCTCTGAAGAAGGGTGGAAAATCATTAATCAAACAGTAACACGAAGTCATTGGACTAAAGGGGATCCACTTATCATTATTTCGCCGACCCCGCTTTATGGGATTGGTATTACGGAATCTTTTTTATATCGATATGTCTATCCTTTTCGTATTCTTGGCATCCCAATACAGTATGACCTAGACTTTGAAGCATGGAAATATAATGGCAAAGGGTTTAATCAATTTCTTCAGCAGCTGACCGAATGGAATCCAGCAAATTGTTTCATCTTATCTGGAGATGTCCATTATGCAAATGCTGTCCAATCCAACGTATCGTTTCAAAATAAAAAGCAATTAACCATTAATCAATTCACCAGTAGCCCGATTCACAATATGAGCTTTTCTGGTATCTGGGGATTATTATTAAAAATAATGGTTTGGTTTAATAGTTTAAAACGGAAAAACCGTACACTATTCCGTTGTTGTGATACGCACAATAATCTGATAAATCATGATGGTAGGCATCAACAGGATATGAAATGGTATGAAGAAATTAACTATCAAATGAATAGTCGTGGTTCCATCATGGAGACAGATAATAATATTGGACTTCTATCCATTCAGCAATCTTATGTGACAAATAAACTTCTGCAATATCGTAATAATCAGAAACAAGAAGTCACCTATGATTCTATTTCCTTATCTGATTAGTAAAACAAAGGCATTCTCTACATTTCACAGGGAATGCCTTTGTTAGTTATCTGCCTTATTTTTGGAAACCAGTTGCAATTGCTGTGGATTAGATTGATTCACTCTATTACCTTTCTAGTCTCTAAATCTAATTTAACTGCCGTACAATACCAAGATGGAGATCCATTACGGCACCTTTTTTATTTGGATCTGAATTTAACAACTGTATTTTTCTGACATCTCTACACCTCAACTTATGTCGTCCCTTTTTCTAGACGGTAAATGTTTTCTGTTTGTTCGTCTAGCCAACTTACCATATCTTGCAAGAACGTTTCTTTATCTGTGTCATCAAACGGACGATGTTTAACACTTTGATATTCATATTTTTCCTTTTCATCTGATCCAACTTCCTCAAAAAATGTTCGTAATATCTCAGGTGGTGTAATAGTATCATCTAGACCGAATTGCAGTAAAAAAGGAATTCTAATCGTTTTTACTTGTTCCATCATGCGAGGTAATGTCTTCATGAGGCTTTTTCCTAATCCAGGTGTAACGGTACTATGACGTAGAGTATCATTTTTTAGAGGTTGTAATTCATTTTCATCCTTTGTTAAGTACGCTAAATCATCACCTTGATCAATCGTATAATCTGATTTCAACTTTCCCATTACCGTTATTAACAACTTTTCCATAAAAGATGTTTCATAGGATATTGCGGGCGATATGGTAATTAGTCCTCCTAATTTACTAGCATTATTTATTGCATAATCAACTGCAATAACACCACCAATGCTATGCCCAATTAAATATACTGGTAAATCTGGATTGATTTCTGTTACTAATTTACAGAATGCGTGTAAATCATTTCGATATTCTTCCCAATCTCGAATAAACCCACGTGTACCAGGACTTTTTCCGTGTCCACGTAAATCATGTACATAGGAACGATACCCATTCTCGACTAATGCTTCACACAAATTACGAATTCCACCACTATGATCCCCAAGACCGTGAACAATAATGACGACACCTTTTGGATCTTTTTCTGGGGAAAATTCCCGATAAAATATCGTTAATTCTTGAAAACCTTGAAATGTTCCTTCCGTTACCTTCATCCAAACACCTCCTACAAGGTGTACTACCCAAAACTAATCACTAAAGAATATCGCCATGACCAATACCAAACGAGAACAATACTAACGCAAATCGTAAATAGGAAAAAGCCTTTATTTTTATCTAATCGGTACTTTTCCAGACCAGATAAAAAAATAATCACAGCGACTAAATAGTTTGCAGAAACAATAAATTCTGGTTGATAATCACGTATCCATCCGATAATGACTAGAATGATAGCGATAATGCCTAACAAAGCTTGTACGATAAACATGGATTTTAATCGATGTTGGAAAAACTTCATATTACTCATCACTTTCTATTGAAAACTAAGTCCCTGTTAAAAGGTCAAAAATAACACAACACCTAACACAACAAAACATATAAGAAGGGTTTGCAAGCAAATGCCTACTATACTACAAACCCTTCCAGCCACAGCTATGCCTCTCCCCGTCTGATTAGCATGGTTATCTATCTCGCGTAATCCTTTCGTTCCTAAAACGATACCAATAATCCCTAATACCAATCCGATATACGGGATCACAATCGATAAGATCCCAAGAATTAGGGCAGCAATGGACTTTTGATTGGTTTCTTCCATTCCGATAACACCTTCTTCAACTATGACCTACATGTATAAAAAACTTTGTATTGAAACAAAAAATACAAATAGGGAAACAATAATACTGGTATATCCCCAGTGTTTATTTTGTTTTCGCTGCAGTTCATCAAAGCCAACGGATAACAATAAAAACCCTAAGGATAGCATCATTAGTGGCATTAACGCTTGATTCCCACTTATTAAAATATAACCAGATAGGAGGACACCAATGAATGCAAATACCAAACGACTACTTTTCCAAAACATCTATATCACTCCTTCATTAGGAAATAGGAGTTCCATTTGGTACCTGTTCATCTGGTCCTAATAGCACAACATCTTCCTTATCTGGTGTCCCGCCAATGACTAATACCTCTGATTTATAGCCAGCAACACGCATAGGAGGGAAATTGACAACCCCTACCACTTGCCTGCCAATCAATGTTTCCGGATCATATCGCTTTGTAATTTGTGCAGATGATTGTTTAATGCCCAACTCACCGAAATCAATTTCTAGCTTTATCGCTGGTTTACGTGCTTCTGGAAATGGTTCTGCTTTTACAACCGTTCCAATCCGTAGATCTAATTCCATAAAATCCTCTATCGTTGCCACCATGATTACCTCCATTTTTCAATGATCTTATGCTTAATCGTACCAAAATTCCGAACAAGAGCGCAAACCCTGCAGATGGAAGTTAGAGCATTATTGTTGCAATATACATCTCCGCCTCACCTGAAAGGACATCTTCCGGCTCCCAGCATTCCATATCATAGCCTAACGGAATCAATCTATTTTCCTTCAACCACTCTCCATAAATATATCCTAGTTGGTTTATTACATTCCGTTCTGTCCCTTTATGAGTATAGCTTGCGTAATTACCACTAGGCATGGTATGACTGATCGCACCATCTGGTAATTCTTCTACATTCTCTACTTCATACCCTATTATTTGTGTAAACTTATCCTGCAAGAAATCAAAGTCTTCCTTCATTGGATAAATTCGAATAATGTAAATGGTATCCCCGACTCGATTTGGGATGTTAGCTTGGTTTGCTTGTAACCTTTCTAATGTTTCCTTTTCAATATTGTTTCTACGTATTTCATTGGTATTGGCAACAAAGTGGTAACCGATCACCTGAAAGGCATCTTTTGACACAATCGTTGGATCCAATAAAAATCCTCCCTTTTCGTGAATGTATTTTACTTAGATGGTATTCACAGTCGAAGAGAGATATCCTTCCATACACCACATTTATGTTTGTCCATCATGCTTTTTTTCTATATATGCTTCATAGGCCTGTTCTACCTTATCAGACTGAGTAGGTAAATTATTATAAATCTGTTGAAGCAAATATAATCCTCTAACAATACACCCTAAAACAATTCCGAAAGCCAAGAAACCTCCAACAAGTGGTCCTGACATAAATAAGATAAAGCCCAATAGCGTGCACAATACAATCGATAATGCTAAATACATCTATTTCCCTCCCTTTTCTACTTCAATTTTGTCCCGCATGTAACGGGTATTAAGACCTCCATTCAAGATTTCAAGGAGAAACAAGAAAGATAAGTGGCGCACCCACTGATTGAAGTCACTTTATAATAAGAGATCTTTTAACTGCTCTGTTGCTTCGTCTGTTAACGTATAAATGGTGTGGGTGTCATCAACATGCATGATGATCCCTGACTCCAACTCATCAGCCAACCATAAGTGGAAGCCGTCTTCTGTTCCATCATCCAGTATGATCCGTATATCAAAATCACCGCGAGCAATATCTACTGAACCATCTTCTTTATGCGCAGTATTTAGAGCAGTAACAAATAGGTTGATTTCATCCTCACTGGTATAGACCTCTTCGTCTGATCCATTAATCTGACCGAAATCTTCAAACTCTGAGACTCTAATTTCTGTTACATCCTCCTCTTCAAAGCCAAATGGTGACATGCATCCAACAATAAGTACTAGCATCAACAGAATCACTATCGTTTTTGGTAACCTCAATTTATTCATTTCCTTTCTATAACTCTCGTATTCTATTTTGATCAGAATAAATGCGAATGTGCACGCCATTTGTTGTTCCATTCTCTATCACATTTTCTAGTTCAGAGACATCCAAATTGGTTTCCAATCTTACATTTTTCTGTTCATTTCCTTTAACGGACACCTCATATGGTGCATGTTCGTTCATTAATGTTTCCATCTTCACACTACTCGGATATGGATCACGAAACTCCAACAAGAATGTAACCTCTTCTTGACTATGATTTTCAAAAGAGAGAAAGCATTCCCCATGAAGAGTTGTGGCAGCAACCTTATCAAACACACAATGACTAGATTCACGTTCATATCCAATAGCATAAATATCCGAAGCGAATGTTTTTTGATATAAATCCGCTAACGATTGGGGCATGATGCTAACTAAAACAAGTGTTAATACCACCATTCGTACATGATATTTTTTTAACGCCATCATGAGAAAATACAATCCAATAATAACGAGTAAAAGTGAAAATAACCCGATAACATAGAATCCATTTGTTGTCCGCACAGGTACCCCTAATATCCATGCTACTGTTTCACCCAATGGCTCATGATGAGGAAATGGAATATTTAAGCCCACCGCTACAACTAATATAAGAATCGCTCCATATAACGTCTTTTTTTGTTCAATCATGCTAACAACTCCCACTTATTGCTAGACAGTTTTATCCCGCATGTAACGGGCAGTAAGACCCCCACTTCAAGATTTCTTAGGAGATCCAAGAAAGATAAGTGGGGGATCAAACTGCCCGTAAATGTCCGATTCGTTCAACTAACAATCAGTGGGGGAGGAAAGGAACCCCCCACTGATTGAAGTTTCACTTTATCTTATTAATCTCTTATTCGATCTCCTTTTAAATGTAATAAAAATAATTCAAACACATTCTTACTCATCCAATTGGTACCCCGAATCATTTCTTCTTCAACCATTGTACCTAATAGCCATACTCTTCTAGTTGTAATGAGTAGTGGAATTGTTTTAAGAGCATCATCAGATAAAGGTCGTTGTGCAAGATATCCATTAAGAAAGGCTTCATAACTTGGCTTTTCGTCTGCTTGATAATTAGCATGCAAATTCCACCACGCTACAGCCACATCGTAAAGGCGATAGCCAATAGCACAATGATTAAATCCAAATACCTCCAACTTATTCTCATGCTTATGCATATGATGCGGATAAAAATTACCATGGCAAAATCCTACCTCGAGACTTTTTCCATCTAAGGTGGTTTTCAACTCATCAACCCTTTCATTCATTACCTGTACTGCACTTTCCCCTAAATATCGTTCGATCACAGGGGCTAATGATGCACATGGTTGATCCAACAAATAGTCTGTATCAATTTGAAATGCACGTTGATAATTGGATTCAAATGTCTGTGATGCGTTATGTAAATAACCAAGCGTATCCCCGATCAACCAGGCATTTTCTTCATTAACTGGTGGGCGTATTCCTTCTGCAAACGAAAATAAAACACCATAACGAACTCCTTCAGGTACTTGGATTTCACATATATAGGATCCGTCTTTTTTAGGAATGGGATAGGAAACAGGTAGTCCCGCTTGTTGTAAATGGAGAATGGCTTCCAATTCAAATAGGATAGAAGCTTCATCTCGGTAATCTTGTCGATATATTCTAAAAATATAACAATCTTCTTTTGTTGTAATTTTATATGTATCATGTGTGTGCCGCGACAACAGCTTACAATCCTCAATTGGTGCTAAGTCATATTCGACAAACACCTCTTGGATAGAACTAGGGTGAATAATACTATGTGCTATTTTCATAATGTGCTTCATATTTCCCTCCAGATTGTAAAATTATTGCTCCTAACCATTTCGTGACACTAGAAAATGTATCCTGCTTTTACATGAGAAAACTTGCTACTTGAAAAAATTTAGAGATAAAAAGCATCAAATAAGAGGGGATCTCGACTCCCTTTTGAAGACTTACAGGCTAATCTTGACATTGAAAGGCACGCCCGATTTACTTTTAGTATCCCCTCTTTTTGACTTTTGATCTGACATGCGTGCTCAGTTCACTTTTAGTGCGTGTTCAAAAAGGAGGATTAAAAGGACCGAGTCGGCTAAGGTCTCAGCCGTCCTGTTACAACGCCGACACTAGTACGTCCTGTACGTCGGAAGTTCGAGGCAGCGTAGCTTTGAGTAACGGACTTCCACAGGATGTGGTGACTTCTACGTTGGTCACAGGACGTGGACGGTTTTAGTAGAAGTTCCTTAGTTCGTTTAATACATGAGTAACGGAAAAGCAAGCTAACGAAGAAATTCGATGTGTCATTTTCACCGGACTTTTTGAACAACCTCTTTTACATCTTTTCTTTCTGATTTTTGTATCGACAAACATTCTCGATTCACTTTCACATCTCATCATGATAATTTGTGTACTGACAAGCACTTTCGATTAACATTCTTCCTCTCTTACCACTTATTTACAAACCGATCATATCATTTAATGCTTAAAATCAAGAACAAAAGCGCAAGCGCCTTGATCACCCCCGATTAGAAAACTAGGCTTTTCGCCGAGTTCTTATGGCAAAAGCCTTAGTTGCACTTATGCAGTAAGAACGTTTTGTTTCCTATCTGCCAAGTATAAACCAAGCCTCGACGTGGCGTTTTTTGCTCGTAATGTGGATTGACTTATGACCTCGAGGGGGTAGGCGCTGGAGCTGGACATGGCCTTTCCTATATAAGACAGTAATGAGGCCAACTTTTTATACTTACTCCCTAACGTGCAAAAAAAATCGTTAAGCCTCTTTAGGCATAACGATTTTTTCTTTTTTCTAATTCTAATTCTGTTTTGGCTACCCTAGCACGATCTTCAGCTGGCGTTGAACGCTTAATATAAAAAGATAATACGAGTGCAACCGCCGTTAAAAAAGTTGCTACATAAAAAGCAATGTTAACGCCGCGAATCATATCATTCGGATTTGTGCTTGCACCAGTATCCAGTTGGGTTGCCGTCATTACGGTGATTAAAATAGCTGTTCCAATGGAAGCTGCTACCTGGCGCATCGTATTGTTCATCGCTGTACCATGTGGGATAAGACGTTTTGGTAACTGATTCAACCCAGCTGTAGTTACAGGCATCATGACCATCGACATCCCTAACATTCGTATCGTAAATACAATCGTTAAATAAGTTAAAGACGTATTAGCTGTTAGATTAGTAAACATAAACGTTGTTATCGTCATGATGCTTAGACCAATAATCGCTAAATAACGAGCTCCTATCTTATCAAATATCCGACCAGTTAACGGAGACATCATTCCCATTATTAGAGCCCCTGGCATGATCATAATACCTGTTTCAAATGCAGAGAATCCTGCCATTTTTTGCATATAAATTGGTAAAATCGTTTCTGAACTAATTAATCCCATGAACACAATCATCCCAATAACGGTCGTAATCGTGAATATTTTATTTTGAAATACCCGAAATTCTAAGATAGGCTGCGCTAACTGAAATTGTCTTAGAATAAACGAAACTAAGGATATGGGTCCAATCACAAGTGGGACAATAACATATGGACTAGACCATCCATAATCACCAGCACTACTAAAGCCAAATAATAACCCACCAAAACCGATGGTAGATAAAATGATAGAAGGAATATCCACCTTTTGGGAATGTTCGCTCTGTTACATTTTTCAACACAAAGTAGGAAATGATGATATCAATAATCGCCAAAGGCAAAATGATATAAAAAAGAGCTCTCCATGGGTATTGCTCTACAATCCACCCAGAAAGAGTTGGGCCTATAGCTGGTGCAAACGATATAATTAACCCTACCGTTCCCATTGCAGTACCTCTACGTTCCACTGGAAAAATTAATAAAAAGATCGTCATCATTAAAGGAAGCATAATTCCAGCACCAGCAGCTTGAACGACCCTCCCCGTCATTAACAATGAAAAATTAGGGGAAATTGCACAAATAAGTGTTCCAACTGCAAAAATGCTCATTGCAGTTAAAAATAATCTTCTTGTCGTAAAAGTTTCAATTAAAAAAGCTGTTATTGGAATCATAATACCATTAACGAGCATAAAAATTGTTGTTAACCATTGTGCCGTATTCTCCGTAAGATGTAAATCTTCCATAATTGGTGGAATAGCAGTAGCTAACAACGTTTGGTTTAAGATTGCTAAAAACGCTCCAGCTAATAGCACAGCAACAACCGGAAGCTTATTCATCTGATTTATATTTTCAGAATTACTCACAATCCACACTCCCTTCGACGCATAGCACGTGCTAGTACTGGCGTTGTGATTGACGTGACGGTCTATAGCCAATAGTCAAATAGGTCGATCTATACTTTCTGGCCTGCTAAAGAAATACAGTGTACTGAAATTATATGGAAGATTCACCTGAAAAGCAATATTTGAAATTTTTTGGGCAAGCCTTTTTTTCCAAGGTATATGTAGTTTAAACAATTTAAAAAACCAGCCTCTCTTTAGAGAAACTGGTTTCATTATCTAAGTAAGTAGCCACAATTGCCGTATTTGTTAATAAAAAGTTTTAAACCACCACTTCACAAAGTGGGTGTTTGCAGAAACTTTCCTGTCTTCCGCTCACAGACGGCACGACATTAGAGTTCCAATGTAAAACTCCCTATTATCCAATTAGAGGTTAAAACTTAATTAAATACGAACATCGTAGCTTGTACTTATATACTATATCTTTTCCCATTAGATTTCAATGGTAATTTTAACCTACTGTTAAAACAGGAGTTCATATACCTCGGTTAGCTCTTTTACACGAATATCATTTTCTACATTTTTTGCATATCTCAATTCTCGTTCTAACATACTATCCAAATATTCCATTTCCTTGTCATCCAACGCTGTGACAAACTCTTCTTCACTTTCATAGTCATGATTTTCGATTTTTTCCACTATTTCTTGACATAAGTCATGTTCCATATAATTAGATAACGATTCCCGTAAGTAGTTTAACGTATTATCGATGATATTCACCCTCTATCAAAGAAAATTTCACGTTTAAATTTTGGTATTTTTCTTTTTGGCACGTTGTTCTAATTGAGACTTTGGACGTTGGTTTGCTCGATCTTCAGATAACCCTTGTGGATTAACACTAGAATGTTCTTGTCTATTTCGATTATTTTTTTTACTCATCAAAACACCTCCATCCCTATTATTTCTCTAAGTCATGACTTTATCCAAGGTTCTTTTCGTATACTTTGTTGTATTCTACGTCGCATAATCCATATTATGTGCAATAGTTAGGATATGCACATTGCTTCGCTACGGAAAAACACTACGCTTTCCGCGGGGGAGTGGTGAGCCTCCTCGGGCTAGCGCCCTGTGGGGTCTCACCTATCTCCTACTTCCCGCAGGAGTCTTCGTGTTTTTCCTTCGCTGATGTGTGCTGTCCTCTTTCTAATCATTGCTATTGCTAATATACTAGTTGATTGGAGTGTAGGACTGTCGACTCCTGCAGGAACAGCACGCATCTAGACCTGAGCAGGAAGTGGTTTTCTTCCGAGGAGGCTGAGGCCGTGCTTGCGGTTAAGTAGACACTGTGAAACGTAAAGTTTGAACAGATGTCGCACTTATGCCCATGGTGAAAGCGAAATTTATTTCCGTAGCGGTATTCATAGATAAAACTATTGCGCATAATCCATCTTATATGCATGACGTTTCATACTAGAAAGCAACAATCTTTTAGAAAACAGCCTATTCCAAAAAGGATTGCTTTCTCAACTTCACCACTGACAACTGCCTAATTTGTTTTGTACTTGTTTCGTACTTGAACCAAATGAATATAGTATAATTGACTAATTTTAGGAGGGATACGTATGGAACAAATGGATAACAAACAACATTTAGCATGGCACGAAACACTTGAAATACATGAGTTGGTTGCATTTCAATCAATTGGATTAATGAAATTAAAAAAGTCAATTAAAGATATACAAGATAATAACCTCAGAACCATTTATGAAAATTCTATTAAACAACTTGAACAACATATTGGAGAACTCCTTCAGTTCTATTCGACTGCACCACGAGAAAAGGATCAAGACGAGGAATTTCGTCAAGTTAGTACTGATTTTTTTGCTGGGGATTTATTGGCTTTTTGCAAAACAGCAGTCCGTAATTATGCGATAGCCATAACGGAAACGGCGACCCCAGTACTCCGTCGAACATTGAATAATCATTTACAAAACGCGATCAAGAGTCATGAGCAAATTTTTAATTATATGTATCAAAAAGGCCTATATCCATCCTATGATTTAGGTGAGTTACTAAAAAGCGATCAAAAACTGGCAAATAAAGCACTAAACATGTAAGTCTAAAAGAACAAGACCTAGAAGTACTAAGCACGCCACATCCCTATGTCTAATTCCCGTTGTTTTAGTTTGTCCAAAGGTCTATTTTAGCAGATAGGAAAGTATAAAAAATTTTCCTACTGTATAAGTGCAACTAAGGCATTCGCTCGTCCTTTAGCGAATGTGTTCGTTTTTCTTATACTTGGGACATTAAAATTTTAGCAACGTCGAGTCTTCTTCTTAGCTAAAATGTTATACTTTCCTAACGTGAAAAAAAGGAGAGAAGTGTCACCACTACTCTCCTTTTTCATTAGATACAGATTCATAAAAAACAACTTGGTCCCGAGGTGTATGCTTCTTAGGTTTAGGCTCTTCTTTCGGATATCCTAACCCTAATCCTGCAACAACGTGATCTTCCTCAGGTATGTTCAAAAGATTTCTAACATAGGATTCTCTTTTCTCTGACTCCCGTTCATCATGCGCATTATATACTGCTCCAAATGCTGAACCTAACCCCACTTCGACAGCCTCAAGCCAAATAAAGGCACAAGCTATCGAAGCATCCTGCAGCCAATACTTACTTATGTGTGACTTTCCAGTAACAACAATAGCTGCAGGAGCTTGTTCCAACCATTTCATATAAGGGGTTGTTTTTGCTAACTGGTCCAAGGTTTTACGATCTTGCACAACAATGATATTCTTTGAAGGTAAATTATTTCCAGTTGGTGCAAAAACGCCCGCATCTACCACTTTTTCTAATACGTCACGTTCAATCTCCTGTTCAGTATATGCAGTTATTTCACGTCTTGCTTGAATAGCATCAAACACATCCATTCTATCGCTCCCTTTCATATAAAGTTTATCACTAATAACAAATTATTCCAATGTGTTTACTTTGAATAGAAAAACGAAAAACGACTACAATAATGTAGCCGTTTAAGATACTGTTTATTTCGTAGTTATGGACTTAATATCGTCAACCCCAGGTCGAGAGTTTTTAACAAAAAATGCTAATATCAATCCAATGATGGCTGCTACACCTGCAACAATAAAGGACACATTCACACCATGGATCGCGCCACTAACTCCTTCATCTGGAATCGCATTATTTGTCATAACGGTTACTAATAGCGCAGTTCCTACTGCACCAGCAATTTGTCGCATCGTATTGTTCATTGCTGTACCATGTGGCATTAAATTAGATGGAAGCTGATTTAATCCTGCTGTGGTTACTGGCATCATAACCATCGCAACCCCTAGCATACGAACTGCATTTACCGTAGCAATATATGCAAAGGTTGTTTCAATACTAATGACCGTAAATAGAAACGTTGTAATTACAACAATGGTTAACCCAATAATAGCCAGCCATCTTGCACCAAATTTATCAAATAGTCTTCCTGTAATTGGATTCATTAACCCCATCAAAATGGCACCTGGTAGTAAAGCAAGTCCTGATTCTAATGCAGAGAACCCAAGCATGTTTTGCATTAATAATGGAAGGATTACCGCACCACCAATCATCGCGATAAACACAACCATACCAAGTGCAGTCGTTAATGTAAATATCGTATATTTAAATATCCGAAATTCTAGTATTGGATGATCTAATTTTAGCTGTCGGTTAATAAATAAAATAAGTGTAATAGCACCGACAATTAACGATGCAATAACAGGTGTACTTCCCCAACCAGTTCCACCAGCTGAACTGAAGCCATATAATAATCCACCAAACCCTAAGGTAGACAAGATAATGGAAATAACATCCACTTTTGGAAAGGTTTGTTTTGTAACATTTTTTAAAATGAAATAAGCAACAATAATATCTATTATTGCGATCGGTAAGACAATATAAAATAAACTACGCCACGGGAATTGATCCACCAGATACCCAGATAAACTTGGTCCAATTGCTGGTGCAAACGCAATGACTAATCCAAACATCCCCATAGCTGTTCCTCGTTTTTCAATTGGATAAACCAAAAATAAAATGGTCTGCATCAATGGCAGCATAATTCCTGCGCCAGCTGCTTGTGCGACTCTTCCTACCATTAAAAAGGAGAAATTTGGGGATAGGGCACATATTAGCGTCCCAATCGCAAAGAAACTCATCGCACTAAGAAATAATCCCCTTGTTGTAAACCGTTCGATTAAGAATGCCGTGATAGGTATCATAATTCCATTTACAAGCATGAAGATAGATTGTAACCATTGGACCGTATTCTCATCTAAATTCAAATCTTCCATAATAGGCGGTAATGCCGTACCTAACAGTGTTTGGTTGAGAATTGCCACAAAAGCTCCTGAAATTAACACCATCATGAGTGGTCCACGATTAACAGTGGTAGGGTCTGTTTGTTCTTGTGTCTGTTGATTAACCATCTTTTTTTCCTTCTTTCTATTAAATCACCTTAAAATATACTCATTTTATCGATACCCCAGAAAACACTTATTATGACAAAATATAATCGTAGTTGATGACTAGGATTTTGATACACAATAATTCATACTATCACATTCCACTTCATGCGAAAAGAAATTGGTTTGTAGATGTAATGAATATGACGAATAAACACTGAAGACATACATAGTCCCATTATAGATTTACACCCTGCCGACAAAATTCGGGTAGTGACAGGCACCTTTTGTTATAAAATTGTCATAAGATTGGGGTGCCAGGGAGGGTGTTCGAGGTTAAAATAGGTTAATAAGATGGTTATAGTGAAAACTCATATTACAGACTTTTCAAGTACCTAGCGGATATCACTATGCCATCGATTCCAGGATTATTCAAGGAATCAATGTTAGTTCATATAAAGGAGAGATGGCATGTGTTTTTTGACGACCCGGTAATTAGCAGTCGGATGTTGACCTTGCTCACCCTGTCATTTCATATCATTTACGCCACGATTGGTGTTGGAGTACCCCTTATGATAATGATTGCGCAATGGGTAGGCATCAAGAAGAACGACCAGCATTATATTCTTTTAGCAAGACGGTGGGCACGTGGATTTGTTGTAACCGTTGCTGTCGGGGTAGTAACAGGTACAGCGATAGCACTGCAATTATCCCTCTTATGGCCGAATTTTATGGAACTGGCAGGGAACGTCATTGCACTCCCATTATTTATGGAAGTCTTTGCATTCTTTTTTGAAGCTATTTTCCTTGGAATTTATTTATATACATGGGATCGATTTGAAGATCAGCGCAAGCATTTAATGCTATTGATTCCCGTTGCTATTGGTGCAGCGATGTCTGCATTTTTCATCACAACCGTTAACGCTTTTATGAACGCACCACAAGGGTTTGAAATGGTGAATGGAGAATTGGTCAATGTCAATCCTTTAGCCGCCATGTTTAACCCAGCCACTCCAACAAAAATTGCACATGTTATATCAACAGCGTTTATGACATCAGCGTTTGTGCTTGCTTCCATTGCAGCATTCCGTTTAGTTAAAGGTTCGAATCACGATTACCATAAAAAAGCACTCTTTTTAACAATGAAAGTCGGGCTTGTTTTTTCTATAGCAACCGTAATAATAGGTGATTTTTCTGGAAAATACTTAGCAGAATACCAGCCTGAAAAACTCGCTGCTGCTGAATGGCATTTTGAAACAGAAGAACATGCACCACTCATTTTGTTTGGGATATTAAACGAAGAGTATGAAACTAGGTATGCAATAGAAATCCCATCCGCATTAAGTATATTGGCACACGGAAATCCATCAAGAGAGGTAATTGGGCTGAACGAGTTTCCTGAAGAAGAAACTCCTCCCCTATTTATCCATTATCTTTTCGATCTTATGGTAATGATTGGGATGTTTATGATTGGCTTGTCCTTATTCTATTGGATTGGCGTAAAACGAAATTGGTCATTTATTCAAACCAAACCATTTCGCTGGCTTCTCGTTCTAGGCGGACCATTATCACTCCTTGCAATTGAAGCTGGCTGGTGGATGACAGAATTTGGGCGTCAGCCATGGATTCTTCGTGGAATCATGACGACAAGTGAGGCTGCTACAACTAGTGATCACGTCGGGATAATGTTTATTCTGTTCGCTGGTCTTTATGCGATTCTTGGAATTGGTACAGTTGTGATTTTGACACGAATGTTTCGCCATCATCCCGTGGAAAAAGAACTTGCCAAACAAGGTGGTGGAGCCAAATGAGCCTTGAAATTATAGGAATCTCGGTACTCTGGACATTTTTATTTGGTTATGTCATTGTCGCATCCATTGATTTTGGTGCAGGATTTTTTAATGCCTATAGTTCGTTTACTGGAAAAAAACATATCCTAACAAAAATTATTCAGCGCTATCTATCACCTGTCTGGGAAATTACCAACGTATTTCTCGTATTCTTTTTTGTGGGTATTGTAGGCTTTTTTCCTAAAACCGCATTTTACTATGGAACAACCTTACTAGTCCCTGTCAGTATTGCCATCATCTTGCTGGCTATTCGCGGCTCCTACTACGCTTTTGAAACATATGGTTCAAAGGGCCATCGTGGATATGCCTTTATGTATGGATTATCTGGATTATTCCTGCCAGCTTCCTTATCCGTTGTTTTAACCATTTCAGAAGGCGGATTTATAACCATGGTAGATGGTGCTCCTGTTTTAGATTACTGGGCTTTATTCACAAGTCCTTTAACATGGAGCATCGTTGTATTAAGTGTCACTGCTGTCCTATATATATCAGCTGTCTTTCTTACATGGTATGCCAACCAAGCTGGGGATAAACATGCAGCCAATCTGCTGCGAAAATACGCTTTATTCTGGTCGTTACCAACCATTATTACAGCAGGTGGGATTATTTATGAGTTGCGCTTTCATAATGAAGCACATTTTGAGCAGCTCATGAATGTCGGATGGATGTTCGGCATCTCCTTTCTATTATTTATCGGTACCGTTTGGCTCATATGGAAACGACGTCATTATGGGATTGCATTTGGACTGTTAGTTGGCCAATTTGCATTTGCGTTTTACGGCTATGGGATTTCCCATTATCCGTATTTACTGTACCCCCATTTAACGATTTATGATGGGTTCACAAATGAAACAATGGCCATATCGTTAATTATAGCGTTCTTAGCAGGGTTTCTATTACTGATACCTTCTCTTTATTTAGTGTTACGTCTGTTCCTGTTTGATAAAGATTATGTAAAGGGATTGTCTGAAACGAAAGGTGGGAGCCAGAATGAATGATTTCCTAATATTTATCGCTCCAATACTGGTCTTAATCGCTGCCATCATCATCGCCTTCCGCATCGCATAGGTGCCTGTCACCACCCGAAATTTGTCGAAATAAAAAGAAGCAAGCACTTGAAATCTGCTCGCTTCTTTTTACATGGTAAAGACATCTTTTTCGATTTGTTTCAATTCATATAAATATCCTTTTTTGGTCATTAACGTTTTATACGACCCTTGTTCAACGATCCGTCCCTGCTCCATCACAATAATTTGATCCATCTGCTCCAGACTAGTTAATCGATGACTGACCAATACGAGTGTGTTTTCATTTGCAGCTTCTCGGAAATGCTGAAAAACTGTCTGCTCTGTTACTGCATCAATGGAAGAGGTTGGCTCATCCAATAACCAAAGACTGGCCTTTCGTAATAGCACCCTTGCTATCGCTAGCCTCTGCTTTTCTCCACCGGATAAATTTTCACCTTTCTCTAGAACAGCATCATCTAACCCTACATACTCAAGCTCCACTTTGTTTAATATACGTTTCATCTCATCGTCACTTGCGCGCTCATTTGCAAGTAGCAAATTCTCCCGTACGGTTCCATAAAAGAAATGATTCTTTTGGAGAACGACATTCGTATGAGACCATAATGTCTCTTCTTGTATCCTGTCTATATTTTGCTTATTGAAAAAAATTGCTCCTTCTGTCGGGGAATACATCTGCAGCAGCAAATACAATAAGGTTGATTTACCGGAACCACTTGGTCCTACAATTGCTGTTTTTGATCCAGGTGGTATGGTTACACTAACATGATCAATGGTTGGACGTGGATCATTTGGATACGAAAATGAGACATTTTCCATTTTCACTTCTATCCCCTCACCATCCGCAAAAATAGATTTCCTTTCTTCTCGTTCATCCACTCCCTCTTGTAAAGGTTCTTTTTCCACTACGGAAAACAATCGGGTTGCAGCTTGGCGACTATCTTCTAGGTGGCTCGGCAAAACAGCCATTGCACCTGTATTTTCAAATACTGTTAACGAGATCATAACTAACATTGCCAAGAAGATGCCATCCAATTGTCCTTCCGCTACATAAAAAGCTCCTAGTGCAATGACAAACCACGACACAAGAAATGAAACTAACTGATTTACAGACTCCCCCAAGATATGCTGGGTACTTTCTTTTTCCTGTTCTTGAATATAGCCATCTGACATACGCATCAATTGCTTTTTCTTTTGCCCTAATTGCTGATATAACTTTAAATCACGAAAACCATATAAGAACTCAGTTACCTCTGTAGACAGATTTCCTCGACTCTTCCGTACATGCTGGTCCACTTTCCGCTGTCTCCAAGCAAAAAATACTGGAATGACAAACGATGTCAAGACCATTCCAATCAATAATATGAACGCAATAGCAACTGAGAAGTAAGCAGTAAAGAAAATCGTACTTAAGAAAACGATCACTAACACAATTGGTGGATATAAAACACGTAAGAAGAAATTCTGCAGTGTTTCCACATCGCCGACAATTCGTGCTAATAAATCTCCACTTCGATAACGTTGAAAAATGGTAGCAGCTAACGGCTCCAGCCGCTTGTAAAAGTAAACGCGAATATGACTTAAGAGACTAAAGGTTGCACGATGGGAGAAATAACGTTCTCCATAACGACTAAACGCTCGAGTCATTCCCAATAGCTTTACACTGGCAATGACAATAGTCAACGTATATAAAGGGGGTGCTAATGCTGCCTTGGAAATTAAATACCCACTTGAGGCGAACAATCCAACAGCAGCAAGACCTGTAACGACACCAAAAAGAATGGAAAGCAAAATATCCTTCTTCTCGGTCATGACTAAACTTATGACATATAAAAGTTCCTTCACGTGATCGCACCTCCCCGCTGGATTGTTACCATCTTATGATAGGCCCCCACTTGCTTAAGTAACTCCGAATGTGTACCAACAGCTAACAGTTTCCCATCTTCCAAAAACATAATCTGATCAGCTTGCTGAATCGTATGAAGACGATGCGCAACCGTGATCATCGTTGCTTCTTTTGCTAGTTCTGCTATAGACACCTGTAAAATACGTTCAGTTTCCAGGTCAAGGCCTGTTGTTGGTTCATCAAATAACACGACAGATGGCTGTTTGAGAAACGCTCTTGCTAATGCAATTCGCTGTTTTTCGCCTCCTGATAACCCTCTTCCCCCTTCACCAATTGTCGTATCCAGACCCTGATCTAGTGACACAACAAAACGCATGATGCCAGCTTTTTCTGCTGCTCTTTGCACCTCATGGCGAGATGCCTTTCTGGTTGTCCCAATTGAAATGTTTTCTTCAATCGTTCCCGAAAAGAGATAAGGATCTTGTGAAATATAACTTATTGCATCAAACCAATCTGCTTCCTGATAAATAGAGCGAGGTCTATCATTGATGAAATAATCCCCTTCCATTGGTGTCACAACTCCAGCTAATACTTGGAGCAATGTCGTTTTACCAGAACCACTTTTTCCAACAATTGCAACTTGCTGATAGGGCAAAATATCTGCACGAATCTGCTGTAATGCAAATCCTCCCTCCTGATATTGAAATGATACATTCTGTAGACTAAGTTTTGGAGGCTGTACAGCCGTATCCAGTTGTCGATTTCCCCAACTAACCGCTTCATCAGACAGCTCTAATTCAGCTTGTATTTTTTCGGCTGCTCCCATACTTCCACGGCCTGCATGAAAAGCGTTCCCTAATTCTTTTAAGGCTGTATAAAATTCAGGCGCAAGCACCAGCATAAAGAAAGCTGTAAAAAAGGAAATATCCTGGAATATAATAAGCCGAATAGCCACTTCAAGTGCTATAAGTCCCATACTAAGCATGGATATTAACTCAAGCATTAATGAATTGGTAAAAGCAACTTTCAAAACATCCATGGTCGCTTCTTTAAAACCATTACTCGCCTTTTCTATTGACTTTTCCTGTTGCTTCGATCTTCCAAATAACCTCAAGGTCATAATCCCTTGCAATGTATCTAAAAACTGCCCCGAAAACGAAGCCATTTCATCCATTTTCTCGACAGACTTATCATTGGTTTTCTTACCAATTAAGAACATAAACAGTGGAATGAATGGAGCAGTAATCAAGATAATAATACCTGTATAGATATGCTGTGTGAATGCAACGATCAGTATAATTAATGGAATGATAGAAGTTTGAATAACCTGTGGAATATAGGTTTTAAAATAACTGTCCAGTTCATCTACGACATCCATTACAAGACTAACCCGCTGTCCAGATTGACCTTGTAAGGCTGCTTGAATTGGATTCTTGGTATAATGGCGAATGAGACTCTCTCGAATATGCTGTTTTGCTTGACTGGCTAGTTGAATGCCCATTTTCCCATTCACAAAATGAAAGACAGCTCGGAGCAGTAATACGACAAGTAAGCCAATTAACAATGGGATAATTGCTTGAAAACTTTCCTGCTGCAAAAAAACATGATCAACAATGGCTACCATATAATACGCTTGCATGACAATTGCTAATCCAGTTAATAGTGCAAACAAAATAAGAGGATATAACAATCTCTTTTGCCGAATGACTAAATCCTTTAATTGCACGCCAATACACCTTCTCATTATCGCTTATTGTAAAAATACTTTCGCATAAGTATACAGTATCACCGCGTTATTCGTAAATCATAAGAGCACCGTCTAGGATAACTGTCGATTTTCCGTCAAAATTAAAAATGACCCAAGGAAATTTTATCCTTGGATCGTATTGGAAAGTTGTGGATACATATGCTGTTGGCAAATTTGCTGGATTTGTTATAACTGAATTTGAATCCATGCTAATAGCAGTAATATGGTAAAAAGCAACAAAAGTGATTGAATTGCATGTATAATAAAGAATAATGAATTAAAATAAAGGGGAAATAACGATGTGCTTAATTAATCTACATTTTCAGGATCATCCAACTTATAAATTGATTGTTGCCGCAAATCGGGATGAATTTTACAAACGGCCGACTGCACCTGCACATTTCTGGGAAGATGAGCCAAACATATTAGCTGGACGTGATTTAGAGCATAAAGGAACATGGCTCGGAATAACAAAAAGTGGACGCTTTGCAGCATTAACCAATTACCGGAATCCGAAGCAGCCAATAAAAGGTAAGATATCCCGTGGTGCGATTGTCCGAAATTATTTGTCTGGCCACGATGCACCAGAAGATTATGTTAAAACACTTCACAAAAACAAGGATAACTATGTAGGATTTAATGTAATTGTCGGCACCCCAGACCAATTAGTGTACTACAATAACATTCAACAGGGGATCACCACTTTGTCACCTGGTACTCACAGCCTTAGTAATCAATTTTTAAATACGCAATGGCCTAAAGTCGTAAAGGGAAAAAATATGTTGCATACCTATGTGAAAAACAATGATCAGCTGCATGCAGATGCTTTATTTGAAATCACATCAGATGCAGAAGAAGCGCAGGATGATGAATTGCCACAAACAGGAATTGGAATCGAATTGGAACGGAAATTATCACCTCTATTTATCCAAACACCTGATTATGGAACTCGATCTTCCACAGTGGTTTTGGTTGACCATCATAATCGTGTAACCTTTATAGAACGAACGTTTCAACATGGCCAATTTGAGAAAGAAGCATCCTTTTCTTTCGATATACAATAACTCCCCGTCAACCTTCCTCTTGTAAAGGAAGTGATGGGGAGTTTCTATAACAGTTATGCTTGTTGTGCCTCTTTGCTTTCAACCGTTTCCTCTTTTGCTGTTTCTATATTTTTGGGCTTAATAAAGAATGTCATGACAAGACCAATAATTGCAAACATACCAGCCACTATAAATGATACGTTCACCCCATGTACAAGTCCCTCTACACCTTGATCTGGTTGTGAACTAGTTGTCATTACCGTTACGAGTAATGCAGTCCCAACCGCACCTGCTACTTGCCTCATCGTATTATTCATTGCTGTACCATGTGGAATCATCGTTGAGGAAAGCTGATTTAAGCCTGCTGTTGTCACTGGCATCATGACCATCGCAACCCCTAACATCCGAATAGCATTTACCACTGCAATATACGTAAAGGATGTGTCAGCACTAAGAGCGGCGAACATAAAGGTTGTCACAACAACAATCGAAAGACCGATAATCGATAACCACCTAGCTCCATATTTATCAAACAACCTACCTGTAATAGGGTTCATTAAGCCCATTACAGCTGCACCAGGTAACAATGCAAGACCTGACATCATTGGCGAAAAACCTAACATATTTTGCATGAGTAATGGTAAAATGACAGCTGCTCCAATCATGACGATAAATACAATCATCCCAAGTGCTGTCGTTAACGTGAATATTTTGTTCTTAAACACTCGAAATTCTAGAATCGGTTGTTCTAACTTCAATTGTCTAGTAATAAACCAACTTAATGCAATCGTTCCAATGATTAAGGAGCCAATCACTTGCCAGTTTACCCAACCCATATCACCAGCAACACTAAAGCCATACAATAGACCGCCGAATCCAAACGTCGATAAAACGATTGATAATGGATCAATTTTGGGGAATGTTCGTTTCGTAACATTTTTAAGAATATAATACGCTACAATGATATCTACAATGGCAATAGGTAAAACGACATAGAATAGGCTTCTCCATGGATAATGCTCTACAAGCCAGCCTGAAAGTGTAGGACCAATTGCAGGGGCAAATGCAATGACTAACCCAAACATCCCCATTGCCGCACCGCGTTTTTCTATAGGGAAAATCAGAAATAGAATCGTTTGCATGAGTGGCATCATAATCCCAGCACCAGCCGCTTGTAAGATTCTTCCTACCATCAATAATCCGAAACTGGGCGCAATCGCACAGATCAAAGTACCAAAAGCGAATGTAGTCATTGCTGTTAAGAATAACCTTCTTGTTGTAAAACGGCCAATTAAAAAGGCTGTTATTGGTATCATAATTCCATTTACCAACATAAAAATGGATTGGAGCCATTGTACTGTATTTTCTGTCAATCCTAAATCATGCATAATTGGTGGCAGTGCTGTACCTAATAAAGTTTGATTTAGAATTGCCACAAAGGCACCCGAGATTAATACAATCATAATTGGTATTCGGCTGATTGGTTGATTACTCGGTGTATTGTCTACGTTTTCCCCCATATGTTTCCCTCTCTTCTCATTTTTTCATGGTGTACCGTAAAACCTGCCCATTTTAAAGCTTTCCACTGTGATTAATAAAAATATTTTCTAAGATTATCACTTGTTCTTCCAAACTTTTTTCTGTTTTAAGATACGTAAAGAGTGCTTCGATTAAGAATGATTTTGGCTTTTCCTTGATTAATTCTTCCTGTAGTGCATGGACAGCATCTAATAATTTTTGTTTATCAACCGTAAGTACAGAAGAGCTTTCAATATCTTTCTGTACCTGTTCTAAACGTTTTTTTAATTCTGCTTCAACATTGATCTTCTCTAGATGGACAGTTTCCTCTACTAATACTGGTTCCATTTCGTCTAAAGACTCAACGATTGCATCAATACTCGAAACAATAAAATCAGCTAATTTAGGAATCGAAATATTTTTTTGTTGAAATATCACAAATATAATATATTCCTTTAACATCCCTCTTAGAATGACGACAAGGTCAAATATAAATGGGTTAATAGCACTTCCATAGGCATCTAATAAGCGTTTGCGGTGATTTTCCATTAAGGAAGTATTTAACTTCTTCATAATTGCAGTAATATCTTCGTTTTCATTTGGTGGAAAATCACGAAATAGTACCGTGAAAAACTCACGATTAGCAAACCATTCTTCTAATTCAGCCTCAAGGTTTTGCTTCATCATTTCTTTTTTTGATAAATTGGTAGATGTATTTTTAGAAGTAGCATGTTCTAATATTTTTTCGTAGTATTGATTTAAAATTGTAATGAGGATATTTTCTTTTGATTGAAAGTGTTTATAAAAAGCACCCTTTGAAATTCCTGTTGCTTGTGCTATTTCTTGAACTGAGGTTTGATGAAAACCTTTTTTGGAAAATAAATGGGTGGCTTGATTCATTAATTCTGTTCGTTTACTCATCTGAATCCCCCTAAAGACCAGTAAGTCATATATGTAACCAATTGGTCATGTTGTATAGATTATTAGGTTTTATCTAAATTGTCAATACATAAATAAACTCCCTACATAGTGGAAACCTTTATTTCACTATGTAGGGAGAGCCACAAAATTTCTATTAACTTTATCAAACTTCACCAATATTATCTAATATGCCAACCATCCAGCATCTACTCGAATCACGTCTGCATTAACAAAGGACGCATCATCAGACGCAAGGAAAAGAGCAATATTGGCAATTTCTTCAGGTTCACCACTTCTCGGATTTGCACTTGCTCCAATAGTTGCTCGTTCCATCCCAAATTTATTCGGATCCGCCATAGTCGTACCAATGTTCGTATTAACACCACCTGGTGCAATAGCATTACAACGAATTCCTTTAGTTGCATATTGGAACCCAACATTTTTTGTGAATCCTACTACTGCATGTTTGGAAGCTGTGTACGCTGCACCTGCTCTCGAACCAGCAAGTCCTGCTGCTGATGCGATATTTACAATCACTCCACTTTCTTTTTCCATAAAAATAGATAATGCTTTACGTGTAGCACGCATGACACCAGATGTATTAATACTTAAAACTCTGTCCCATAACTCATCAGTCAAGTCACCAGCAGGGACCATATTATCCATAATACCTGCATTATTAACTAAAATATCGAGTGTCCCATATGTATTAACTGCTTCATCAATCATATGTTGGACATCATCTTCTTTTGCTACGTTCGCAACAACCGCTTTGGCTTTTCCACCATCTGCTTCAATATCTTGTACGGTTTGATTCGCACCTTCTTCGTTAATATCAGATACGATAACACTTGCGCCTTCTTTGGCATACAACTTTGCAATTTCTTTTCCCATTCCGGATCCTGCTCCAGTTACAACAGCGACCTTTCCTTCTAACCTCATACATTTTCCTCCTTTTTGAAATCGTTTTCACTTTTGTCAAAAACGTTTGTATAATCTGACTTCTATTTATAGTATAATTCTACTAAGGAGTCCTATCAATAAGCAAATAAACTCTATTTTGTTCAATAAGCATCAATCTTTGGTAGTTTTGTATAATAATAGGTAAATAAAGGACAGGTGAAGGGATATATGTCGACTAATGTTTCGAATTGCAAAGATCGAAGGGTTCTTCGTACACAAAAGCAATTAAAAGACGCACTCCTCATTCTTATGGAACAAAAACCTTTCCAGGCCATTTCGATTTCAGAAATTGTCCAACAGGCAGATGTAAATCGTGGAACATTTTATAACCATTATCAATACAAAGAAGAATTACTAGAAGCCATGATTGACGATGTGTTGGAAGATTTAGTCAATGCTTATCGGCAACCATATCAAAATATAGATAGGTTTGATATCTCCACTCTATCTACTTCTGCTATTAAAATTTTTGATCACGTACAAAGCCATGCAACCTTTTATTCCTTAATGCTTACATCCCCAGACTTACAAGAGTTACAAAATAAACTAGGTGATGTCATAAAAAATCTACTATTACAAGATTTATTAATCAATAACCATCAATCCAACCTAAAAAGCGAGTTTTTGGCAAGTTACCATGCACATGCACTACTTGGGCTGATCATTGAATGGGTTCAAGGAGGGTTCCGTTATTCCTCTAAATTCATGACAGAGAAGTTATTAGAAATTATCCAGGGAAAGAATAGTAGAAAAGTATTTAAAACGTCTATTACGTAAACTAAAATAAAGGCACTTTTCGTATACTTTGTTGTTTTTACGCATAATCTATATTGTGCGCAATAGTTTTAATATATTTCCTTATCATCCTTTATAGGATGAGTGCTCAACCACCGCAGCGGAAAACACTCGCTTTCCTCGGGGAACGCTTCAGCCTCCTCGCGAGCAAAGTACGCTCGCTGTGGGGTCTTCAGACTGTTCCTTTTCCCGTAGGAGTCTCGCATTTTCCGCAGCTTGGAATAGCTTCCCAACAATTATTAGGCTGACCATAACTCCATAAAAACGATTACTATAAATAATGACTTAGCCAAAAACATATCACAAGCGTAGGAAATATACGGAGACTCCTGCAGTTCGTCGGCTAACGTCGGTCACGTCCTGTGACCAACGCCGACACTAGAACGTCCTGTTCGTCGAAGAGGCATAGGTGAGACCCCTAAAGACGAGTAGCACGAGGAGGCTCAACAGCCACCCGCGGTAAAGTAGACACTGTGAAACGAACAGTTGAACAGATGTCGCACTTATGCCCATGGTGAAAGCGAAGTATATTTCCGTAGCGATTTTCATAGCTAAAACTATTGCGTATAATACATCTTATATGCAGGATGTTTCATACTTGAAAGCAACACGCTTTTATAAACTTTGCAATAAAAACCCCCAAGACATTTCTAACCATCTTGGGGTATCATTCTATTTATTTTCGTTTACTCGCAGTGTCTCTATAAATAAATCAATAAATCGCTTATGATCTACATCTAAGCAAATTTCCACATTCGGCTCTTTTCCTAAGAGGTTGCGAAAGTCACATACCGTTTGCCCGTAGCTTATTTCTCCTTTTGTCTCCACATCAACGTAGTAGGTCTCTGTTTCCACCAATGTTGGATCAATGACCACTCCAACCGTTAATGGATCATGTAAGGCACAGCCTTCTAAATCGAACTTTTTACGAGCCATCTCCCTGTAAATTTCTGTACTTTGCATGACAAACTCGTAATATTTCGTTCCCTTTAATTGCTCGATACGTTCCTTTGTAAGAAACGCCTTTAAGGTTACATCTAAACTAACTAATTGAATGCGAAGACCAGAATGAAATACCATCTTAGCAGCCTCTGCATCAGCATATATATTAAATTCAGATGTTGGTAATGTATTCCCTTTGCCACCTTCTGACACAAGACCACCCATTACGACTACTTTTTTGACCCAATCTGATAACCTAGGCTCCTTTTGTACAGCTAAGGCCAAATTGGTTAAAGGACCGACCATAATAAGTGTGAGCTCTCCTTTGTGTTTACGAGCCTGTTCAATGATGAAATCAGGTGCATACATATCCTCATTTTTTGCTACTTCCATATCCTGCAATGCTCCACCTAATCCATCTTCTCCATGAACATGAAATGCATAATGTGTCGAGCGCAAAATTGGCTGATGAGCACCTTTATAAACAGGAATCGTATTCATGTTATCAAATAACTGCAATACCTTTTTCGTGTTCGTTACAACCGTATCAATTGGAACATTTCCATTTACAGCTGTTACTCCGAGTATATCTAATTGTTTACTTTCTGCTGCTAAGAGAATGGCTAATGCATCATCAATTCCTGTATCGACATCTAAAATAACCTTTTCCAATATGATCGCTCCTTAGTTAATACCCACGTAAAATAGTAGGGTCTACTCTTGATTTTGTTCTTTGATAAATTTTTCAACTTCTTCTTTGGTTGGCATGCCACCTTGTGCACCTACTTTTGTAACAGAAATGGCTGCCGCAGCATTAGCTTTATAAATAGCTTCCTTCAGCGAGGCGCCTTCTCCAAGAGATCTTGCCAATGCACCATTAAAGGTATCACCTGCACCAGTGGTATCTCTCACCTCCACTTGAAAGCTTGGTATTGTAAATTGCTGTCCACCATCAATATAATCAACGCCATGTTCGCCTTTGGTAATAATTTGTTTATCAAGAATCGATTGAATCCCACTATGTTCTTGCATTGCTTGTGCTTCAATTTCATTTGGAGTTACATATGTTGCACCTTTTAGAAGTGCATCTGGTAATTCCTGATAAGGTGCAGGATTTACAATAACAGGAACCCCATAACTAGAGGCAAGTTCAACCGTGTGTAAAACCGTTTCTATTGGAATTTCTAATTGCAGTAACACCATATCACTTTGTTTAATCAGCTCTTGATATTGGTCAACAAGTTCTGGCGATACAGTTTTATTTGCACCAGATGCCACAATGATACGGTTATCCTGTTCAGAAAGAATAATATTGGCAACACCTGTTGAGGCTTCGTTGCTACTTACTATTCCATCTACATGAATACCTTCTGTTTTTAAATGGTTTAAAAGGGATGTTCCAAACTCATCTTGCCCAACAGCTCCAATCATATGGACGTTCGCCCCAAGTCTAGCAGCAGCAACTGCTTGGTTCGCTCCTTTTCCGCCAGGATATGTTGCAAAATCCCCACCTAATACAGTCTCGCCCTGTTTTGGCATTTTTGTCGTCGTAATAGTCAAGTCCATGTTGATACTACCGATTACACAGACAGTTGCTTGTTTCGTCATTTCATACTTCCTCCAATAGTTTGATTACATGACATATATAAGAAAGACAATTAATGATAACACAATGGTAATACTATAAATCCATAACAGCCTAGGTACATTTGATGATAATGATTGTGTTTCATATTCATGTGAGCGCTTCAATTCATTTTCGACCGTATCTTCGTGTTCATACTGCTTTAATTTCTTTTCTTCCTGTTTAAAAACATACATTGTTCCAATTAAGGCAATCAGAAATAAGACAACCAAAAAAATGATCAATTCAACACTAACGATTGAGATAACCTCCTACCCAAATGAAAAATCGGTACTTACTCTTATTTTAAGAGATTCCCAGTGAAATTGCCATATCAATTGGAAGATTCATGGATTAAAATCCTGACTCCTATACTCAAGATACAATTAGAGGTTATTATCACTTAAAACTTCCTTCACTATTTTTCTACCATAGATAGACATAATTGATAGATAATTCTATCAACTTACTATACTATTATATTAAATCTTTTTTATTCTAAAGGAGGAGATACAATGACAACACGTTTTACGAATAAAGTAGCACTTGTAACTGGGGCAGCATCAGGGATTGGTTATGCCATCACAAAGCAGTTAATAAACGAAGGAGCGACTGTTGTTGGTGCTGATCTAAATGAAGAAGGATTACGTCAGCTTGAGTCACAATTAAAGGATAAATTTATTGGTGTAAAAGCTGATGTAACCAAGGAAGAGGACCATGAACAACTTGTTTCAAAGACTGTTGGGCAGTTTGGAAAGCTAGATTTTGCGTATAACGTTGCTGGTGCTAGTAAAGCCGGCGTTATTACAGATCTTTCCAAAGAAGATTGGAATTTCACAGTGGATCTCGTATTAAATGGTGTATTCTTAGGTATGAAACATCAAGCACGCCAAATGAAAAAGCAAGAGTCTGGTGGAGCGATTGTGAATGTTTCATCCCTTAATGCACATGTACCAATGTATTCTGGAGCTGCCTATACCTCGGCAAAAGCTGGTGTGGAAATGTTAACGAAAAATGGCGCACTAGAACTAGCTCGACACAATATACGTGTAAATGCTATTTTACCTGGCTTGGTAGATACCCCATTAACCGAAGGGTTTAATTCGAATGCTGAAATAAAAGAGGCATTTATGGAAAGAATTCCAATGAATCGCGCTGCCGATCCAAAAGAAATTGCAGCACCAGCACTATTTTTGGCTAGTGAAGAAGCTAGTTATGTAAATGGTGCAAGTTTATTAGTAGATGGTGCCTGGGCAGTCAGTGGATATCCAGATTTAAGCCGTTGGTTCTAAAAACAATTTGGAGGTGTAGTACCCATTTCATACTACACCTCCTTTTTATACTAACTATTTAATGATTAAAATCGGGCAATGGGCATGTTGGACGATATGATTGCTGACACTTCCTAAAAATATTTTTTTCACTCCGCCAAGTCCACGACTACCAACCATGATTAGATCGATTTCATTTTCCTCTGCATACTCACAAATTTTTCGGCCTGCATTGCGTTGATAATAGTCAATCACAACTTGTGTGTAAATCGTAATATCCTCTTTTTCGAACGCTTCCTCAATCTTACCCATCTCTGGTTCTAATTGCTCTGCTATTTGTAGTTCAATACTTAATGCGACACCAATATTGGTTGTTGGCCCAGCTTGTGTCACAACAGATACGATATGAACCTCTGTTTCTGGTACTCCTTTGGCTTGTAGCTTGGCCTCTTCAAGGGCCTCTTTACTCAAATCCGAACCATCATAGGCTACTAAAATTTTTCTTTTCATAACAAGCACTCCCCCACAATAGATTAAGGAAGGTTCTACTTCCTACTTCTATTATACTACTAATTGGTACTACCAAATTTGAACCTTCTATAACAAATAGATTATAACTACAGTTACTACGCTTAATTTATGAATTATGCATTAAGATTTATACTTAAAGGTTCTTTTCACACACTTTGTTTTTTTCTACGGAGCATAATCTATATAATGTGCAGTAGTTTTATCTATAAAAAACCGCTACGGAAATCAACGGTTTAGTTTACTGGTATAATCTATCAAATACGTATTAAAAAAGAATAATCTTTTAAAACAGCCTTGCAAAATATATCTAATTTTATATAAGCTATAATGAAAAGGAGTGAATAAGATGTCAAAGGAACTCTGGAATAACCGTTTTTCCGAAGAGGGGTATGTTTACGGTACACAAGCTAATCCCTTCATCATAGAGAAAAGTGACATAATTCCCAAAGCGTCTGAGATTGGCTGTTTTGCAGAAGGAGAAGGACGAAATGCCGTTCACCTAGCCAAACTCAGTCATCACGTAACAACGTATGACCAATCTAAGGTAGGCCTGCAAAAAACGAAGCAATTAGCTACCCATCATAATGTAGATGTCAATACGATAGAAATGGACTTAACAGCCGAAAAAGCGCCTATTAAACAATATGATGCTGCTGTTTTAGTGTTTGGCCATGTACCGAAACAGAGTCAACACTTTTTCATCGAAAATATTATTCAATCTGTAAAACCTGGTGGTTATGTGATATTGGAGGTATACTCAGAAGAACAAATAACGTATCAAACAGGTGGACCACCTACTGTTGATAATTTATATTCTCCTATCGATATTCTTTCTTGGATCAAGCCATATCAATGCCTTCATTTTTACTATGGAGAAGCAGAACGAAGTGAAGGAACACGACACACTGGAGTTGGCCATGTTATCCAAGCTGTTATCAAACGATAAAGTGCAACTTCAATCAGTCCTACCAGAACATTGTCAGCCTGCCAGTTAACATGTAAGAACAATAGCTAGAAGCGCCTTGATCACCCCCGATTAGAAAACTAGGCTTTTCTCCAAGTGGCGAAAACCTTAGTTGCACTTATGCAGTAAGAAAGTTTTTCTTATCTGCCAAGCATAAGCCAAGCCTCGACGTGGCGCTTTTTGCGCGTAATGTGGATTGACTTATGACCTCGAGGGGGTAGGCCCTGGAGCTGGACGTGGCTGTTCCTGTATATGAACAAAATAAAGCCAACTTTTTATACATTCTTATCTTTTAAAATAGGCACGAAGACGGAAGATGAGTATACGTCTTCGTGCCGCTAAGGTATTTCTAAAATATCCCATGCTGTAATTATTCCCTCTAATTGAGTTGATGGATTTCCATCTTCTGTAATGAGTAATGCTTCAAAGCGATTCCCTTCCGTAACTTGTTCTCTAAAATATGCAACTGCTTCATATACTGGTGTATCACGGTTGATAAACCGATAATTATCTTTTTCCTCATGTTCTAAAACATCATCCAATGTAATGGTTTCTGTAGGCAATTGTTTATGCCTCGCATGTGTTGCCATCCAATTGGTTACCCCTTTTTGCGTAATTAACCCTTTAAACTCCTTCCCATCATAAATCGGAAACTTAGAAAATGCTTTTTTGTGAACGATTTCTAATAAACTTGCTAATGAATCTTCTGCTTGAAAGGTATACACATCACTTTTAAATAAGGGAATCACCTTTTTTGGTTGGGTAAGCTCCCGTTCGATTTCCTCTATTTTTTCGACAACCGAATCATGTGGCTCCGCGATTGCATAAGCCATATCCACTTTATTGTGTACAATAGCATTTCGTAATGCAGCAAATTCTAATAAATCATCGCAATAGCGATTAACAATTCCGTTTACCTGACTTAATAATTTCACAGCACGAGCAAACCCAATATCTTTTCGGTTATATACCAAAGACTTTAATATCTTTTCTATTCGTGTAAATGTCGTAATAAACTTTTCTGAATTAGAATACATGCACAGCTCTCTCCCATTTGAATATATGTCTATCCTTAGCATAACCATTTTCTAGTATAATTGAAACATATTAGAAACCAAAAGCGCGGTGATGTAGTGTTTTTGCAAAAGCTGCTTTTTAAAATATTGTTGCTTTTTCAAATATGAAGCTTAATGAATAGTGAGGTTATACTGCGAAGTAACTAACCACCATGGAAATACACGATTTCGGAAAATTGGATCAAGTAGTCTTCTCTTTTACACAATCGATTATGAAATGCTGTCGAAAGTAAGTCGAGGCCGCTTGTCTGTGCACACCTAAGTGCAACTATGCTATTGCCACGCCTAAATGCTTTGCAGGTGCCAAGTTTTTCTTTACGAGTAGCTGAAGTGTTGTCCGCTAAAAAGCGACTTTCCGAAGCGGAAAACAAAGATATTTAGTTATGTCGCAATATAGGCAAATTACAACGGTAAAAAAACAACATAGAATACAGCAAAATCCCATAGAAAAAAGACTAGGCTTTGTGCTGTGCCCAGTCTTTCACGAACAATATTTACTAAACTTGTGAACGTTCTTTTGTTTCTTTTTTTAATCGGAATGGTGCGGCCAAGAGTGCTACGATTAGGAACAATCCTAAGAAACCAATTAATGGATAGAAGAAGGAAACAAGATCCGTAAACCCAACAAATCCTAATCCAAACGCTACAATCCCTGTAATAATGACGAATACTTTGTGATTCTTCGTTCCAACTGTTGTAAATCGTGCTGAGAATGAGAAGAACATACTGATTGCTGTGTTAAAGATCATCCCGAATAATACGAGCGAATAGAAAGTTCCTAGTAAAGGAGAAATATCATCCACAATTTTTAACATCGGCATGTCCGCTGTTGCAACCACATCAATTTTAGAGAAAATAGCGAGATGACTTAATACAATAAGAAGCCCCAAACCAAAACCACCAACAAGTCCACCGATTGAGGACGTTCTTTCATCTGTCTCATTCCCCCCCATTAATAATGCCATCGATGCACCTACTGCAATGTTAAACGATACATAGTTTATAGCAGACATTAGCCAATGTGACAGTGCTGATGGTTGTTCTTTTGCAAAAGGTTCCAATGATGCGAAGGTTGAATCCATTGTTGTTAAGCTATAAACGGAAATGATAATAACACCGATAATCAAAAAGGGTGTAATACTACCTATAATATTTACGACACGTTCTACATTCAACATGATGGTTAAGACGACAAGAACAGTCATTAACGTAATACCGACGATTGGCGGCATCCCGAACTGTTGATTCGGTATAGAACCTGCTCCTGCGATCATCACGACCCCAACACCAAACAAGGTAAAGATAATGATATAGTCAACAATCACCCCAAGATAACGACCACTAACACGGTATATCGCTTCTTTGTGTGATGTAGCCTTCATTCGTGTACCTAGCTTTGTTAACCACATACCTAAATAGGCAAAAAGTGCGGTACTAATAACAGCACCAATTGTTCCAATATGCCCAAAGCTTGTAAAATATTGCAAAATCTCCTGCCCTGATGCAAAGCCTGCCCCAACGATAATCCCGATAAAAGCGCTTCCAATTCGTAATATATCTTTCATATGTTTACCCCCTAGTTGTGTATGAATTTACGAGAAGAATATAATTTTTCAGGTAATTTTTTAGTAAAATAAACTCTATAAAAACTACCCCTTTGTGGATATTTGATAAAACGTTTTCATTTTGGTAGGATGAGGCATTATTGAGTATACCATACCTTTTAACTTTTTTAGTTTAGTATTTCGACAAAATTTTTATGCTTCCTTTTGTTTAATTTCACAAACTAAACGAGACTTTTCGATCCATTTCTAGGTGTGAAATGTGGTATCCTTTAGAGGATGTTTCCTTTTACTATCAAGGTAGAAAGGATGATTTTGAGGGAAGGAGTAATGGATGATGAGTCGTTCTACCCATTCAGATCTATTTAAAGATACATTTGACTCCCCTGAAGGTTTGGCAGATCGGATTGCGGAAATCTTAGGGTGCCCCATTACAATAGAAGATGCGAACCACCGAATTGTATCCTACAGTAAACACGAGGATAATGTCGATGATGCAAGAATCGCTACCATTATGCGTAGAAAAGTACCAAATCATGTCATTAATGGCTTATGGAAAAGTGGTGTGATGTCCAAATTATTCGAGAGTGATGAACCTGTAATTATCCCTGCAATTAAAGAAGTTGGACTCGGTAACCGAGTAGCTGTCTCTGTCCGTAAATATAATGAAATTCTTGGTTTTATATGGGCTCAAACGGATAACAAACAAATTGACCCCGAAAAGTTGCAACTCTTAAAAGAAGCAGCCAGTCTTGTCAAACAGCAACTATTACAATTAAAGGTCAAAAATAGAAAATCGGATAAAAGTTATCAAGAATTTTTCTGGCAATTATTAACTGGACATATCCAGGAACAAAGGGAAATTGAGCGACTTGCCAAGCAATATAACATGGAACTAGATGGCGATGTAACCATTGGTATCATCGATTTTAATACAGATATAACACAATCTATTGAAAAGCATGCCTACTATTTAACCGAAACATTGCAACAAGCACATGTCGTTTGTCGTGTATTTGACCAAAATCAATTATTATTACTCATTCGGGTACCCGAATCAAACGCGTCGATTTCTGTTGTGAAAGACCTCATCACAGATTTCATCCGAAAAATAAGCGAACGATTGCAATTACAAGATATCACAGGATCCTTTGGAATCATTTATCAAACACCGATCTATATGCAAAATAGTTATCGACAAGCATTAAAAGTACTCGAGTTAAAAGCGCAATTCCCACAGCAGTTAAACGATGTATACAGTTATCATGCACTTGGTATTTTTCAATTTCTAGATGAGCTTTCACTTGTACAAGAACGGGATCATTATCAAAACTATTCGATTGAAAAATTAAGAACCTATGATAAACGAAATAATGCAGATTTACTAAAAACAATGAAGGTATACCTCCAATGTGATAGTAATGTGCACCAGGCGGCAAAAGCCATGCATGTCCATACAAACACGCTCAATTACAGGTTAAAACGAATTGCTGAAGTTGGCTCTATTAATTTAAAAGACCCAAATCAAAAAGTAACGATATACCTTGATCTATTAATAGAAAACATGAAGCGGGATGATTTGTGATTTCAAACAAATCGTTCCGCTTATTTTTAGTTTTCTCCATGAGGAAATATTTTTATTTTGGTTTTATAATGAAATTAATATGAACGAATAAGGGGGATCTTATCAATGATCATTGGAGTACCTAAAGAAATTAAAAATAACGAAAACCGTGTTGCCATGACACCAGCTGGCGTTGTGAATTTAGTAAAAGCTGGTCATTCTGTATTAATTGAATCTGATGCAGGTCTTGGTAGCAGTTTTACAAACGAAGAATATAAACAAGCAGGTGCTGAAATTATTGAAAGCGCTTCAGACGTATGGGGAAAAGCTGAAATGATCATGAAGGTTAAAGAGCCATTACCTTCTGAATATGGTTATTTCCGTAAAGGTCTTATCCTATTTACGTACCTACATTTGGCTGCAGAACCAGAATTGGCAAAAGCACTAGTAGAAAAAGAAGTAACAGCAATTGCATATGAAACAATTACAGTAAATGGTACTCTACCACTGCTTTCTCCAATGAGCGAAGTGGCAGGTCGTATGGCAGCGCAAATTGGTGCACAGTTCCTTGAAAAAACAAAAGGTGGCAAAGGAATTCTATTAAGTGGTATTCCTGGTGTGAAACGTGGAAAAGTAACGGTTATTGGTGGCGGAATGGTTGGTACCAATGCTGCTAAAATCGCAGTAGGACTTGGTGCAGATGTAACCATTATTGATTTAAATCCAGATCGTCTACGTCAATTAGAAGATATCTTTGGATCAAGCGCACAAACATTAATGTCCAACCCATTTAATATTGAAGATGCAGTTAAAGAATCAGACTTAGTTATTGGGTCTGTCTTAATTCCTGGTGCTAAAGCGCCTAAATTGGTTACAGAAGAAATGGTTAAATCCATGAATCCTGGATCTGTAGTGGTGGACGTTGCCATTGACCAAGGTGGAAACTTTGAAACAAGTGATCGCATTACCACACATGATGATCCTACGTATGAAAAACATGGGGTTGTTCACTATACAGTTGCTAACATGCCTGGTGCGGTACCACGTACAGCTACGATCGGATTAACAAATGTTACGACACCATATGCAGTACAAATTGCTTCAAAAGGTGTAAACCAAGCAATTAACGACAACCCTGCAATAAAAACTGGGGTAAACATAATGAATGGTAATGTAACCTTTGAGGCAGTAGCAAAAGACCTAGGATACAATTTCGTTACAGTAGAAGACGCAATGAAGAAATAGACCATTTTCAAAAAAATATAGCACCCTTCAATTCTTACTTGAAGGGTGTTTTCATCCTGTACGTTTCAGTGTCCTTTTCCAACTAAGAACCTTAGCGGCTGTCTGGAATTGATATCAAAATAAAAGTAACATAACTCTTTAAATAAAGCCTCTTTTCGCATACTTTGTTGTTTTCTACGACGAATAATCTATATAATGTGCAGTAGTTAGGATGTGCACATTGCTTCGCTACGGAAAAACACTTCGCTTTCCGCGGGGGAGTGGTGAGCCTCCTCGGGCTAGCGCCCTGTGGGGTCTCACCTATCTCCTACTCCCCGCAGGAGTCTTCGTGTTTTTCCTTCGCTGATGTGTGCTGTCCTCTTTCTAATCATTGCTATTGCTAATATACTAGTTGATTGGAGTGTAGGACAGTCGACTCCTGCAGGAACAGCACGCATCTAGACCTGAGCAGGAAGTGGTTTTCTACCGAGGAGGCTGAGGCCGTGCTTGCGGTTAAGTAGACACTGTGAAAACGTAAAGTTTGAACAGATGTCGCACTTATGCCCATGGTGAAAGTGAAGTGTATTTCCGTAGCGGTTTTCATAGCTAAAACTATTGCGCATAATCCATCTTATATGCAAGACATTTCATACGAGAAGGCCTAAATAAATTGAAACTTCAATCAGTGGGGGGGTCCTTTCCTCCCCCACTGATTGTTAGTTGAACGAATCGGACATTTACGGGCAGTTTGTATCCCCCACTTATCTTTCTTGGATCTCCTAAGAAATCTTGAAGTGGGGGTCTTACTGCACGTTACATGCAGGATAAATGACGACAAAGCTATAACGTACAAAATTGGCCTTTTAGTTAGTAAACAGGCGAATTATAATCATGGTATAATAGATACAAAGAGGGGGTATATAATGATGAACCATGGAAGTTACCGTGACACATGGGTAGAAGTTTCGTTAGACGCCATTGAACAGAATGTCCACGCATTTAAACAACACATCAATCCTGCTAGTAAGTTAATGGCAGTTGTGAAAGCAGATGGCTACGGACATGGAGCAGTAGAAGTTGCCAAAACAGCATTAGATGCAGGTGCTGAATATCTTTCTGTCGCATTACTTGATGAAGCAATCCAATTACGTCAAGCAGGCATTACTGCACCAATCTTAGTACTAGGCTACACAGCCCCCGACGCAGTAGAAGATGCGATCCAACATGATATTACATTAACCGTATTTCGGAATGATGTATTGGAACGTATCATTGAAGTAAGTGAATCATTGAAAAAATATAGTTATATCCATTTGAAAATAGATAGTGGCATGAATCGAATTGGAATCCAAGAAAAAACAGTAGCATTACAATTTATCCAGTCCATTACATCTGAATTTGTCAAACTAGAGGGTGTGTTTACCCACTTTGCAGATGCTGATAATCCAGATCCAAGCTATACAAGAAAACAATTTGCCCATTTTTCAGATGTCGTCAACTACTTGGAGCAACATGATGTAACGATTCCAATAAAACATTGCTGTAATAGTGCAGCAACCATTGCCTTTCCAGAAATGCATCTAGATATGGTTCGCGTTGGTGTTAGCTTGTATGGTCTTTATCCTAGTGATCATTTAGAATCCTACATTAAGCTTAAACAAGCGATGACATTTAAGACAAAACCAGCCTTTATTAAAACAGTCGAATCAAATGAGCCAATTAGCTATGGTTGTACATTTACACCAGAAGAGCCAGCTAGAATTGCGACTATTCCAGTTGGCTATGCAGATGGATTTTCTCGACTACTTTCTAACAAAGGAAATGTAACGGTAAAAGGGAAAAAAGTGCCTATTGTAGGTAGAATCTGTATGGACCAATCCATGATTGATGTTACAAACATTGCCGATGTAACAGAAGATGATGTATTTACCATTTTTGGTGATCCAAAAGAGGGCTATATTTCATTAGGAGAAGTTGCAGAACAAATGCAAACGATCCATTATGAAACAGCTTGTTTAATAGGAAAACGTGTGCCAAGAGTATATGTAAAAAATGGAACTACTATCAAGGAAAAAGGTTTAGTAGAAAAGGTTGTCCTGTAACACGGCAACCTTTTTTACGTTGTCTAAAGGATAAGTATGCTGAGGTGAGGTTTCATAATGCTAAAGTTCGATCCAAGTTAGTCAAAACCTACCTAAATCAATGTTGATTTGTTATTAGCTGTGCTTAACAACTCTTGTGGATGCAGAAAGTCACGTTGCAGCTCCACAGTTCCAGAATACCCATTTCCCATGACTTCCTGGAATAATTGTTATGCTTGTAGCAATGTTTACTGTGCCTGTTTAAAATCTCCTGTTACATCTGTCATTACATATTCTGCTTCATAAATCGCATCAATAGCTGCTTGAAATCCCCAGTTTTCGTATACAATGATCACCTTCTCTAGCAATTTTTTTCTTACATTGTCCTATTTTCGTGAAGTTATACAATTTTTCCAATGATTTAGCCAGTAAGGATTATAATTAATTTCATCCTTTTGTGGTACAAGCAACCCACCTTGAATATATATGGATAGACAAGCTAATTGGTGGGGTGAAATTTGTGAATGTATTTCTTAGTTATGTGTTATTAGGCTTATCATTAGCAGCTCCAATTGGACCCGTAAATGCAGCACAGCTTGATAAAGGGATTAAAGGGGGATTTTTCCCAGCATGGTTTGTAGGGCTTGGTGCTATTGTGGCAGACGGCATATACATGCTCATTGTTTACTTAGGAATTTTCCATTTGATCGATACACCGTTTATCCAAACCTTTTTATGGTTATTTGGTGCGTTTGTCCTCATTTATACAGGGATTGAAAGTATGGTTAGCACAAAAGAAATAAAAGCAAATAATAGTCGAAGTGCTGTCCGGCTGCATAGATCATTCTTCACAGGATTTATGATGTCCATTACAAATCCCTTAACCATTTTATTTTGGTTAGGAATTTATGGATCTGTTTTAGCAAAGACTGCAGCTACCTATGGTACACAAGCACTCATTTTTTATAGCGGTGCCATCTTTTTAGGATTATTAACATGGGATCTCTTCATGGCAGGTGTTTCCAGTGGGTTTCGTAAAATACTAAATGAAAAAGTACTTCATTTAATTGCCATCCTATCTGGTATCGTGCTAATCGGTTTCGGTATTTATTTTGGGTATCAAGGGATTGTACTATTACTAGATCATTAATGTTTGTCATTCTTTTTCCATTTTCGGCGCATGAACAAAACAACAATTCCAATAACTACTAGGATTCCAATACTGATAAAAAAGCCTGGGCGGTTTGTCTTATCTGAAATCGTCCCACTAACCCCCGCTAGGATTAAAACGATACCCGTCATATACTTTACGCGGTCTTTGATAGCGGGGTCTCGTAACTTTTGCGCCGACATAATGATAAACGACCAGTTATACAATAACATAAGGCCTGCGCCTGTAGTGATATAAGTGTAGATTTTCTCTGGTAAAGCAAGCGATAAAATAATCGATGCAATTAAACCAATGATCAATATGCCTAATGCTGGTAGTGGAATTGCTAATTTTCCCTGTTTGGCAAACACTTTTGGCGCATCACCATCTTCGGCTAATGATACAAGAATCGTGGTCACCCCATAAAACGACGCAACCATTGTGGAAAACCCCGCAATAATAATGGCACCATTAAAGAGATGAGGAATAAAATCCATATTAAAATCACCAAGTGCTACGACAAATGGACTTTCATCTGCTGTAAAATCATTCCAAGGGACTAATAGTAATGCAAGACCAAGAGATATAACATAAATGATAACTAATGTTAAGATCATGACTTTTCCCGATTTTGGTGCTTCTTTAGGATCCTTTAACTGAATAGCCATTAACCCCATTATTTCAATGCCACCAAACGCGTAAAATGCGAATATCAGAGCAGCCCAAAAACCAGTCCATCCAGTCGGAAAGAAATCTCCAATAGATTGTGGTGTATTTAATTCACCTACGCCACTAAAGAAACCAAATACATATAGAGCTGCAATCACAATAAACATAAGAATGGCTGCAAGTTTCATTACGGCAAATATATTTTCCAAACGGCTTAATGCCTTCGAACCGACCAATAAGACGATAATTCCTAACACTGCATAGCCTGCCGCAAATACCCATAATGGAATATGTGAAAACCAAAACCGAGAAAAAATCGATAATGCTGTCAATTGACTTCCCATAATTAATATTTCCGAAAACCAGTACATCCAGCCAATACTGAAACCAGCCCACTGTCCATAGGCTTGCTTCGCATACGTACGGAATGCACCTTTTTCTGGGTGGTCCGCTGTCAAATTAGCCAACGCATCGAAGACGATATACGTAGCGATCCCTGCGATAATAATCGCCAAAAGCATAGCTGGACCACCTAATTGAATCCCTAGACTAGTCCCTAGAAAGAAACCTGTACCAATTGTACACCCTACACCAAATAGGGATAATTGCCACCATTTCATATTATGGCTCGATTGACTAGAGTCTTTTGCTTGTCCCATACCTATATCCTCCTCACCTATCACATCTATCACATCATTTACATTCCCCTATATTAGGAAAAATAATGATGTTAATTTATGTGAAAAGGATGGGGAAATACAAAAAGAAAACCGTTCCATGATGGAGACGGTTTTCAAGAATTCTATTTATCCAGTTGTACTGCTTTATCCGCTACATTCACAATTTTAGATGGATTTAAGAGTGCTTTTGGATCTAATGCTTGTTTAATCCGTTCCATGATATTTAACGATGGACCATGTTCTTGTACTTGATATTTTTGTTTGCCAATTCCTACACCATGTTCACCCGTACACGTTCCTCCACGTTCTAATGCATAATATACAATTCGTTCATTTACTTTATTTGCCCGTTCTATTTCATCTGGATCATCTACATCAATCATTAGCAAAATATGATAATTACCATCTCCAACATGACCAACAATGCCTCCTGAGAGACCGGACTCCTCCACAGCTAGTCTGGCATCTTTGACAGCACCAGCAAGTTCAGAAATTGGTACACAAACATCAGTTACCATTTGTTTTCTTCCTGGATGACCGTGTATATAGGCATAAGCTACGTTGTGTCTTGCTTCCCATAACTGATTACGTGCTGCTGTTTCGGTTTCAAATTGGATATCACGACAATTGTAGTCCATCACAATCTCTTTCATAAACGCAACATCTTGTTCTAAACCTGCTTCATTTCCATGTAGTTCCAGAAATAATGTCGGTACTTCTGGATAGGTCGTTTCACTATAATGATTCATTTGTTTGAGAGAGGCTTCATCTACTAGTTCCACCCTTGCAACAGGAATCCCAGCTTGCATAAGCGCAATCACTGTCTCCACTGCATCATCAACCGTATCAAAAGAGGCTCTAGCTGCCATAACATGCTCTGGAATCCCATAAACATGTAGCGTTAACTCTGTAAAACAGCCTAATGTTCCTTCAGACCCAACAAACAGCCCGTTTAGGTGGTAACCTGAGGAGGATTTCGCTGCCATGTTACCTGTATGTATAACACTGCCATCTGCTAACACTACTTCTAAATCCCGAACTTGATCACGCATGATTCCGTAACGAACCGCTGTTGTCCCACTAGCATTGGTTGCTGCCATTCCACCAACTGTCGCATCAGCACCAGGATCCACTGAGAAAAATAACCCATACTTTTTTAACTCTTTATTGAGTTGTGTACGTGTAACACCTGGCTGAACTTTTACTAGGAAATCATCAGGTCGCACCTCTAGTACTTGATCCATATAGGAAAAATCAATTGTAATCCCACCTTTACTCGGTATGACACTTCCCTCAAGGCTGGAACCTAATCCATATGGGACAACTGGAACATTGGCATTATTAGCCAATCTCATTACCTTTCTCACTTCTCCCGTATTTTCTGGAAACACAACCACATCTGGTAAATGTGGTGTATGATAAGATTCATCTGAACTATGCTCCGTTAAAACAGTATGATTGGTCGTCACACGCTCCTTATCTAATTCATTAACTAGCTCCTCAAAAAGTTGCATTCTAAACGTCCCCTCTCCTATTCATTATGTTATTTTCTTTATTATAACAGAATCATTTGAATTTTTTCGCCAACATAAACGCGGGCATCCTGACAACGTCTACTAGCACGTCCTCGCAAACGAAAAGCATGTGAGAGTTGATTAACCCACATGCCTTTTCGTTTAACCATCTATATTTTTATCTTGTAACGCTTCCATAGCAGTACGTCTTCTCTTTCGCTTTAAGTGTTCCATATTTTCTTTACGATCAATAAAAATGGTTGGTGGTTCATAATTTTTGGATGCACGAATATCTTCATTTGATGCACGCATAAACGACCATGCAAGTAACAGCATAATAAAAATAACAGGAAACCCTGCAACAATACTAGCTGTCTGTAAGGTTTCTAAATCGCCGATATACATCAAAACTAGTGGTAAAAAGGATAAGGTGAATGCCCAAAATAGGCGATTCCATCGTAAAGGTTCAGACTGCACTTCTTTTTGAACGACTGCTGCCAAAATATAAGACGAAGAATCAAATGTTGTCGCTAAGAAAATAATCGCCAAAATCGTAAAGAGTGCTACAATTACATTCGCAAATGGGAGTTGTGTCAGAATGGCTATAATGGCTGCAGGTGCTCCATTTTCACCCATAAATCCTATGACATCAAAGCTACCTGTCAACTGTAAGTACAGACCAAAGTTACCTAAAATGCCAAAGAATAAAATACACCCAATGGTACCATATATCATCGTCCCTAAAATCATTTCGCGAATGGTTCGTCCACGCGAAATACGTGCAACAAAGAGTCCAACAAATGGTGCATATACAAGCCACCATGCCCAATAAAATACAGTCCATGCCTCTGGAAATCCTGTTTCTTGATAGGCACCAATTGTTCCTAATGGTTCTAGCCATGTAGCCATCTGGAAAAAGTTATCAAGTATAAGCCCAATACTCGTAAATGTTGTTTCACTAATAAATAATGTTGGCCCAACGAAGAAGACAAAACCAAGAATAAATAACGTCAACCATAAATTAATATCACTCAAAAATTTAATTCCTTTTTTTAATCCAGAATAAGCACTGAATGCAAAAATCCCTGTACAAATTAACATAACCGCTGTATTTAATCCAATAGTTGCGGGAATCCCTGTAATTTCATTGATGCCTTCCGATATCATTGGCGTTCCTAGCGCTAACGTGGTACCAGCACCACCCATTAGTCCAAACATAAATAAGACATCAATTATATTTCCTAAAGGACCGTCAACCAGTCGACCAAGAACAGGTCTTACTGCCTCACTAACTTTTAAAACGGGTTTTTTACGTACATAGTAAAAATAAGCAATTGGTAATGCTGGAAGTGTATAGATTGCCCATGCAATCGGCCCCCAATGGAAAATTCCATAAGTAGGTGCCCATTCGAGTGCTGCTTGTGATTCTGCTTGAAGACCAAAAGGAGGACCTTGATAATAGTAAGCCCACTCTATCATTCCCCAATATAAAATACTTGAACCAATCCCAGCGGCAAATAACATCGCCGCCCAAGAAAATGTACCAAATTCCCTATCCTCATTTTCTTCTCCAAGCTTTACGTGTCCATTCTTACTAAACGCCACAAATAAAAGAAATGCAAAGACTACAAGGCCCATAATTAAATATAAAACACCAAAGTTTCCCGTCATAAAATCATTTGCCATATTGACAACCGCTGCACCTTCTTCAGGAAAAATCATCAACGGTATTGTTACTAATAATAGTAACAAAAGCGCACCAATAAACGTTGGCCAATCAATTAAATTTGTTTTCATATAAGACTTCACCTCTTTTAACTAGCATTACAAGAAATAAATAGGTTATGCCTTATAGTAAAGGATAAAAATTTGGTAAATTTGTGGTTTAAATTGTTAAAATTGGTAATTTGCCTATTGGTAGTTTCGCTGACTTCAGCGACTTCCGCGATCATCTTTAGAACTACTTTTTGAAGTCACTTCCTCATCATGTTTATTTCCATACTTGTCTGGAAATAGTAAGAAATGAAGTTTTCTGGTTAGGAGTGATCCCGTTGGTTAATAAAATGAAGTGGACAGGATTAATACTGTTCTTCGTAACCCTTGTAGCCTGTGGAGAGGATGATAAAGTAGAGAATCCTCCACAAAATACAGCTGATACGGAGCAAGAAAATCCAAATGTTGAAAATTTAAGTTCGACCACCGATACAGAGACTGATTACATTTTTGTAGAATTTGAGCTGGAACTTAATTATAATAACGAAGATGATGATATCATGATTCACTATAAAAATGATGAGGATAGAATGGAAGCATCTTACGTTGACGAGACAAAAGATATTGATTTAGCTGGAGATTATGCAATGGAAGAATTACATGGCACTTTCACAACGTTTGATTTTAATAAACATACACCAGATAAAGTTGTTATAAGTGATGTTCTAGAGGCTTTCGATATTACAGAAGACACCGAAGAAGTAGAGCTAGAAATTACATTTCCAGATGGAACGGAAAAAGAATATCATCAATAAATAACGAATATACAACTACATTAGAAAAACTCGCATTCGCTCGTCCTTTAGCGAATGTGTTCGTTTTTCTTATACTTGGGACATTAAAATTTTAGCTACGTCGAGTCTACTTCTTAGCTAAAATTTTATACTTTCCTAACGTGCTAAAAAGCTATCCAAACTCGGATAGCTTTTTTGAAACTTATTTAAATGTTCTTGTTGCCTCGATAGCCTTTTTCCAGCCAGCATAAAGGTTATCGCGTTTTGTATCATCAATGTCTGCATTAAAGGTTTTATCAATTTTCCATTGGTTTGCAATTTCTTCTTTATCTTTCCAATAACCAACTGCTAACCCTGCTAAATAGGCTGTTCCAAGCGCTGTTGTTTCTTGTACCATAGGACGTTCAACTGGTACATCTAGCATGTCACTTTGAAACTGCATTAAAAAGTTATTTTTCACAGCTCCACCATCCACACGCAACTTCTTGACATCTATGCCAGAATCGGCAACCATTGCGTCTAATACATCTTTTGTTTGGTAAGCCAATGATTCTAATGTAGCGCGGATAAAATGATCCTTCGTTGTACCACGAGTCAAGCCAAATACTGCTCCACGTGCATCACTGTCCCAATAAGGTGTACCTAATCCTACAAAAGCTGGTACCATGTATACTCCATCTGTCGATTCTACATTTGTCGCAAATACTTCACTTTGTGGAGCATTATCCACTAGCTTTAATCCATCTCGAAGCCATTGAATAGCAGATCCTGCAATAAATATACTTCCCTCTAAAGCATATTCCACTTTACCGTCTACTCCCCATGCCAATGTCGTGAGGAGCCCGTGCTCTGATGCAACTCCTTCTTCGCCAGTATTCATTAACATGAAACAACCAGTTCCATATGTATTTTTTGCCATACCTTTTTCAAAACAAGCTTGCCCAAACAATGCTGCTTGTTGGTCCCCAGCAATACCTGCAATTGGGACTTCTTCCCCGAAAAAATGATAGTCAACTGTTTTCCCATACACCTCTGAGGATTGGTGAACTTCTGGTAGCATGCTCTTTGGCACCGTTAAGATGTCTAATAATTCGTCATCCCATTCTAAGTCATAAATGTTAAACATTAATGTTCTTGATGCATTCGAGTAATCGGTAATATGTGTTTTCCCACCAGTTAACTTATAAACTAACCATGTGTCAATTGTCCCAAACAAGAGTTCTCCGTTTTCGGCCTTCTCTCTAGCTCCTTCAACATGATCCAGAATCCATTTTACCTTTGTGCCTGAGAAATAAGGATCGATTAATAAACCTGTTTTTTCACGGAATAAATCGTTATAGCCTTGTTCTCTTAACGCTTTACAAATCGGATCTGTTTGTCGAGATTGCCACACAATTGCATGGTAAATTGGTTTATTTGTATGTTTATCCCACACAACCGTTGTTTCACGCTGATTTGTAATACCAATACCAGCAACTTGGTTTGCCTCAATATCTGCTTTTCGTAGTACTTCTGCAATACAGGAAAGTACAGACGTCCAAATCTCTTTTGCATCATGCTCGACCCAACCAGGCTTTGGAAAAAATTGTTCAAATTCTCGTTGTGCTGTTTTGACAACCTCCCCAGCCTGATTAAATAAAATAGCACGTGAACTTGTTGTACCTTGATCTAATGACAAAATGAATTTTTCACTCACGTAAATCGCCTCCTATGTAAACTTTTCTTCCACCTTTTCTGCTGTCAATTTATGCTTACTCAATAATCGTTCACACCGATAAACGTCAGTCCCATTAACAAGATAAATGTACCGATTTCTTCACTTACTAAGTTGGAAAAGGGACTTCGTATCGCAGGGTCCGTCGAAAATACTTTTCGCCGTCTTACCCTCTGTTTCCTTCTAGTGTTGTAAATAATTGAGGAAAACAACCACTGCTCCAATAAAAGCACCAATCATCTGTGCTAATATATATAATGGTACTTTTTCCCACGGGAACTCATCTGCTACTGCAAATCCTAATGTTACAGCATGATTAAGGTGTGCACCTGTAAAATTCCCAATAGCATATACTCCCATTGTAACACCAAGACCCCAGCCGACTGTAATGACGATCCAACCCGCACCTTCAGCTTTAGATATTCTTAAAACAACTCCGCCACCTAATATAATCCAAATCATCGCCCAATAATTACGGCTAAAAATTCGGACATTGTGCACAAATCCTCATTACATTTTCATAGTAAAATGGATGAGCACATTAGAAATTTATATACGTATAGAATTTATAGTAAAAAACACCTATTTCTGATGATGAATAGGTGTTTTTTATATTTAATATATTTCATCTTTAAAAGTGGAAAAGTCATTTGCTAGTTTGTAGTCCACTTCTGTATGTAACGCTTCAAAATGCTTGTGACCACATTTGATCTTATCTTGCTCGACAATCCGTAAATTTTCCCGATCCATAGTCCCTTTCGTCTCCACGACAAAATACAATCGTTCCACATTTTCTTTTTCAATTAATACCGCCCAGTCCGGATTATAATGACCTAGTGGGGTTTCAATATAAAAGGAAGATGGCAGCTTAACAAACAATTTCACATCCTCGTCGGCATTTAACTTTTCAGCAAACTCGCGCTCCACCGTAGAATCATAGCGAATATGATCAAATACAGATTTACGATTTGATACCTTTAACGCATTTACTTTCATATAGCCGATTAATTCTTCATTCTCGAATAAGGATTGCTCGTAATATGCATGGTCACCAATTCGTTCATACTTAATGCCATCCAGCATTAATTTTCGCTTCTCTTTATTAATAATTTTCATGACCGTTTCCATGAACGCTTGTGGATTTTTTTTAAAATCATCTAACCGTTTTGACTGAACTAATATGTCGACCAATGTACGACGCTTCAAATTCGTCTGCTCTTGTAAATAACGAAGAATGTCAGGTAATCGTTTTTGCTCTTCTAAAACTTCCTCTGTTCGCATTGTTTGGCCTTGGCCTGTTACACCAGATCGATCCACCTTGACATACGCATTTTCCCGCCGAATACGTCTAGCTCGAAATGGCTCTAGCTTCTTAATCTGTACTACAGAACGTTTGATCAATGTATCTGAATCAATTTCAACTGAATAGGTTGTCTTATGTTTGATTTGGTCCCATAATGCTTTGAAATCCTCACTTAACAATACTTCCTTATTCAATTGGATATCTACTGCATCTTTTTTATTGAAAACAGGGAGCTTTTTGACAGATCCTTTGACGACTTCTTCAATCTCTTCTTTCACTGCTTTATATTCCGCTGGGACCTCTAACTTCCCTTCTGCAACAGCTTCTTTTAATTTATCTGTAATTTTTCCCTTAGAAGTAAGGTATTCCTGATGTACAAAATAGTCATATAATACTTCCGATTTTTCATAGTTGTTTGCTGATGAATCTTGTGACTCATCTTCCCATATTGCAGAAAATGTGTGCTTTTCCAAATAACCAAACTTAAGGCCTGTCTCTTCTTCCATCTCTGTTTGTAATGTCGCAGCAAATTCCTCATATGATTCATTCGCCACAACAGTTAATACATTAATATTTTCATCATATATACGCTGTCCCTCTTGATTGACAGGTAAGCGCAGGCCACGGCCGATTTTTTGACGTTTTGTTAATATATCTTTTGTATCAACAAGGGTACAAATTTGAAATACATTTGGATTATCCCAACCTTCTTTTAAAGCAGAATGAGAAAAAATAAACCGTAATGGTGTATCAAAGCTTAATAAGCGTTCCTTCTCTTTCATAATCAATTGGAATGTAGATTCATCATCTTTATTCGCACGAAGGGTTCCCTCTTTAGTCGTTCGGCTATTTTTATAGTTTCCTTTCTTATCTTTGGAAAAATAACCATCATGGACTTCATCTGCTCGTTGATTTGCAATATAGGCATCTTCTTCAAATAATGTTTTGTATTTAGGTAAGCGAATTAAGGCATTGTACTCTTCTTCAAACATAAGAGCATATTTTCCTTTTTGCCACTCGCCATCTTTCGGATAAACCCGGTAATTCTCAACCCTATCCAAGAAAAATAACGTTAACACTTTGACCCCTTGATGAACGAGCTTTAATTCCTTATCAAGGTGTGCACGAATTGCCTCTCTAATTTGATACCGTTTTAATGTATCATCATCTAATCCTCCAATTACTTCGCCTACATGTAACACCTGTCCATTTTCAAATTCAATCGATTGATTGTCTGGATGGGCATCAATCCCAGCAACCACATAGCCACGGTAAAGGTCGCGCTCACCTGATAATGTATACAGATTCGTTTTCCCCTTCATATTAATCGTTTTGCGAGCTCGTTTGACTGTCCCATTTTTCTTTTGTTCATCAATTTCTACGGTCGCTTTGTAGCCATTTTTATTCGATACATCAAGTAGTTTAATATAAGGTGTATTAAAATCATCGTCAGAATTAATCGAGAGTACTTCAATTTTTTTGACAAGCTTTTTCTCATAGGCATCAACTGGATCTAGCTTATACATTAAATTATAACGGTCGCGATGAGTCGCAGAATATCGTAGTTTACATAATGGATGTAAAGACGCAATGGCTTCTTTTGCCTTGTCGGTATTATCGACACTTTGCGGCTCATCAATGATCACAATCGGATTCGTTTCTTGAATAAATTGGATCGGCTTTTTCCCATTCATGGAATCCCGCTCACGATGAATCAAGTTAGCTTTGCTTTCTTTCTTCGGATCATCAAAGCTTTTTCGAAAAGCATCAATATTGATAATCATCACTTCAATATTCGTACTAGTTGCATACTCTCTAACTTGTTCCAGCTTGGACGAATCATATTTAAAAAAGTGACAGTGTTGGCCTGGATATAATTCATTAAAGTGAGATTCCGTCATTTGAAACGATTTATAAACCCCTTCTCTTATCGCAACACTGGGAACAACAATAATGAACTTTGAAAACCCGTATTTCTTATTTAGTTCAAAAATAGTCCGTGTGTAGACATACGTTTTTCCAGTACCTGTTTCCATTTCTACCGTAAAATTCCAATCATGCAGGTGACTACTTTTTGGAAGATAGTTATTCATTTGGATGTTTTGGACATTTTCGAGCACTTCTTCTTCGGATAACTCCAATTTATTGCCAATGCCAAGTTCTGTTATTTCTTGACCAATTATATCTCCCATACTAACCGAAAAATTAGAGACATTAGTTGTTTGTCCTTCAAAAATGTTTGTAATTGACTCCATTGCATCGAGTTGGTATTGTTGTTCATCGAATTTAATTTTCATCGTTTTCCCCCCTTTTATATCACTCGAATATCTTCTATTCCAAATCGTTTCAGGACTTGTTGTGCATTCACTCTAACCGTATCAGAGGAGAATCCCTCATCATAAAACACCACTCGCTCACAATCAGTGTACTGTTGAATCAATTCTTCCACGAATGCTGCCGTTAAGTTCCGTTCGAGGCAGATGACTAAATAGCCATTTCCAACCGAATAGACTGTTTTCCCTTGAAGCTCTTTCTCTTCAATTGGCATCGATAGATCGATACCATATTTTAGTAAGATTTCAAAAACGACATCTTCAGTAGACCGTCCCTCTTTGATCGGGTCAATCATATTTAACAAATCACGTTCAACATCCTTTGTTTCTTCATCCCAATGTTTTAAATTCGTATCCGTTAAACGAAAAACACGAAATCCAGTGTCTACGTTACTATTTGTCTCCGATTCTTCCTGTAATTGACTACCAGCTCGGCGGATCCGCTCTTTTGCAATGTCGCAAATTGTGTTATAGCCATTTTTTCGTGCAACTGATTTGTCATCCGTTTCTTCTGGGATTTGGACCATAATAAAACGTCGATTACCATTGTCTTCTTTATTTAAATCCATCACCGCATGGGCTGTTGTAGAAGAACCAGAGAAAAAATCTAGCACAATCGAATCTTTATCTGTTGTAAGTTTTAACGTATCTTTTATTAAATCTAATGACTTAGGAAAATCAAAAGCTTTCATTCCCATTAAGTCTTCTACCACTTTTGTACCGCGATTAATGGCATTGTACTTCTTATCCACCCAATGTGTTTTAATTAATTGGCCTTTATCCACACGGTACTTCTCGAAAATCCTTACTTCATCATTTCTATCTCGTTCCGCAACAATTTCTCCAGCTTCAATTAGTTGTTTCAATGCTTCTGGCTTTGTTTTCCAGGTTCTTTCTTGTCTAGTTGTATTTGGATACACTTCATGGTAGCCTTCTTGTTTAGTCAAGGTAATATGTGCAAAATCTGGACTAACATAAACTGGATAATAGAAGTTAGGTTTATTTTCCCTTAGGTTATGATCACCACCACCAAGTCGAATATAAGGATTTAACTTATATTTTCCCTTTTCATCTTCACGGTCAAATTCTTTTAATTTTTCCTCATCCAAAATAACTGAATTAAAAGAGAAGTTTTCTTTGTTTTTACTATAAAACAGTGCATATTCATTAGATGTTGCAAAAAACTTCTCTTGATTTCGGCCTTCTGGCTTATGTACAACTGTTACGATTCCTAGTCGATTAAACTCCCCAAAAATTTCATCACAAATCGTAATTAAATGGGCTAATTCATTATGATCAATCGCAATTACAATACAACCATCATCGGTTAATAAGCTCCTAGCCAGTCTTAGACGTGCATACATCATGCTGAGCCAATCACTATGAAAACGACCGTTCGTACGGAAATTGGTTTGGTATGGTGTTCCCGTCTCATCAAGGAGATCATTTTCCTCCATGAACGTCTTTTTATCTTGATAATAATTATTTTTATAAATAATATCATTACCCGTGTTATATGGTGGATCAATGTAGATCGTTTTTACTTTATTCGTATAACTAGTTTGTAATAAGCGTAAGACTTCTACATTATCTCCTTCAAGATAAAGGTTCTTCGTTTGGTCCCAGTTTACACTTTCTTGTTTTTTCGGTAATAGGGTTTTCGTTGATTGTTGTTGAGCAAATTTGATGGCTTCTGTTTTGCCATTCCAGGTGAAATCGAAACGTTCCCTATCCTTTTCCACTTCCTCTCCTAAGAGAAGGCGTAATTGATCAAAATCGATGTTCCCTTCTGACACTACATCTGGGAAAAGTTTTTTTAATGTATTGATATTTTCTTGTATAATATTACGTGTTTTGCCTTCCAGCTTTTCCATCTAAATCATCCTTTGTGGTAACATATTTCCTTATACGTTTTGATCCGTCAAAAGCTATTTTCTACAAATTGTTGCTTATCCTAAATGTACAGCTTCCCTATATAACTCGAATGTCTTCAACTCCATAGCGTTTCAGAAGTTGTTGTGCATTGGTCCGGATGGTGTCGTCTCGGAACCCTTCATCGTAAAATACAATTCGTTTACAGTCCTTATACTTCGTGACGATCTGTTCGATAAAGGAAAGACTTAAATCACGTTCTAAACAGATGATCAAATCTCCTGCACCAATGACGTACACAACTTTTTCATCCATTTGATCAATCTCAATTGGAACTGTTAACGCAATCCCGTATTTTAATAAAATTTCATAACAAACATCTCTTTGAGTTCGTGTTTCTTTAATGGGATCTAATTGATCTAATAAATTTTGTTCGACATCTGCTGCTTCTGTATCCCACATCTTTAAATTCGTTGAATCCAACTGAAAGACTTTGAAACCTACATCGATATTGGTTTGGCTTTCTGTTTTTTCTAAAATACTTTGTCCAGCACGACGAATTCGCTCTTTCCCAATATCGCTAATGGTCCGATATCCTGCCTTATATGCAGCTGATTTTCCCTCAATTTCTTCTGGTAATTGGACCATCATAAATTTTCGATTGCCTTGATCTTCTGCATTTAATTGCATCACTGCATCTGCTGTAGTGCCAGACCCCGAGAAAAAGTCGAGGATTATCTCATTTTCATCTGACTTTACACTTAATTGCATTAAATGCTTTAGTAAGTCAGTCGGTTTTACCGTATCAAAATAGGAAACACCATCAAATAATTTCTGTACTTCCTTCGTCCCTCTAGTTGCCGTGCCATACATATCCCCTGTAAACCATGTGTTTGCAACCGAGCCAAACGCCTTCTTTTCCTCATAAAACACTTTCAATTGTGGTCTTGATTCTCCTGTTTTACCAAAGACAATTCGATTGTCACGCAGCAATTCTTGATACTTTGTTTTATCAGTACGCCAACAACGACCAGCTGGAGGCCAGAATTTCTCCCCAGTGTTTGGATTTTCAATGTCATAGGTTAAATTTGGTCGTACATTTGGTGCGTCAAATGGATCTGTCTTCCAAGGACCACGTGGATCATTATCTGGATTTGAAAACTTATCTTCACTTAATGGGAGTGGAAAACAAGCAAAACTATCCATCGAAAACCATAGATCGGCATTTGACTCCTTTAGTCGTCTATGCTCTTTTCGCCGCTTTTTCGCATAGGCCAAAATATACTCATGCGAAATACTAAGATCCGTATCATTTTGAATAGATTGACGAGCTTGCCAAGGAATTTTGGCTACCAAATTATCTTCCCCAAATATTTCATCACAGACCTTTGATAAGTTAGACTCTTCATTCTCATCAATACTTATAAAAATCACGCCATCCTCTTTCAATAAATTCTTAGCGATCTTCAGACGGGGGTACATCATATTTAACCAGTCAGTATGAAAACGTCCATTCGTCTCTGGATTAGTCTTCATGTTTTCCTGATTTTTTTCTATATAGTTGGTGATGTTGTCTCTGTAATTATCATTATAGATAAAATCTCGTCCCGTATTATAGGGAGGATCGATATAAATCATTTTTACTTTGTTTCGATACGCATTTTGCAGAACACGCAGTACTTCTAGGTTATCCCCTTCTATGTAGAGGTTTTCTGTATGCTCCCAATTTACACTATCTTCTTTTACTGGTCGAAGCGTCCCGGTTGTTTGTTTTTGCGCAAGCTGGATTGCTTCAGATTTCCCATTCCACGTAAACTCATATCGTTCTTTCTCTTGTTCTACCTGATCTCCTAACAGAAGACGTAATTTCTGAAAATCAACCTTACCTTCTGTTACAACTTCTGGAAATAACATTTTTATCTTTTGCGTATTGTTTTGCACCTGGTCAAATGACCTACCATCCATTTTCCGCATTGGGACAACTCCTTACCTTCCATCTTTTCCCGTAATAGTCATGCATTCTTCTCTTACTATACCAAAAAGTCTTCGTTTACATGAATCTAAGTCTTAGGATACTGAAAAAGGTATACAATTTTTTGCCATACTAGCTAGAGCAAAAAAAGCATACCTATTTGTGATAGATATCCTTTGTACGACTATTTTTTATATGATTTTAATGGAGGAGAAGGTGGGATTCGAACCCACGCGGGCACATAGTACCCCTAACGCATTTCGAGTGCGTCCCCTTCAGCCAGACTTGGGTACTTCTCCAAAAAAGGGGTGATACTGGTGAGAGGACCCGAACCTCCAACCCCTTCATTATTAGAAAAACTCACATTCGCTCGTCTTTTAGCGAAGGTGTTGGTTTTTTTATACTTGGGACATTAAAATTTTAGCAACGTCGAGTCTACTTCTTAGCTAAAATTTTATGCTTTCCTAACGTGTTAGAAAAACCCACATTCGCGCGTCCTTCAGCAAATGTGTTAGTGCTACAACAGCTATTATTAGTAATCTAGTAAAATCACATAGAAAATAATAATATATTTTTTCGATTTGTTCAAGCATTTGAGATGGATCCAACCTCATTTTCACTGGAAGTCTTACCAATTGTTCACTCTATATCCATATACGTATACATCATTTCCTCTAACTCGTCGGTTGTATAATAACCTTGTGTACTATGAACAATTTCTGCCTTATTAAAGAGAATCGTATATGGAACATCCGTAACACCAAAGTATTCTGCTAACCCTGGAAATTCGTTAATATGAATATCGACAAAAATCATATCCGGAATTCGTTCTACCAAGTCTTCTTGTCCATAAATCATATTGTAGGAATCTTGGGTTTGTGCAAAACAATAATTATCGTAAAATATAATCGCCATATATTTCGTGTTATTGGCAAGGACCTCAATATCTTCGGTAGTTTTCACATTAAAGATATTCCCCTGCTCATTAATAGCCTTATGCCGTTTCGCTATCTCTTCCTCCCATAATGCTTGAAGCCGTTCTAATTCACGCTCTTTCATATCCGTAAAATACGGGGAATTATGAGACGCTTCTAGATCAATGCGTAAATCATCAATTGACTTAGTCGCATGATTTTTTACTGGTACTATTTCTTCCCCGCAGCCTGCTAAGAAAACAAATAATCCAATCAATATAAGTTTGTATCGTCTATAGGTTGCTTTATGTTCTCGAATTTTCATGACCCCCGTGTAAAAATGTAACTCTAGTATATCATGTTCACACGAGGGATCTAGAAGAATGATAGAAACCTTTTATTGGAAATACATCAATCGTTGGCACATACATAATCGATTGGGGTTTATACATAATTCCTTCATTCTTTTCAATCTAATACATTATTTCTCTTCATATTCTTTTTGAGTAACCCCATAAATACATACATCATAAAAAGTACCATCCCGATTTATATGCTGTTTTAAAGTACCTTCATAGTTTAATCCAACTTTTTCCATCACCCGATATGAACCTGGATTTATTGTAAAGGCTTGGGCAAAAATTCGATTTAACTGCAGTTCCTTAAAACCAAATACAACCATTGCTTGAGCTGCTTCTGTACCAAATCCTTTTCCCCAGAAAGGCTTCCCAATCCAGTATCCTAACTCCCCTCGTTTATGATGTTTTTGAATCGTTATATTGATCAAACCAATTAATTCCGCTGTCTCTTTTAAGGTAATTGCTTGTATGAAAAAATTCCTTTTAGCATGACCATCCATACTAAATGCTAAAAATTCCTCAGCAGCTCCTTTCGGGTATGGATGTGGTATAGTAGAGGTTGTTTTAGCGACATCATAATCACCTGCATACTTTTCTACTAATGCTGCATCATCTAAGGTAACATCGCGTAACACTAAGTTTGCTGTATGTAATCTCTTCAACTATGAGTCCTCCTCTTTTAATTGGTAGTTACGAGCTTTTCCAGATTTACTTTTGGGTGCATTTTATGTTTGTTTGTGCATTGACTGGTGGACTCGATTCACACTTCTTGGTGCTTTCCTTAGTTGTTTCTGCACTGACAAGTGATCTCGATTTACTACTGGCTGCTTTTCATGCTTAATTGCACCTTGAAAAGTGTTTTCGATTTATTTTCAGATACTTTTCTTTACCGTCTGTGCATTGAAACAAACTCACAAAGAAAATTACAATACATCAGCCAGAGACCGTCCAACTACACGACCTGTAAATAAACAACCACCGACAAAGGTACCTTCTAATGATCGATATCCATGAACACCACCACCACCAAAACCTGAAGCTTCGCCTGCTGCATACAATCCAGGAACTGCATCACCTGCTTCATTCAATACGCGACCAGATAGATCTGTTTGCAGACCACCTAATGTTTTCCGACTAAGAATGTTTAATCGAACTGCGATCAGTGGACCATTTTTCGGATCAAGTATTTTATGCGGACTCGCTGCTCGAATTAGCTTGTCACCAACATAATTTCGTGCTGTACGAAGAGCTGCGATTTGCAGATCTTTTGTAAATTTATTCTCCAATTCTCGATCTCGTGCCTCAATTTGCCGTTCAATGGATGTAACATTTAATAAATTCTCGCCTACTAATTTATTCATACCGATCACAAGATTATCAATGTTGTCTGCAACCACAAAGTCTTCTCCATTATCCATAAATTTTTGAACTGGATCTGGTGCACCAGATCGTACACGACTTAATACTTTACGAATACTTTTTTCTGTTAAATCAGGATTCTGCTCAGATCCAGAAAGTGCAAATTCTTTTTCAATGATTTTTTCGGTTAAAATAAACCATGAATAGTCATACCCTGTTTTCTGGATTGCCTCTAGTGTACCTAGTGTATCAAAACCTGGAAAGTTTGGCGCAGGAAACCGGTTTCCTTCTGCATCAAGCCAAATAGAGGATGGGCCTGGCAAGATACGGATGCCATGTTTCGGCCAAATTGAGTTCCAATTTTTAATCCCTTCTGTGTAATGCCACATCCTATCCCGATTGACGATTCGACCACCAGCTGTTTCAGCAATTTCGAGCATTCGTCCATCGACATGTGCTGGAACACCTGAAATCATACGTTTTGGAGGTTTACCTAGGCGTTCTGGCCAATTTTTACGGATTAAATCAAAGTTAGCCCCAATTCCACCACTTGCGACAACGACTGCTTGGGCATAATAGTAAAATTCATCTACTACCTCTCGTGAACTTTCCTCTCCACGTTTAGCATGACTAGGTTTTAGAACAGATCCCCTAACACCTGTAATTGAGCCATTTTTTTGAATAAGCTCATCGACACGATGACGAGGCAAATAGTTCACTAATCCATTTTCCATATGTACTCGAACACGGCGTTCAAATGGTGCCACAATTCCTGGACCTGTCCCCCATACAATGTGGAATCGAGGTACAGAATTTCCGTGACCTTCTGCTAGGTATCCACCACGTTCTGCCCAACCTACTACTGGAAAAAAACGAACTCCCATCTCCCGTAACCATTCACGTTTTTCGCCTGCTGCAAAATCCACATATGCTTTTGCCCACATTTTCCCCCAATAATCTTCATCATTTTCCCGGTCAAAGCTAGCTGTACCAATCCAATCTTGCCAAGCTAACGCATGGGAGTCCTTAATTCCTAGCCTGCGCTGTTCAGGTGAATCCACAAGAAATAAGCCACCAAACGACCACCATGCCTGTCCACCTAGTGAATCTTCTGGTTCTTGATCTAAAAGCAACACTTTTTTGCCAGCATCAGCTATTTCAGCAGTTGCTACAAGTCCTGTAAGTCCAGCACCAACAACGATCACATCATATTCCATTAAAGCTCCCCTCTCCAATTACTGCTAAATTCAGATAATTATTATCATTATATCATTTCTAACATTTAGAATATACCATTAGAAAAACTCGCATTCGCTCGTCCTTTAGCGAATACGTTAGTTTTTCTTATACTTGGGACATTAAAATTTTAACCACGTCGAGTCGACTTCTAGCTAAAATTTTATACTTTCCTAACGTGTTAAAAAAGGCAGCTATTAACTGCCTTTTTCCTACATGCCATGTCCAGGATTGTTCTTTTCTCTTGTATGATTTCGTTGTTTTACTTTATGAGATCCATCTAATGATTCACCATATGGTAATTTCGGGCTTTTTGGTAGGTTTGGTTGTTTTTGCTGCTTTGGACCTTTTGGTTTACCAGACATTGTCATGCTCCTTTCCTAAGGCTATTTACAAGGGGACATCGTTAGTTTGTGCGATTTTTGCAAAGCTATTTATCCTTATTCGGCAGATGCCTTTTTTCAAATTTACTAGTTATTTGCCTACACTCATTCGATTCACCCTTAATACACTGCTATAGGTGCGAAGGGAGGATCGAAATGAAAAGATACCAAATTTGGTCACTAATCGGTTTAGCGATTGTAATAGCAATCCCATTTTTGTTAAATGTGTTCTTCTTCGATGATTCATCATCCGATAATGGAAATGGTAACGGAAATGGTTCTAATGGGAATGGCAACGGTAACGGAAATGGGGATGAAATTCATTGGGGTGTCGATTCGGCAAGTTATACAGATGATAACATGTATCAATGTGTTGTCGATAACTTTGGAGAACCAGAAGTTTGGGGTCGCTATTTAGGTGACCGTGAAGGTGTTTCACAGGGGCTAGATACTGATGAAGTAGATCGTCTGCATAATCAAGATGTACAAATCCTTGTTATTTATAACCACGCAAATGATGTTACAGGCTATGATAACGGGGTTAGCCACGCAGAAGAAGCGATTAGTTATGCCGAGGATCTTAATATTTCAGATGGTGTAGCCTTATTTTTGGATGTTGAACCTAGCTATCCTGTCAATGCTGAATTCCTAGAAGGCTGGTATGACACCTTATCCGATTCACCATACGAACCAGGAGTCTACGGTGTATTTGATGAAAGTAGTAGTGATTTATTAAACGCGTTTAACGGAATGGATCAACAAAAGCAAGAAAACACTGTCGTATGGACTGCTTATCCTCAAGAAGGAATTACCACAAAAGATAACGCTCCTGAATTTAACCCACAAGGACCTGATAACGCAATGGTATATGGTTGGCAGTATGGATTAGAAGCTGAAGCATGTAATATTGACACCAATCTATTTACTGGCGACATGTTAGATTACTTGTGGTAACACTACAAAGCGAGATGCTCCTGAAAATGTGGAGAGTCTCGCTTTTTTTATGATGGGAGCTTATGCTTGTGTTGAGCGCTTTAATTGTGAACTTGAGCCGATTTGCTGTGAACTTGAGCGCTTTGCATGCGGTGTTGAGCAATTTAGTTGGTAAGATGGGCGCTTGTGCTTGTGTTGAGCGCTTCAATTGTGAACTTGAGCCGATTTGCTGTGAACTTGAGCACTTTGCATGCGAAGTTGAGCAATTTAGTTGGTAAGATGGGCGCCCTGAACACGGTGTTGAGCGCCTCAATTGTGAACTTGAGCCGAACACTAATTTTAGTCTACTCACTTAGTAAGGTCTCAACATTCAACCTATATCGGGAACCGCTTGTCGTGCCAAATTGTTTTAGTTTTGCCTTTTGTAGTAGCTTTCTCATTGTACTAATGGATGTTATTTGTAAAAATGAGCGAGCTTGTCTATTCGTAATGAAAGGATTGATTAGTAAAGCATAATCAGCAAGTCCATTTAGATAGGCAGTCCGAGATACTGCACCACACTGGTCACAATACCATTTACCCCTATGATATGGAATAGAAATTGCCTTGCAACATGGACAAACTATCCCTTTTATAAGCTGTTCACTTTTCACCTGATACTTTTCCATTATGTCCGTTTTTACTGGGGTATGTTGTGAAAGGAGTTGTGCGGAAATCTCCCTTAATTGATCTTCTGAAAAGCGTTTGGAAGGATATTTATTAGATAACTCGTGGATTTTGGAGAGCATTTTTTCTTTATGCATGACTTTTTCGATTATATGTGGGTTATCCGTGAGATTTTTTAATATAGTAGTCGGATTCGTATAGACGACGATACCCTCTATGGGAATAGGTGGATAGTGCTGTTCTGTTAGCCACCGTGAAAGGCGAAAATGCTGCAAGTTCACTTGGTCAATCGGATTATCAAACCGCTCTTCTGTTTCACCCGTTTGGCGTATCATTTGTCCCATGTTATCAAAAATGACATTCCCATATATATTTTTAACCTCGATAATTAGAATAAAATAGGGTGAAAGAATCAGTGCATCTAGTTGAAAAAATCCAGAAGAATCGGGAATACGGAGATTATGAAAGATGAGGTATTTATCCTTTGGAAGAAAACTGAGTGGAAAATCTAGAGATTGCTCACCATGAAAACCAGCTCGAAGGATCTTTGCTTTACTGCTTACATTATCTTTTTGCGGATGGTACGAAGGGAGTCTTCTATCTAACGCTTCTGTTTGGAGGAGTTGACAGGGGAAATCGTGAGACTTAATAATCACATCGACACTACCTTTCTTTTTTATGCATTTATATTCGACAATATTAAACAAAGATCCTTCATTTTACTTAAAAATAAAGGTGAATTGTGAACTTTGAGCGGCTCAATTGTAAACTCGAGCCGAAAAATTGTGAACTTGAGCCATTAAACTGTGAACTTAAGCGCCTCAACTTAGAACTTGAGCCACTCCTCCTCCAACAACAAAATCAATCCCAATAATTAGGGTCAGCCATCCGAATTTCTTCAACAATATCCTCTAAATCAGCCGGTGTGATCAAATAAATTGGATAATCAACTTGTTGTTTTGCTTCATTATAAAAATAGCGATTACTTCCTGGGAATTCTTCATCCAATAAGATTAAGCATCCATCACTTTTATCGATTAACCACTTGTTTTTCGCTTGAAATTGATAAGGACCTTTATAATCTCCTTGATATAATGGCTTGTAAAAGTCTGCGATCGCTATTAATTCTTGATAATGATGCTGCATTGGTTCAGGCCAGCGACTTTCTTGGTTTTCAAATGGCGGGATAATCGCAAATTTTATATCATATGTTTCCTGCAGTTCTAAAATGATATCAGCCGTCCACAATTCCACTCCCATTTGGCCAGAAAGGATTACCCAATCCAACCCTTCCTCTATAAAAGGGATCAGTCTTTTTTGAATAGCAGCCTTTATAAAATGAATTCGCTTATCATCCTGTTTAAAAATCGATAATTCCATTGGTTTATATCCAGTAACTGTTAAAATTTTCATGTATTAACCACCTAACCTTGTCCCATTATATCGATATTATTCCATCACATCTACTACTATGCAGTGTTCAACAAAGAAAAAGCTGGCGATTTAGTGCCAGCTTTTTCTAAATCTCTACTTTACCAAGGTCTTCTTCTTGGGACACCAGGTGCAACGCCTGGTCCTGGTACCGGTCCTGGTACTGCTCCTGGTACTCCTGCTCCTGGTCCTGCTACTGGTCCGACACCTGGTGTTGGACGTGGTGGTGCAGGAACTTGGTAGGAACCTCCATATACATCTACACTATTTGCTGTATTAACTACTGAAGTAGAATGAGGATACACATGCTTATTTTTCGTTAAGTGATGATTCATCACTGTTGTGTGTGATGGATGAACATGCTCCACCATATCGTGTGTGCAATGATGAACCATATTATGCTTTGTAGGATAAACTATTCTTCTTGGGCAATGTGACATATAATTACTCCTTTCGTATGGGATCATTCACTAATAACGTATGGCAAAGACCCTTTATTTGTATGAGCAAGTACCTAGATATCCAGTAGTTATTAATAATTTGAAAATTTTTTATTGAGAAAATAAGCGAATTGTGGTAAAGTACACCTAATAAATAAAGCGTTTCCTTTCTCATAAAAACTGTTGAAGGATACACTTTACTTCCTACATAATGTACATGGTTGGATGAAGCGAGGGATAATAGATGGATAAAATTTTCAACAACATCAAACAACAACAAGCCAATTTTTCCAAGGGATTAAAAAAGACCGCAACCCACTTTTTTCATGATCCAAAAGTTTTTGCTGTCAAGTCTGCAGCACAAGCTGGAAAACAAATTGGTGTTAGCGAAACAACGGTTATTCGTTTTGCAAATGAGATTGGATATACTGGCTATCGTGCACTACAAGAGGATGTACAACATCATTTATTTCAAAAAAGTAGCTTAAGTGACTATTTAGAGCCAAAAATCACAGACAATCCTAATAAGCATTCTGTAAAAAGCTTCATGCAGAATGATAGTTCTACAATTCAAGCATTTGCTGAGCATATGTCTGAACAAGACTTGGAAATGGCCGTTACCAAACTAGCACAGGCTGATCAACGACTAGTGGCAGGTGTTCGATCATCTCATGCGATGGCTAGTTGGTTTGCTTTTGCATTAGATCTGATACTTGGGAACACCCGCCTTTATCAACCAACTACGGATGACGTACTTTTACGAATAAGTGATTTAACAAAAAACAGTGTAGTGATCGTCTTTTCCTTTCATCGCTATGCAGTCGACAGCCTTCACATTGCGAAATTGGCCAAGCAACAGGGTGCTTTTGTATTAGCTTTTACCGATACATTCTACGCACCAATTACTGACATTGCTGATTTATCGCTTCATGTACAGTTAAATGTGAAATCCACATTAGATGCAGCACCAGTTGTCTTTTCACTAATGAATGGTATCATATCGTCTATTTCATTACGCAACACCGAAGACTTTCAACAGCGTGTTAAACAATTTGACGCGATGAACGCAGAAGATTTCTTTGCCTAATTAATCAGACAGGACCTTTTCGTATTCTTTGTTGTTTTTTTCCGTCGCAACATTTATATAATACGTCTTAAAAGTGTAGTTGATTTCCGCTTCGGACAGTCGCTTTCACCGCGGTCATAAGTGCGACATCTATTCAAACTTTACGTTTTCACAGTGTCCTCTTTACCGCGGACAGATGCTTTTAGCTTCCTCTATAGAAAAGCGGAAGCACCTTAGTCACCCCCGAATATAAAACTTGGCTTGTCGCCGAGATCTATCAACTATTCATTAAAATTTATACTTGAAAAAGCAACAGTCTTTAAGCGAACAGCCATTATAGAAAAGGAGTAGTTTTCATGGAAACAACGATTACGAACAAATTAGAAGAAGTATTTCGTCATTTACACCAACATCCTGAAATAAGCTGGGAAGAGCATAATACAACACAATACATCAAGTCTTTATTTGAATCATATGATTGTACTATTAACACATTTGGAGACAATCCAGGACTCGTCATAGAAGTTGGAGAGGGAAAACCCGTTGTCGCCTTACGAGCAGATATAGATGCATTATGGCAAGAAGTAGATGGAACATTCCAAGCCAATCACTCTTGCGGTCATGACGCTCATATGACAATTGTAATTGGCAGTATTTTATCTCTATTGGAAAATGGTGTACCTGACGAAGGAACATTCCGATTTATTTTCCAGCCAGCTGAAGAAAAAGGAACAGGTGCGCTTGCACTTGTAGAAGAGGGAATTATTGATGATGTCGACTATCTATATGGCATGCATTTAAGACCAATTCAGGAATTACGGAATGGCCAATTTGCTCCAGCTATCCGACATGGTGCTGCACGCTTTGTTGAGGGACACATTCGAGGTGATGATGCGCATGGTGCACGTCCTCATTTAAATGCTAATGCGATCCAAGTGGGAACGGAATTTTTTCAGCATTTAAACAACATTCATCTTGATCCTATGATTCCATACTCGGTAAAAATGACATCCTTCCAAGCAGGTGGTAAAAGCTTCAACATCATTCCAGGAAATGCGACATTTGCGATTGATATGCGGGCGCAAACCAATGAAGGAATGGATATATTGATGAAAAAAGTGGAGGGAATTGCCTATATGCTATCCACTTACCATAACGTTGACATTGACTTAAACATCGGTGCCAACATAGCTGCTGCCGTTATCAATGATGAAGCAACAGCCATTATGCATGAAGCTATTGTAGAAACCGTTGGGGAAGCAAACACAAAACCAATGATCACTACAACAGGTGGCGATGACTTTCATTTTTATACGATAAAACGACCTCAAGTAAAAGCGACCATGTTAGCAGTCGGATGTGACTTAGAACCAGGTTTACATCATCCGAAAATGACCTTTAACCATGATAGTATTCCTGCAGCTGTTGATGTGATTACAACGGCTCTACGAAAAACCGTTAAAAAGAAATAATTCAAGGGAGGAGAAATGATGACAGATCACATTAATATTCGTCAACTGACCTCAATGGATGAAATGAAAGACATGCAAGTGGTAGAGGAAACGGTTTGGCAAATGCCGCCTACCCCTGTTCATCAAACGTATACAGCATTAAACAATGGCGGGATTATATTAGGTGCTTTTGACGGAGAAAAAATGATTGGCTTTCTTTATAGTTTTGCAGGGTTTGATGGAGAGAAGCCTTATCTCTGTTCCCATATGCTTGGCATTTTACCAGAATATCGTAAAGATGGCCTTGGACGAAAAATGAAACTGAAGCAGGCAGCAATTGCAAAAGAAAAAGGCTATTCCATGATCACGTGGACATTTGATCCATTAGAAAGCTTGAATGCCTATTTAAATATCCACAAACTTGGTGCCATTGGTGCACATTATAAAGAGAATCATTATGGTTCAATGAACGATGGGCTAAATCAAGGATTGCCAACAGATCGAATCCAAATTGAGTGGAACATGGACGATACCTTTACATCCCCGAACCTATCATTGGATACGAACAAGTTATTAGTAGATGTTAATGAGAATGGGGTGCCAAAAGTTAGCGAACGCTTTACCTCTGATTTTACAGGGGATCAACATAGCTGGTTCGTCCCAATCCCAACACATTTTCAAGACATTAAAAAAGAAAACATTGAACGAGCTAAACAATGGCGGTATGAAACACGTCGAATCTTTCAGGCATTATTTCAACACGGGTATGTTGCCAAAAATGTTATACGAGATGACAGCAATGCCTTAACGTACTATTACTTTTCCAAAAAATAGGGAGGAAATGATATTGTCTATTCCAATAAAACAAATCAAGCTACATAAGGTGAAAATGAAGCTAAATAGTCCATTCACAACTAGTTTCGGCACAATGGAAACCAAGGAATTCTTTATTACTGAAATAATCGATGACAAGGGAAATCGTGGCTTTGGAGAATCAGTTGCCTTTACCAGTCCATGGTATAGTGAAGAAACCGTAAAAACGAATGAACATGTGATCGAAGACTTTTTAATTCCATTATTAAAGGAAAATACGATCGAGCATCCTGATGAAGTGCTGGAGGTTTTTAAATCTATTAGACGTCACAATATGGCGAAATCTACTTTGGAAGGTGCTATATGGGACCTTTATGCAAAGCGCAAAGAAATTCCACTTGCAGAAGCACTGGGTGGTACGAAAAGTGAAATTGATGTTGGAATTAGTATTGGAATCCAACCAACAGTGGAGGATTTAATTAATACTATTGATCACTATGTCAAAGAAGGATATAAGCGCATTAAAATAAAAATCAAGCCAGGCTGGGATGTAGATGTATTGCGGGAAGTTCGCAAACAATTCCCAGACACACCAATTATGGCAGATGCAAATTCTGCCTATACCTTAAATGACATAGACCATTTAAAACAGTTAGATGATTTAAATTTAATGATGATTGAACAGCCTCTAGCACATGATGATATTATCGATCACGCAACATTACAAGAGGCAATGGAAACGCCAGTTTGTTTAGACGAAAGCATTCATTCCTTTGAAGATGCCCGTAAAGCAGTTGAGTTAGGTAGCTGTAAAATTATTAATGTTAAGATTGGCCGTGTCGGCGGACTGACTGAGGCAAAACGAATCCATGATTATTGTAAAGAAAAAGGTATCGATATATGGTGCGGAGGAATGTTAGAAGCCGGTGTTGGCCGTGCACATAACATTGCCTTAACAACCCTAACCCAATTTACTCTTCCAGGTGATACCGCAAGTTCAGCTCGTTATTGGAAACAAGACATTATTGATCCAGAAGTGACCGTTACAGATGGTGTCATCAAAGTTCCAACAAAACCTGGAATTGGCTACGAGATTAATGAAGAAGCATTAAAATCCTATACTACAGAAGTTAAAACATTCGACTTGTAATGAACGAAGGAGACAGTTTTCTACTAAAAGACTGTTTCCTTTTTTATCCTTGGGACATTAAACACGTCGAATCCACTTCTATGCTAAAATTTTTCCTAACGAGTAAAAAGGAAGGATAGAATCATTTGAAGAGACTACTGGAAGGCCGATTTGGTAAGTTTATTTTGCCAGCCATCATCCTGCAATCTGTATTGATAGGGGTAGATTTGTAACCGGCCGAGAAATTGTAGAATTTTGTGCTCATTATGGAACACTAGAATTGCTGGGAGTCTTTCTTTTCATTTAACCGTTGATCAATATGGAAAATGACAAAATTACATTCTTCAACCTCGAATTTATTTGGATATTTTAAATAATAATCCAAACACTTTACAGCATGCTTTCTCCACGCTTCTAATTCATCTATTGTGCAATTGTTAATTTGTTGCTTTACTAATTTCCGATTAATATAAATCACCACCTATATTGAGCAGTCGGCCCTATTTTATACTTCTTAATTATGGGGATATAAACTGCTGTTAAAATGAAGGGTTTCTAAAATGAATTATTACACACCTTATTTCACTATAGAAGTGATAGTTGCAAACAAACACCCCATATAAAAATAATTAAGAAAAAACGTTCAAAATCGTTTTAATTAAAATCTTTCACACATAAAGCTTAACTCATTCCTGGGGGCTTTTCGACTCGACAGGACGTGTTAGTGCTGACGTTCTCGATTAACGTGGCGTTTCTTAGTCAGCCTTCCATTTAACACACGATAAATACCTCCTTAAAAATATGAAAAATCTTTAAATAGGTTTCTAGGTTTCATTAAAAAATGGCTACTAATTGATTACAAATTTAGTAGCCATTTTCTTCTTTACTTAGTAAACGCTTCGGTTAATACTGTTACAATTTGTTTCTTACGGGATACAACGCCTTTTAATAAAGCACGATTATTTTCTAAGGTAACGTTAAATGCCTCTTCTACTTTGTCCGCACCATTTCCAAGTGCTAACACTTCGGAATCGTTGTTGACGATATCTGTCACGACAAATAAGAACAAGCCAAGACCTTTGTCCTCGATGATATTATTCATTTCTTTTTCAATATCAGCTTGTGTTTCATATACTTTTGCCGTATCAACCGTATTAACTTGTGCGATCTGGACCTTAGCATCACCCATGGTAAACTCTTTTGCATCCATCGTTAATAATTCAACAGTTGACTTGTCACTTAAATCAGCACCTGCTTGTAACATTTCAAAGCCATATGTATCTAAGTCTACACCAGCCACCTCAGCTAATTCATGTGCTGCATCCACATCTTCTTGTGTGCATGTAGGCGATTTTAATAACAAGGAATCGGAAATAATTGCGGATAATAATAGTCCAGCAATCTCTTTTGTGACCGTCACATTATTTTCTTTATACATTTTATTCAAAATTGTTGCTGTGCAGCCAACAGGTTCTGCGCGAAAATAGAGCGGTTCTTTTGTTTCAAAGTTTGCTACACGATGGTGATCGATTACTTCTGCAATACGCACATCTTGGATATTGTCCACACTTTGTTGGAATTCGTTATGATCTACTAAAATAACGTTCTCATAAACATCATCCACTTCTTCGATCAATTGTGGTGCTTCCACCCCAAAATAATCTAGTGCATACTGTGTTTCTTTATTAACCGCTCCAAGTCGTGCAGGATCTGCGTCAACTCCTAATTTGTTCTTTAAATTAGCATAGGCAATAGCAGAACAAATCGTATCTGTATCAGGATTTTTGTGCCCGAAAATGACTGTTTTACTCATATTCCATTCTCCTTCTCCTACTGTAATATAGCCTGTTTTTAGATTACCATATCATTTGGCATGATGCGTACTAATTTGCTGATTTTAATGTTTCGGTAACACCCCAAATTTTATCATACCCATCATAGCTATTCAAAGCGATGTCCAAGTCATGAAATAGGCGATGCAAATTTCGGACATAATCAGCATCTTGTGATTCTAATGCATTTTGTGCAAGTTCTTGTATATGCTGTAAATCGTTCAGAAGTGCCTCATTATTTACCTCAGAAAGAAAATCACTAATCATTCCATCTACGTACTCTGCCTGCTCGGCTTGCTCATCCCAATTTAAATTATTAATTCCGCCATAGCCTGTTGTATCATTGTAAAAGTCATGCATGTCTGAGACAAAATCGCCAATTTCTTGGTGATCTTGTCCAACGGTCTCTTGTATAGTTTCAACTTCCTCTATGGTCTCTTCAGAGGCAGCTACCTCTTCTTGTTGTGAATCTGCTTCAGCACTTTCTTCTTCACCATTTACCAATGACTTCATATCCAAATCAAATAGATTAAAAAAGAATATACTAGCCCCTATAATCGTTATAAGGATAACGGTTGTGAACGTCCATCCGAACCAACCTAATTTTTTTAGCAATCAAGACACTCCTTTTTTGACACATACTATATCAATTCCCAGTATATCAATATTGTTATACATTTTTTTGCCTACACTTTCTCCTAGAAACTGATATTCTAACTAGCTTAACATACAAACAACACATGTACCTTTTAAACCCTCTCATTTTACTTTTCCTTCTATAATTTTTATAGTAATTAATGAAACAATAGAACTTCATAAACTAAAAAAGGATTTTTCATATGCAAAAAACAATTGTAATCGGAGCAGGTATTGTCGGTGCAACAGCTGCCTATCAGTTAGCTAAAAAAGGTGTTGATGTTGTTGTCGTTGACCGTGGGAAGAGCGGACAAGCAACAGATGCTGCTGCAGGCATTATTTGTCCATGGCTTTCCCAAAGACGGAACAAAGCATGGTATTACTTAGCAAAAAATGGTGCGAGAATTTATCCATCTTTAATCGAGGAATTAACCAAAGATGGTGAAGAAGATACAGGTTATGCAAAAGTAGGCGCAATAAGCCTACATCATGATGAAAAGAAATTAACTGGTATGCGTGATCGTGCATTAAAACGTCGTGAGGATGCACCTGAAATTGGGGAAGTCACGATCTTAAGTAAGGAACAAGCAAGAGAGAAATTCCCACTACTCAAAGAAGGCTATGGAGCTGTTCATGTCAGTGGTGCGGCACGTGTGGATGGAAAGAAATTACGCCATTCTCTATTACGTGCTGCCGAAAAGCATGGTGCAACTTTTATAAAGGGAGATGCGATTTTACTTTATGAAGGAAACACCATCAAAGGCGTTTCGGTTGATGGAGAAGATATCAAAGCAGATAGAGTTATTGCTACATCTGGTGCTTGGATGAAGGATTTATTCGCTCCTTTAGGTATTGACTTTAAGGTGACACCGCAACGAGGACAAATCATTCATTTACAGCTAAATGATCAATCAACAAACAACTGGCCATTAATTATGCCACCAACAAGCCAAAGTATAGTCCCAACCGACGATAATCGAGTCATTATTGGCTCCACACATGAAGATGGTGTGGGATTTGATGATCGAATTACAGCAGGAGGGCTGTATGATATTTTAAACAAAGCAATATCCATTGCCCCAGCATTGGAAAATGCCACTGTTCTCGAAACACGTGTTGGCTTTCGACCATACACACCTGGATTTTTGCCTGTAGTTGGTCCTCTTCCAGGATTTAAGAAACTCTACCTTGCCAATGGATTAGGTGCTTCAGGTTTAACAACAGGCCCATATATTGGAATTGAATTAGCCAAACTTGCATTAGGAGAAGAAATAGACATTCCGTTAGATCAATATGATATTAGTGGGGCTATTGAATAACATAGATCGCAAGCGGAATCGCATGATTTCGTTTGCGATTTTTGTTTGGATAAATGAAATCGCGCATTATCTTACTAATTGTTTTAGCAGCATAAACAGCAAGCAAAAACGCTCAGAATTTTAATTTAATCTGAGCGTTTACTTACGTTAAAATTGCTATCCTTCTTCAACTAAAGGACCCCACCTCTTTATATATAATTGCTAAAGGATTATCAACGAGTACGTCAATCAATCCATTCGTATGTCTTCTGTAAACGTGAATTTCTTCCTTTAATACATATTCAGAACTATGATTAACTCTTTCTGTTTATCTTTGTTGATATTTTCAACGGAGTATAGGTATGATTGTTAGCAACACTTACCCAGAAAGGACGTGGGTAAAGTGTTCCCTTAATTGTTCTATTATTAAACTCTACTGCCGTTAGCACAAGAGACGACTCCTCTTATTGAGCAATCGCTCCCCCTTAATGCAACATTATTTTAACTACCTCATATGTATTAATAAGAGGAGGCCTAACTTGATCTAGAAATAAAACCTAGTGAAAGTGATGCATATCCATGCATATAAAAGTTGAAATAGTCTTTTTTTTGTGGATTCTTTTAATACAATTCTTATAGAGGTGATGAGAAGTGACAAGAGTTGCATATACCGAAAGTGACATTGATTTAATAGCAAGGATGATGAGAGCAGAAGCCGAGGGTGAAGGGCAACTAGGAATGCTTATGGTTGGTAATGTAATTGTAAATCGACTAAAAGCTAATTGTTTAGACTTTAAGGATTTACGGTCAATACGGGATGTGATATTTCAAATTCAAGGGGGAAATTATTCTTTTGAAGCAGTGCAAAAAGGCAATTTATTTTATAACCCAGCAAGAGGTGTAGAAAAAAAGTTAGCCAAACAAGTCTTAAAGTATTGGAGACAACATCCTTCTAAGTATGCTCTTTGGTATTTTAATCCATATGCAGAATGTCCACCTACGTGGTACGGTCAACCATTTACTGGTCATTATAAACAACATTGTTATTATGAACCGGTAGCTGATACATGTGAAGGTGCTTATAGATGGTAAAAAAATCCCCATATATAATTAAATATATATAGGGAATTAGTTACCGAAAGATAAAGCCTGTATCAAGTAATAATTGATACAGGTTTTTTTCTAAATTTCTTATTAAACTATCGCACCCTTACGTTAAGTGAATTATTTAATATATCAACCACTACATTATAATCATCGATATCCCACTCTGTATATCCCAATTTTTAGCACGTTAATTAACAGGCGTATATAAATCCTTGTACTCTTGTTAAAAGGGTTGTTAATTACGATGTTTTTATGTTAAAACACTGTAAACGTTGATATATCAATAAAAAGGAGTGTGAAACGCTATCCGACTTGCAATCCTAATTATTATGTTATTTAATGTTTTCTTCCCTATAACTGAACCCGTTACTTAATACAGTTGCCTATTTTTAACCGTTTCAAGGTCTTTCGTAATCTTAACAATCTGCTTCTCCAACCATTTAAATCTTTTGAAACTCAACAAATACAACGTTTTAAATAAATAAAGGTCAAATTTAGATGCACCTATCTTATCTTGATTTGCAATAATATTCACATTTTCACCTCCGAAAAAGATTAATTCCTCTCTTTCACTTGAATCATTACGTAATAATACGAAATTCCTTTCCTAAAAGTTTCATTGAAATCATTGAAGTAGGAAAATATGCGTATATATCAAAAACGTTAGCAAAAAATAAGAACAGCACTTACGAAAGAGGGGTCGGTATGGAACAAGAAGAAAAATTAAAAACAACTGCAACGACAATGGGAAGTAATTTAAAGGTACAAACGTTTGGAGGAGCTGAAAAAACAACTGACACTGTGGTTGCCATGAACACGGTTGAACATATCATCAATAATTGGAATGCGATGTCTAAAAAAGCGGCCAACCTTACCATTGAACAATATGGCGCTCCAAACGAAGCTACCGAAAGCCGTTTAATTTGGTATAACAATGGTCCATGGAAACGCACCATCGTTTATCGTGATGAAATTCCGCATGATTTTCCACAACCACATACAGATGTCATCGAAAACTATATTAACTATATGGTTCCACCCGAAAAGTTTAGTGAAATTGCAGAATTTGATGGAAGTGTCATTGTGGAACGAACAAGAGGTGAGGTATCTTCTCGTTGTGACATGGAGGCAGCAAATATTCTTGCACTAAATATAATGAACGAAATTGTGACAGGGAAATTGAATGCCGAACAAGCACGTGATAAATATTGTGAAATCTTTTCGGCTTTTACGATGAATAGACCAGCACCTTATGCAGAAAAACTTCAATTCGATGTTTCCACAAACGAAAATTATGATACTGACGTTGTGATGATTACTGATGAAATGGTAGAACAAGCTAAAGAAAAAGTGAACGATGTCGTGAACAATCGTAACAATAAAGATAAACTTCACTAAAATGGACTTTCTTCTAAATAAACTATCTTCCCAGATCATTTTTAGTTTAGTTAGGAAGATTTAATTGCCAGGAAACGCCAAAGCGATCATTTAGCCACCCAAACTTTTTACTAAATCCATAATCATCTAAAGGCATAAGTTCCTGACCACCATCCACGAGATTGTTATAAAGCCTATCCATTTCTTCCTCTGTATTACACATAACATATATAGAGAAGGACGGGGTAAAAGAAAATTCATGTTTTATATTACTATCAATGCACATAAATTCTTGATCATTTATCGTGAAGGTTGCCTGCATGACCGTTCCTTCTTCCCCAGCTTCATCGGGTCCGTATCGAACAATATTGGTAATGTTAGAGTTCTCAATAAGTGATGTGTAAAAGTTCATTGCCTCTTCAGCCTGGCCATCTTGAAACATTAAAAATGGGGTTACCTTTGCCATTGTAAAAGTTCTCCTTTCTATATTCTAAACTCAAGTTTACATGACTCCTCACTATTGCACTTTTCGTGGAGGACTTGTTGTCACATACGTTTGCGCAATAAAGTCGTGAATCGCTCGTTTATCTTCTCTTATCCCTACCATAAAGGCACTTACAACTAATCCAATTCCTAATGTAAAAGTATAGGCAGCTCCTGCTACTATATCCCTTAAAATCATAGTACCAATTCCAACTTTTCGACCATCAACTCGAACAATTCGATTTCCAACCATTCTTCTTCCTAAAGTGTACCCATACCAGAAAATAGGTAGTAACAAGGTATAGAAAAACCCAAAACTTTCAATAAGTCTATAACTATCACCATCATAAAATGCGCCGTATAAAAACTGTGAGATAATACCAGTCACCAAAAATATAATCATTAAATCTAAAATTCTAGCCAAAAATCTGTTCCGAAAACCTGCTGGGTTCGTAAAATCCATTCAATTCTCCTTTCATTTAAATATTGAAAAGGTATTACATATGCCTTTTCACTAATATAAACTGAATAATTGGTTGAGTAATATACGCTATACATAAAGCAATGAATAATGTATAGTTTTCCCCTTTACTGATAAAGAAAAAGTCTATCACCCAGAGGGTTAACAAGGAGAATAAAACGACATTATAACTAACGTGTGCACTGCTCTTCATAATGGTTTTCCCCATTTCATCTTTTTGCACTTCCCTGCGAGTTCCCCAGGTAAATACCTGTCCCCAAGCCACTAATAAAGCTATAATTAAAAGAAATTCAGTAACATCATACGTTGCGCCATCAATGACAAAATAACTTAGAAGGGTTCCTCCAAAATAAAGCGTAATCACGATTAAAAATACTAAACCTACAATATCTTTCTTTGTCATTGTTTATCTTCCCCTTTCCCTTCATATAAAAATAATTGGTCAACTGTCACATTTAAACAATGTGCCAATTGAAAGGCAAGCGTTAAGCTTGGATCATATTTATTGTTTTCAATCGCATTGATCGTCTGTCTGCTCACATCACATAAGTCAGCTAACTTCCCTTGTGACAATCCTTTTTTATCCCGGAAATCTTTTATTTGATTTTTCATACAACCACCGCCGATAATAATAGGTGTAAAATAGGTTTTACACCTATATAATAAAATATGGAAGGATAAATGTCAAATACTTTTTACATCTCTATAAAGAAAAAACACCTGTGAACGTCTAGCTCACAAGTGTTTCGTTATGATCCTTATTTAACAATTAATACTGGGCAATTGACACGTTTCGCTACTTTATGACTGACACTTCCTAAGATGAATGTCTGAAATTCATTTAACCCTCGGCTACCAATGACAACACAATCAAACTCATTTTTATTTGCAAATGAAACAATTGTCGGTCCAGGTTCGCCATGTAAGATATGAATCTCGTACTCAATTCCCGTATTCTGTAAAACGTCTTCTACTTTTTTAATTTTTTCTTTTCGTTTTTTCTTCACTTCGAATTTATCTGTATGATGCAATACATCTGTTTTCGATGTACTCCCATCTACTACATACACGACACCAATGGTTGCTCCAAACTTTTCAGCTAGCTCAGTAGCATAATGCGTCGATCTAACAGAGTGATCTGAACCATCTGTAGCTAATAAAATTTTTGTAAACATACTCCACCTCTAATTTAGTTTACCATGGGCACTTTATTAGTGACCTGAGGCTTTTGATAATCCACCAATACGATTTTTCAACTGCTTACTTGATTCGTTTAACCCACTATATTCAACCATTATACCATTTTGTTCAAATTTCATCTCTATTTTGTCTAATGCACCTATTGCAGAATCATCCCATAAATGTGCACGTGTTAAGTCAATCTCCACTTCTTTAACAGAGTCCTGATAATTAAAGTTGTTTGGAAAATCACTTACGGACGCAAAGAATAGTTGACCTTCTACTCGATAAACTTTCTTTTGTTCTTTAAATAGCAATTCTTCGGTTACTTTTACTTTCGAGATTTTTGCTGCAAAGAAGATGGCACTTAATAGTACCCCTGCAAGAACCCCTTTCGATAAGTCGTGCGTGATTACAACGATTGCTACTGTTGTAACCATTACAGCTGCATCGGTTTTCGGTAATTTGTGTAGTGTTCGGATCGATGACCAATCAAACGTACCAATTGATACCATGATCATAACGCCCGCTAGTGCCGCCATTGGGATTTGGACAACAACATTTCCTAAGACGATAATTAAGAACATCAGGAAGATACCAGAAACTAAAGCGGATAATCGTCCACGTCCACCAGATTTAACATTAATTACAGATTGTCCAATCATCGCACAACCTGCCATTCCACCAAAAAATCCAGTTACCACATTCGCAATCCCTTGTCCACGGCTTTCTTTATTTTTGTTACTTTCCGTGTCTGTCATATCATCCACAATATTCGCTGTTAAGAGCGACTCTAGTAAGCCAACGATTGCAAGTGCTAAGGAATACGGGAATATAATCATGAGTGTTTCCCATGTCAACGGAATATCTGGAATAAGAAATAATGGCAGTTGCTGTGTGAGGGAGCCTAAGTCCCCAACTGTTCGTACTCCAATATTCCCAAATATCGCAATAGCAGTTACCACAATAATGGCAACTAATGTAGAAGGTACTGCTTTTGTAAAACGCGGTAAAATATAAATAATAGCGAGTGTTAACGCAACTAATGCATACATGACCCAGCTTTCCCCTGAAAAATGCTGCAGTTGGGATGTAAAAATCATAATCGCAAGTGCATTGACAAATCCGACCATCACCGAACGTGGCACAAATTTAATCACACTTGCTAACTTAAAAACTCCAAATAATATCTGGATGATACCCGTTAAAATTGTTGCTGCAAACAAATATTGTAGTCCATGATCGGCAACTAGTGTAATCATTAACAATGCCATGGCACCTGTGGCACCAGAAATCATTCCAGGTCGTCCACCTACAAATGCAATGACAACGGCAATACAAAATGATGCATACAACCCAACCATTGGATCAACACCAGCAATTATCGAGAAGGCAATTGCTTCTGGGATAAGTGCTAATGCAACAACAATTCCTGCTAGAACGTCATTTCTAACATTACCAAACCATTCTTGTTGTATTTTTTCTAGATTCAATGTTTTACCTCTTTCTATTTAAAGTTTGTTTTCCAGGCTTCCATAAAGCCTGAGGCGAGAACAACTTTAAAATCATACCATAGAAACGGGTTTCTACAAAATTGCAAGTAAGCGTCATCTTTTTTCACATGCTCTTGTTTCCTTCCATTTTCGTGTATTTTCTATTAAACACTACGAATATGGTGTAAACCTCGATAAATATTTACAGCCTGCGAGCATTTTGCTACATTAAAAACGAAGGGTGGATGAATGTTATGAATAAAAACAAACTCATCGTTATAGGCGTTGTATTCGCAACAATTGTAGTTCTCCTATTAGGTTGGTTTTATTTGCAAGACGTGATGATTGAACATGATATAGATGAAAAACAAGATAATAATTGGAATTTTCATTAGAGAAGATGATGAGGGGGTCACCTAATGAGGGTAGCGGTTGGTCTGGTGGGGTGTCTCTGTTCCTGTTTTGGATGCTCTCTTTCTCATTTGGGCACTGAGGAGTGAGCTCTATTACTTTTTTACTGGTGTTCTTGGTAGTTTGGGCATTGACAAGCGTGCTCTGTTCCCTTTTTGCTGTTCCTCTTGCTGGCTCGGGCACTGACAAGCGTGCTCTGTTCCCTTTTTTCAACTTTCTTCCATTGTTTCGGCACTAATGCCAAAATCATTACCAAATAAAAAAGCTTAGGGTGAAAGAAACTATATCCCTAAGCTGTTTAACTAAGAAAATGATTAATTATCGTACCGCTCAACACAAACCTCATATTACCTAGCTTGTGACCGTGAGATTTGTGGTTCATCGACGTTCCGTGCAGCCAATTGGTCAACAAGTTGTTTAAAACGTAAATAGGTAAATTGGAAAATAGGACTTTGCACAAATGTAAAAATAAAACTGAAGATAAAAACAGGTCCACCTAATATAAGTCCTACAATTAACACACCACTTTCGGTTACTATCCGAACGCGACCAATTGAGGTATTTAATTTATCTGATATGGATAGCATAAATCCATCCCTAGGACCTGACCCAACACCAGCAGCATTATAAATTCCGCCACCAAGGCCCATGATAACAATTCCCAACATAATCAGGATGACATCTGTCCATGTATGACTTGCCTGTGGTAAAAAATCTAACCACAAATAACAATCCACAAAAATTCCGACCAAAAATGCATTAAAAAAGGTTCCAATTTTGATATAGCTCTTATCTAAAATCCAGGATACAACAATTAGTCCTATCCCGATTATGATTGCCCACGTGCCAATCGATAACCCCACTTTATCGTATAGTGCAACATTTAACACATCCCATGGGTGAAGTCCTAAATGCTGTACATTGATTGCCATGGTGATCCCCAAACTAAAAATCATCAGTCCAACGACAAAAAAGGACCATCGAATAACATTTCCCATAATACGCCTTCTTTCTATTTATTCGAAATTTATTTCACATGTATTTATATTGCAATATAGTTTAAAAAGTTTCAAGGGAACAAGCAATTATTTTTCAAACAATATGTACAGTCCTTATGGTGAACTTCGCAAAGAAAAGAGTATGACCCAAGAAGATTTATCAAAGCTTGTAGAAGTTTCAAGATAATCCATCATCTCAATAGAACCAGGAAAATACAATCCGCCATTAGAATTAGCATACAACATTGCAAGACAGTTTCGTTGGTTAATTGAATGTGTATTTTTATTTGATGAAAAGGAGTGAATGGCTAGTGGAATTTTCAATTGCTGGTTTAATAAGCTTATATGGTGGAATAACAATTGGGATTTTAGGTTGGTGGTTTGGTCGCAAAAAGGTTAGAAACCTTCACATTCACCAGGCCTTTAATGGAGAATGCCTTAGTTGCCCTTATGCAGTAGGAAAGTTTATTTATACTTTCCTATCTGCCAAAGAAAGAACGAAGACTAGACGAACTATACGACCATATTTGGCAAAAGGCAAGACCTACATCCTGGTATGCATCACACTACTTCCATTTACATTCTTTTTCCTTCGTTCTTTTTTGACTTAAGTATAACTATGGTATTAGGTATTCTCTTATTTGTGCACCTGGGAAGTTGGTTATTAATGGAATACAAAAGAACACCCCTGATACCTTTCACCCAACTCGTGTTATTACTGGCATCACCATCTTATAATTTTCACCTCATGACAAATGACTATGACCTTTTACTATTATTGCCCTAATCATTGCTCTATACATCAAAACTCATCAACAAATAATGTTTAACCATATCCTTTTTATGAAAAAATTACCGAAACCGATCATGACATTATCTACGCTGTATTTCCCGAAATTGGCTAAATAATTTCCTTTTTATCCGTACATCGTAGAAATAAAGGTGATGATCTGATGAAAAGAACAATGATGTATATTATAGCACTCGTAACCATAATGATTGCTGGATGTGGAGCAACAATTAAGGATGAAAGTTCTGGAGAAAATACAACAACTATCAATAAGATGTCCCATCATCCAGAACGACAAGCCGAAGAACGAGAGAAAGAAGAATTTATCAAGCCAGTCGAAAAACCAGAACCAAGAGAAGTGAAGGGAATTTATTTAAATCGCTATGCATTTAAAGAAGATTCAATTGACGATTATATTGACTTAATAAAATCCACCGATCTAAACGCCGTTGTCATGGATGTCAAAGACGATTTCGGCATGTTAACGTATGATTCAGAAGTGGAACTTGCCAATGAAATAAACTCAGACCAAAACCCAACTGTAGAAGACATGACAGCTCTTTTAGAACGATTAAAAGAAGAAGGGATATACACGATTGCACGGGTTGTCGTTTTTAAAGATCCCTATTTAGCCGAGCAAAAAAGTGATTTTGCCATGAAACGGGATGACGGGACCGTATGGCAAGATCAAAAAGGGGTTAGTTGGATTGATCCTTATCACAAAGAAGTATGGCAATATGTCACAAATATTGCAGAAGAGGCTGCTACACTTGGTTTTGATGAAATTCAATATGATTATGTCCGCTTTCCAGACAATGCGCAAAAGGTAGATCAAGAAGTGGCTTTTGCCAATTCAGATGACTTAGCGAAGGATGAAAACATTGCATCCTTTCTTCGCTATTCAAACGAACAATTAGCTAATCAGCCTGTGTATGTGTCAGCAGATGTATTTGGATTGGTTACAACAGCTGAAGATGATATGGGAATTGGGCAAACATGGGAAAAGATTTCACAAGAGATCGACTATATTTCTCCAATGACCTATCCATCCCACTACGCACCTAATTCTTATGGGATCGCTAATCCAGATGATCATCCTTATGACATCATGAAACAAGCGATGGAAGATGCCGTCCGACGTAATAATGCATTAGAAGAAAAGGGAGAGGATCCTGCTATAATACGACCATGGATTCAAGACTTTGACTTTAAACGGCCTTATACGGAGGTTGACATCCAAAACCAAATTAAGGCATTAGAAGAACAAGGAATTACCCAGTATTTAGTATGGAATGCATCTAGTGAATATACCGAAAATGCATTTCAGTAAGAAAAATAAAAGGACAGGATGCCACGTGCAATATCCTGTTCTTTCTCTGTTGTGCATGTTTGGTCACTAGCTTTTATGAATTAATTTCTTTAGCAATGTGGGGAAGTTATAGGGAGGACGTGCTCTGTTACCTTTTAGTAATATTTCTAGATATTTCAGGCACTGATAGCCTCCCTCTGTTTCCTTTTAACCATAATTTCATCTTTTTCAGGCACTGACAAACGTCCATAGCAGTGGAATGCCTAAGTCTGATATTGGAGCCAAAAAGAGATAGGCATAAACCTACCTCTTTAGAACGATTACACTCGTTTTCCTTGGGATAAATTTCTGCGATCAGTTGCTAATGGCGGTTGCTCTAACCAGCCTTCTCCAATCATCAAATTTCCTCCGTCCTCCGAATACTTCGCAAGCTCACCTGTTAATTTTGTGTACTTTCCACTAAGGTCCCGTCTGGAATTAACACTAAAGGCCGTACCATAAAAAGCAATCTCAATCTGTGTTGACAGCTGTACTTGATACATCATTAATCGATCTGAAAAAGGAGGTATGGTGGAATCGGTAACAAAGGATTGCCAAGACATTGGGTAATTTAGTTTTTCCTCTCGTAATATATTTTCAAATTCTTTAATATGCTTATTCGATATCTTCAGGCCACGATTCACATACTTACGAAACTTATCCGATTTTGCCACCTGGCTAAAACCAACTTTTAATGCAACATGTAAATGCATCTTATTCATGTTAAAGGTGATATCCCCGATTTCCATCACACTAAGTGGACGACGTTCGCCAAACCATCCATTCAAAAAGGTCTGCTCTTTCACCCAGTCCACTGATTGAGGTGGAGTTAATACAGGTGGGCGTGTATACAATCCTTTATTTAGCATAGCATCAATTGTCTTATCAAATAATCCCATCGTTTCGGTATTACATGCAATATAATATTGGCGAAGGTCTGGTCGGATAGATGTACCAACCGAAAGACCATATCCCATTAAGCCTTGTAACGACATAATATATAAATAGTATAAGTAAAATGGATCCTGAAAAAGCCGGGGTGCTTTTACATTCACATCCTCATCTGTAAAACCATGAGGGACAGGGAAATTTTCCCCATTAAAAAAAACCTCTAATTTTTCCACATGGCCTTCTGCTACTTCCAAAGATGTATGATAAAGCTCGCGGATATCTTCATCTTCTATGTGTTCAAGTGCATATTTAAAGAAGCAAATTGACATCGTATCGAATAGGTATTGCGTCCACATGCTTGCTATCTCAGATGCTGTTAATGGTATGTGATTAGATTGTGCCATGGATGTCGTAACCTTCCCTTTTTATATTGTTAGTTATATCGTTTGATTGTTTTTGTTATTTTATACTTTTGTAGAATGACTATTGACTTGAAAGGTTCCTTTCGCAAACGTTTCAGCTGTTCACCATAAAAAGAAGCACAATCTCTTCTTTCCCACTCAAACCAAAAATCACCCCCTCTTCCCCGATGTTTAACATCTACTGCTTCAATCCATTTTTCCTCAGAAAAGGTTGCAGATGGAAGGATAAGTGTACCCTGATCACAGACGTAGTCAATATTTACTCTATCGAGGCCTTCCAATAGAAAATCAATGTTTGTTTCTGTTTCATTTTTATAATCAAAAATAGTTGTTTCTCCCTCTGTAAGCAACCACCCATGACGAATTAACAATTGATTCCACGTTTTCATTCGATATCGTCTCCCTTTTGGTTGTGCATCCATTATCGCAAAAGGTCGATGACACCCCTGTCATTACTATTGTCATTATTGACATATGAGGTCGGAAACAACTATCGCGTGATCACTACCGGCTGTTAATGCATCTTCCAAACGATAGGTTACCTGTTCTATCTCAAATGATGAAGAGGAAAAAATATAATCATACCGTTTATGAAATTGGCCCTCTTAAAATATGGGAAGTTGTTAATGGCAGGTATTTTAGTGCTTTTTCGTCTGTCGTTTGATCCTGCTGTTGCTGAATTTCATGTAATACTGTTGGATTCTTTTTCAAAAAAACCCTATATGTATCCTGCATATTATGGACAGGATCAGCACCCATTAGAAGCGCAGCACCTGTTCCGCGATCACCTCGTTGATTGAAAAATTTCACATTTTCCAAATTATAATGATCCACTTCTGGTTCATTGGCATCAAAACAGCAAATCATCGGCTCATCCTTATGTGCAGCTAAATATTCTGCTATCCCAGTATATTGAGCTGACTTTGTCTTCTTGTAGCCAACACCTGTAAGTGAATGGAAACAAACTGCTGTAAAGGCTATTCCACTACCCTCTATTTTGGCTACTATTGTCCTATCTGGAAAAGGCGTTCGCCTCAGGACATCTGACTGTTTTAACTTAAGTGATTCTGTTACACCAATAAAACACCCAAGCTTACGATTAGTACCGTCAAAGGGACCCGCCTCTCTTATATCAGGAGAAAATGCATGTTCTGTAAAATGATTCCTAAGGTATTTCCGATCTTTTTCGGTCACCTCTTACAAGGCAACAATCGTTGGTTTTGTTGTTTCCTTGATAACAGACATCAAATATGCTGTCTTTTCCTCTATAGACTCTCTTAGTGCAATATTCCAACTAATGACTCTAATATGTTCCATCCCAATACACACCTTTTTATTGAAATTGCATTGCTATTATGGTGTCTATCGGATCATTTGAGGATTAATATATTTTCTCTCTTGTGAAATCCGGAATAACCGTATTCCGTAATTCCACTTTTACCTCACATTTTTCTTTGCTGCAGTTTCCTTTGCCACTAGAAGGCGTTCGTTCTTACTTATCGGGTAACGCTTCCATTGTCATATCCCTTAAAGTCATTAAGGCACCTATTTTCATAGATTTTTGTATAGCTTTATATTACCATAGGTATAAATAGTAAGCCTTGTCATATACCAAATAGTTTCAACAGGAGGAGACCTATGCCAAACAACTTAATCTTAGCGTCATCTTCGCCAAGACGACAGGAACTCTTACATCAGGTGAACATACCATTTACAATTCGTAAGCCGAACATAGACGAGTCCCAAATCACAACTCGTGACCCAATTGAAAAGGTAAAACAATTAGCTATTCGAAAGGGTGAGCATGTACCTATTCAGGGTGAGCATGAAGTCATCCTAGCTGCTGATACAGTCGTTTCCTATCAGCAACAAATTTTCGAAAAACCTCAGGATAAGGATCATGCCTATAAAATGATTACCGCATTAAGTGGAGACGTTCATGAAGTATTTACTGGTGTTATGATTCGTTCGCACAAGGAAGAGAATGTATTTATCGAACGGACAAAGGTTGCATTTTGGCCATTGTCTGAATCAGAAATTAACTGGTATATCGCTACAAGTGAGCCGTACGATAAAGCAGGTGCTTATGGCATCCAAAGCCTTGGTGCCATATTTGTAAAAGAACTAATAGGGGATTATTACAATGTTGTTGGACTGCCGATTTCGCGAGTTGTGAGGGAGCTAAGTGGGTTTTCTGTTTTTCCAGATATGGATGTCTGACGTTTTAAGCTGGAGAATATTTTATAAGGAAAATTCTGTAAAAGTAAAAAGCAAGACTGGGTGGAACAGCCTTGCTTGTCACTAATGGGTTACAAATGACTTATACATTTATGAATCAGATTTTTTATGTTTAATTGGTTTTTCTGTCTTTGGCTTTTTATGCTGTTTGGTAATATCATGGTTCATTTGTAACGTGGCATCATCTAGATTATTGTTTAGTGCAGCTTCTTCATTCAGTCTTTCTTCCTTATCCATGATAGGTTCCCTCCAAATTTATAAGCTGCACTTATTTTACCCCTTATAGGTTGATTTTAGTCCACTTTACAATGAAACATAGATGAGTTATTAGTAAAGACAATTCGACAAAATTCGGGAAGTGACAGGCACTAAAGAGAGGAGTATTTCGATGTATGTTTCTCCAACAATAATTGATAGTGCTGAAACAGATAGAGGCGTCATTCAATTACAAAAACGTGGTAATGACTACGAGGTTATTAGTAATGGAACTTTTTTAATGGCAACCTATAATGGGGAATCAGAGCGATTGCTCGTTAATGCAGCAATTGAACAAGCATCAATGCCAAAACATGTATTAATTGGTGGTCTGGGGGTTGGGATGTCCTTAGCCGAGACATTATCTTATTCTAGTATTCAAAAAGTTACCGTAATAGAGATAGAGGAACGGATCATTGAATGGAATAAAACCTATCTAGCCGACTTTTCGTCTCAAAGTTTGCAAGATCCACGGACCAACATTGTTCATGCGGATTTCACCAAATGGATGTATGAAACCGATGAAACGTTTGATGCTATCTGTTTGGATATTGATAATGGACCAGATTGGACGGTAACAGATTCAAATGATGCTTTATATCAGAAGGACAGTCTGATCGTATTAGCTTCCCTTTTAAATGAAAACGGTATTCTCACCTTTTGGAGTGCAAGTGCTGCACCAGACTTTGTAGGAAGTCTTGAGCAATTATTCTCTCGTGTGGAAGTCCGAACAGTACCAATGGAACGCGGGGAACCGGATTATGTTTTTTTAGCTAGTAATACCTAATACTATAAAAATGGTGCAACTTCTTATGCGAGTGGCACTAATTGTAGTGATTAGTTCCGAGTAATGCTTCCTTATTGCGACCTTGCTCCAATATGTCTTATACTGGTGGTGATCGAATAGGAGGAAAAAACATGGTACCACTAAAACAATTTAATTTAGCAAGAACATCGTTGCTAACCTTTATAAAAGAATTAGATGAGGAAATAGTAGATAAACAATCCACATACTTTGATAACACCATTCGTTGGCATATTGGCAATATATTACTAATGGATGAAAAGCTATTATTTGTGAGCAAAGAAAAATCACAAAAAATCGCAAAAGAATATGCAGAGCTTTTTAGTTCTGATGTTAATGTAACTGACTGGAATATCGAAGCGCCTAGCCTAGAGCAATTAATAACCGATTTAGAAGAGCAGCAAAATCGAATTAACCAATTTGATGATCTCTTCTGGAAATCGAATGTGAAATTCAAAGCACCATATGGCCATATTGAAACACATGGTGACCTACTAATTATGCTTGCACATCGGGAATCCGAAATGCTTGGGAAAATTAAAATGATGAAACAAGTATTAGATGTATATTGATGTGAGTTAACTTATTATAAGGTAGTTTAATCTAATAATAGGTAAAGGAGTAGTGATATGTTTAAAAAGGCTTTAAAAAAAATTTCACGTGAAATGAAAAAATACGGTAGTAGTAGAAAAAAATCAGGATACTACCGTTACAGTTCCAGCAAAAGAAAGAAACGATACATTTATGGGAGCAGTAGTAGACGAAAAGGGCATTATCCGTATCATGGCTCACGCCGATATAAGCGACGTGGTTTCTTCAGAAGTAGTAGCTAAATTTCCCAAATTCCCCATTATCTAAGGGGGCCTCCCCTTTAGGGATCGCAATTACTCCTCACTGATTGAAGTTCCACCTTATTAAAGTACGTGTTAAAAAGGAGGATAACAATTAATACGTGAGCACAAGGAATGCTCACGAATCTACATCGCACGCAGGAAAAGTGTAGTTCTTTTCCGAGGAGCTAAAAAAGTAAGCCAACGAAGAAATTAGATGTGTCGTTTTTACCGGACTTTTTGAACATCCTCTTAAAGTGAATTATTAGATGAAAGATTTTTAATTGCTTGATCAATGTCTTTTAAAATTTCTTTGTCACTACGATAAGGCTCATCAATCTGTAGTAGTCTTTTTAAGATACTTGTTGTTTTTGAATGTAATATTAATTCTTCTGTCCAAGGTTGATCTTTTTTTGATTTATCATCATAGGTAGAGTATAGGAGGAAAAGAAGAAATTCTCCTAAGTCATAAAAGTCTTCTTGGACTAATTTTTTTTCCGTTTCTTTATTTAGATAGTCTGTATTAAGGTCGTGTGCTAAACCAAAATCTATCACATATAACCGATCTTTATTGATGATTACATTTGGAATCCTTATATCACCATGTACAATCCCTTTTCCATGGATATAACAGGTAATTGTGGCTAACTCTTTAAATAATACCAAACAATCTTTTTCGTCATATTGCTTTTTCAAATCAAATAAAATACTTTCTAGATTTTGCCCTTCTATAAATTCCATCGAAAAAAATTGATTGTTCTGATACGTAAATGTTTGCATTAGTTTTGGGATACACGAATGGTTTAGCATATTAAGAATAGCTGTCTCTTGCTTGTAATTTTGCTCATTTTCCTTTTTCTTACTTTTGCGCATTTGCTTTACCACGCATTTTCGACCTGAATCAAGATCAAGACATAGATAAATAATGCCATAACTCCCATTACGTAAAACTTCTTTTATCTTATATTTACCAGCTAACGTTTCATTAATAGAATATTGGCGGTCTAACATCGCTTGACGTAATTTTTTTATGATCCAGTGTATGGCTTCCATAAGCACCTCTAGTTTTTACAATTAATCGTAACTACATTATATCAAATATACCGCAGTGCAAACGCCCGCAATAGTTCATTTACTAAACAAACTCATTTCTTATAAAAATTACTCATACAAGTACATATTGACCTCCCTATTCTCTATAGTCCCAGCTGCATATCTTTATTCAAATAGTTTTTTTCGATTAAAAAAATATATTACTCCTTTACCAATTAATGAACCAAGTAAACTAATAGCTGTATAGACAATCATCCAAGTCAAAAATGTTATATTAACAAAAATAAACACACTGAAGAGGCCTCCTACTAATGTAGCAACAGGTCCTATCCAAATGTTTTTAAATAGGATATAGCTTAAAAAACCTATCAAAAATGTTGCAATAGGATAGATGATTAGGATCGATTGAAATTCATTCATATTAAAGAACATCATGGAACCGTAAATTCCAATCAGAACACCGATTAAAATAGCAAACAGCGTCATACGGTTGACCTTCTTCTGAATGCCTTTCACGATCTGTTGATCACTTTTATCCATTTCAACTTCACCCGAATCCTTAGGTAAATCTCTTTCAACATTCATTAGATAGTTCGTACAATCTTGACAATCATTAAGGTGACGCTCGATAAATTGATTACTTTCTTCACTTGTTAGATTTTCGACATACGTCGGTATTAAATCCTTTACAATATCACAATTCTTTCTCATTTTTGATCACCTCCATCCATCATTAAGGACAGTTTGTTTTTCGCTCTATAGAAATTAACTCTTGCCCAAGTAGCGGACTGATTAAATATTTCTCCGATTTCGTTAAAACTCAATTCGTTATAGATCCGTAGAATGATAATCTCTTGATGTGTCTGTTTCAGTTTTTTCATAGCATGTATCAAGTAATCTAATTTTTCTTTTTCCTCATATATATTTTCTGGTGTTTCTTCATTTAAACGTATATTTTCCAATGGGGACGTATCTCCTACTTGCTGAACTTTCATATTCTTTCTTAAATGGGAATAAAACGTATATTTTGCAATTTGAAATAGCCAAGTAGATACTTTACTACGTCCTTTAAACTGATGAATTGCTTTAAAGGCCTGAAAGAATGTTTCTTGTGTCAATTCCTCTGCCGTAAATTTGTCTCCTGATAGATAAAACAAATATTGATAAATCTGTTTCCTATATTTAATATATAACTGTTTAAACTCATCCAATTATGTACCTCCTTTCGAAAGCCTTCACTATATACGTGTTTGAAGTAAGTAAAACGTTACAGTTGTTTCATAAACATTCAAAAAGGGTTAGGATATTCAATCTTTAATCGTCCATTCCACTGTTAATAATATCTATTATCGTATGAAATTCCTGGTTAAATCAAATAGAACTTTATAAAACCTTTGCACATTCAATTGATTTAAAATAGTTAATGTTAAAATAGAACTAAGAATGTGAATGTGAAAACGAAACTGCTTTTAACCTGGAGGTTCTATTCATGCCACAACGCTTATTACAAATCATTCATTCTTATATTCCGATTGGTTTTGTTAGTTGGTTACTTACTTGGCCTATTCCGAGTTATCAGTCAACAGAGCGAATTATATTGTTCGCCGCCTTTGTTGTCGTACCGTTAACGTTATTCCGTGTTTTGTTATCATTCGAGCAACTTCAGCAGCACGTTGTATTTATCAAGCTATGTATCTATCTTTTACCAGTTAGTGCCATTTCGCTAATGTTTTCTTTTCTAATGACTCCAGGAATTTTGTCAGGATTTCTTTCTATACCGTGGTGTGTCGTAACGTTTGCAATTGCATGGAAGGGAACTCAGTTAATTAGAAGTGCTTCAACCCTCGCTGAAATATCCAAAGCAATTGCTTTTATCTATATAAGTATTGGTGGCATTTGGTTAGTAGGCCATCAATTCTCCATGCCAATTTTGGGATTTAAAGGAGAAATTATGCTACTAACCGTTAACCACTTTCACTACGCTGGATTCGTTGTTCCTATTTTACTAGGGTATTTATATCCATACATAAAACAGCTCCGTTTATCTAAATTTATCGTCATTTTGGGAATGTTGGCTCCCATTGCTATTGCGCTTGGAATGACCTATTCCTCCATACTCGAGTGGATATCTGTTATTCTCTATACAGCAACATTACTTTTTTACAGCACACTCGTCTTTATCTATATTATTCCAAAAGCAACAGGCTGGACAAAAGGATTTCATATCGCTTCTAGTGGCATAGTTTGGGTAACGATGGCACTCGCAGTCATTTACGGATACGGGCAATGGATCGGAAGTAATACCATTTCGATAGCCGCCATGGTTTTATGGCATGGATGGGGAAATGCGATTATTTTTGCCTTTTTAGGAATACTCGCATGGCATACTACCATAATGGATGAGGAAACTGAAAGAATTCCGTTTAGCAAAATACAAGGAAAAGGAAAAATTGGTCATGCTATTTTTGACAGGTTACAGGTTGTCCATCATTCTTGTGAAACCCCTCCAACAGGACTAATTGACAACATGCAAGATTACAAAAGCGAAACATTTGACCCTTGTATACTGGATGAGGAAGTCATTGATTTCTATGAACATACCGAAAACTATGAGTTACTTCTCACTCCGCATTGGAGTAAAGCCTTTGCTATTCCTGCAAAATTGTATAAGCTATTTAGTAATCGGGTGGAACAAATGAATTTTCCACTTAAAGCAGAAACAACTGAGCAACAAGTAGCAAGTAGAATTTTACCTATTATCGACGGGAAAGATAGTCGCAAAAGTGTCAGAGCATGGGTTCGCACTTATACGGAAATAAATAAAACCATATAATGCAGCACTTTATTCGACACATGTTTCGAACCAAATTAGATATATGAATATTGCCTTTCCCCTGCCTTTTTCGCAAATGACAAGTATTCTTTTCCTAGAACATGGTGATCATCATTCGTTATCCCTAACCTCTTGGTCGACTACATCCAAACAAGACCAAGGAGTATATCTTGTCTTTAACCAAAAAGCATTAAAACTGCCAATCAACGAAACGATAACCGTTTGGAAAGATCCCAAAAAGCCGCATGGTCAAATCGAGGCAACACATGATATGTGGCTGTTCGGAATTAAATTTCTTCGTCTAGACTACCGTATTCGATCGTTAAAGAAATGACGGAGGAGCTTAGTTATGTTGATTTGTCTCACTGGAATATTGTAAAGTGAATACAATAAATTCAACTAGAGGCTTGGAGGAAAAACAATGGCAGAGTCCGTCTCACTCAACGGTTTAAAAGTGTTAATTGAACAAAAAATGAAGAAAAAAATCCTCATTAAAGTCATGTGGAATGAGACAGAAAAGATTACGTTATTCATTGTCCCTAATATGAAAATCAACTCGTTTATCTATGATGAAAAAGAAGGTTATTTATTTTATGATTTAGAAGGACAGCCAATTGAATACGTTATTCCTTGTGTATTAACAGAGGATCATTTGGAAAATGGGAAGGTAAAACTGGACGGAGGAACTGATCAACCAATCAAGATAAATCATCAACCTTTATCCAAAGAAGATAAACAATTTTTACGGGAATACTAAAGGATGTGTTAAGGCTGACATTGCCAAAAGAGGTGGTATTCTTAGTCAGCCTATCACGTTAACTAAAGGGTAAAAATTTCAAGTTACATATATGTTTCAGAGATTATCCACCATACAAAAAGCCTTGAAGTCTGTCTATTTAAAAACATGGTAGTATTAATAAATCAGTGTGTAGCGATACCGCGGTACCAGCTAAAATGAAACTTCAATCAGTGGGGGTTTCCTTTCCTCCCCCCACTGATTGTTAGTTGAACGAATCGGACATTTACGGGCAGTTTGATCCCCCACTTATCTTTCTTAGATCTCCTAAGAAATCTTGAAGTGGGGGTCTTACTGCCCGTTACATGCGGGATAAAGTGGTTCGCGTTTTTTGTACTTAAAAAAATAAGTCTTTTGTTTAAACAGCTAAACCTTTAAATAGCCGATTGATTTAGTTATAAAATCAGTCGGTTTTTTAGTACATTATATATATGAGCTAGAGCATATCAATAGTCCTTCAGCATTAAATTAGTTGAAACTATTTGGTACTGGTTTCGTATAGAAAGGAAAGGAGGAGATTAATAAATGGAATACATGCTAATAAGTACATCAATCCTTGTACTATTGATCGTAATCAATTTATGGATTAAGGTGGATAAATTAGAAGGTCGTATAAAGGCGATACAATACACGCTAGATCAATTAGCAAGTCAATCGGGTGTATATGAAAACCCAATAAATGACGATTTACGTAACCTAATAAAAGCTGGTAAAGAGGTAAAAGCGGTTAAAAAAGCAAGAGAAACGTTAGGTTTATCATTAGTAGAAGGAAAAGAATACATTGATAAGTTAAAATCAGAGAAATAAAGCTCACAAAATTCTAGGGAGTGTCATCAAGTGAAAAAGTATATTATTTTTGCCACCAGTTTTATTTTGCTGTTTTCATTACTCCACATCTTATCTGGAATTCTGCTTACATATGCATATACTCCAGATATAACAGAGGCATGGAATTTGAGTGCTAATCTATCTCAAGAAGCAGTTATCAAAAGTCGTCAACATCCATTTTTACTAACATTATTTATTGCTTTTCTTTCTGCCACAATTGCATATGCTATCCCCAAAAAAACTACCAAAACCAACAATCGTGCCAAATAAGATAAAGGAGGACCCGATGAAATCTCAAAGTATAAAAAAGCATTTTGTCACACTAAACCAACAACGAGAAAACCTTCTTCCGATACTTCAATCACTATCAAGAGCACAGTTATAGGAAAGGCCTAAAGAAGATAAATGGTCTATTGGGGAAACGATGTATCATTTGTACTTAATAACTAAAATGCTACAAATTGCAGCAATCATAACCATTCCATGTACAAAGATATTTGCTCGAATGGTACGAAACAAACGATTTAATAGAGAAATACATGATATTTATAAGGAGTATAAAGAAATACATGGTAAAGGGATGAAGGCTCCTTTTATATTAAATCCACCAGCTAAAGTTTATAATACGATGGACTTTAACGAATTATATGGTAAAAATATCGAGAATAGTGGAGGATATGGAAGAAAGTGTTGTAGGACATATTGTTTTTTTGGAAAGGTAAGAAAGTATAAAAAGTTGGCCTCATTACTGTCTTATATAGGAAAGGCCACGTCCAGCTTCGAGCGATTGACGTCCTAGTGCCGATAGACATAAGGACGCACGAGTTTTCATCGGCCAGCGCCTACCCCCTCGAGGTCATAAGCCAATCCACATTACGCGCAAAAAACGCCACGTCGAGGCTTGGCTTATGCTTGGCAGATAAGAAAACCTTCTTACTGCATAAGTGCAACTAAGGCTTTCGCCACATCACTTGGCGACAAGCCAAGTTTTCTAATCGGGGGTGATCAAGGCGCTTCTAGCTTTTGTTCATCCTATTGCAAATTATCCTAATCTTATTCAAGCAATTCAGCTTTTTAGATACATGAAGCACATCATTTCGCTTATCATAAAAAATCCACCAGTCCACTTTTGTCAGATCTTATGATTAATTATCTCAAATAGCACAATAACTATCCCAGCAATCGAAAAACGTTTAATATTACGCTTTCCCATCAATAATACGGATAACCAACGAGTTACGATGATCATGATATTAAATATAATTTTAGGTATCCAAAGAAACAATTTGTGTTACGTTTATTTATTCGAATCCTGTCCCTTTACATTACGTTTAAACCTGTAAATTCACATGATCACTTCTAAAAATTTACCAAATCTAAAAAACACCGAAAAAATCAGCGTTTACAATTAGTATACCTACTTAACTTTTAGTTGTATTAGTTCTAGTTTAACTATCTATAAATTCCTCTATTTTACGTGTTCACCTTAAAATCTACTTTTTCATGTTGATACACTTTTTCAAAATCATCATTTTCCTGCAAATGTGTAAATAAATCTTCAGGTGAAAACCATAGATAGTCATTTTCCATCTTATAATCTGCACCATGAAAGTAGCTTAACCATACTAATTTTGAACAATAAATGTACTTCCAAGGATCCTTTAATGATTGGTCTAACGTCATGGAAAACAATGGTTTCTCTTCACCATTATCCAACTTCTCCTTATACTCTGTTAAATACTTTTCGGCATAACCTACAGCCGCCTCACCTATTTCTGAAGACTTAGGCCTAAATTGAGCATGATGTGGGTGCTTTTCAAGGAATTGATGAATGGTATCTTTTTGAATAGCTGGATGCCCCCCTGGAGCCTCAATTAGATTGGACTCATCCACAACAAGGGCTGAATGACCAATATACCCAGTCAAATCCTTATTAACATTATCACTTGCTACCAAAATATCACCAGGCTTAAAATCTCGTTCTTGTTGGTTTCTTGGAGAGCTAAATGAGTACTGTTCGCTCAATCCCATAGGCACTCCATTTATGACATAGAATCCACTAATAGTTAGATGATTAAGTTGATATCTATCACCTACATAAAGATAAAAGGTATTGCCTTGGTAGTATGTTGCTACCAACTGATTGTCAATATATATACAAACATAATAAAACGGTAGTTTGGATAGCTGTCTTATTTTCACCCAATCATTTTGATGTCGAACATCAAAATATTTTTCCATTTTACCACCACCCATCATAGCCTATTCCAGAGTGGTGAAAAATGTTCAAAGTTACATCAGTGAAACTTCAATCAGGAGAGTTCGACGCACAGGACAAGGAAAGCTACGAAAGCAAGACATCGCACGAAGCAAAAGTGCTTTTCTTTTGCGAGGACGTTCTAGTACGGACAATGTGGCAGGACAACCGTGTTTATGTCGGCCTGCCCGTTACATGCGGGATAAATTAATCTAACAGATCTTGGGATAAGGCAATTCGAAAAAAAACAGAGCGTGCTTATCAGTTCCTCAACTAGTATGGAAAGTCATTATAAGGTAGCAGAGCAGCCTTATGTGTGACTTAACTAGTCCAGAAAGTCTTTATAAAGTAACAGAGCAGGCTTATCGTACCTCAGGCTGGTCGGGAAAGTAATCTTCCCCTTTTTTATATGGTAATATTATCTAACTTTCTTGGTAACTTTGAATCATATTCGCCATATGAGCATAAGGTCCACCTGCCCGTATTGCGGAAGTTACCGTAATGGCTTCTGCAAGCTCCTCACTAGTTGCACCTTGACTCACCGCTTTTTGTGTATGAACATCAATGCAATATGGGCATTGCGTAGCGTTTGCAACAGCCACGGCAACTATTTCTTTAAATTTGGTACTTAATTTTCCAGCTTTTGTTGCAGCATTACTAAATGCTTGATAACCTCTAAAACCCTCTGATGCAAATTTGCCTAATTGACCTAAATTCTTTAAATTGGAACGAGCATAGAGCAAATCAGATGCCTCTTTATCTTTTGCATTATGAACATGTGTACTATGGGTGACTGTTCCTCCAGCTTCAATTGCAGCAGTTACAAATACAGCTTCTGTTAATTCTTCTAATGTTGCTCCAGCCTTTTTCGCATTTTTCGTATGAGTATCAATACAATAAGGACATTGGGTTGCGTGTGTTATCGCAACAGCAATGATTTCTTTCTCTTTTTTTGATAAAGCTCCATCTTTAAAAACAGCATTATTAAAGTCACTAAAAGCTTTTAATTGTTCAGGTGCCAAATCTTTTAATAAAGCTAAATTTTGTAGACTTTCTTTTGTATATAAGCTTGAAGACATGTTAAAAACTCCTTTTCTATTTTTAGGAATAGCCTGCATATTCCTGCATCAACCATTCAGTATAATAATAGTAACAATATTTGCTAATTTTTAACAACAATTAAGTATCAACCCCCAACTCTCTTCTATCGCATTAGCACGCTAGGGACTGGATCTATTTTCCAAGAACTCGGTTACTTAGATCTCCATTTTCACACCTGCCCAAAAAGCAACATAAAATAGTCTAGATTTCTATATTCCTAGATAAAGGAGATAGATTAAAACATGGAATTAACATTGGCACATTGGTTGTATTTAGCTGGGACATTGCTTATTATTCTAACGATGTTATTTAGGCAAAATGTTGTCGTTCCAGCTTTAGTCATGAGTTTTTTCGTCGTCTGGGCCTTTACTGGGTCTTTCCTAGACGGTATTCAAGCGATTTTCAATGCAAACTTAACCGCGGCGACTGAGCTATTTAACATCTTTTTAATCATTGCAGTTATGACTGCGCTACTAAGGTCGATTAAGTCGATTGGCGCTGATGAGCAAATGGTTCAGCCGTTCCAAAGGGTAATGAAAAACGGAACATTAGCTTTTTGGATTCTTGTCTTAGTCACATACTTTTTATCGTTATTCTTCTGGCCAGCACCAGCAGTTCCACTAATTGGAGCACTATTAATTCCAGTCGCTATTCAAGCTGGGCTTTCACCAATCGGTGCTGCAATTGCGATTTCGCTTGCTGGACACGGGATGGCACTATCATCCGATTTTATTCTGAAAGTTGCACCAGAATTAACTGCCTCTAGTAGTCGTGTACTGGAAGCTGGTGCTATTGGCGAGCAAACATTAATTTTGTCGCTGATTGCTGGGGCAGTTTCGCTAACAATTGCTTATTTAATTGTTCGTAAATCCATTAAAAAACCAGCGAAACAAAACCTTACTGAGTGGGAAAATAGTGGAGATGATGACTTAAACATTCGAGCAGATGACACCGAGGTTAAGACAGGTAAATATAGTCCCGTATTTGCTTTTCTCGTTCCTTCAATCTTTTTAGTCATTGTCACGTATGTAATTGTCGCAACATTCTCTGATGTTATACCAGCAATTGAAGATGGAGCTGGTTCTTCCCTTGTTGGTGGTACAGCAATTCTTCTAATTATTATCATGTCACTGTTCCGTGACTACAAAAAAACATTACAAGAAGTTAGCGATCATATCGTTAATGGTTTTGTGTTTGCCTTTAAAGTAATGGGTCTCGTTATCCCTGTTGCCGCATTTTTCTTTATTGGAAGCGGTGAACTAGCAAGTCAGATTTTCGGTACAGACCCAGATGCGACACCTTCTTTCCTATTTGACCTAGTTCAGGAAAGTCAAGGATTCATTCCAGATAACGCCTTTTTCACAGCATTAGGTGTATTGATTTTAGGAATGATTTCTGGTCTTGATGGTTCTGGCTTCTCTGCGCTACCATTAATCGGTTCACTTTCAGAGGCATTGGCCGCATCAACGGGAATAGACCCAACAACACTTGCTTCGATCGGCCAAATCGGTGCCATTTGGGTAGGTGGCGGTACACTTGTCGCCTGGTCACCAATTATCGCTATCGCAGGCTTTGCCAAAATATCCGTCATAGACCTCGTCCGAAAAAGCTTCATCCCAGTAGTGATTGGTTTATTTGTGGCAATGATTTCAGCAATACTCTTTTTATAAACAAGATTGGGATGGTTCGTTTCTTCCAAACTACGATACGGAAGAAACGGAAATCATCCCTCTTTGCTTCATATCAATTAATTAGTATCTATGTTGTTGCATCATGAAAAAAGACAATTCACCCAACTGGTGAATTGTCTTTTATTAAGGCTGTTTTATCATAGATTGTTGCTTTTTTTGTATAATACTTAATGAATAATTGATATATTATGCGTTGTAAATACGCATAATATAGAAGTTGCGAATTTAAGAAAGCAACAATGTATGCGAAAAGCACCTTCATTAATCAATTAAAAATCGTACATCGCATCTTTTTCTTCACGAATTTTGGCATAGGTTTCCGCTAGCATCATGGTATCCTCCACCAAACGCTCTATACGGAATAAGACATCATCATTGGCAATTTCTTTACGGTGAAAATCTTTTTCCTCAATAAACACGTATGTCTGAACGATGTTTGCTTTCATATAAGCCAAAATCGGTTTTAATTGCTGTTCTGCAATGAGATAATGCTTTGGTGAACCAGCTGTAACAAGCAAGCTAACTACTTTGTCCCGAAACGCATCAACTGGTAGTAAATCAAAAATATTTTTTAATGTAGCAGGAATAGATGCTTGAAAGATTGGTGTCCCAATAATAAGTACATCTGCTTCCATGATTGTTTTCGTGACAAAGCCTGTGTCACCCTCATATTCCAAATAATTACGTCCATCACTAAACTGAAGATCATATTCCGCTAGATCAATAAGCTGCATTTCCACATCTGGGTATTTTTCGATAAGTGACTGGACAGTATAATTCATCGCCGTTCTAGTTTTGGACCCTACTATAGATCCAGATAACCCAACAACTTTCATCTCTCTCCCTCTCCTTACTTTTTGGCCGTATATTTTCGAATAGCTGGTAAAATTTCGGTACCAATTATATCGATATTTTTCTGTAATTTTTCAAACGGCATGCCACCAAAATCGATTTGCGCAATATACCGTTGATGTCCAAACATTTCATGCTGATAAAGAATTTTTTCAATAATTTCTTGTGGACTTCCAATATTCATTACACTATGTGGATCAACACCTTGCGCAAAATTACGTTTTGGAAATCCTTGGCCATTTGTTTTCTTCATGCCTTCATTTATATGCGGATACATATCTTGTAATGCCTGCTGAGAGGTTTCAGCAGCATAGAAAAATCCCGCCGTCGCAACTGGTAGCTCCTCTGGGTCAAAGCCTCGGCTCCGAGCAGCATCTCGATATGCATCTACCGTACGCTTAAATACGGCAACTGGTCCACCTAAATGTGCCATAAACATCCCAACACCAGCATACCCTGCCTTCATCGCACTTGCGGGAGATCCCCCAACCGCACGCCAAATTGGCATTTTTCCATTTTGTGGACGGGGTAGGATCTTGGCATTGTTTAATGGTGCTCGGAACTCGCCACTCCAATCCACCACTTCTTCTTCATTTATCTGGCGCAAGAGATCAAACTTTTCCTCAAATAATTCTTCATAATCACGTAAATTATACCCTAGTAAATCAAATAACCCAACTCTTGACGCTCGGCCTGCAATAATTTCTGCACGTCCTTTTGAAATTAAATCAAGTGTTGCGAAATCTTCATATACACGGACAGGATCAGATGTGCTAATAATCGTAGAGGAACTAGCTATTTTTATATTTTTAGTTGCCTGTGCAATTGCTGAAAGTACAACGGAATGTGCTTGTGTTGCAAAATACTCCTGATGACTCTCCCCTACACTAAAAAAGTCAATACCAGCCTGATCCGCTAATTTTGCATATTCTATAATTTCGTGAATCCGTTCTTCTGCTGAAATTCTTTCACCTGTGTTTGGATTTGGCAAATGATCACCTAAAGTATAAATACCAAATTCCAATCCTTTGTTCGGATCAATGCGATAGTTTTCCATCTATTTTCACCTTACTTTCTCATACTAGTATTTACTTTTTCCTATCTATAACGTTATTATAGATAATAATAACTTATTTTTTAAGTACCCACTTTAAAGTGGTATAGTATCCTAAAAGATACTTAGGGAGGAAATATCATGGAAAAGCAACCAGAAAACTGCCGTGTCGAGGATGCGTTAAGTATCTTAGTCGGCAAATGGAAACCAATTATTATCTTACATTTATTGCAACAAGGTACGAAACGTTTTAGTGAGTTAAAGCGGAGCTTACCTGGAATCACACAAAAAATGTTAACCAAGCAATTACGGGAGCTTGAGGAAGAAGACATTGTCCAACGCGTTGTCTATCCACAGGTCCCGCCAAAAGTAGAGTATTCGATCACGGAATATGGGAGAAGTTTGGAACCGATTTTAGAAGCCATGCATGAATGGGGTACCAAGCACACCTTGCACAAAATGGAAAAACAAAAACAAAATCAAATGACTTCTTAAGAAGCAAGAGTAGATTCCTCTGCTTCTTTTTTTTACACGTGAGGAGTGCAAAATTTTAGCTAGAAACTAGATTCGACGCGGCTAAAATTTTAATATCCTGTGACAATGCCAGTACTAGGACATCAATCACTCCGATCTGGACGTGACCTTTCCTTTAAAGGCTGTAATACGGCTAATTTTTTCCTCACTTTTAAAGAAATAAAAGGAGGTCAAATTTTCATAAAAAAATGAATGGAACAATACAATAGTGATATTGATACATTAGAAAGAGGTGAATCGTTATTGATCTGAATTTCCAATCACAAGAATACGTGCAGGCAAGTTTCCAGGCTCTAACCGATGCTATCGTCCCATCAACAGGAAATGGACCTCATTTTTATACTTCGGATATAGGTGTTCATGAATATATCATCTATGCTTTGGACCACTACATTTCGATTCAGCAGCAGTTATATCACACCACTATCCCTCTCGCCTATCCTACAGCCATCATGCTAGACACAGCGGCAACACAGCTCGTAAAAACGCATCAGGCACAAGCCTTTCCTCAAAGTCTATTCCCTGGAGGGCGAATGTTTTCTCACCTTTCCCGAAAAGACCGAATTCAAACACTAGCTGCACTAGAAAATCTTGAGATCGACCTTTTCTTATTACCATCTCCTTTTCAAAACAATGCTGGTTTGGTCAAATATGTAACAGATGCGCTAAATCGCTTTTCAATGTTTGGCTATTATTCCGAGTGGCTTGCTTATGGCTCGACACGGTTATATCCACCGAATCATCGACAGCTCGAATTTTTCCCTTTCAGTTGGCAACAAGTTGGTTACCCTGGTGTGTCATTGGGTTATCGTGATTTTCGTGGCTTTTTATTACTAATGGGCAGAAATGAGGGTGAAGAATGAAAAAAGATGCTGATGTAATTGTTATTGGTGCTGGAGGAGGCGGCCCTGTTATTGCCAAAGAACTTGGTGAACTGGGAATCCGTGTATTGGTACTTGAAGCAGGACCATGGTATGGAAATAAAAAATGGCCCGAGCCTAACGAAAATCGAGGTGTGGCAAAAGAAAGTTCTAATCCCAGAGATTTAGATGGTGCTCTTTATCGAAGGCAGTTAACAAGACTTGAAAATGATATGAATGATTTTGTTACTGGTAAATTCCGTTGGGGATCAGCCGACCGAAGACGAACACCTTGGTACAGGAACACCCCAGATCAAGCGGTTTTATGGCAAAGTGCTGGGATTGGAGGATCCACACTTCATTACTATGCCAATTCTTTACGTGCATTTCCTCATGCAATCGATAATGAGTGGCCTATCAGTTACAATGAGCTCATCCCTTATTATGAAAAAGTGGAAGATACATTACCAGTTGAATTTGCACCAACGACATCGAAAGAAGCACTTTTTTACTATGGAGCGGATAAGGCAGGATTTTCTCTTAATAAAACATTAGATGTAACGAAGAGTGGATACCGTCCACAACCGAATGCAATCCTGCCCCCGAATGAGCATCTAATGGACCCAGAATTTTCCTTAGAAGAATTAAGTCATCTGGAGGGGTGTACACTAAGTGGGCATTGTGGGCAAGGATGTCCATATGGTCCAACACTTGAAAGGATGGCAAAACGTTCAACAAATGTCAGTTATGTCCCCTTAGGAATGAGGACGGGGAATGTGACGTTTAGGCCGAACACGTTTGTAACAAAAGTATTAACAGATCACAGTACAAAAAGGGGCCGTCGTGCAGTAGGCGTTCAAATTCGAGATACATGGACAGGTGAAATGGATGAATTACGCGCTAAAGTAGTCGTAATGGCGGCTGGTTGTGTGGAAACACCACGTCTTTGGTTAAACTCTGAATTGCCACAAAATCCTTGGGTAGGAAGAGGTTTGACAAATCACTACATGGATATGGTTACAGGTACATTTGATGAGGAAACGTTAATGGACATATTAGGAAGTCCAACAACTGATCCCTTCGTTGGTCATACTTCAGGAGCGCGGCTTGATTATCCTGGTCTTGGGATGATAGAAAATATTGGTGAAAGTCCTGGTCTTTCCGCTATGCCACTGTTTGGATTTAGTCAATACGGTTATAACAGCCTACATCATTCTGATTCAGATATGTGGGACCAACGAGGAAGACTTGTCGGACCTGAATTGGAAGAAGCCATGAATGACTATAAAAGGACACTCACGCTTTCTGTCATTACAGGTGATGAGGTACAATACAGCAATAGAGTTGAGTTAGACCCCCATATAAAAGATGAACATGGGCCAGTACCTTTTGTCCATTATTTACCTAGTAAAGAATCAGAAAAGAAAAGAGAGCAATTAACAAAAATCGCAACCAATATCTTACGACAGGCTGGTGCGAAAAAAATCCACCGAAGTGACCTACCTCCAAACTACTACATTCATTTACAAAGCACGATGCGAATGGGTTTTGTTGTTGATACTTCATGTGAAGCTTATCAGGTAGAACGCCTCTACATTGCGGACAATAGCGCGGATTATAATTCCCTTGGCGGTCCAAATCCAACCTTAACGACTCAAGCACTTGCGACAAGGACAGCTGAACGATTAGCTAATAAATATTTTTAAGGATTGTCATAAAGAGGCACCAATTATTGGTAAGTAGTTTATTTTTGATGGACTGAAATAGGATGCCAAGTCGAATAGTGATTGGTGTCCTATTTTTCGTTGATATATCAATAACATCACTATTAACATCCTAAATAGCACACAAATGAATATACCGCTAACAGATGTTTGTCGAGGGATAATTGTTATGTTACTTTTGTGGCTAAATTGAAAGTCTAATATCAAATGCTTCTATAATATCAATTGTCTCCCAACACTTTATGATTCTTCCCTCCTACTTCAAAAACTATCTCTTTCACTCTAAAATCGAAGCATAATAGTATTTAGTGGCATTATTTCAAAAAAAGATTGTGCGTATGCCTAACGAACATACTAGAAAAGACAATTCACCTTATTTGGCAAATTGTCTTTTCTATTTAAAACTCTACGTTATTTCGTGATAGCGTCCACTGCATCTTTCACAGGAGTTGACCCTTTGACTACTTGAAACTCTTTTCCGATTGTTTTCTCGTTCTCTAGGCTAGCCACAATCACACGTGCTATATCTTCTCTTGGAACTTTATCGATTTCTACATCTGTTGCGATGTTTACTTTTCCAGTTCCTTCATCATTCGTTAATCCACCTGGATGGATAATGGTATAATCCAAGTCTGTACGCTTCAGCCATTCATCAGCATAATGCTTTGCGGCAACATATGGTGCAAAGGATTCAGGTGCATCTTGGATGGCTTGACGTCTTGTATCAAACGAACTAATCATGACAAACCGCTTGACTCCAGCTTTCTTTGCTGCCTCGATTGTTTTTACTGCACCATCTAAATCAATCATAATGGTTTTGTCTTTTCCTGTATGTGGACCAGAACCTGCTGTAAATACAATTGCATCGACATCCTCTGCTGCTTTTGCAATTGGTTCAATATCATCTTCCAAGTCGACTAATGCTGTTTCTGCACCTAAGTCTTTAAAGTAGGTAGCTTGTTCCGCTTTCCGAATCATTGCTTTTGCTTTTAAGCTATCACTATCTTGAATAAACGAAACAAGGTGTTTCCCAATTTGGCCATTTGCTCCAACAACAAGTACTTTCACACGCTTCACCCTTTCGAATAAATTAGACCTCTAGCCTCAAGATGTTACACTATGTAGGTAGGTCCCTTATCTTTATCGTAAATCGAAAAAAGGCCAATGTCTAGGAAGTGGTTTAGCTTATCCTCTTCAAAGATAGACCTTTCACATTATTTTTATTCGAATTTCCCTTCAAAAATGGACTCTTTTAATGGACGACGGTCAGATGGTTGCTCACGTTCTTGAAAATCTTCTGGAAGCACCTCTTTTTCTCCTTGATAACCAATTGCAATTAGTGCTTGAATCGCAAAATTATCAGGTATGTTTAGTACTTCTCTTGCTTGATCCTTATTAAAACCACCTATTGGATGAGTGATTAATCCCTCTTCCACTGACTGTAACGAAAGGTATCCCCAAGCAGCTCCAGCATCAAAACCATGAACTTTGTCTTGTTTGTCTGAGATAATTAAAGCTAAAACAGGAGCTTTTTCACACCATATACGGTTACGCTCCGCAATAAACGGATAAAATTTTTCTCGGTCCTCTTTCGTACGAGCGATAATAAATCGCCATGGTTGGATATTGTTGGCAGACGGAGCCCAACGCGCCGCTTCCAATACCCGCATTAAGACATCCTCAGGTACCTCTTTTTCCAAAAAAGACCGAGGTGACCAACGATTTAGAAATATGGGATTAATCTCATGATCTGCCTTTCGAATTTGTTTTATCTCTGTTGAATTCATTCCTGTTCACCCTTTTGCAAAATATTTATGACGTACCCATTATTATAAATAATAGATAGTATGGAATGAAAATAATCTGTTTTGGAAAAGGGGTGAGGAAGTTTCAGTAAATGGTTCAATTAAATTAAAGAAAATGGCGTGACTTACGGTGACACAAACCAGTACGTTCGTATATATCGGGGGAATAATATTGGACCAAAATACAGCAGGTAAGCAGATACATTAATTAAATTGTTAAAGGAGGTTATAGAGGAAAACATACATTTCCTAGCAGCATAAAAAGGCTGTCGAAGGTTTCTCGACAGCCTGAGGGGTAGAATAAGACACCTGTCCTCTATTTAAAATTATGCAGTTGCCCAACGACCAACAACATTGATGGCAGATTGTTGTGGAAACATTTCCTTATACATTTTATAGTACAAACATTCTTGCTTACTGCGAAGTTCGATCGGTGCTTCTGATTGTACTTGACGAAATTCTCGATCGGTTATCACAGAATTGGCATGCTCCTCTAAAATATCTAACGCACCACTTCCTGCAGAGAATTCTTCTTTTTTTCGCCATAAAATAGGCTCTGGAAGCAATCCCTCAAACGCCTTTCGTAAGATCCACTTTTCCATTCGATTATCATGGTGGAGCTTCAGATGTGCTGGTATGCTTAACGCACCGTCTATTAGTTCTAAGTCTAAAAATGGTACACGTAATTCCAAGGAGTGCGCCATACTCATCCGATCACCACGTTGTAAATTAATGTTGTGCAACGTATTCATGATGCGAATTATCTCGTCATTTAGCTCCTTATTATCATTGTATTCCTTCAAATAATCATAACCAGCAAAAAGTTCATCAGCACCTTCACCAGATAAAATCACTTTGACATGTTGGGAAGCTAGCTTCGAGACGAAATAATTCGGAATTGCACTTCGAACGAGTGAAGGTTCAAAGGATTCCAAGTGATAAATTACTTTAGGCAACACTTCAATCAACTCTTCTTTCGTGTAAATATATTCATAATGGTCGGTATCGATTGCTTTTGCGACATCACGTGCTCGTTTAATGTCTTCACTGCCCTTTGATCCAACGCAAAATGATTTCACACGTCCTGTTCCCTGATGTTGATTAGCCGTGATCGCCGAAATCAGACTACTATCCAAGCCTCCACTTAACAGCACACCTACTTCCACATCTGCAAGTAGACGCTTATGTACAGCTTTTGTTAGATAGTGATTAATTTGAGTTGTAATATCTTCTTTTGTCAATTGATCAAGCATTTCAGGATTAACTGGTGCTTTAATTTCTCGATAGCAAACAAATCCTGTCTCAGGCGTATAATAATAACCTGCTGGAAATTCATACACTTCATCCGTAATTAAATACAGCGTTTTTAGTTCAGAAGTAACCACAAAATTTCCGAATGCATCTTTCCCATAATAAAGTGGTTTAATTCCTAAGGTGTCTCTTGCAGCTATAAATGTATTATTCGCCACATCAGCAATAAAAAAGGCAAACATCCCGTCTAACCTTTCAACTGCATGTACTCCCTCTTCTTCATACAGTTTTAATACGACTTCACTGTCAGATTCCGTTAAAAAAGAAACGTTTTTGTCTAGCTCCTCCTTTAATGTTAAATAATTATAAATTTCCCCATTACACACAATCCACTTAGATGCATCTTCATTTTTAATGGGTTGGGTACCATCCTCAAGGCCAATAATCGACAAACGTTGGTGACCTAAATGAAACTGATCAAGCGCGACATTTTTCCCTTCATCTGGACCTCGATGATTCATACTGTTTAATACTTCTTGCTTTAATGGTTCTGAAATCGTTCCTGTTGTTGCAAATATTCCACACATATTGTTGGCTTCACCTTACTTCTTATATTTTTAAAACTTTTTTCCTTAATTAATGCTATGGAAAGCCTTAAACAAATGCAATGCGCATTTATCGTTAAATCTAGCTAAATTATATAATGTAGGGGATAAATCAGTAGTTTCGTTATGAAGAAGCAAAATTCCAAGCAATAAAGCCATTATTCGTAGTATTTGTACAGAGCACTAGAAGATAAAGGAAACATGTCCCTTCATACTTTCCTAACGTGTTAGAAAAACTCGCATTCGCTCGTCCTTTAGCGAATGTGTTAGTTTTTCTTATACTTGGGACATTAAAACTTTAGCTACGTCGAGTCTACTTCTTAGCTAAAATTTTATACTTTCCTAACGTGTAAAAAAAGCTTGACGCCATGTATGAATGACATCAAGCCTTTATTGATTCATGTGACATTCTTATTCTAATGCACCAATTTCAGTTAAAAATTCTTCGGCTACTTCTTCTACACTGCGTTCTTCAACGTCTACTTGGTAGTTCAGGTTGATCATGGTTTCGTTATCCAAGTTATCTGCCATTGGTTTTAGTAGTTCTTCGATTTCAGGGTTTGCATCTAACACCTCTGTACGAATGACAGTTGCAGCTGAGTAATCTGGGAAGAATGTTTGGTCATCTTCTAAGTTCATTAGGTCAAACTGTTCGATACGGCTATCTGTTTTGAAGCCCATCGCTACATCTACTTCCCCATCACGTAAAGCTTGGTACGTTAAACCTAAGTCCATTTGTACAACATTATCTGCACCGAATTCGAAGCCATAATGTTCTTCAAGTGCACCTAATCCATCAGGACGTGCATAAAACTCATCGTTAACGGCAACAGTCGCACCGTTTTCTTTTACATAACTTGCTAAGTCACTTAGAGAGTGTACACCCTGTTCATCTGCAAAGTCTTGGCGAATCATAAGTGTATACGTATTGTTAACCGTTGTTGGGTTTGTCCACGTAATACCATTTTCAGCATCGATTTCTTTTACAGCTTCAAATGCTTCCTCAGCAGAAGGAACTGGATCTTCCCCTAGATAGGTAACAAGTCCTGTACCTGTATAATCCCAAGTAATATCAATTTGGCCACTTTCTATCGACTCACGTAATACATTACTACCCATATTCGTACGTTTATCCACTTCATAGCCATTATCTTCTAGAATCATTTGTGTCATTTGAGCCAATAATAGTGACTCTGTAAAACTTTTTGCACCAACGGAAACCTCTTTACTTTCACCTTCGTCCCCGCCACCACATGCAGCTAAGACGAACATAGATAATGCTATTAAAACCATCATTAATTTTTTCATAGTTTAAATCCCCCTTGTTTTTTTATCGTTTTGTCCCTTTTGGAACAACTATATGCTCAACAGCCCTTAACAGATAGTCTGTGATCACAGCTAAAAGTGTGACTGTTACAGCCCCTGATAATAGAATGGAATTATCAAACACCTTAATTCCCATGAAAATCCAGTTACCCAAACCACCGCCGCCAATTAAATAGGCTAGTGCGGTTGCGCCAATATTAATAACAACAGCTGTTCGAACACCTGCGATAATCGCATATGCAGCATTCGGCAACTCCACTTTGAATAAGATTTGGGATGGTTTAAATCCCATTCCTTTCGCTGCATCTATTAAACTAGTATTCACGGACTGAATCCCTGCGACGGTATTTCGATAAATCGGTAAAATGGAATATAAAAACAATGCAAATACAGCTGTCTTAAATCCAATACCTAGAAATCCCATCATTAATGCTAAAATTGCCATATTTGGAATGGTATACCCGAAGTTAACGAGTGTAGATACAAGACTTTCCACCCGTTTAAAGGTTGGTCTTGTCACGAAAATGGCCAATGGAATGGCAACTAGAAGTGCCATACCCGATGATAATCCAACAATTTGTAAATGCTCGCGAACCAATACTTTAAATTGGTCAATATTCTCCGTTATATAGTTAAAATATTCATTAGTAATCGTCCAATAGAAAAACGCGATAACTAGTAAATAAACAATAATTCGAACGATCCACGTAATCCTTTTTTTGCTATCCACTATTTTTTCCCTCCCTCACTCGTTTGTCACGTTGAAAAGGGATGGTCATGACGTAAGCTCTGATATAAATTGATTGATGCCATCAAAGTCTAAGCTTCCTACCGTCTCATTTTGACCATTGACCACAGTAACTGCCTGCTCCTTACTTTCTAAAATGGCACCTAATGCATCACGTAGATTCGTGTTTAATGATACCTGCTTCGCTAATTTCTTATTTTCTTTTAATTTATTTTGGCTATAGATATCATTAACCATATGAATGCTTAAACTCTTTATCGTACGATCTTGTCCAACAAATTGAGTCACAAATTCGTTTGCGGGGTTTTGCAGGATATTAGCTGGTGTATCGTATTGCATGAGCTGCCCATCTTTCATTAATGCAATCTTATCCCCCATTTTGATAGCCTCATTAATATCATGACTCACGAACAGTATCGTTTTGTGTAATTCTTTTTGGATGGCTAAGAATTCATCTTGAACCTTTTCACGGATAATTGGATCCAATGCACCAAATGGTTCGTCCATTAACATCGCCGGTGGATCGGCTGCTAGAGCACGGATTACACCAATACGCTGTTGCTGACCACCTGATAACTCATGTGGAAAACGTTTGCGGAAATCCTCTACATCTAATCCAACTAATTTCATTAACTTCTGATAGCGCTCTTCTTTCTTTTGTTTATCCCATCCTAATAAATGAGGGACAATCGTGACATTTTGTTCAATAGTCATATTGGGAAACAATCCATTGCTTTGGATGACATACCCAATACCACGTCGTAATTCAATTTCGTTTAGATTGCTGGTACTTTTTCCATCTAGTAAAATATCCCCTTCTGTGATGGACTCTAATCGATTGACCATTCGAAGTAGTGTGGTTTTCCCACAACCAGAAGGACCAAGTAGAACAACAATCTCTCCATCTTCCACTGTAAAGGACACGTCATCTACAGCCTTTACGTCTTCACCATATACTTTTGTTATGTCCTTATATTCAATCATTTCATCCATCTCCTTCTATTTGGCATTAAGAAGATACACCTTTTGACGTGAAAATTCGTTGCAATAATCGTAAAAATAGATCGGCGGAAATACCTAGAACAGAAATCGTAATAGCGCCGGCTATAACCATATCCTGATGTCCTCTTGTTATACCTTGTTGAATTAAGATACCTAATCCACCTGCACCAATAAAGGCAGCAATAACACCGATTCCAATGTTTAACACAACTGCTGTACGAATACCTGCCATGATAACTGGAATTGTATTAGGAATTTCAACTCTAAATATCCGCTGTGTGGTGCTCATACCGATACCAATAGCTGCATCTCGTATTTCTGGATCCACATTATTAATAGCAGTATACGTGTTTCGAATAATTGGTAGTTGTGAGTAGAGAATTAGAGCTATGAAGGCCGGAAGAAATCCAATACCTTGGTTAATGAGGGAGAAAATGGGTACCATTAAACCAAACAAAGCAATACTTGGAATCGTCATGATAACACTCGCAATATTTAACACCGTTCCAGCTAAGCTATCATTAGTAGTCAAGTAAATACCTAATGGAACCCCTATTAGGATCGCAACAATAATCGCTAAACCTACTAGATTAACATGCTCAGCAGTCAATTCAAGAATGAAATCCATATTTTCCTGGAAGTATTCGATGACCTGTAGCAACGTATTTTCATCATTGTTATTCAATTCAACGCCCCCTTTGTTAAAAGAATTTTTAACACGTAAAATAGCCACATCTTATATAGTATCGTAAAATCACCTCCTAAAACAATCTACATATCGGGGTGTTAAATGGCGATATATCGGGGAAAACGGTTATAGACTGAGATCTTCATTTGTTTTCGACATAATTACTAAGATAATCTCCAAATTTCTACAAATGCCTGATTTGTCAATTTCTCTATTGTTTGTTATAGTTTGCACATTATTTGTAACAGTTTGCACATTATCGAAAACCGAACAAAAGCGCAAGCACCCTTACAGGCTTAAAAACGCCACGTCCTTATGTCTATCGGCACTAGGACGTCCTGTACATCGGGGCTAGAATCTATTAAAAAGGAGTTCCCTATGAAAATTACATCTATTGAAGTGAAACATTATGTTAAGAAACTAGATCCCCCATTTAAGGCAGCGTGGGATCCGAAACCTCGAGAAAAATTTGCATCTACTCTCGTTTATGTACATACCGATGAAGGCATAACTGGGATTGGCTCTGGTGATTTAATGACAGGTTTTGAAGGACATGCACACCTATTTATTGGACAAGATCCATTTGCCGTTGAACGACACATACAAGTTGTTGATAATATTGATTTTCATTATGGCCGTTGCTGGCCACTTGATCTTGCACTATGGGACTTAATCGGGAAGGCTACTGGCCAGCCAGTTTATAAACTATTAGGTGCAAAATCAAATAAAATTAAAGTATATGCCTCGACTGGTGAAATTGTCACACCACAAGTTCGCGCTGAGCGAGCTCAACAATTTGTAAAAGACGGATATGAAGCCATGAAAATCCGTTTCCACCATGATGACGTAAAAGATGATATTAAAGTCGTTGAAGAAGTAAGAAAAGCAGTCGGTGATCAGCTCGAAATTATGGTCGATGCAAACCAAGGATGGAAAATGCCATGGGATATTAAGCGCACTTGGGATTTAAAACAGGCCGTTCAAGTCGCAAGAGAACTCGAACAACTTGATGTCTATTGGTTGGAAGAACCTCTTCCGTCCGATGACTTTAAAGGCATGGCAAAACTTCGTGAAATGACAGATATTCGAATTGCAGGAGGTGAAATGAATCGTCGCTGGCATGACTTTCGTGAAATGGTCAACTACGGATCATTAGATGTTTACCAACCTGATGTTGCTTTAGCTGGTGGAATTACCAACGTTAAGAAAATTGGTGAACTCGTCCAAGGCAGTGGTCATATTTTCTCTCCTCATACGTGGAGTAACGGTATCGGATTACTCGCCAACTTGCATCTGAGTGTTGCAATTAGTGATTGTCCATTTATTGAATTTCCGTTTGATCCACCATTGTGGACCCCTGACCGAAGAGATTATGTGATGAAAGAGTTTGTACGTCCAAATGATGATGGTGAATTTGTAATGTCTGACAAACCAGGATTAGGCTTTGAACTTAATGAAGAAGATCTTAAGAAGTATGAAGTTGAATCAGCTTATTTTGGGGAATAATTGAATATAGTGTCAACTCCCCATTGATGTCTAGAAGCCATTTTCAGATATAGCTTGTGAAATTTGAATAAGCGTTTTCTCGATTTTATTTAAACAGAGGAAACGCTTTGTTCATCTAGTTTACCTTCAATTCTACCCACAAAGGAAGCTATTTTGTCAATTATCCTTCCCTTCTATTAATAAAAAAACCCTTCTAAACAAAACCCAAATTCTCAACCTAGATACCCCAGTTTTCTTTTAAAATTCTTTTAAATGACGTTACCTGCTCCACACCAATCTTATCAGCAATTTGTATCGCTAATTGTGCCTTTAGGGACTCGTTTTTTTCATAGCATTCTTTGCCTAATGGCGTTAATGTGATTGATTTTTCCTTCTTATTCGTTGGGTGTTTCTCTATTTCTACTAATCCTTTTTGCTGAAGTTGTTTAATAAATTTATGCGTGGCCTGCCTGGATATGTCGACATGTTTGGTCACATAGGAAATTGTCGTTTGCTCTTTCTGATAGATTCTTGTTAATATAAACCACTCTGAATTTGATAAATAAATATCACTGTGATTATTCCACATCTCTTCTGATCGTTTTCGTAGTTGAAGATGCCGTTCGCTAATTAAATCAATTAGATCTAAGTACTCCAAATCAGAATTCAACTTCTTACACTCCAATCATTTTACTTCGTCTATACTATACAAGTTAAATATAGATTGTCAACTTAATTGACAATCTATCGATAAAAGGAGTAAAATAGAATAGTCAAACTAGTTGACAATATGTTTTCAAAGGAGTGCTAACATGCTTGACGTAGGTAATCTAATTATCCATTCGGCACATGGGATCTGCCAAATCGACGATATCAGTGATAAAGAATTTTCGGGTACTACAAAAAAATATTATACCTTGCATCCCATTGACGAGACCCATGGTTTAACAATCAGTACCCCTGTTGATAATGACAAAATTAAGATGATGGATTTGGTTAATAAAGAAGAAGCAGAAAATGTTATGGAAGTGTTCCATGCGGATGGGGTCGATTGGATTGAAAAACCTAACTTACGAATCCAAACGTATACCGCTATTGTAAAAACGGGAGATCGAACAGAAATTGCGAAAGTAGCCATCACCCTATTGCGGAAAAAGCATGAACAAGAAGCACTTGAACGAAAATTCTCTGAAATCGATAAGACACTCTTAAGCAGTATTCAAAACATATTATACAAAGAATTGGCCATTGCATTCAATACGTCCAAGGATGCAGTTAGCGCAAGAGTGAATCAGAGTATTAAGGAGCATTTATAAAATAATAGTGTATAAAGCATGGATGATGGATACGGAAACGTCTGAGCAAAGACCATATGACGAAAACGCTTCATCCATTTTTTATCACTTTTTGCAAACCAAGAATTTGTTCTAGTTTGTTTTCGAATTTCTCTAGATTGTGCAAGGAGTCCTTTCCGTTGTTATAGAAGGATTGATCATCTCCTAGATCATGGTTAACTTCCTTCACAAATCCATCATCAAAAACAACCTTCGTTATACAAGATGGCAGATCGGTTGCAAACATATCTGGTTCTGGATAGGTAAACGACCGATAATCAAACGCTTCTAGTAACCTTTCTATGTCGTTAATTTTATTTTTACTAACCTTCCATTCCGCTTCTCCCACATGATAAACAAATTCATGCCCCTGCCATTGAACATCTCCCTTATTGTTTACGACCACATCATACACAGGACATTCCCCATAACAAGGGGTTCTGGAGATAAATAGTTCTATAAACATTGTCTCATCACCTTTTTTAAAATGTTATATTGAGAAGGATGCAATGCATTCTTGAATAACTTGTCTTAATTCTGTTTCACTGAAATCCTTTATGTTTATCAAACCTCTTGGATCAATTTTATACTTATTATCTGATGGTAATTATCGACCACAAACATATCCATTTCCTGTCCAAATGGAATTCACGACTGACATTCGTTGCTCGAATTTTCGAATTAGGGGAATGATAGCTCGCCCGTACTTTCTTTTCCAATTTTCTTTTCTAGTTCTATAAAGCTATTAAATATGTCTAACTTCTGTGATACAGTTAACATAAAAATCATCCTTTCGATCATGTGATATAATTAGAAGAGTAGAAGTACTCTTGTAGTGCTTCCCTTCTGCTTTTCATGCTAACTTCATTTTAACTAAAAAGTACGCCTCTATTTTTTTATTTTGGAAGCAATCGATAAACACCAACGATTATATAAGTAAATAACTTCATAAACAGGAATAGTCTGAATAACGGATTAACCACGAACGAACTAGAAAAGGGTCAGTCCCTCTGGTGCACTATGTAGTAGAGAATGAGTGACCAACTGGAGCAAAACAACCTAAAGGGGTTATAAATATTGATCTTTATCCACACGAATAGGAATGATAAGATTTCGAAGTGATCGTTTCCATGAGCTATAATCAATAGATTTCCCCTTTTTTAATACTAAAACATCAGATTGAATTTTTTCCCAATCTTTTACCAATCCCTCAGGTATATGATTTTCTTTCTCTCTTACTTGTTTTAGTGTTGATAAGTGTCTCTTAACAACTTCTTCATAGGATATATCCACATTATTTTTCTGTATCATCTTCGCTAAATAGATTTTACTTTCTTTTATTTCACGGATTCGCTTTTCATGTTGATCTAGTAGGGGAAAACCATACTTTATATGAACTTTAATATCTTCAGGTATGTCATCATCTTCAAGCATATCCTTTTGTCTTTTAACATCCTTATTGGCACTAATCATGACATCATAAAGTTCTTCAATGGTGTTCCTATCAAAACTTTTTACATATGATTGTTGCTCTTTACTTAATGAGGCTACAAACTTGTTTATTTCTTCTTCATATTCTAATCTTCGGCGTTCCTGATCTTGCTCCAGTTGTCGTCGCCGCTTTTCATACAGCAATTTATCTAACTTTTCTTCTTGTTTATATGAAAGTGCAATTCCTAATTCAAGTTGTTCCTTAATTAGTTCAGGAAGCATAATTTCTTCATATTCTTCTATTTCAGTTATTTCATTTCTCCTCATCCGAAAAAGTATTTCATCTCTTTCCAGGTTAATAGTATAAAATTCTTTTTTTATATCTTTTATTATTTCAGGAGTTAAACTCGTATAATTTTCAAAGCAAGTTTCACCTAACTTGTGAACTTTATTTGTTTTGGTATGCCTAACTATATATTGATATCTTAATGCTTTCCCACATTCACATCGATATTCTCTATTTCCATACCCACTATCTAATACTTCCTCTAAAACCCAGTCATCTATCTTATACTCTATTTCTCCAAGCTCATCTTCATTATTAATATTGTAACCTTTTTTATCAGCAAGAACCTCTAGCCACTTGCTTTTTTTGCTCTGTTTAATGAATTTATCAATAAATGCTTGTTGTTCCTCTGTTAATTTTTGAAGCAGTTTATACACTACTTGTTCAGACAGTGGTTGAGCCATATTTAACCCTCCAACTCGTTTAATAACCCCAATTCTACTTAGCTACATCAAAAAGCATATTATCTCTTGACATTAGTAATTATCTCAACTTTCGCAGTGTAATAATAAGGCTTAGGACATAAGTGTTATGGTGTTTTTGTGTAATCAAACCCCATTTTGACCCCATCCCCAATAACCTCATAAAAATTTATAATATTCTATATAATTATACCATAAAGTGAAACTTGGATCATAAGTAGTTCACTTATGGTGGAAAAATCTAAATTAACAATCGAAATAATATATAAAATCCCTTATAGTGCGTGTTTAAAAAGGAGGATTAAAAGGACCGAGTCGGCTAAGGTCTCAGGCGTCCTGTTACAACGCCGACACTAGTACGTCCTGTACGTCGGAAGTTCGAGGCAGCGTAGCTTTGAGTAGCGGACTTCCACAGGATGTGGTGACTTCTACGTTGGTCACAGGACGTGGACGGTTTTAGTAGAAGTTCCTTAGTTCATTTAATACATGAGCAACGGAAAAGCAAGCTAACGAAGAAATTCGATGTGTCATTTTCACCGGACTTTTTGAACAACCTCTTATAGCTAGTATGTTATTTTTATATAACAATGTAATCTACCGATAGATAGTTGTAATGGCCGATTGCAGCGTTCATTGAGATAAAGTGAAACTTCAGTCAGTGGGGCTTTCCTTTCCTCCCCCCTCTTATCTTTCTTGGATCTCCTAAGAAATCTTGAAGTGGGGGGCTTGCTGCCAGTTACATGCGGGATAAAATCAACTGACTGTTACGATCGATAGCATCGTATTTTAAGATAAAATCAACCGAAGTTAGCAAGAAATGGTATTTGTTCCCAATAGAAATTACCTTTGATAAGATAAGATTAACAAAAGATGCATAGAAATGAAGAATTCTTTCTTTTGGAAAGGGGAAAGTTGTTCGCATACAATAAAGTCTGGAAAGGCGGGACTAATATGGATAAGATCATTTTATTCGATGGGGAGTGTAACTTTTGCGACCAAAGTGTTCAATTCATCATCAAAAGAGACCCAAAAGGGTACTTTAAATTCGCTTCGTTACAAAGTGATGTCGGAAAAAAACTATTAAAAAAGCATCATGTACCAGAAAACATAGATAGTTTTGTTCTGATAGACGATGACAATTGTTATGTTCAATCATCTGCTGCTCTTCGTGTTTGTAAGCATTTGAAAGGTACTTGGAAGATACCCTTTATCCTACTAATTGTCCCAAAACCTATTAGAGACTTTTTTTATAAAATTATCGCTGCCAATCGATATAAATGGTTCGGTACAAAGAAAAGTTGTATGATACCAACCCCAGAAGAAAGAAAACGGTTCTTATAATGCTGCTAATGGAGAGGTTATTTAACTATAGTTACGAAGGATAATTGAATTCTTTATTAAACTAAATACAAAAATTAGAGAGTATTCGGCTTAAATAGATTTCCGCAATGGATGGGAATTAAAAAGGAGGAGGTAAAGTCGTTACTAAAAAATATTTCAAACTCTTATAACTTATTATTATCCTTAGGTACTTTTTATGTTGGGGTAACAATGTTTTAGGAAGTACTTCAATCAATGGGGGTTTTCCTTCATCCCCCACTGATTGTTAGTTGAACGAATCAAACATTTACTTTAGGTTAACCCTGCACTATGCACTACATCACCCTACAGTTTAACAATCGTTCTGCCACGTACTTTTCCATTGACAATATTAGCTAGAACGTCTGGAAGCTCCGCTAATGAGACTTCTCTTACCATATCCTCATGTAACATAGTAGGTTTCAAATCATCACCTAGACGACTCCACGCTTTTAAACGCTGATCCATTGGGTATTGCACAGAATCAATCCCAAGCCAGTTGATACTTCTTGAAATAAATGGAACAACCGTTGTGGAAACCTCTACCCCACCAGTTAACCCACATGTTGCGACAGATCCACCATATTGTAAGGTGCTTAGAATGTATTGAAGTGTTTTTCCGCCTACTGGGTCGATTGCTGCTGCCCATTTTTCTTCCCGAATGGGTAGCTGATCTGTATCTTGTACTTCGTTCCGTTGAATCACTTGTTTGGCTCCTAAGCCTGTTAAATAATCCGCTTCATTGGATTTACCTGTACTAGCGACAACGTCATACCCTTTCATAGCTAATATATTGACCGAAATACTGCCGACTCCACCTGTAGCACCTGCTACCAAAACAGGCCCTTTTTGAGGTTCTAATCCATTCATCTCCAGCTTTTCCACAGATAACGCTGCCGTTAATCCAGCTGTTCCAAGGATCATTGCTTCTTTTAGTGATAATCCTTTTGGTAGTGGGACAACCCAGTCTGCAGGTACGCGCGCTATTTCACTAAATCCACCAAAATGTCCAGTGCCTAATTGATAGCTTGTGACAATAACTTCATCACCTGTTTTAAATTGTTTATCTGTTGAGTCAATGACTGTTCCAGCTAAATCAATTCCTGGTACTAACGGATAGGATTCGACTAACTGATTATGGATGGCTACGATGCCGTCTTTATAGTTCACACTAGAATAGGCGACACGTATAGTTACTTCCCCTTCCGGCAAGTCAGCAGTGGTCAATTGCTTCACTTCTAACGTCGTTTGATCATCCACTTTATCTAGCACCAATGCTTGAAATGTGTCCATGCTGTTATCATCTCCTTTAAAAAACGATTCCTTGACCTGAAATAACATCTGTACCCATTATTATAAACACTCTTAAATCTTATTCCTACTAAAGTGAAACTTCAATCAGTGGGGTTTCCTTTCCTCTCCCACTGATTGTTAGTTGAACGAATCGGACATTTACGGGCAGTTTGAACCCCACTTATCTCTCTTGGATCTCCTAAGAAATCTTGAAGTGGGGGGCTTACTGCCAGTTACATGCGGGATAAATAGCACAAATCCCGATTAAAATGAAGGATTGCTTGCAACATGTTGCACAAACAAAAAGCCATGAATAAAAATTCATGACTTTATACATTATAAGATCTCCACTATTTCTTATCACTATATTTCCGTTTTCCAAAATTACTTTTATAATCCTTGCTACGGAAGTCTCTTACAAATGGACTTATTCTTAGTTGTTTTGGCGCTACATAAAAAATATTCAATTCATGTCTAGCACGAGAGCATGCAACATAGAGTAGTTTCTTTTCATCATTTAAGATAGCATCATAGTCATTTTCATAGTTTTTATCAAAAGTTTTTGCTCCACCATATTTATCATTTAATTCCTCGATTCGCTGTTGGGATGGATAGTGCTCCCTATCAAAATGAAGGATAAAAACGTAATCGAATTCCAACCCTTTAATTTCAAAGGGATCTGTAAAGAATATTGGCTTTTTACGCTTATTGTAATCAAATTTCTTACCATATTGATCAACATCGATCACATGAAATTCACGGTGTAATTTGCTTAGTAGACTATCTTCTTGGTTTAACTCATTCTTTGTATAACGGTGGATGACAGCAATCGTTTTTTCTTTATGCGTCTCATGTATTGCTTTAATTCGCTTTACTAATGCTTGAAACATCGTATCGTTTTTCTTATAATGCATGATATTTGGTGGATCCCCTTCACGAAAGAAATCTTGATCATCCTCCCGTACATTTTCCACATCATCAAATTGTAGAGAGCTAGCTAGATTCATGATTTGCTTGGTAGATCGGAAGTTTTTTGAAAGCTTTTGATTTTTCCGAGCTGTAATCTGCAAATTTAACTCTCGATAGGAAACAGGTGTCCGTTTATAAATCCGCTGTTTATCATCCCCAACTAATGTGATACTATTATTCGTTAGCTCTACTAGACTTTTAATTTGCATCGGCTGTAGGTCTTGAAATTCGTCAACGAAAATATGATCATATTGAAACGGGGCATTCGGACGGTTATTTAATTCGTTTAAAAGCAGGAGTGCATAATCCTCCATATCATACTGTGGTACTTGAAAGTTCGTCAGCATAAACGCATTATACAGCTCAAATAGATAAAATATCGTTGGACGCTGCTTCCGATTTACGCTAGGACTATTTCCACGTCCAGTCCGTTCCTTCTCAAAATATTTTTCCTTCGTAATGAGGCCGTTCGCTTTCATCCAGAAGAACTCTTCTCGTAGGAATTGAGCAGTATGGGTTTTAAATAGCTTCTCCATCTGTTCATATTCTTCCGATTGCTCAAACCCCGCTAAAACAGCCTCTAGTCTGGCATCAATTAATGATTCATGTGCTGCCACCCTTTCCTTTGTCATTCGAATTCTTTTCATTTCGGGGTAGCCACATTCCTTCATTAATATGGAGCGAACTAAATCATGATAGGTGCGAATATCCACGTGATGTTTTTCTTTCAATTTGTTATAGGTTTCAGATTGACACAAGCGTTTGACCGTATCCTGAATTAACGTTTCATTGAAGGTGACGTATAAAATCCGTTGTGGTTTGTTGCTTTGTTCCATTACTTTAATCAGACGATAAGCCAGCATCAAACTTTTCCCACTACCTGCTGAACCTCTAATGATTAGTTGTTTTTCATTGGATTGAACAACTTGTTTTTGTTGATTAGTTGGTTCAATACCTGGAATTAAACCGTCTATCGAAAAATAGTTCTTCCATTTCTTGGCAAATCGTCTGCTAAAAGTCTCTAGTTCTTCCGCTTTATTCCTGACTGATGTTGTCAATGGCATACATCCCCTCACTGCAGTTTTGTAAATGTGGACACATTTTACAATGGTTACCTGGCTCTGCTTTCACCTTATATCGCGACACATTTTCCTGAAACTGCTTTAGAACATCTGCATCCTTGAATGCGGTATTTTTACGATAACGGTTACGCGCTTTTGTTCGCCGATTCTCTTGATACACACTACGTAACAATTGAATTCGATTCATTTCTTTTGGATAGGTAACATTTTCGAATTCCTTATATATTCGCAATTGAGCTGGATATTCTGTATCAATTAGGTTTTCTTTTTTACTATAGGTCCAATGCGGAAACAATGGATAAATTAGGCTTCTAAATTCCGCTCGTTCATCAGCTGAGATCGAAAACAGTTTTCCTATTTTACTAAATAAGAACTGTTGATGAAACACATCTTCATAAACTGGCTGTTGCTCAATCAGGGTCGTTAGGAAAAACTTCTTCGCGCAAAAATCATGATCTAACCAAAATAATGCAGGGATTTTTCCTTTTAGCTCTTGAACAGCTGATGCTTGAGTTAGTTCACTACTTGGGATCGTTCCTTCTTTTTCCTGTTCAACTGATTCTTCTACTTGATAAGAAATGATTTCCCCTTGTTGGTACAAATCAGCGATAATATCTAAATAAATATTACGAAAATCATCAGCCTGCAAATGCTTGATCCAACTGAAACGAATAGGTCCTTGATAGGAAGAGATAACATGATACATTTGATAGGTTCCTAGCTTATCAAAATACTCACCAACAGTGTAATCAACCCATAGGGCATGTAACAATCTATTTGTGGACCAACTACTCCCCAAACTTTCCGTAATCAATTGTTTCAATTCCTGATGGCTAAAAAAGTCGGTAATCGTTGCATGATAACTTTCTGGAAAATTCATTAACGTTAAGTTCGTAATATGGAGAGTTTTCGCTTCTTCTTCTTCCATAATACTTGCTTGTAAGGTAGGCATCGAATAAATAGTCGTGTTCGTATTATCCATATAATTCGATACCGTTAAATAGATAACAGACAATAGCTCTTGGATTGGAAATACCCACTCTGCTGGGTGCTGTGGGGTGAAAACCTTTTTCCAAAAGGTATAAACATCCTTTTCCCACGAATCTTCATAGCGGTCCATTATCGAATTCCAACGCTGTAAATAGTCATTAACAGGCATCGTTTCGCCCTCATTCATCACCAAATACTGGCAAAGCTTTTCCGTTTGTTCCACAAGCTCGATTAGCTGATTTATCGTTACTTGATACCTTCCTTGTTGAAGAAAAGCAAAGGCTCGAAATGGATTTAAGAGATAGCGTTTCATTCTACTCTTTCCTGCATCTTGCATATTTTCCTGATCAAAGGTTTTACTGACTATATCTAGATCACTAAGCTGCTGCAAACGAGTCTTTACATCCTGAATGGACTCTACCCCGCTCATATACTCTTCTAAGTCCTTCAATAAGGCTAATGCATCTTTTCCACTTACCGCACGAGTGGACACCCATTCACTTGTTATGAGTTCCATTAGATGATCATAGCTCACAAAAATGGTGTCATCTTGCTTCTGGCAAAACTGTAAATAGTAGATAAATTTCCCATACCCATTTTCAAATGGTTCTGCTATCACATTCGAAACAATTCGATTAATATCATCTGGATGAACTGCGGTGATTTTATCGTTCGTTGTTTGATAAAAGTCTGCAAAATCCCGTGGTGACTCAAACTCCATGACCATAACATCTTTACGATCCGCGTGATCCATCAATATATTCTCATTAAACGCAGCAAATCGGTGGCCAAATGAGGGCATCTCTTTAGAATGTGCGATTTCATCTATATCTTGTCTTGTTACCACTTGATAAACCGATTTCCAAAACTGATAAACTTGTGGAAAAGAGGCATTATATGGAATGCAAAATTCCACTTCAAACCCCTTCGCCTGCAGCCAATGCACTAGATTCATCCGCCCAAAGTTTAAATACTCAATTTGATAGAAAGCAATTTTGTGTATCGTACTATCCCCACAAAGAAGTTTAGCAATCTCGTTTCTTGTTAGTGTTTGCTTTTGGTAATGAAAGTGTTCGATGATATCATCTTTTAATAATGCATTGACTAAGGCAATAATTTCGGATTGTCTTTCGGATTGACCTTGGAACTGTATCGCTTTCCGACCAAGGTCTGCCATGGCGTATACCGTGTTCATTATAGATGGGATCCGGTTTAGTAGATAGGTCTCATGTTGATAGTTTCCCGTTTGAATTAATTTTCTTATTTCTGATTGAAAGTAGATTTCCGTTAAACCTGTACGATAACCACGAAAAAGCTGATCTATCACTTCATCCATACTAAGCGCTTTCAGCTGATACCGTTTTCTTACATTCCTTGTGATTTCTGATGTCCCAAATACATGAATGCCATCAGTTGATCCTGTTTGTTCTCCTAAAATCCGATTTAAAGATGTATAGGTTTTAAGGTTGAACAATGGTTTCGCTTCTTTGATAGCCTCTTGCATATAAATCACCCCAGCTTCTAATCGTGTGGCTGTTCACTTGTTCTGGTGCATCAATATAGACTCCTTTTCGTGCTCTTGTTAACGCAACATAAAAAAGCCTTGCTTCTTCGCCAATATTTTCAACCTTTTCTTCAGATCGGAATTGTTGATAGGCATCATTTGAGAATATTTTCCCTTTTTCAATAAACGTTTTATACCCAACCTTATCCTCATCCATGATGACATCGGTTTTTGCAAACTTATCAAATGTATTTTTCGTGTATGGAAGGAACACATAATCAAACTCAAGTCCTTTTGCTTTATGAACCGTCATGATTGTCAAACGATCCATCTCGTTATCCTCAACAAATAGCTTCGACTCACTTCGATCTGTATTCATTTTTAAACGCAGGACTTTTTCAAGCTTGGGTAAGGTTGGAACCGTATCCTTTAATTCATTTTTCAACATATAGAACAGGTGATCAAGATTCAGTTGATACTCCTTTTTCATGACTTCCAGTTGAGGTCCTCTAATAGCTTCTTTGTAAAGGTGCTTTCTATCCCGTTCAAACCGTTGTGCATAGTTTTGTGCTGGTTGTACTTCTTCAATAACATCAGCTAACACCTCAAACACAGGACGTTTCGTCAATTCTCCTTGATAGTGATGATAGATCATATCTACCTTTTCTAACATTGGTTGGATATACTGCTTGTCATCAGAAAAATGTTCCAATATCTGGTTCACTTCAATGGAGCGTTCTCCATAGGAAGATAGATGTAAGGCATATCGATTTTTCCAAACAGTTGGATGGGTAAATCGGCGAATAAGCATATAGAACTCCCTGACTGGAAGTGATCGAAAGAAATCGCCATCCTTATCAGCAGTATAGTAAATTTTATTTTCATCACATATTGCTGCCAATTGGTTTACTTCCCGATTGGAACGTACAAGAATAGCGGTGTTTGTATTCTCTATACGCTTTAGAAACTGGGTAAATGCCGCATTTGTGGAAAAGTTTTTATGGATCACTGGATTTTCTAATTCCTGTTCTGGCTCAAATCCAGCTAATAATTTGTCCTCTTCTTCAAACCGAAATGTGGACACAACCCCGGGCCAAGTAGCAAATAGTTGATTGAAAGAATCGAGTAACGGCCGATCTGTCCGATAATTATGTTGAAGATAATACGTTTGGTCGATAGTTGTTTGGTTTTTCAACTGATCAAATGCTGTATAATCTGCTCCACGAAATCTGTAAATACTCTGCTTCACATCTCCCACAACAAATAAGTGAACTGGATAGCGATTAGCTAAATAGGCAAAGAATTTCGTTTGCATCTGATCTGTGTCTTGAAATTCATCCACAAAAATATAACGAAATGGCAATTCTTTGTCACTCTCTATGGCCATCAATTTATCTAACTCAATGATTAAATCATTGACATCAAAAAAGTCTTCCTGCTTTTTGTATTCGGTTAGCCTTTTACTTGTTTCTTTGACCAGGTAGGAATATAAACGATGCGAATCATCTGATGAACTACCAAAGTTTATTTGATCGATCTTCTCACTAGACAATGCTAAGTTGCCCATTTGATCGATGAGTGTTTCCACCGCGCTAATAATTTTATATTGCTCTATATATTTAAATTTACGAAATAGCTCTGGTTCAAGCTCCTGAAAGTCATCAATAACCTCTTCAATAATCTTTTTCCTGCGATAGCGAAATTGACTAATCCTCAACTGTGATTGACTAAATAACTCTTCTTGAAAATGTTCAAACATACTATAAGCAAACGAATGAATCGTTCCTATTTTCATATTTCGAATTTCCTGTAGCCACTGTAAATAGGTAACATCTTTTGTTAACTGAAAATAACCTTTCGTTCGCTGAATTAACTTTTCACGCATATTAGCCGCTGCCTTATTCGTAAAGGTAACTAGGCCAATATCAGAAAACAATAGATCAGAATCGATATGTTTTAAGAAAAAGATACGATTTATCATGACGGTCGTTTTCCCTGTACCTGCACCTGCAGATATCATTAAGTTTGACTGTAATGCCGCGTGCTCAATGATGTATTGCTCTTTATTGAAAAATGGGGTTTGTTCTGACAATTCCTGTAAAACATATTGTGGCACCTTGCCATCAAAATACGAAAACTCCTCATCCTGCCAATCATTCGTAAACATAGTTTCATAGGCAAATAGAAATTGATCCTGCTTTGCCTTAGCTAATAAATCATTTTCATAAAGTTGTTCTACTGGGTCAAAGGTAAAGTAAAATACTTTTACCCCTTGTTTTAGTAGATTTGTTAATTGATTGATCGTCTGTTCATTAATATCGGACTGAAAGGCAAGAACGGAATAATGATTCATCATATACCACCTCGGAAGCACTTATGAAAGGCTTTTTGGTAAATTCTTTTATACGAACAAGTATCTTACTATATATTAACAGAAATATAAAAAAAGGGTTAGAAGGAATTATTGGATATGGATCCTCTGGATGAAGGTTTCATAGAAATAGAATGGGGAATTAGTCAATCTCTTTTAGAAAAACTCGCATTCGCTCGTCTTTTAGCGAAGGTGTTAGTTTTTCTTATACTTGGAACGCAAAAAATTATAGCTACGTCGAGTCCACTTCTTAGCTAAAATTTTATACTTTCCTAACGTACAAACAAAAAACAGCACAAAACACTTGGAATCCAAGCGTGTTTATACTGCCTCTAAACTGTATCACATTCTTCTAAGATTGTTAATTTTTGTATTAGAAAGGATTGTTAACTGCTTCATCATATAGGTTGCTGGATATTTAAATTTACTTTTAATCCAATAGAGAAGTAGCCCTAAGGTTGCATTTGTTTGGTAATGTAAAAACATATCATAGTTTACCTCTCCAAAAGTAGATTCTGTTTCAATGAAAATATCTTTTGAGAAGATGTCGTAAAATAACGCTTCTAAGTTAGCCTTAAAATCGTTATGCCCAACATATAAAGCATGAAAGATCTTCTTGTTTTGTTCGATATATGCAAATATTCGTTCTGTTGTCGGTGTTAGGGTATCGGTTTGAATCTTAGCTTTTTGCACAAAGGGGCCTATGATCGCTTCTTTTAAACCTTCTAAGGCATCATACAGTATTTCCTCAAGAAATTCGGTTTTATTGGAGTAATGTGCATAAAAGGTAGCTCTATTCAAATCGGCAAATTGGGTAATCATCGATACCGTGATTTCTTTTTCCGAGTACTGCTCCATTAATTCAATATAGGCATTTTTTAATGCAGATCTAGTCTTTCTTATTCGTCTGTCTATTTTTTGATCCATGACTGCATCTCCTAATAAAAGATATTCTACATTATTATTATAACTGTTGTTTAAACCCCACATAAACTATTTGTGTTTACCAGATTTTCCATGACCAATGTTACATTAAAAGTGTACCTATTCATCTATTCTTTAAGGGGGTTAAATGATGAGTGATAAAATGAAAGCTGCCGTTTGGCACGGACAAAAAGATGTTCGTGTAGAAGACAGAGACGTTAAAACAGTAAATGAAAATGATGTAAAAGTGAAAGTAAGCTGGTCTGGTATTTGTGGTACAGACTTGCACGAATACGAAATCGGTCCTCTATTAATACAAAATGAAACTCCAAATGAGCTTACAGGTGAAAAAGCACCACTTGTACTAGGCCATGAATTTTCAGGTATTGTAGAAGAAGTAGGAAGTAATGTAACGAAAGTGAAAAAAGGTGACAGAGTTGCGGTCAATCCTGTTGTAACATCAGGAAAGCATTCCGCTGAAACAGATCGTTATTATGAATTCTATTCTGCTGGATTGCATACAGATGGGTCCTTTGCTGAATATGTTGTATCACCAGAAGGAAATATTGTGCCAATTCCAGATGACCTTCCATTAGATAGAGCAGCACTTGTCGAACCATTATCTGTAGCTGCACAAGCAATTAAAGAAGGCGAAGTGAAACAAGGCGATACAGTAGCAATCTTTGGTTGTGGTCCAATTGGATTATTCGCTATCGTAGCTGCAAAAGCGGCAGGCGCAAAAGAAATCTTTGCCTTCGATTTATCAGATGAACGCCTAGAAAAAGCAAAAGAAGTTGGTGCAACAATTACACTTAACACCAAAGATACAGATGCCGTATCCTTCATCAAGGAAAAATATCCTGAAGGTGTAGATGCAAGCTTTGAAGTTGCAGGAGTAAAACCAACGTTTGATTCAGCAATAACAGCAACAAAACCAAAAGGGAATATGGTTGTAATCGCCATTCATGCTAGGGATTTTGAATTTAACCCAATTTCACTAATGACATCAGGCGTTAAACTATCTTCTTCCCTAGGTTATGAACACGAAACCTTTAAAAAGTCTATTGATATTTTAATGGACGAGAACGTTAACGTTAGTCCGATCATGACCAAAAAAGTGGAACTTGATGATATCGTGGAAGAAGGTTTCCATTCATTGTCAAACGATCTTAACCAAGCAAAAATCTTAGTAAAATTAAGTGGCGAATTGTAATAAGGACTTTCCATCCTTATATGCTGTTCCGTGATCAACAGTGCTAATAAAGTGACACTTCAATTTACGGGCAGTTTGATCCCCCACTTATCTTTCTTGGATCTCCGAAATCTTGAAGTGGAGGGCTTACTGCCCGTTATATGCGGGATAAATGGCGTTTCCTCTTAATATGAGGAAATGCCATTTTATTCATGTAATTGAGGTTCACTGAAGGATATTGGCCATTGCACCTAATACGTCCCTTGGATGAAGTTAGCCAAAAGGTGAGTAACATCACAAAAAACATCTTTAAATGGCTGGGGAAGTAGAAAGTATAGTAAAATCCACTCCTCCACTTCTTTATTCATGTATAATTTTAATTTCGTCATTTATACGTTCCAATTTAGGATCGATTGTGTTCACTTATTTTGGAAGCAATCGAAATACGCCAATGATAATATAAGCAAAAAATCCAAGAAATAGTAATAATTTGATAAACGGATTACCTACAAACGAACTGATCAAAATAATGGTTATCAAGATCATAACGAGCATGGATGAAAACTTGGTTAAACGAATGGCTGTATCCGTAAACTCAGGTTCTTCTTTATATCGCCACCTCTGAAGAAATAACATGCTTTCTCTCGGGTACAAATAAGACCAAATGGATACCGCATATAAAAGAATCAACATGAAAGTCAACAAAATCCTATCTCCGAGCGACGGTCCTCCAATAATGTTCGTTAACAGCAATAAACAAAGCTCCAACAACGCCCCTCCTTAGAAAATACAACAATTATCTTATCTATATATACGTTTTAGGCACTAAATCGTTTCCATTTTAGCTGCATCCTTCAATCAAAAAATTCCATATGGGGTTTTCCCTGTTTATAATAATCCAATCTATCCTGCAATGTACCCGTGTGAAATTCAAATTTATGGCCGTCTGGATCTGTAAAATAAATGGATTTCTTATCCTTTTGGTGTCTTTTGCGACCTGGCAGTATATTTACTTTCAACTGTATTAACTTATCGTACATCTTATCGAAATCTTCTTCATTAATGGAAAAGGCAATATGCGTGTAGGATTGGTTTATCTCCGTACGAGGAATATCTTTTTCCACATTAAGTGCTAGCCACATACCGTTTAAATCAAAATATGCTGTGTTTCTCCCTTTTACTAACAATTTAGCATCCAATACATGTTGGTAAAACGCAATTGACTTTTCTAAATCAGAAACAGAAAATAATAGATGATTAAGGCCTTTGATTGACAATCTCATCCCTCCTTAGCTAACGGATTCCATTGGTATTTCTCCAAATCAATCGATCCTTGCTGACTGACTTCTATACCTTCCATTTGCAAATTGATGATCTGCTCATGATATAGCTCATCATTTTTCAGTGCGATCTGTCCTTTTGCATTCACGATTCTATGCCATGGCAGGTGATGTTTCTTACTCATAGAATGAAGAATCCTTACAACTTGACGGGCAGCTCTCGGACTCCCAGCAAACCTTGCAATCTGTCCATACGTCATCACCTTCCCCTCAGGAATAGACCGAATAATAGTAAGGACCTCCTTTGTAAAAGGTGCCACGATGCATTCCTCCTAAACTATTTATAAAACATTTATTATTTAAGAAAGGCGCATGTTACTCCGAGCTATACCTATTAGTAACTACTATCATGAGTTCTATTTAATCTTCTTACCTCTTGCTCTAAATAATCTAATCGCCTATGAATTTTATAAATGATAGGAAGATATGCGATTACAACAATGATTACCCACCCCATTACATCCCCCCTTTCTGATTTAAAAGAACCAGAATAGGCGATACGGCGTTTACCCTGACACACTCGCCATACTACATAATATAAATTTTCTTCTAGTTACCAAACTAGGGTTTTCAGGCAATTCCAGTCTTAATTCACTTTTGTCTTTCCTTCTGTTCCAAATATCTGTCTATTAGCATTTTAGCCTAACCATTGCCCATGGTAAGCCATAACGCCTAAAATTGCTCCAACTACAGCACCAACTAAAACACTTATCACAGTGGATGTTTCAAGACTTTTGCGATTCTCCTCCAACAGACCCCCCTCCTTCCTAAGAAACGGGTTATGTCTGCTATAGATTATTTACAATCCATATCGCAAGCTGGCACCCCTTAACTTAGTAGAAAACCTTAATCATCAAGGTCGCTATCTAAAAAGGAATTGCTTTTTTCTTCTTTTTTAATATCTAATTTTCTTTTATTCCGCTAACTCTTGTAAAATCTTTCTTGTGTTCAGCCATCCAGTAATAGATCCGATGATGGCATGATGAGAATTATCATTATTAAAATTGCCTCGATCCATATCACTCCCCTTAAAATATTAGGTAGTGCGTTGTGGAGCCACAAAGAATTGCGTCATGCTCAAATGGTATATTCAGTTTATCAGAATTTGAATATTCAGAAAATAACTAAAGTAAAAGTTTTAGCATAATGCCTCGCTAATACGTATCTTTTAACAGCAGGATACAATGTAGCTCAGGTGGGGGTTGCTTATACGTTTTTGTAGGTTTCTTGAACTCGTTGGGTACAGCTAGGTCTGCTCTGTTATCTTATTACATCCTTCCCTACCAGTTTGGGCACTGATAAGCTCCATCTGTCTCCATCTGTTACCTTATTGCTACTTTCCAGACCAGTTTGGGCACTGACAAGTGTGCTCTCTTACCTTATGGCAAATCCACTGAGTAGTTTGGTCACTGAGAAACGGTCTCCTTCCTTTTGCCGTTTGCCAAACGAATGAAGTCGATGACAACCGTCAATGGCGTAGATAAAAATACGACATGTCTTTCTCTATTCCAGTAAATGATACCTCTTCGCCGTTCACTGCCAGCGTGGTTGACTTTTCGAATTAACAAAACCGCTTATATTGTAAGTGCAAATAACTTAGGGTCAACCCCATTTCACCCTCGCTTTATATCAAAAATTCCTATCGTTCCGCAAATCAATACACCTAATCCTAAAACGCTTGTTAGAATCCAATTATTTCCCCAGGTTATAATTGCACTACACAAACAACTTAACGCAATAACTAATGCTCCATATTTCGCTTGCCATTTTCCTAATTTTGAATTTTTCTCATCACTCAAAATAATAAACCTCCAATTCTACCAATATACAAATATTTCCCTGTTCTATAAATCATTATTATTATTTTATACAATGGAGCTACTTAAGTAAATCTCTTACAACAACAAATTATCCCTTTCGATTTAATCCAAAGCAAAATCTGCATTATATTTAATTTCAGTTAAATACTATATGAAGGAAAAAATATTGACTGCGTGTAGCACAGAATGAAGGAGGCAAAATAAGATGGGCCGAAAACAAGACCTCGAAGTAGTAGGTTTAGATAAAGCCAAACAGCGACAGCTTACCGAAAACAGCAAAGGCAGACTAAAGGAATTAACAAATCAAGTCATAGTGATTACCGGTGCATCCAGTGGTATTGGTCTTACCACAGCAAGAATGGCTGCAGCTAAAGGAGCAAAAGTGGTTGCTGCAGCCAGAAATGAAGAAGCACTAAAGCAGTTAGTAAAAGAACTTGAAAGTAAAGGGCATACCGCCACATATGTTAAAGCAGACGTTGGGCGTGAAGAAGATGTATATAAAATTGCCGAAGTGGCTACTCAGGAATTCGGCCGTTTTGATACATGGGTGAACAATGCAGGGGTCTCCATCTATGGACATGCAATGGATGTTAGTATTTCAGACATGAAACGAATGTTTGACACAAACTTTTGGAGTGTAGTGTATGGCTCAAAAGTGGCGGTGAAGCATTTTAAAGATAGAGGTGTACCAGGTAGCTTAATCAATGTTGGAAGTCTTTTTGGCGGTCGAGGAACTGTCATTCAATCAACCTATGCCGCAGCGAAATTTGCGGTACACGGGTGGACAGAAAGTATTCGAATGGAGTTAGAAAAGGAACAAGCACCTGTTTCTGTTACACTGATCCATCCAGGCAGAATCGATACACCATACAACGAACATGCTAGAAGTTACTTAACCAAACAACCATCACACGGGGGTATGGTTTATCCGCCTAAGGAGGTTGCCGAAGCTATTCTTTTCGCAGCAGAAAACCCGAAAAGGGATATGTATATAGGTGGGCAGGCCAAAGCTTTTGAATTGCTTGGTACACTTTTTCCACGGTTAATAGACCGAATCATCGAAGGCTATATGTACCCCACTCAACATGACAATAGACCTTCTAAACCAGCTGAAGAAAGTGCTTTACACCATGCTGGATATGGCATGCACGAAAGAGGGACGAATGTTGGCTGGATTCGTTCAGGGAGTATGTATGTAAGTGCTCAAAAGTACCCCATTATCTCAACCATAGCAGCAGTTGGATTAGGAGCTATTGCAGTAGGAATGGTAAGAAGAAAAAAGAAATAGATGAAGCTGTTAAATCATTAGAAAAACTCGCATTCGCTCATCCTTTAGCGAATGTGTTTAGTTTTTCTTATACTTGGGACATTAAAATTTTGGCCACGTCGAGTCCACTTCTTAGCTAAAATTTTATACTTTCCTAACGTGTTAGAAAAACTCGCATTCGCTCGTCCTTTAGCGAATGTGTTTAGTTTTTCTTATACTTGGGACATTAAAATTTTGGCCACGTCGAGTCCACTTCTTAGCTAAAACTTTATACTTTCCTAACGTGAGAATAAAGGCAGTAGGGAAACTTAATCCCAACTGCCTTTGTTTAAAGGTAATAAAGTATAAAAAATTGGTGTTATAACTCTTTAAGATAGGAAAGGGCACGTCCAGCTTCGAGTGATTGACATCCTAGTGCCGATAGACATAGGGACGCCCGAGTTTTCATCGGCCAGCACCTACCCCCTCGAGGTCATAAGTCAATCCTCATTACGCGCAAAAAGCACCCACGACGAGACTTGGCTTATGCTTGGCAGATAAGAAAACCTTCTTACTACATAAGTGCAACTAAGGCTTTTGCCACTTAGCGACAAGCCAAGTTTTCTAATCGGGGGTGATCAAGGCGCTTCTAGCTTTTGTTCACTTCCATTACATATGCGGATAAATTCCTGGTCCGAATGGAATTCCAGTAAAGTAGAAGATTAGAATCAAGATAATCCATACTGCTAGGAATCCAAGACTATACGGAAGCATTAGTGAAATATAGGTTCCGATACTAGCATTTTTATCATAGCGTTTCATAAATGCTAGGATAATAACCATATACGGGAATAAAGGCGTAATGATGTTTGTTGATGAATCGGCAACACGATAAGCAACCTGTGTAAAGGCTGGATTATACCCGAGTTGCATAAACATCGGTACAAAAACCGGAGCTTCTAACGCCCATTTTGCAGATCCAGACGTAATTAAGAAGTTCATTAAAGCTGTGAATATAATATATCCGATAATTAATCCCATACCAGTGAACTCAATATCTTTCAAGAAGTCTGCACCATTAACAGCTACCCATGTTCCAAGATTAGACCAGTTAAAGTATGCAACGAATTGCGCAATCGCAAATACTAACACAATATAACTAGCCATATCTTTCATGGACTCGGCCATATAGTCACTAACATCTTTACCTGACTTGATTTTTCCAACAGTAATACCAAATGCTACCCCAATAATGACAAACAGAATTAAAATGATTGGCACAATTCCATCTAAAAATGGAGAAGGAACAATTCCACCATCTTCATTGGTTAGTGGACTATTTGGTAAAAAGATCACAACAACTATTGCTGCAATGTATAACAACCCTGCAATAACCGCATTTCTAAATCCTTTCCCTGCATTAGGAAGTTCTTCGGTATCTTCTTCATCAAGTTCAACCGCGTCCCCTTTATATTTTCCCAACCTTGGTTCAATAAACTTAGATGTAATGAGACCACCAACTATAGTCAGGACAAATACAGAAACTATATTAAAATACCAGTTATCAAGCGGTGTGACAGTTATGGAGTCATCAAGAATGGCAGCTGCTTCTGTTGAAATACCCGAAAGCAACGCATCCGTACCAGCAATAAATATGTTCGCCGTGAAACCAGCTCCAGCACCAGCAAACCCAGCAGATAAACCAGCAAGCGGGTGACGCCCAAGCTTATAGAAAACCATTGCAGCTAGTGGTGGAATTAATACTACCGCTGCATCTGAAGCCAAATTCCCTAACATACCGATAAACACAACAGAGTACGTCACTAAAAATGGTGGTGAATTTAAGATAGTCTTCCGAATTGTGTAATCCAATAGCCCAACTTTTTCAGCAAGGCCAATACCTAACATCATGGCCAATACTAAGCCCAGTGGAGCAAAGCCAGTAAAGTTGTCGAGCATGGATGTCAAAATAAATTGGACACCTTCACCAGAGAGTAAGTTCTTCACTACTAACTCTTCCCCTGTTCCAGGGTGGACGACAGAAGCGTTAAACATATTAAAAATGGCTGAAATAATAATCATGAGTACAGCTAATCCAATAAATAAGATAAACGGATCTGGCAGTTTATTTCCTACCCTTTCAACAAGGTCTAGAAATCTCTGAAACAAACCTTTTTTCTCTTTCATCGTATCCCTCACTTTTCTTTAATTTTTTCTTAGAATAATGGCTCTAATTTAACATCGTAGTGCTTGTAGGTTATCATATTATTGAGAATATGATTTATGTATAAATTTTTCAGATAATTTAATCCCGCACGACACATTAATTAATTTGGTTCGGCTACATAAAACGTATTTATCTTCTATCCTGGTCGTCCAGCATCATAGATGAATATAAAAGCGGCTTCAGTCCATGGGATATTCCAGAGCATGATACATCCCAGTTCATCAAGTTTACAACATTTTTGATTAATAAGTTTCCAATCTAGTTTTGAGATGTGCATTAATTAACATCTATTCAAATATGTGCACTTTTTATCATAGATCCATACCTACTGTTCTACTACTCATCCCCCTCTTTCTCATTTAAAGGTTATGACTATTGTAGGGGTTTTCCTGAATTTTCCCTTTTCCCCTAAAATAATGATACTAAATTTTAAAAAAATTGTCTATATCTTGAATAAATTGTAGAAAAAATCTTTTTAGGGGCTGTTTTCTAAAAGATTGTTGCTTCTCCAAGTATAAATCTTAATGAATAGTTGAAAGATTATGCGCAGTAACTAGAATATGTACATTACTTCACTTCGGAAAAACACTACGCTTTCACCAGGGACATAAGTACGACATCTGTTCAAACTATTCGTTTTCACAGTGTCTTCTTTACCGCGGGGGAGTGGTGAGCCTCCTCGGGCTATCGCCCTGTGGGTTCTCACCGATCTCCTACTTCCGTAAGAGTTTCCGTGTTTTTCCTACGCTAGTTTTGCTATTCTATTTCTTATTAATATCATCTTTGATACTAATACATAGTTGTTTGGTACGTAGGACAGTCGAGTCCTGCAGGAATAGCACGCGTCCGAAGACCCCACAAGAAGCGGTCTTTGCTTCTGAGGAGGCTGAGGCCGTGCCTGCGGAAAGCGACTGTCCGAAGTGGAAAGCAACGGCGTTAATTTATTGCGCTTTATATAGATGTTGCGACGGATAAATTAACAAAGAATACGAAAAGTATAAACATATTGCGTACCTGTTCCTTTACACTGCTTTCTTGCTCGGTCTTGCACTGACAGGTCTTTTCGATCAGGTTCTTCTCACCCCAGTTCTTGGCACTGATAGAAGCTCTCCAAAACTACTCATGTTTTTACTGATCCAAACTTTCCGTACTCTTTCAGAAATTCCATTCTTACAGTCCCAGTTGGTCCGTTCCGCTGTTTTCCAATAATCACTTCCATTGTCTCTCCTGCCTGAGACCCACGTTTATAGTAATCATCCCGGTACAAAAAGGAAATCACATCGGCATCCTGCTCAATATTTCCAGAATCTCGGAGGTCCGACATCATAGGTCGTTTATCATGTCTCGTTTCCACACCTCGTGATAATTGGGACAATAAGATGATCGGTATATTCAGTTCGATTGCCAGTAATTTCAGCTCTCTTGTGATTTCGCCGATCTCTAAATCTCTTCTGTCCCGTCTCATAGCTGGACTGATTAACTGCAAATAATCAATAATGGCAACGTGATTTTCACCAGGATGTTCATGAACCATTTTTCGGATGGCTGCTCGAATTTCCATTATGGTTCGCTTTTGATCAAAAAACGTTAACCCCCAGCCAGAAATCTCCCCAATCGCATGCATTGCATTGCTGTAATCTGTCGTTGAAAAAGTCATATTCCGCCATTTTTGACTGTTAATTAGCCCTTCTGCCGAAATGAGCCGCTGCAATAGCTGTTTCGTTGCCATTTCCAAACTGAATACTACTGATCTACCACCATTTTTGCAATGACCAGCAGCCAAATTTAAGGCAAAAGCCGTCTTTCCAACAGAAGGTCTTGCCGCAACAATAATTAATTCTCCTCGCTGCAAGCCACCTGTCATCGCATCCAGTTCTTCGTATGTTGTCAAAAATCCAGTCACCCCCTCAGTTGGAAAACACATTTCATCCGTGATTTCCAGCAAATAATCATACGTCGATTTCCCTACATTATCACTAGCAATCTTTTGAAATTCCTGCAATTCACGGATCAGTACTTCCAAGCCATGGTCATCCGGATTGTCCGCATAATGCAATACACGAGTTCTGGTTTCTCGGTTTCGATACGCATCTAACATCAATCGTTCATAGTGCTTCAGGCTTGCGGTAGATGCGACGGACTCCACCATTTTCAGTAGATAGACCGTCCCACCTACTTGCTGAATGGCTTGTCCAAGATGCGTCGTCACTACAACCATATCGATGAACTCTCCCTTTTCTACTGCTAGTTTCATGGACTGATAGATTTTTCGATGCTCGGCATAATAGAAATGCTCCTCTTGTACACGTAGCTCATGAAAAAGCGTTCCATCCAGAATCACCGATCCAAGTACCGCTGCTTCCGCTTCAAAGTTATCAAGCTTCATAACCGGACTTCTCTTTCACGAGCTGATGCAATTCCTCTCGAAAACGCATCTTCGTCTCTTCAGGTACACTAGCTGCTTCCTGTCGCCATGCATCGATCTTGGTTAAATAGATATTTTCCTCTGGCGGATAGGCAGCAATATCAGCGATTGTCGGTGCAAAGGTATTTCTCTCCACATAGGCCGATAGATTTCCCATTACCACCCGATAATCCATCTGTTCCAGTTGTGGAATCAACATGTTCAGCTTTCGCTTAGTGACTTCAAATTTCGGATACATCTCTTTTACTGTTTCCAAAATATCAATGGCCTCCTCACGCTTCACATGCCTTCCCTCCTGACCTCATCAAATAATGCTTTTGCGCGATCTTCCTCTTTTCGGGGAAATGGGATTGTATTATGTACGTGTGTTGATTGTTCCTTCAGATATACCTCCACTTCCTCTACGGTGGTGAGCTTATTGGCGACCCATTCCTGCAATATTTTCTCTAGGTACCTAAACGTTCTAGCACCATGCTTGGCTGCGTGCTTCACAGCAGTCATGGGACCTCCCAGTTTAGACCTCCATATCAAAAATTCATCTTTTGCGAATGGAGTCAGCGTACCAATGTATTTTTCATACAAATGAAAGGGATTTTCCACGCGTCCTCCTCTTCTTCTTTCCTCTTTCTCTCTTTCTTTCTGTATAGTCAACGATTCGTCAACAGATGGGTACACCAATTGGTCTACAGATAAGTCAACTGAGAGTACCAATGACACCATTTGATACACAGGTGCACGTCCTTTTTTCCCTTTTTCGTAACGGATTAAGTTATGTTCTAACAATTTTTTGCGTGCTTGTACTAAACCTTGCTTGGATAAACCTGTTAAAGACTGGACAACTGGATTTGCTGCATTAAATCTACTCTTCCAACCAACCGAATTGTTTATAGACATCAACGTGTACCATAACGCAATGGCACTGGTGGATATTTCGATTAATAGCAGCCAATCCTTGAATGCAGTCATTTCTTGCTCATAATTCATTCCGACTCCCCCTAATTTAGACTCTCTTTCTCCTGTTCGTGTAACCATAGATTGATCGCATCCTCCGTAAACAAAATTCGATTTTTAAGTTTGATATGAGGGATTTGTTTAAGCTTTACCATAGAATAAACTGTATCCGTATGCACCCCCAAATAATTTGCGACTTCTTTTACTGATAATGTTTGTCGTTCCATCACATGTGCCTCCTTTAGTCTTTTATTTCCGATGAAAACGGAAATAATCACCTTTCACCCTACTAATCGAAAAAAAGTTGGATTAGGTGGCATCTTTTTAAAAATTTTTTCAATAAACGTATAGAGATGAAATCGTTTAACATTAATCGTATCGATTGCAATATAGGAACATTTGTTCTATAATGGTTGTGAACCTGAATTTTATTTCGAATGATGATGATAGCTGATTGATCAGAAGTCTTGGACTAAATTTCATTGTTGGGGTGTTCACATGTATGGGAAAGGGAATGTTAGAAGAGTAGGGAATCAGAAAAATTTTTGGGGAAGAAAAGCAAAAAAGATTTCTAGCGAATTAAAAGAATTCGTTTACGAGCAATACTTTAGTATGAACTCTTTGTTCGTATATTGTGATGCTTCCATGCATAAAAAAGGTATCCAAATGGCTACTGCATGTTCATTCGTGAAAGATGGATCTGTTATTGTCGAGAGTAGTTGGATTTACCCGCCAGCAGCATGTTATAGGAAAAATGTATATGGTGAATTACAAGCCATCCTATATGCCTTATTACATGTCAATAAACATATGGGTAATCCGTGTGATAACATAACGATTTATTCTGATGTCAACAACATTAAAGGCATCCTCGAAGGTACTACTACGTTCAAAAAGAATCATGCCTTACAGCAGATCCAAAAAGATCTACAACATACATACAAAACGATTTCTGCTTCACACCCTCAAATTAACTTATCAATTGAATATTTAACGGTTGATAAAAAAATGTACAACCCTTTTGCGAAAAGTGCACATAACGCTGCAAAAAAATTAATACAGTTTTAATATATTTGGAGTACTCCCTAACTCTCCTGAATCACTTTCGCACGCACCTTTGAACCTATAACAGATTCTATAATTCGGTTCAGTATGATTGCTTTCTTCTGTTTCGGATTCACATAAACATCTAATATTTTAGCAAATCGTATTAGATCCTTTTTCGTTATCAGAAGTGGATGATTTGTTAAAAACTGCTTTGCTTCCTCTACACTTTTTAGTTGCTGAAACGTTTCTTTGATCTTCTCGAGCTCACTTTCGTCTTTTTCCTGTACTGATTCCGTATTTTCAATTTGAAAGTGTGATGCGATCTTTTTAAAGAGTACCTTTTTCGTATCCCTCTTGTTTAAAGCTATATCATAGACTTCACAGAATGCGATTATCTCTTTTTTGACCATTCCACGACATGCTCGTTCTACTTCTTGGATAGACTTACTGTTACGGATGGATGTTTCCAGATGTTGATACCCTATCGGCTGACTGTTTGACCTATAGGCAATCGTAGCATTCCCATTCACTAGGTTTTCCATTTGCTCCTTGCTCAAGTCGTTTATAAATTCTGATATAATTTGAAATAAAGCCTGTGTTTCCGTTTTTGACATTCTGCTTCACCCACTCTCAACTTTTAATCGCTATTAAAACTTCATCTACTAAATTCTGAATTTCTCTTTTAATGCTATGCTGTTGTGCGCTTGCTCCACTGAGTACAACGGGTATCCCTGTTTCAGGCGCACTCGCAAAAAGGCTTTTATTTTCACGAAGATAAGACTTGAAAAACGGCAGACCTCTCCGCTGAATTTGTGAAATATATTCTCTTTGTGCAGAAATCGGGAGACCCTTCCAATAGGAAACCATCGTGAAGACAATCCCAAGCATTTTAGGCGAAATGGCTGTTATGTTTTGATAATTTACCGCTTGAATGGTTCGGTTATATTTCTTCGTTAGGGAATCAACATGTTTCAATAATGTATCAATACCAAGTGTAGATAAATAGTCTGTTTTTGCAGGTATAATATAGTAGTCACTGGAAACGATGGCGTTTTGTGTTAAAAGGTTGAAATTAGGAGGGCAATCAATCATGATAACATCATAGGCTTTCTTAATTTCACCTAGTTTCATACGAAGGCGAGATAATACTTGAACATAATTATTTCGAATCGCTCGGTCTGTGTTCCCACCTAATTTGCTAGAAAGCTCCATGTCAATTTCGACTAGTTCCAAGTGCGAACAGATCATATCCAACCTGCCACGATTTCCCTGTCGCGTCATTTTTTCATTAATTCTTGCTGGTGTAATGATAAGATCTTTTAACGATGTATCCAAATTATAATCTAAATAGCGATCATACCAATGCTTAATCGTCCGTTCATGTCGATCAAGGCTTTTCCATTCCTCGATCGTAACAAAAGACAATGTCAAATTAGCCTGGGGATCGAGATCAATCAGTAAGACCTTTTTTCCCCGATCGGCAATTGCCGCTGCAATATTAGCCGATAACGTTGTTTTGCCTACACCACCTTTATAATTCATCACAGAAATTATCCCAATGCATCCCACTCCCTTTTAGCTATGTATGTAATGATACATATGCAGGAATTCAGATAACATGCTAGATCACTTGTTTACAGCTAATCGAAAATTAAACATCTAACCACGGTTAGGAATATGAAGTTATCAAAGGGAGGATGGCACTTTATGTTAATATGGTGGTATGAATAAGATTACTTAAACAAAACAGTTAAATGAATAAATGGTTAATCTTTTAAATAAGCTTGGTAGGTAAACTCATTTGCAGAATGTAACTGTCGTTGAACAAACGGGAGCGATATTAAAAAAGCACTCTTTAGAAAATAAATTTGATATTAGGAAGAATAAGCTTTTTAAAAACAAAATGGATAAGTTGGCTTTCATTATTTTTAAGTGAAATTCCTATTACAGTCTTTTTTTTTTGCAACTTGGAGGGAAAGATATATCAACTATTGTAATGTTTTCTCCTTTATTCTTATCAATTTCACTAGCGGTTATTGCAATAATAAAAAAAACGGAATGCAACATTGTCCCAGCTCTTGCTTTGTTTTTATCTATTGGAAGTGGAATGTTTATTCTGTTAATTATCGTTGTTTCAGGAATGGGACAGCCATAAACTAGAGTTATTCCTTATAAAAGCATAAGTGCTCTAAGAATTACAGCTAGTGAAAAATCGTACTTAAAGTAACGTACCATTACTTTAAGACAAAAGTGAACCGTTGTTGCCCTAAAGGCAGTATTTCACATAGTTTTTTATACTGGATTCTAGATTTTTGAGGGGGTTTTGTAAATAAAAAATAATAGACAGACCATTATTTGGGCTTTAATTGCTATTGTTCTTTTTTTAATTTGGCTTTTCACAAGATAATGTTTTTTACGTATTGGGTACCTATTTTTAAAAAAGGTTCAATAATGCCTAATAATGATGTAGAACCAGATAAACCTTCTATGGCGGTTGAACCTATATTAGATGAAAACGCAACAAAAGGAATAATTAGCTTCAAAAGGTGCTAGTTTATCATACTACTAATAAAAGTATTGTGTTAAAGGTCCGTCAAGATGTAGGATTAAGGAGATTCGGCTATTATGAAAATCAAGCATAAATATGGTTTTTATCTGCTGATCTACTGCTTCTGTTTGCAAATTATGTGGAATGGACGACTTTTCCATTTGCCTTATGACATAATCACAGCTTTTCGTTAGAATAATTTCTACTTCGTTCTCCTCTGCAGAAAACAATGAAGCCATTTTCCAAATGTTTTATTAAATGTAGTATTCACTTTATTTTCTCTTATTGAATAGTATATATTAAGGATAAAGTCAAAGAGGGGGAATAACTTTATTAAAAATGAGCACTAAACAGAAAAGTGTCTCCAAATTGTACAGAAAAATAATTACATCCAACGAGGTTAAAGCATTTCTAACCTTTGAGAGATGTGATAAACCAACAAAGGAAATACTTAAAAAGCATCTGTCTGAAGCTAATTCATATCATGCAAAAAACATATTACGAAAAATTCAACATATGTAGACGGCTAATGATAGGCTGTCTTATTTTTTTGTTCATGGAACACTCCCTTTGTCATATAAATGCAACATGTCTAAATTTTACTTGGGGATGTGAATATGTATCTTTACAAAAAGATTATCACTGTCATTATAGGAAGCTTCCTTCTATCGATAGGCATTAATTTTTTCTTAACTCCTTTTCACCTTCTTGATGGTGGGATGATTGGATTAGGTTTGATTGTTAGCTACCTTACTGGCCTGAAAACAGGATTTATTATCATTATTTTAAGTATACCGATCTTTCTAATGGCATGGTTTTTCAATAGAGGTTATTTTTATAACAGTCTGCACGGTATGCTTTTTTCTTCGTTCCTTATTGATATCGTATACCCCTTTCATGATCCAATTGTAGCAAGGTTGGATCTATCTCCATTTGTTAGTTCTGTTTTAGGTGGCATATTTATTGGTTTAGGCATGGGAATGATGCTTCGCTTACATACTAGTACAGGTGGAACTGATTTAATAGCCCAGCTTATTGTTCGAGTACTAAACATCAATGTCGGTATTTTAATTTTTATTATCGACGCATGTATTATAGGTATTGGAGGATTATTAATTTCATTTGAAATATTTATCTTTTCTACAATTACAATCACACTGGTTGGGGTAATATCCAGTCTCTTTACTTGGAATGTGGAACATTAAACAATCCTATATTATACCTTAACCTAAAGAACAAGCACCTTGATCACTCCCACATGCATAAGCCAAGCCTGCGTGGCACTCTTTGCCAAAAAGAGGATTGACTTATGACCTCGAGGGGGTAGGCGCTGGCCGATGAAAACTCGTGCGTCCTTATGTCTATCGACACTAGGACGTCAATCGCTCTCACTGGCTAAAATCGTCACGTCCTGTGACAACGCCAGCACTAGGACGTCAATCGCTCGAAGCTGGACGTGGCTGTTCCTATATATGAACAAAATAAAGCAAAATTTTTATACATTCTTATCTTTTTAGAAAAACTCTCAATTCGCTCGTCCTTAGCTAATGTGTTAGTTTTTCTTATACTTGAACATCACTCCTATGGTAAACAACCACCTAATCCGCAATAAACAGTAATAAGCTATTCACAACGATTGCTATAAAATAGCTCAGTTCATTAAATTGAGCTATTTTTCTGGATTTAATCAAACGTTTGTTTAAAAGTAGCCTTTACACGTAAGCTGTATATGTAACAAAACTGGTGCCAACATTGAGCCTGCAATAAATACTAAAAATGCTACTCCAAGTATTACAATAAGACTGCTGAAGTCGACAGATAAAAACCAATCATCATTGGGATAATGGTGAAGACTGAATAATTTTAACATAAACAATCTGAATGGAAGATACAAAATAACAATGATCACATACTGGATAGCTTTTTCCGCGATAGCTCACGAAACCAAAAAATTCCACCTATTATAGGTGGAATTTGGCTTATTATAACTCCCCAATGAGAAGTGTACTATTTGTTTAATTACCAGCTTGCTTTTTTCAAGCCAGGTATTTGTCCTTTATATGCAAATTCACGAAGGCAGATTCGACACAATTGGAATTTCCTTACGACGCTATGTGGTCTGCCGCAATGATTACAACGACTATATTCACGTACTGCGAACTTTTGTGGCTTTTGCTGTTTTACAACTAACGACTTTTTTGCCATGCGGCATCCTCCTTCTTTTATGATGAAAGATTATTATACCATGAATTAAAGATCTGCTAAATGGTTAAATTATGGAAATCAACCGTCCTCTTTAGGTCAGAATGTTTGCGCTTTTCTCAAGGTGCCGTAACAGTTCTTTGGCAAACTGACTTGGATTATCCAACATATACCAATTTTCTTTACTAAAGAGAAAGGAATAATTACCTTTAAAAAATGAACAATACTAATAAAGGAGGGGAAATAACACATGAAACATATTAAGGCTTTATTGATAAAATTCGCTGCTTCTTTAGCCCTTCTGTATGTAATCCTTGGACTAATGTATGAAATGACGTTTGGTGAGGTATTCATTTTATCTGCTGTCTTAGGAATTGCAGCTTATCTGATCGGCGATATGTTCATTTTGCCTAGGACGAATAATGCAATCGCAACAATCGCTGACTTCGGACTAGCACTGATGATCATTTATTTGTTTGCTGATGGTATGACTGTCGCGGATAATGCCTTTACAGCTTCTTTATTTGCAGCATTAGGTGTGGGATTATTTGAGCTATTCTTCCATCGTTATTTAGCAAACCAAGTTTTACCAGATCATGAGGATAAGGATAACAGAGAAAGAACTGCAGATCTTCAATTCCAGACCGAGATTGCTGATGAAATGTATGAATATAGTGAGAAAGATAAGGATGAAAAATAGCAAGGCGATAATTAATTCCAATTTGTGATTTAAATGACTATATAAAAGAACAGTATAAAAACACGTTACCTTCAAGTGTTTTTATACTGTTTCAAACTGTATTATCTATTATTAAGACTTTGTTGTAAAAAGATCATCTCTTCCGCTAATGCTTTTATTCTTCTTAACGCATCTTCATCTACAATAATGTTCTCTTCATTATATGAATCATTATGAACGAACACATTACTTGTTGGTACTAATCCTTTAAGGTAAGAAAGGATCGGCTTTAATTGATATTCCGATACGAGAAAATGTTTTTCAACTGCTCCTGTTGTCACAATTCCTGTTACTTTTCGCTTAAATACATCCATCGGAAAATGATCTAAGAGATTTTTTAGCGCTCCTGTTATCGACGCTTGATATATCGGAGTACCAAACACGATTAAGTCTGCCTTTTCAATCTTGTTGACCACTTCCCATGTATCTTCATTATAAACCACTAATGGTTCGCCACGAGCAAACTCAACCTCATAATCCCTCAAATCGATTAGTTCTGTTTTTATGGTAGAATCAAGGTCCTTGGCCGCTTCTAAAACTTCATGAATCGCCACATTTGTTTTCCAGCCAGCTAGTGCTCCTGAGACTCCTATTAATTTCAATTGAGATACCTCCATTTTAAATACACAAAAATAGTTGTATAAGATCATTCCTATTTTAAGATGAGCACCACCCACGAATGTGCTCCTCTAACCTTAATTAATTTCCTCTTCTGTTATTCTAGCATACTCTTTTGTGTATGAATACGGTAACACTTTTCACTCTATATTAATAAGTAAACGTTTATCAGTGCCATTTCCTACAGATAACTTGATTAGAATTTGTAATGAAATAAAGGGTATTTTCAGAAAAACTCGCATTCGCTCGTCCTTTAGCGAATGTATTTAGTTTTTCTTATACTTAGGACATTAAAATTTTAGCAACATCGAGTCCACTTCTTAGCTAAAATTTTCTATTTTCCTAATGTGTAGAAAAGATTCCTGGAAGTCTGTTAGTAATTTTTATGCGACAACCCTTCTAAAAGAACAACTCATTTGTGATATATGTAACAGTAAATTTTACAAAACTAAAGTAGCATTAAAATATATTTTAAATTTCCCTACTCATTTGAAGTGAACTAAAACCGTCTATAATTAGGAGTGAGCTCGTGTTACGTCTTTTTAAAGACAATATTAAAAATTTCTTCCCTGGATATTTTGCACTTGTTATGGCTACAGGGGCATTATCTATCGGAACCCATCACCTTGGTATGACGTTATTTTCTACCAGTTTGTTATACATTAATGTTTTAGCCTATATCACGTTGTGGGTAATCACTATTTTTCGTATTATACTCTTTTTCCCTAGAATAATAAGAGACATAACTAGCCACACACTTGGACCTGGCTTTTTTACCTTTGTTGCGGGAACTAATGTATTCGGCAGCCAGCTTATTATTGTTGCTGAAGCATATTCCATTGCTGTTTATTTATGGGGACTTGCCATTATATTGTGGTTGATCATTATGTACACATTCTTTACGGCTGTTACGATTAGAAAGAATAAGCCTACAGTTGCTGAGGGGATTAATGGGGCTTGGCTAATAGCATCTGTTGCAACACAGTCTATTTCTATACTCGGGACACTTCTTACACCTTATGTTGATAATGGGCAGGAAATAATTTTATTTATAACCTTATGCATGTATTTTCTTGGCTGTATGCTCTACTTAAACATTATTACACTTATATTTTAGCCGATTTACCTTTCTGAAATTAGAATTCTCAGCATTAACACCTCCATATTGGATTAATATGGGGGCTGTCTCTATTACCACATTAGCTGGTTCTACTTTAATCCTACACGCTGAAAGCTGGTCTTTACTTGTTGAAATTACCCCTTTTTTAAAAGGGTTCACCTTATTTTTCTGGATAACAGGAACCTGGTGGATACCATTACTATTTATTCTGACAATTTGGAGGTATCTTTACCATCGCTATCCACTAACATATGATCCGCAACTCTGGGGCATGGTATTCCCACTTGCAATGTACACAACTAGTACATTACAACTTTCCAAAGCATTAGATTTCCCCATTTTGATGTGATTCCAAACTTTATGGTATATATTGCAATCACTGCATGGGTTTATGTGTCCATCAGTCTTGTGTGGAACATTTATAAAAACACGCTAGTTCAATAAAATCAAGAAGACACATTCATAAACGTTGATCAACATTTGTGAGTGTGTCTCTATTTAAAACAAATTAATGGGATAGGCTTTAGCTCAGTTGGGTGCAATGTTAACCTATTAAAAAGTATGATCCAATACCTCGGGAGATTTCGCCTTGTCAAAAATCCATCCTTACCAATGATGTAACCATAACGAAATGAATAACCCAATTGCTGTTATAAACCCAACAAATGGTCCGCCTTTTTTAAACGCCTCTGGCATCATGGTGGAGGCTAACATCGCTATAATAGCACCACCAGCAAATGAACTCATGGCCGCTTTCATGTTGTCTGAAGCACCCTCTAACAGTGTTCCACCCCAAGCACTTAATCCAGAAAAGACGACAACCGAAATCCAGAGAATGAAGATCTTCTTCTTGGAATAGCCATTTTGCTGTAATCCTACTGTACTGGAGATCCCTTCTGGTAAATTACTAATAAAAATGGAAATAACTAATGCCATACTTACAGATTCTCCACCAATTAAACTCATCCCAATCATGGCCGATTCTGGTAATGTATCCATAACCGTCCCAATAAAAATTCCTAATCCCGCCCCCTTTGCCTGCTTTTTATCGGATGAGTCACTTCGTTCTGGATGCTTTCGATTGCCACCACCACGGTGGGAAACAATGATATTAATAATCGTAAAAACAAGTGCTCCACCGAGAAAACCTAATCCAATATACGTAAATCCACTCATTTCAAGTGCATCTTCTAGTAATTCATACGTTGTTGCACCAATCAGTGCACCAGTTCCTAAAGCCATAATAAAGGCTATGATGCGCCTTGGAATGGAGAACTTTAGAACAATTAAAGCACCAATCATCGTTGCTGAGGCTGCAATTGTTCCCCACATAATTGCATTCCACATGGAAAAGCCCCTCCAATATTAAACTAATTACGATATTCATACTTTCTAATATTAGCGGAACTTATTCATATATCATCTAAATTGCAATATGTTAGTAAAGTGAGACCTTTCAAAGCTTGCAGTACAATCTATTATTCTAGGCATATTTATTAAAAACAATTTCAAAGTGGACATTTTTCCTTTATAATGAAAATGTCTAATTAGAAAACTTGCCATTCATCAAGCCTTTATTGGTGAATGCCTTAGTTACACTTATGCAGTAGGAAAGTTTTGATATTTTCCTAACCGCCAAGAAAGGAAGATTAGTCATGAATAACATCATCTCGTTTAATATCCAATACTCAAAGGATATCCATTATTTATTAGATATTTACCAAAAATGTGCTTTGCTCGAAATTGCGGTCGATAAGGAATTTGAAGAATTTCTAAACGTTGATTTAGGTCACCAAACCTATGAGGATTTGGGTAAATCATATGAAAATCTGCTTTTTGCGGCAATTTGTGAAATTGGAGGGCACAAGGGGCACTTTAATTACTTACATGCAACAGACTGTGTCTATCAATTTATTAATAAAAATAAAAGTTGGTCTTCATTAGCAACTGAAATTAATGATATCATTCGAAATAATTTTGTTGAAGGTACTACTAAAGAAAAGATAGCGGTTTCAGAAGCAGTGGAATTAACCGGAAATGGGATTGAGGAATATCAAGAACATATGTCAAATGCACTAACACTTATTTCTGGTCAACCCGTAACCTTTAGGCGATTTAACGATATTTTGAAACAGTTGGAATTTCATTTTAACGCATAATGACATAAAGAGTTAACTCAGCACTAGAGTTAACTCTTTTCCCTTCTTCTATTAAAATACTATGCATTTGCTACTTGCATGCTCTGTCCTTTGTTCATGTTTTTATGATTAAAGCGAATCAAGCGCATTGCATTTAAGATAACTAGTAGCACACTAGCTTCATGGATGAACATGCCTGATGCTAAGTGAACAGATCCTGCCAACACACCTGCTAAAAGAATAAATACCGTTCCAACCGCAAATGATGTATTTTGTTTCATGTTACGGATCGTTGCTTTCGATAAAGAGTAAGCGTGAGAGAATTGCATTAATTTATCGGCCATTAGCACAACATCTGCTGTTTCCATCGAGACATCTGTTCCACCTTCACCCATCGCTAATCCAATATCTGCTGTTGCAATCGCTGGTGCATCATTAATACCATCTCCTTCCATCGCCACGACATTTCCCTGTTCTTTTAATTGCTTCACAAACTCTACTTTATTTTCTGGTAACAATTCGGCATGAACTTCGTCTAATCCTAACTGTTTGCCAACTAATTCGGCTGTATGTTTATTATCACCTGTTAGCATAACAATTCGTTTAATGCCGTTCTTTCTCATTTCTGCTAATGCTTTTGGTGCATCTTCCCGAATTTGATCGGCAATCGAAAAGATTCCTGCCACTTTTCCATCAACTGCTGCAAAGATTGCTGTGTTTCCGGACTTTTCCCGTTCGACGGCATATGCTTCTACTTCTTGTGGAATCTTGATATTTTCCGCATCCATTAACTTGCGATTCCCAACTGTGAGGACTTTTCCAATTACTTGTGCACGTATACCATTCCCTTTGATCACTTCGCCATTTTCTGGTTCTGCGTCTAACGCTAAGTTTCTTTTCTTCGCTTCTTTTACAATGGTTTGACCTAAATGATGCTCAGAAATGGTTTCGGCTTTTGCTACTAAACGTAATAACTCATCTTTATCTTCTTGGTGGAATGTATGAATGTCCGTTACTTCCGGTTTTCCTTTTGTTAACGTACCTGTTTTATCAAAAACAAGTGTGTCCACTTTTGATAATTTATCCATCACTTCGCCACCCTTAACAAGTACCCCATTTTTTGCACCATTTCCTATACCAGCTACATTGGAAACAGGAGCACCAATCACTAAAGCACCTGGGCAAGCGACAACTAAGAATGTTATGGCTGTGTGAAGATCTCTTGTCAATGCATAAACGAGAACCGATAAAACAACAACTGCTGGTGTATAAACATTCGCAAACTTGTCTAAGAATTTTTCCGTTTTAGATTTAGATTCCTGTGCTTCTTCGACAAGTTCAATGATTTTTGCAAATGTTGTATCATCGCCAACTTTTTCTGCCACAATTTCAATATACCCACTGTCAACAATGGTTCCACTAAACACTTTATCCTCCACATTTTTTGCGGATGGTACGGATTCACCTGTGACAGCTGCTTCATTTAAGGAAGCCTGACCAGTTAAAATACTTCCATCAACCGGTACTTTCCCACCAGAACGAATGATGACGCGATCTCCTTCTTCTACTTCTTCAACAGGAATGGTGATTTGATTATTTTCGCGAATAACCGTTGCTTCTTGTGGTGCCATATCTACTAATTCTTTTAAGGAAGAGCGTGTCTTTTGCAAAGTCCGCGCTTCTAAATAATCCCCAAATAGGAATAGAAACGTAACAACTGCAGACTCAACATATTCTCCGATTATAAGTGCTCCAATAACCGCAATACTAACTAATAAATCAATACTAAATGCTTTCATTCGCAATGCTTGGAAAGCTTTAATAAAGATAGGAACTCCAGCTATAATCGTTGCGGCTAGCAAGACCCCTTGCTGAATTGCAGAAGCTCCTGCGATACTTGCAATTAACGCGATAATCAACAATGTCCCCGAAATCGCTGTAATATGATTTTTGTACTTACTAATGAATTTATTCATGATTATCCCCCTTCTTGACATACCATTTTGACTGGAAAGCCTTTATTGGCTGTCTGTCTTTCGTTATGATTTCATTATAGATCTCTTTCTGTTAAAAAGAATTGACCCCCGTCAAGATTTGGATATTTTTCCTTTAGACGATAGATTTCTTTAAAAAGAAATAGTTTGGGAAATTGGCTGGAATGCGGGGTTTCGGCTATTTTATTGATAGGGACTTGTGAAAAGGCTGTTCGGTAATAAACTCAAAGAAAAAGTCCATTAGACTGTCTCTATTGGATCGAAGTGAACGGAAAACCTCTGAAAAAGTCCATTAGACCTTCTCTATTGGATCGAAGTGAACGGGAAACCTCTGAAAAAGTCCATTAGACCTTCTCTATCGGACCGATTTGTACGGGGAAAGTCACCATAAAGCCAATAGAAACGTAAATAATCCAAAGTATAACTACGACAATTTGCATACGTCTAAAAGTAACGGCATATCGTTACTGCCCTATAGTTTATGCGTCATAGAAATCAGCAAAGTATGCGAAAAGAGCCTTTAAAAATAGCCATCAAAAAAGCAGTATAAAACACGTGGGATACTTATACTGCTTAAAAACCAAATTATATGTATTTTTCTAAGCCTAGAATTTGTTCTAGCTTTTCTTCCAATTTTTCTAGATTTTCAAAGGAGTGTTGGTGGTCATTGGGATTGATTTGACTATCTCCAAGGTAATGATCTATTTCCTTTTCGAATCCATCCTTAAACACCACGTTCGTAATGCAGGACGGCTGGTCTGTAGCAAATACATCTGATTCCGGATAGCAAAAAGATCGATAATCAAATATTTCCAATAACGTTTCTATTTGTTTAACCTGTTCGGGGCTGATACGAAAGTGACTCTCTCCTAAATGGTCCACAAATTCATGTCCTGTCCATTTCACTTCCCCATCATGATGGACAACTACTTCATATACTGGACATTCGCCATAACAAGGCGTTCTTGAAATAGATAGTTCTGTAAACAATGGCATCCCTTCCTCTTAAAACATTTCGCATGCTACGAGGGCATATTGTTAGCTTTACCCAGCTATATAGCGAGGGGATTTCTTCTGTCACTATCCTGCAGGCTTTTTCACCATACAGCTTGTATAAGATAGCTAATAAAAATTTTATCTTTATTGTACCTTAAAAGGAATAGATGACATTCTGTATTAGAAAAATATGAATTCGAAAGCATATATGGCCATTTTCTATACTTCAGGATAGGTTGAATCTTCTTTTTGTTATATTATTAACATATTAGAAAAGAATGCTAACCGATTAGCATTCTTCTCATCCCAAATTTCACATTAATGGTGATGGTGTTCCTCAGCTGCTAGTGCTTCTGCTTTCGTTCGATGTACAGTACCAAATGGGTGCTCTGGTGGTGCGTAAATTGTATATAGTTTAAGTGGCGTATTCCCAGTGTTTGTCAGGTTATGCCATTTCCCAGCAGGCACGATAATCGCATCATCATCTGATACACTTCGCTCGAAATCTAACTGATGTTCGGTATCCCCCATTTGCACTAGCCCTTGACCAGCTTCCACACGGAGAAATTGATCGGTATTTGGATGGACTTCTAACCCAATATCTTCTCCGACACCAATACTCATTAAGGTAACTTGAAAATGCTCCCCGGTCCACAGTGCAGTTCGAAATGTTTGATTTTGCATAGAAGTATGCTCGATATTCGTCACAAATGGGTTATTTCCATAATCCGTTAAATGTAAATACTCATTTCGATACAAAGTGGAGTCATTTGAATTCCCCCCATACATTGGGTAGTTTCTGGGTATTGGCATTGGTCCAGCCACATAATATGGACCAGGATACGTATATGGTACAAAATACATGTTGCTCACCCCCTTTTCACCTTTTACCACACATCCTATGCACAATGCCTAGGAAGCGTACCATTGATATGGATCGTGAGGCGGGACGATCGGCTGATTCTGCTTCGTGTTTCTTTTGGATCTACCGTGAGATACTCCCTCTCGGTTGATTTCTCTTCCATTCACCGCGGATCCGTTCAACATCTTTGTACAGGATAGATTATGTAACAAACTATACGGAAAAGAGCCAACATAAAAAAATTGTGCCTTAGAATCATTTTAAGGCGCAGTTTTCCCATTAAGAATCTCTTAAAATGCAAAGGTATGGTTGCCTATAACGGTTGATACGGTACGACTTTTCAAGTACGGACTTGACGTTTTATCTGGATTGTAAAAGAATAATGCTCCATTTGTAGGGTCCTCACCATCTAGCGCTCGTTTTGCCGCTTCCATGTTTTGCGCATTCGGCTTAGCTGTATTGATGGAACCAGTCTCTGCAGGTGTAAATTGATAATACCCATTACTTTTTTCAAATAATACATCTTTAACATTGTTCGGAAATAACGGACTTTCCACTCGATTCATAATAACAGCACCAATCGCGATCTGGCCTTCTAATGATTCGCCTCTCCCTTCACTATAAATCATCTTTGCAAGCCACTCGATTTCTTCCTGGTTAACGGTTGTTTGTTGCTCAGTTTGTGGAGCAGGAGGTGTTGCATTAACGGGAGCAGCAATATTACCAGAAGGAATGTTTAATGTTTGTCCTTCTTTGAGTACGTTTGTTGTTAATTGGTTTGCTTGCTTAATCGCATCCACTGTTGTTCCATTCTGCGTCGCAATGCTATATAGTGTATCTCCGGACGTTACTTGATGGGTCGTCACTTGACCTGATGGCACTATTCCCCCTGATGGGATAGTTAGTTTCTGGCCTACTTTGAGTACGTTTGTTGTTAATTGGTTTGCTTGCTTAATCGCATCCACTGTCGTTCCATTCTGTGTCGCAATGCTATATAGTGTATCTCCAGATTTTACTTGATGGGTCGTTACTTGGCCTGGTGACACTGTTATCCCTGATGGTATCATTAATTTCTGACCTACTTTTAGCACATTCGATGTTAATTGATTCACTTGCTTAAGAGCATCCACTGTTGTTCCATTCTGCGTCGCAATACGATAAAGTGTATCCCCTGGTGTTACAATGTAAGAAGAAACTGTCTGTGTTTGGGTTGGTGTTACTTCAGCAGCAGAAGCTTGATCAGGAGCCATCGTGCCAATTCCTAAGCTCGTTAGCAATATTGCACCAGCCATAATTTTCACAGACTTTACCTTTAAAGAGGGAAATTTTCTTTTGACAAAACCAACCGCTTCCTTTTGAATTTGGGATTCGTCCTTTTTAGGAATCGTCCCTAGCTCGTCAGAAAACTCTGTTAGGTTTTCATCTAAATATAATATGACTTCTATTCCTTGCTCTGTTTCGTTTATGTGGTATTGAGTAAATGATTCCATTCCGCTAACAATCCTTTTTTTACTCATTACTCTCCCCATATATTTGCTTTTTACTATAATTAAGTGCTCGTTCCGAATTCGAATCTTTCCCTGCGAAATAAAAGACGTTTCAACAGAGAAACACCTGTTTATCATGATATAAGGATCTGTTATGATTATCCTATTTTCAAATAAACTTACAATCTGGAAATTCTAATACATTTTCCTGTATAATAAAAGAGAAGTGCTGCAACACTTCTCTTTTAAAAAACCTATCATTTTAAGGCAGCTATCTTTTCTCGGAAAAAGGTGGCTGTTTTTTTATGCAAATGGATTTTTGACCATTTCCTCTAAACACCAAAACCCTCCCTCTTATTTATTTCGATTACTACCAGTAAAGATAAGACCTAAAAACACCCCAACACCAGCTATAAAGAAAACCATAAAGGAGCTGATTGCAATAAACATTTCACCTGTTGCAACTCCTGATGAAGTAGCGGTATATAAACTAAATAAAATTAATCCAACAGCTAATGCATATAACGTTGCACGAATCTTATTCATCGCATACTTATTCTTTGTTTCCCTTGCTAAGAAACTATAAGTAAGAATCGCACCACCAATAACAATAAAGATACCTGGTCCAGTTACAGATACTAAAGGCACTTCCATAAAGTAAAGCATCGCCATCGTTAATATACCAAATAAAATAATGAGGATACCGACAATCAAACCGGCTGTCGATATACGCTCTGCCATGGATGTATATACCGCTTCCCTAGCAGAATCTTTCCCTACCTCACGCATGTCATCAACTAAACCGCTCAAGTCCCCCATTGAACTGATCGCTTCCTTGAACGCTTCTTCCTCACCCATTCCGTGTTTTTCGTAATCTCTAATTTTTTCCTTTAAATTAATGGTCAGCTCTTCTTTCAAATCGAATAGTTGCTGACTTTCGCCAACACCAGCAAATAAACGATTTAAATAATTTCTTACTTTATCGTCTAAACTACGATTACGCTTCATCTTTTTCCACTCCTCCCTTAATTAATTTGTTTAGAACGCTTTTTGCAAATTCCCAGTCCTTCTTATTTTGCTCATAGCGCGCCAAGCCATCTTCTGCAATACGATAATATTTCCTTCTCCCACCTTGCGTTTCATCCCCCCAGTAAGAAACAATTAACCCTTCTTTTTCAAGCCGGCGAAAAGCAGTATATAACGTGGCTTCCTTTAGTTCATATTGTTGATTACTTAAGTCAATGATTGTCTTAAAAATTTGATACCCATAACTGTCACCTTGACGAAGAATATTTAAAATAATTGTATCCGTATGCCCCCGTATCAAATCCGTTGAAATTTTGTTTGCCACACTATATCACCTCCTAATCTATAATATATACCACATTACTTTGTCTGTCAAAGTAATGTGGTGAAAAGAATTATGGAACAAGGTAAAAGTATATTTAGTAAGCTGATTAAGCTTCTACAAATTATCTTTTGATTGAGAATAAAACCTTTTATGGTATGTAGAAAACATAGGACAAAGCAAGAAACAGAAGTCCATACAGACACTCTTTTGCCTAAAAATAAATCGATCTACCGTGAGATTCGAGCGATCTATCAAGATTGACCTAAAAAGCCTTGGCATTTAATTATCAGAAGAATTATAATAAAATAACATATAAGGGAAGATATAGGAGGTGAAACCATGCAGATCCACGAAATTGAGGAAAAAGACAATAAAACAATGGAGCAAATTATTAAGCGATCCTTGGAATCGTTTAATTTAGATATTCCAGGAACAGCCTATTTTGACCCACAGCTGGCTAATTTAACGCAGTTTTACAAGGAGCAATCTAATGCTAAGTATTGGGTTGTGGTGAATGAACATGGTGAGGTCCTAGGTGGTGTGGGGATTGGACCGTTTGAAGAGGAGAAGGGAATTTGTGAGCTCCAAAAGCTATATATTACACCCGAAGAACAAGGAAAGGGATTATCTAGAAAGCTCATGAACGAAGCACTTGATTTTGCTAAAGAACATTATACATACTGTTACTTAGAAACCATGGAAAAGCTAAAAACAGCTAATCTCCTATATACCAAATTAGGTTTTCAACAGCTAGATAACCCACTTGATGGTTCAGACCATAATACGATGGACGCTTGGTTTATGAAAAAACTATCATAAAAAATGATAGTTTTTTCCATAGATGTGCCAAAAAATGTAAAGACCGACTTATATCATAAGTCGGTCTTCTTTAATCATTAGCGAATAACTATGCAACATTGGCAAACCGTGCTCTGCTTTACTCCTCTTGGTCACTTGCCTTATGAAATAGAGCTTCAGGAATCATCTCAAAACCTTCAATGACCGTATTTTCTTCCAAGTCAATCATAAGGCGGAGTTTTCCGTCTAATTCAACCTGGCGTACATACCGTAAATCTTGTGGACTAATTGAAATATCCGCTACCTTTGTCTTAATCTTAATTGATTTCGAATTATATTTTGGCAACACATTACTTGCTTTAAATTCATACTTTTCATCATCAATCACAGTCTTGAATGCATCTTCTACTTTTTCCGTATTCACATTTTCTACTCCACTACTCTTTAACACGTTTTCCACATCTTTGTAATCTAATTTCGGTACTTCTTCTTCCTCTTCATTCTCCTCCACAACGCGGTGAATCTCTTCATATACATTGGAAAGGGTAGATGTATTAAGTTGGTTGTCTGCTGCTTTTTTTACAATTTCCTCAAAAACTACTTTATCCTCTTGAGCTGTCATAATTTCTTCTGCATTCAATACTTCCTCTATTAAATGATAATCTAATTCATATTTCTTTCTGGCAGCATAAAGGATATGATTCACATCTGCTGCATTATCAGTAAAACAAGGGAATAAAAACCCTGAAATAGGTGCTTTCAAGTTAATAATAGGATCAACGACCACATTATATTTAAATTCTTTTTCCACATAATCAAACAGCAATTCTTTCTTCGGATCCTGTGTTTTATTCATACTGCATAGGATAAATGGATTGGAATAAACCGTATCCCGATCACTTTCTTCGGACTCTTCACTCTTTTTCATCGGTTTTCGGTACTCTCCCCGGATAAAGGTGACGACCACATCCATTTCATATTGCTTATCTTTTAGCATTTTTTCAACAAGCTGCAGCATTTGTGCCTTCCATTCTTCTGTCTCATTACTAAGCAAACCTTGATGCAAAATCAGTTGACTGTTGTTTTCCACATCACGTTGAAATTTTAATTCAAACAATTTTTCATCTAACTGACCAGATAGTACCTTTTTAAAATTGTCCATAAACAATTCTTTTTGTTCCTCTTCCAGCAATTCAAATGGGGTACTTTGATGATGATAGATATCGCTCGACTCTTTCATGATGTACACATTAAAGATATCATTTATTTTTAACAGATCATTATTTACTTTAAATTGTTTTCGGATATTTGCTATATCTTTTTTGTTCAATCGTTTCCCACTCCTGTTGGTTATGTATTTCGTATCGTTATTTTATCATAGATTATAGGTAGTTAAATTGTATATGTTTTACACTTCACGTCAAAATGCTTTTTTATCCTAATTTCGTGAGTTTCATAAGTATCGTAGCATATAAATTAAGTTTGAGTAAGTATATAAAGATAATAAAAGATGGTTGGAGCATTTACCCGCTTCGGAAATACACTTCGCTTTCCGCGGGTGGCTGTTGAGCCTCCTCAACTCGTCACACGTTTCTAGGGGTCTTACCTAGGCCGTTCCTCCCGCAGGAGTCTACGTGTATTTCCTACGCTGATTTGAGCTATGTTTATTCATGTATTTACGTAACTATACATTAGTTGATTGGAGCGTAGGACAATCGACTCCTGCAGGAACAACACGTGTCCGAAGACCCCTGAGGAAGTGGTCTTTTTCCGAGGAGCATTCCTGTTTGTAAAGTAAAAGGGACTTGATATAAAAATAGCCCTCTTGTATGATGTTTGAG
>NZ_WIXL01000006.1 GCF_010993955.1 Oceanobacillus halotolerans | reverse complement strand
TTACGAAATTCTTAGCTTTCATTCGTACTTGACATACTGGTTGTTTTGTTCAGTTTTCAAGGAGCAAAATTCAAGTGTTGTCTTAGTGACAACTTTTTAATTATATCATATTAACTATATAAAGTCAATAAGTTTTTTTCAATAAGTGGGTCGCTGTTAAAGCGACTTTAATAATATAACATATTTGTGATTAAGAGTCAACAATTATTTTGTTGAATATTCATTCGTAAATAATAATATCTGTTCCCTTTCAGGAGCTAAATAACTATATCATATAACAACTAAACATTGCAATAGGTAATTTTTAATTTTTCGTCGCTAATTGCTGTGCGCTTTTTGCGACGGATTTAAATTTACCATGGTACGAAATGAAAGTCAACATTTTTTTGGGATAACGTTAGTGGTTATCTCTTCCAACAACAACCACAACATTATCCCCCTATCATAGAATAGCGAACATGTTCCTTTTCTTATGCATTGTTTACTTTATATACCCGTTTATAAACACCTTCCCCTTTTGTCTTTCTCCGTTCTATATGAATAATATCCTTTTCTACTAAATAAGCAAGGATCGTCGTCAGGTTCAGTTCGTATGGATATAATAATGGATGTTCCTTTAGCTCTGAATAAGTCCATGCATTATTTTTCGTTTGCATGACATCAATTAAATACTTAGAAGCTATTTTTGTACGCGAATGAATGAGCATATCGGTTGCCAGCAATAATAGTTCGATCCGCTTTTTTAGTTCTTCACTACTTCCAATTAATTCATTATAAAGTTTATATACTTCTGGATCTAAATTTTTCACTTGATCCCAAACTGTGATCTCTGGAAGATACCCTTTCTCTACTACAGCAAGACGAGCAATATAGTGGAGACAATGTACCATACGACTATAAGCATCTTTATAATGACCTAAGTCATATAAATCTCTGACATCATGATAACTCTTGATTAATTTTCCTAATTCAATGAGTTTCCGATGATCTCGTTTATCTTCTGGGAATGATCGAAGTTGGTCTTTTAAAGCTGCCATATATCCATTTCGATCAAAGATAATTCGTCCATACACGATCCACTCTGTTGCGATTCGATTTTCATTTTGATCAATCCATTTTGTTAATAAACTTTCCCGAACGATATGTAGTGCAACATCTTTATCTTCATCAAGCTCATAATGTTTCACATACCATGCTTTTTCAGCATCCTTTACAATAATCAATAATATACTATCAAAGTTTTCCGTAACTGGACTTACTGGTTTTGTTTTTTCTATGATAAGAACCCCTAATGTATTTGGGTCACTCGTTCGTTCCTGATAAATTGGGCGTACTAAACTTTCCATATATAATCCTCCAATAGATAACACTCTATTTTACTGTGATATACCATGTTATACGTAATTATATTACTTTATATAATTCGATATCATTTAGCAAAATCCTTTTTCCTATATAAAAAATGCAGTAAAATATGCTATAGTATCTAATGTAATAGATAGGAGGACAGACATGGGGCAATTAGTCTACTCAAGTAAAATAAATAAAATCCGTTCTTTTGCCTTAATCCTTATCTTTGTTGGGATTATTGTGATGTATGGTGGTATTTTAGCCAAAAAAATTCCATGGCTAATGACGATCTTCTTCATTCTAGGGATCTTATTCATTTTATTCAGTATGGTGGTTTATTTTTGGATAGGAATGTTATCGACAAGAGCAGTACCTATTATTTGTCCGAACTGTGAAAAACCGACAAAAATGCTTGGACGAGTGGATGCTTGTATGCATTGCAAACAACCATTAACATTGGATAAAGATTTAGAAGGCAAAGAGTTTGATGAAAAATATAATACAAGACGTTACCGAAGAGAAAAGAATAAGCAAGATAAAACGAAATAAATCAACTATAAAACTCCAGTTACATATCCTTGTACTGGAGTCTTTTTAATTCTTATTTTTCACTATCAATTAATGCTTTTGGGTGTCGACGGCTTGGCATTCTTCACATTTACCATACAATTCCATACGGTGATGACTGATTTCAAAGCCTGTAACTTGCTCTGCTAGCGATTCCACTTCATCTAGAGACGGGTAATGAAAGTCCACGATCTTCCCACAATCATTACAAATGATATGGTAATGCTCAGATGTATTACAATCAAATCGACTTGAAGCATCTCCATATGAGAGTTCACGAACGAGACCTATTTCACGTAATACACGTAAATTATTATAAACAGTCGCAACACTCATATTTGGAAATTTACCTTCTAATGCTTTATAAATCTCATCTGCAGTTGGATGAGTCATCGCGTTTAAAAGATATTCAAGTACGGCATGACGTTGTGGTGTAATTCGCACGCCTGATTCTTTTAATGTATCGATCGCTTGCTGTAACTTTTTTTCAGACATCGTCATGCACCTCGCTTTCACCTAGTATAATTAATATTTAATAAAATTATTACTTTATAATCCTTATAATTAGTGTACTTGTTATTGCATTGTCCTGTCAATATAAGTATATTGAAATATCGGATACATTATTACATTTATCACGTTTTTTACCATGAAAACCTTTAACGAACAAAAGCTAGAAGTGCACGGTTAGCGACGTACGGACTACACCTGGCCATGCCAGGTGGTTCGATGTTGTCGCGCAAATCGACGGTCTTAATCGAACATTCCCTCATAGGAGATAAAGGAAACACGGCGACCATAAGAAGTCGATGTTGACTTATTGTACGGAGGTGAAGAAAGTCTCGCTACAATTTAGCACTGGAGCTGGCCGTGGTTGTTCCTATTGTTCAGTTATTCATAGGTCTAATTTTTATAATTTCCAAGACGCAAAAAAGCAACTCCACGTTAAGGAGTTGCTTTCTTTTTTTACACATCCACTTGTAACGGAATTTCTTCGCCATCTAATGCTTGATTGACATAGCGTGCTGCAACAAATAAAAAATCGGACAAACGATTTAAGTAGGAGACCACCAGCGGATTCACTTGTTCCTCTCCTAACCCGACTGCTGTCCGCTCAGCTCGTCTTGCCACTGTCCGTGCTGTATGAAGTGCACTTGATGCAGGGTGACCTGATGGTAAGATAAAGTTCTTAAGTGGGGTTAACGATTTGTCCCATTCATCAATTTTAGATTCTAATTCATCAATATGTTCCTGCTTCAGTTTCCACGTTACTTCTTTATCACTTGGTGTTGCCAGTTCTGCTCCCACATGGAATAAAATCGTTTGAACACGGTGCATGGTACTTAGAAATTCCTCTTTTTCTTCCCAATTTTCCTTCGATACATAGCTTAAGGCTAATCCAATCATCGAGTTCGCCTCATCACATGTCCCGTACGCTTCTACACGGAGATCATTTTTCGGTACGCGTTTTCCATAAATTAAAGACGTTTTACCTTTATCCCCGGAACGAGTATAAATCCGCATGTTAATACCCCCTGTTAGGATCGATCTTATTCGTTAAATCTGTACGACCTTCTTGGTAAGCTTCTAAGTTTTCCTTAAATATAGCCAAGGCACGTCTTACATAATGTGGCGAACGACCAGACATATGTGGTGTCACCGTAATGTTTTCCTCCATCCAAAACGCATGATCTCTTGGCAATGGCTCTTCATGGAACACATCCAATACCGCATGGTCAATCTCTCCATTACGTACTGCCTTAAGCAAAACTTCGCTGTCTACCACATTGCCGCGCCCCATGTTTAAAAAGATGGCATGATCTGGAAGCTGCTCGAAGCTATTATATGTAAATAAGTTGTCTGTTTCCTTCGTACTCGGGAGTACTGACACGAGGAAATCTGCTTCTGGCAACAGTTCTACTAGCTGTTCGGTTGTGAACGTTTTATCAAAAAACTCCACCGCTTTCCCACTTCGAGACACTCCATATGTTGTCATACGGAAAGCTTTTGCTAAACGAGCCACTTCCTGACCAATTGCGCCAGTCCCAGCAACAATCATCGTCTTTCCAGTGATCTCCTGTAGTCTAGCAGAACGATCCCAATTACGATCTTTTTCTTGCTGGATTAACACTTTTTCACTACGCGATACTTGCAACAACATGGAAATGGCATACTCTGCCATTGGAACTTTATGAATACCACGTGCATTGGTCACGATAATTCCTTTTTCACGGATGACATCTAATGGCATTTTATCTAAACCTGCTGATATAACCATAATCCACTTTAAGTTCACTGCCTTCTCCACTAGTTCACCCGTCAGATCTTCCCCATATGTTACTAAAACTGTGGCTTTGTCTATATGCTCTTCTGCTTCTGCCATATTGTCACAAAAAGTGAACAATACAGTAGGAAATTGTGTTTGTAAGCTAGTTTTATGTTTTTCTGATAATTTTGCTGAAAAAAGGACTTCCATTCCATTTCTCCCTCCAAAAAAGTTTGTACCTCTATCATAGCGGTTTTTACATAGACTGGAAAGGGGGAATGTTCAAAATTGTTTAATAAGATGAAACTTCAATCAGTGCGGATTTCCTTTCCTCCCCCACTGATTGTTAGTTGAACGAATCGGACATTTACGGGCAGTTTGATCCCCCTCTTATCTTTCTTGGATCTCCTAAGAAATCATTTTCTATAAAAGGCAATGCTAAGCTAGGCCCTTCATCATTATTTTTTTGAAGGGCTTAATTGCATTACAATAAATTAGAGATCCATTTTCATGATAGATGGTGGGCTTGCTCAAGGCGAGCCATGGTTGTTTCTTACCTTCTAAAAAATAGCATACCAATGTTAATTGATATGCTATCCAATGCTATTATATAGGTTTATGCTAAATTTTCCCGAATAAATTCTAGTGCTTCTTGAACGTGTCCTTTTACTTTTACTTTGCGGTATTCTTTTCGCATTTTTCCTTCTTTATCAATAATAAAGGTAGAACGTTCAATGCCGTAATATTCTTTTCCAAAATTTTTCTTTAATTTCCAAACATCATAGGCTTCTGCCACTTTATGATCCTCATCTGCTAGCAACATAAACGGTAAATCGTGCTTATCGATAAACTTCTGATGGCGTTCAACTGGGTCTGGACTAACCCCGATTATGACGGCATCTAAGTCTTGGAAGCTTTTTTGTGCATCACGAAAGTCACATGCTTCCGTTGTACAGCCTGGTGTCATATCTTTCGGATAAAAATAAAGCACAACATGCTTTCCTCTAAAATCAGATAGATTTACCAACTCGCCATCCTGATTCGGCAATGTAAAATTTGGTGCCTCTATCCCTATTTCAATACTCATCCGAAATACCTCCATATCTAATCAATACTATAACAAGTATGATAGCATATAGAGTGTGGAATGCAAAAGATTCACGTTATTGTTCTCTATCCCGTTGATTCGTTTGAACAAGACGTAGCACAAATGCTGTTGGTAAAATATAACCGATCATCGCCTCAATTAAAGCAATTAGTCTACCAATTCCAATTGGTGTAATATCCCCATAACCAATTGTCAGTAACGTAACCCCACTGAAGTATAAGGAATGAATCAAGGTACCAATTGTATTAACTTGCCGCAGTTCTCCATTTTCGACCAACGTAATATGCTGGAAAGAAAGGATAAAATAAATAAGCGCAAACCCAATAATAACAATGCTATATATGACAAGTAGTGTGTAAAATAGCTCAGCTGAAAAGTAACTCCCTGATCGTTCCATATAGGCACGTACATTTTTGCCTCGAATAAACTTCACAATACTACGAATCAAGATATAGCAGATGATGATTAGTGCGATCCAAGAAATAATATCCATCTCTCCCCACCCTTCCATTGTCATTCTATGCTCCTTTGTGAAATAGCTTGTCATTTATTTTTTTATCTTTTTACGATAGGATAAATAGAGAGAAGATTAGGAGGTCATAGCCACAATGAATTTTTCAACATCAAAGCAATTACATACAGAAGCATTAGATCATATTGTAGGTGGTGTTAATTCACCATCACGCGCCTACAAAGGGGTAGGTGGCGGAACACCTGTTTATATGGAACATGCCAAAGGTGCTTACTTCTGGGATGTCGATGGAAACAAATATATAGATTACTTAGCAGCATATGGGCCTATTATTACAGGACATGGTCATCCACACATTGCTGAGGCAATCTCTAATGCCGCAACAAATGGTGTACTGTATGGAACACCTACACGTCTAGAAAACCAATTTGCTGAAATGCTTAAGGATGCTATTCCATCCTTAGATAAGGTTCGGTTTACAAATTCTGGTACCGAAGCCGTGATGACAACGATTCGTGTTGCACGTGCCTATACAAACCGAAATAAAATAATCAAGTTCTCTGGTTGCTATCATGGTCATTTTGATGCTGTATTAGTTGAAGCTGGATCAGGTCCTGCAACACTAGGTACACCAGATTCTGCTGGTATTCCACAATCTGTTGCACAGGATGTCATTACCGTTCCATTTAATGATTTGGATGCCTTTCAACAAGCACTAGATCATTGGGGAGATCAAATTGCAGCAGTATTAGTGGAACCAATCGTTGGTAACTTTGGAATCGTCGAGCCGAAAGAAGGATTTTTACAAGCTGTAAATGACCTAACACACGAGGTTGGTGGACTCGTTATTTACGATGAAGTCATCACCGCTTTTCGTTTCACCTATGGAAGTGCACAACAGGTATACGGTATTGAACCGGACATGACGGCCATGGGTAAAATTATCGGAGGTGGCTTGCCAATCGGTGCCTATGGTGGAAAACAAGACATTATGGAACAGGTTGCACCACTTGGACCTGCCTATCAGGCTGGAACAATGGCTGGTAACCCAGCATCGATGGCAGCAGGAATCGCTTGTCTAGAAGTATTACAAGAAGATGGTGTTTATGAGCAGCTTGATCAATTAGGCGAACGCTTGGAAAACGGAATCCTAGAACAAGCGAAACGGTATGGCATTTCTATTTCCGTTAACCGCTTATGTGGTGCCTTAACGGTTTACTTTGGTGATACAGAGATTACCAATTATGAACAAGCAGATGCTAGTGACGGGGAAGCTTTCGCGACATTCTTTAAATTGATGCTCGAACAAGGTATTAATTTGGCTCCATCTAAATTTGAAGCCTGGTTCTTAACTACCGCACATACGGAAGCAGATATTGATCAAACAATCGAAGCCGTTGGACATGCCTTTCGTCAAATGGCAGAAAAATAACGTCATACTCCGCGTTACATGCGGGATAAAATCGTGTTTTAAAAAAGCCTATGAGACAGGATACGTCTCGTAGGCTTCTTTATGGATTGTGACTGTTTTTGGAAAGGCTGTTTTCTAAAAGATTGTTGCTTTTAGGTATGAGACATCCTGCATATAAGACGGATGATGTGACGTGAATGGTAACATATGAATTATATTAAAAATCGATACAGAACAAACGGTAATAAACACAAAGAAAAAATCCATTAGATCGTTTCTATCGGACCGGAATGAACGGATCACCTCTCGAATAGTCCGTTAGAACACCTCTATCGGACCAGAATCAACGGATCACCTCTCGAATAGTCCGTTAGAACATCTCTATCGGACCGGAATCAACGGATCCCCTCTCGAACAGTCCGTTAGAACATCTCTATCGGACCGGAATCAACGAATCACCTCTCGAATAGTCCGTTAGAACATCTCTATCGGACCGGAATCAACGGGAATAAAGCCAATAGAACATTAAATGATCCAAAGAATAACTACAACAATTGCATACGTCTAAACGTAACGGCCACTAGTTACTGCTCAGCACATAGATAATGCATATAAAAAACAACAAAGTATACGAAAAGTGCCTTTGGAAAAGTACTGGAGATGATCTCTCTGTTATTACTTTTTATTAACCTCTTGCATTAGGTAACAGAGATGGCATTCCGGTGATGGAATAGTACGTTGAGCAATCCCCATCCAACACCATATCCATATTTACCGTTTCGTAACAGGTATCCAAATTTCGCTTTCCACTGATGGGGACGTTAAATCGGGACTGTTGATCGACAAGATTTCTGGTCCATTGACTTGTAGATAGGTAGAGGATGGGAACCATTCAGAATAAATACGTCCCCATGTTGCTTGTAAATCATCTGGAAACGACCCTATCAATGTAAATACGGCCCACGTATAGGCAGGAACGTCAAGTTCTGAAAAATCTTCAAGGGTATTTTTAGTCGTTGCCACTCCTATATAGTGATCTAAAGCCCCTTTTTTCTCCATACGACCTTCAGAAAAATTAGTAAATGCTTGGATCATCCCTTTTGGTTATATGTCAGAAAGTTCAGTGATTTGTTTGATTTTCCCGCTATCTAACATGTTCCACATTGCATTGATTTCCAGGTTTTCCCCTTCGAAGACAATCGGGACTCGTTTCATAATACCAACAATTTCAAATGGATTTTTTTCCTCCATACGATAGTTCATTTCACTGCCTCCTCGAATCGATAATTGGAAGGTCATGCGTGGGTATGCTTTTAGTGCTTGACCATGATTTCTCGCTTCAGATGGTGTGATTCCATATAAACTATGAAAAGCTCTCGTAAATGAATCTGGTGAATGATACCATACTTCAGCGCAATATCAATAATTCGTCTCTCGCTCTGTTGTAATTCAAATGCGACTAGTGTTAACCGTCTTCGGCGAATGTATTTGGATAATGAAATTCCAGCAAGAAAAGAAAACATTCGACTAAAATGGTATTCTGAGCAATAGGCTATCTTTTCCACTTGTTTAAAGTCTATATCTTCTGAGCATGTTCCTCAATATATTTTACTGCTTCATTCATATCCTTTAGCGAATCCATTGATTGACCTCCTCTTTCCTAAACATAACAGAGTTTACTACATTACCTCCGACAATTCATGCACATGTGTGTAGGGTACACTATTTTTCATAAAGTGAAACTTCATTCAGTGGGGTTTCCTTTCCTCCCCCACTGATTGTTAGTTGCACAAATCAGACATTTTCGGGCAGTTTGATCCCCCACTTATCTTTCTTAGATCTCCTAAGAAATCTTGAAGTGGGGGTCTTACTTCCCGTTACATGCGGGATAAAAAAACAGGGATACAACCCATATAGATTGTACCCCTCTCCGTTATCATGTATGACTATATTCTGGTGTATCGAGGTTTTGCACTTGATATAAGTTATAATAACTTCCGCGCATTCGCATTAATTCTTCATGGGATCCTACTTCTTGGATTTCTCCATTTTCAATAACGACAATTCGATCAGCATGTGTAATCGTTGCAAGTCGATGTGCGACAATGAAGGTGGTTCGATCTGATGCTAGCTTTTCAACTGCTTCTTGAATCGTATGCTCACTCTCTAAATCCAGGGCAGATGTCGCTTCATCAAAAATTAAGATTGGTGGATTTTTTAGAAATACCCGAGCAATGGCAATTCGTTGTTTTTGACCACCTGAGAGTTTGACACCACGTTCCCCTACTAAGGTATCATATCCATGCGGCAAATCCTTAATAAAGACATGTGCATTAGCTGCTGTTGCGGCAGCAATGACTTCTTCATCTGTCGCATCAGGATTTCCCATTCGAATGTTCATCGCAATCGATTCACTAAATAAAATGTTATCCTGCAACACCATTCCGATATGATCACGTAATGAACGTGCTTTGACATCTCGAATATCTGTACCGTCCACTTTGATGGAGCCATTTGTCACATCATAGAATCGTGGGATCAAGCTAATTAACGTAGATTTTCCGCCACCACTCATTCCGACAAAGGCAATCGTTTCTCCTTTTTCCACATGTAAATTAATATTTTTTAATACTTCTTCTTCCTCTTCTTCATATTTAAAGGTTACACTTTCGATATCAATGACACCTTCAACATGTTGAAGTGTTTCCGCATTTTCTTTATCTTTGATGTCATATTTTTCATTCATTAATTCAAACACCCTGTCAATTGAAGCAATCGATTGGGTTAAAACAGTCGAAGAATTAATGAGTCGACGTAATGGACTATAAACCCGCTCCATATATCCGACAAATGCCACCATCGTCCCCATTGTTAAATTACCACTGATTACTTGATAACCAGCAAAGGCGATAACCAATAGTGGTGCCAAATCTGTGATTGTGTTCATCACAGCAAAGGTTTTCGCATTCCAGTCTGTATGGTTTAATGCCTTGGATAGGAAGTTTCCATTTTGACCTTCAAACTGGTCCTGCTCATATTCTTCTAACGCAAAGCTTCTGGTGACTGGAATTCCTTGTACACGTTCATGCAAGTGACCTTGAACCTCTGCTAATGCTTGCGAACGTTCCCGTGTTAACCGACGTAATTTGGAATAAAAGAATTTCACGGATATTCCATACAGTGGGAATAAAATGATTGCGCCTATCGTGAGCCAGAAATCCATCGACATCATAATACCTATGGCAATTAAAATTGTAACCATATCTAGCCACACATTCATAAGACCTGTTATGACAAAGTTTTTCGTTTGTTCGACATCATGTATTACCCGGGAAATTATTTCGCCAGTTTTCGTTGTCGAATAATAGCGTAAGCTCAGTTTTTGTAAATGATCAAATAATCTATCTCTAATATCATATAAAATCGTATTGCCAACCCATTGTGCTAAATATTGGCGAATGTATTCTACTGGTGGCCGCAAAATAAGAAATACTACAAGCGAGATTCCCATAATCCAAAACAACTGGGATATTTTTTCTGAGTCTGTCATGTTTGGTGCATTAATAATATCATCGATGACAAACTTTAAAATTAACGGAATTAATAACGGGATCGCAAACTTAATCACGCCAATTAAAATTGTCCATACAATCTTCCATTTGTATGGCTTTACATATTTCATGTACTGCTTCACACTACTCATACATTTACCTTCCCCTTATATACTCTGATGTGGTAAAAGCTCATCCATTTGCAGACGATTAATGGTCATACCACTACTACATTGTCATGAACCTAACATAAAAAATAGAAAAGCCTTGCTACCTATTATGTAACAAGGTTATTAAAGCTTTCCCCTAACCTAGCGATAGGTTAGAAACCGTTCATACCATTGATCGACAAACTCTGGGGCGAATGGACCTGTCCGTTGTCTTATCCACTGCAATAAATAATCCATGTTGGAATATAAGATATGATCTAGTACTACTGGATAATTCATTAGTTTTTTATGTTCATCATATTCATCTTCATCTAACAAATCATATGTCATATCTGGGTAAACCTTGACATCTAAATCATAATCAATGTACTTAATCGTTTGATGTTCAAAAATAAATGGTGAACTAATATTACAGTAGTAATAAATCCCATCCCCGCGTAACATTCCAATAACATTAAACCAGTACTTGGCGTGGAAATAACAAATAGCAGGCTCTCTCGTTGTCCAAGTGCGACCATCGCTTTCTCTTACAAATGTTTTATCGTTGGCTCCGATTATTTCGCTCTTCGTTCCTTTTAAAACAGTTGTACTCTCCCATACACGATGTAATTTTCCGTTATGTTTATAGCTTTTAATTTGAACTTTTTCGCCTGCTCCTGGTCCAGCCATTGAATCTCCCTTTCTACACACCACTTTCATAATAAATTATAGTAATTTTTTTATCTTGCATACATTATAATGCGAACAGAATGAAATATAAAGTATTACGACCACATTTAATATCCCACACAAAAAGAGCTCCCATCATGATGGAAGCTCTTTTTATTTAAAAATTGGGGGAGATACGTCAGTTACTTTTTGTTTTGTTGAGATTTTTGGTTTTGTTTTCTCACTTCTTGAGCGTTTGTTTCGGATGCAAATTCAGTGCCATATTGACCTTGGCCTGCCTGTTGTTGACCTTGAGCCGCTTTTTGGTTTTGTTGCTTTACATGTTGAACATTAGTACCTGACTGTGTTTTGTTTGGGTTCTTAGCCATCAATATCACCTCCGCATTACTTAATTTCTCCAGGATTGCGGAAGTTATGAGAAAAACATAAATGGTAAAGTAATCCATCTATCACCATGTTCAAACCAAAGAATAATATCAGGAATTTAACATACATTAGAAGCAAACATCACTTTTTGGAGGATGTTCGATATGAGAAGAGACTTTACTGAATTATCAATGATGAGTAAAACAGAATGGGACGATAATGAGTTAATGTATTTCCAACATGCTCTTTCACAGCTTTTACCATATGTAAATTCGGAAGGGTTAACCATTTTACACGAAATTAATGATGAAATGCATAGTCGAAAAGAATAAATGGAGAAGAAAAGGTTACCATGCAACCCCATGTGTAACCTTTTTAACCGTCAAATATAGGTCATCATTTTTTGATGGGAAACAGGGAATGGAAAATTGTCCAGATCCTCTTTTTTCACAAATGTAAGCCGCTCATCTAATGTCTCTTCTGCAACAGTGTTCGCTTTATAAATGGCTAAATCCCATACTAAATGGGAAAAAACATGTTTTTGCGTTCCAACATTCTCCATTAATGTGACCGCAATACCATATTCACTTTGGAACCAATTTTCGATATGATCAAACCCAATTTCTGCAATGGGTGCCATCGGGAATTGCCATAAATTAGCTAATAATCCTTTTGACGGGCGCTGTTCAATCAAGTATTCCTTTTGATCATTTTGAATTAGCAAGGCAACAAGGGGAACGGTTTTTGTTTTCTTCCCTTTAGACTTAATTGGTAATTGTTGTTCGATTCCCTCGTCAAACGCCGTGCAATGTTGTTGAATCGGGCATAACATACACATAGGGGCTTTTGGAGTACAAACCATCGCACCTAAGTCCATTATACCTTGATTAAACGAAGATGGATTTTCCTTGGAGATAAGCTCACGGACAATGGATTCAAACAATTTTTTCGTTCGAGGAACACTAATATCTTCTTCAATCTTTAGTACTCGAGATAGGACACGCATCACGTTTCCATCTACTGCTGGTTCTGCTTGTCCGTATGCAATAGAGAGAATGGCACCCTTTGTATAGGAACCGATTCCTTTTAGCTTTTCTAGTTGTTTCGGTTCGGATGGGACTTCCCCACTATAGGAAGCAACTACTTCTTTGACGGCTGTTTGTAAATTACGTGCACGGGAATAATAACCCAGCCCTTCCCATGCTTTTAGAACTGCCTGTTCATCTGCTTCAGCAAGATCGTATACAGTAGGAAATTGCTTGATAAAATGATAAAAATAGGGAATTACCGTATCTACCTTTGTCTGCTGTAACATGATTTCAGAAACCCAAACTTTATAGGGGTCTTGGTCTTGCCTCCACGGAAGATCACGTTTTTCCCGTTCATACCAGTCTATTAAATCATGTTGGAAGGCAGAAATGTCAATATTTTGTAAAGTCTTATTATCCATACTGTCACAACCTTTATGTTAAAATAAAATTAACCAAAAATGAATAACCGATCCAATACTCGTGGAATGGTTTTAGCTGATTTTGTTCATATTATAAAAAGTTACACCAATACAAGGCCAAGGAGGACCTTTAAATATGGATACTGGTACCCATATTGTGATGGGCGTTGCTTTAGGGGGATTAGCAACAATAGACCCAGTTGTTCAACAAGACCCAACACTCTTCCAAGCAGTGTTAGTTGGAACAATTGTCGGCTCCCATGCGCCAGATTTCGATACGATTCTAAAATTAAAAAATAATGCAACCTATATCCGTCACCATCGAGGAGCAACCCATTCAATCCCTGCCATTATAATTTGGGGGATTTTAATTGCTAGTGTCATTTATATGGTTGTACCACAGGTAAACTTTTTCCATTTATGGGCATGGACATTTCTCGCTGTTATCATCCATGTTTTTGTCGATATTTTTAATGCCTATGGAACACAAGCATATCGTCCCTTTACTAATAAGTGGGTTGCACATGGATTTATTAACACGTTTGATCCCTATATCTTTTTCCTACATGTAGCTGGGATTATCGCATGGTTACTTGGTGCCAATCCAGGCTATACTTGGATTGTTATCTATACCGTCATCTTATTATACTATGTTAAGCGATACTTGGATAAAAAAGAAATTGTCAAGAAAATCCATGATCATTTTCCAGAGACGGAAAAAGTTGCTACCTCGCCAACGATTAAACAAAATATTTGGCGGGTTGCTATTACCACAACTTCCCACTTCTATGTAGGCACGGTCGAAAATGGGCATATTGAGATTATTGATGAATTTGAAAAAGTACCCTTACCAAGCAATGACTTAATGGAAAAAGTAAAAAAAGATAAAAATGTCTCGGCATTTTTATCCTTCTCTCCGATCTATCGTTGGGAAATCAATGAATATGATAATTTCACGGAAGTGCGATTTATTGACTTACGGTACAGATCGAAAGGACATTATCCGTTTGTTGCTGTTGTCCACTTAGATCAAAATATGGATATTATTAGCTCCTATACAGGTTGGATCTTTTCAGAGCATAAATTACAGCATAAATTATTTATTGGCGATAATCCAGTATAAAACATTACGAAACAGCAGGGAAATTTCGTCCCTGCTGTTTTGGTTTGTTGGCTTTTTTCAAAGATACATGCTTAAAACACGGTATTTTCCATTTTATTTACCTAATTAGCGGAATGAGGATCCGCATCATTTTATCCGATGAATCGTCATTTAGTTAATCCCTTAAGTTCCGATTAATAATACTTTTCTATGGAATAAATACTAGGATTATTTCTTTTCAACTAATAACGAAATAGGAATAGCTTCTTCTTTATCATAAACCTCACCAAGTAAATTTACGCGGTGTCCCCAAGCAAATACTCCATTAATGTAATTCACTTTAAAGGTATGACCTGGATCCCCATTTAGTTCATAGGTTTCACCAGCTTTGTAATCTTCTGGGTTTAATGTATAAGAAATCGCAACTTGCATTTTTCGCTCGTTAATTTGCACTTCACTAATATTCCCTAATTGTTCTGCTTTTTGTGCTTTTTCCTTTAATATCCCTACTTCATCTCGCAGTTGTTCTATAGTTAAATCACTATATCGATAATCCATTATAAATCCCCCTCTACTAGTTTACATTTTACCAATAGTTTAGGAAAATGGAAATAATAGAAATGATAGTGGAGGGGGAAATGGAATGGCAAATGTTGCTATTACTGGTGCTGGTAGTGGATTGGGACGTGCACTAGCACATCAATATGCAAAAAATGGGTATAACGTATTTCTATTAGGACGTTCTGATAATAAACTTCATATCGTTCAAAATGAAATTATCGAACAGGGTGGCACAGCCCAAGTCGTCCTCTGTGATGTCCGCGAACAAGCTTCTGTTAGTATTGCTTTTCAACAAATTGGTACATTAGACATTTTTATTAATAATGCTGGGATTGGTATTTTCGGTCCTGTCGAAAATTATAGGATGGATGATATCGATGATACACTTAACACCAATATTAAAGGTACTATTTTGACCGTCCAATGTGCCTTACCATTAATTCGTGAGCGTAAAGGACGTATTTTAACTATCATCTCGACTGCTGGATTACGCGGCAAAAAGAATGAATCCATCTATTGTGCCAGTAAATTTGCCATCAAAGGATTTACCGAGAGTCTTCAAAAGGAATTAGAAGAAGAACCCGTGAGCCTAACAGCCGTCTACATGGGTGGAATGAACACACCGTTTTGGAAGGACTCCAACCATATTACAGATCCATCACGCCTAAAGGATCCAAAAGATGTTGCACAAGCTATTTATGAACAAGACGATGGGAGAAAAGAAATACGAATCGATTCATAACAGAATTGGCCTACTGTTATTTAATAAATTCCAACTGTATAGAAACTCTGAGTCCATTTTTTGAAATGGGCTCTTTTTATTTATTGACAATAAATTTTACGAAAATTCATAAACATGATATCATATTGATATAGTAATAATATTTAAAATCGAAAAGGTGGGATATTTTATGAATGGTACCAAAGAGAAAGATGCTTGGGTCATGAATGGGTATGTAGGGATATTTGCGATTGCGGTATTCCTTACTGGTGCGGTATTTAGTTTTATAGCAGAGCAATTTGTTATTGGTGGAATTTTACTTGCTATCACGATTATACTTGGGTCTGGAATAACGATGGTTCAACCAAATCAATCCGTCGTAGTCATTTTTTTTGGAAGATACGTGGGGACAATACGTCGTGAAGGAATTGCACTAACCGTCCCATTTACAATTCGAAATACGATTTCGCTTCGTGTTCGAAATTTTAACAGCAAAAGATTAAAGGTAAATGACGTAAATGGAAACCCGATTGAAATTGCCGCAGTCATTATGTTCAAAGTCATTGATGCAGCAAAAGCTGTATTTGAAGTTGATCGCTATGAACAATTTGTTGAAATCCAAAGTGAAACGGCCATCCGTGCTGTTGCAACGAAATTTCCATATGACACGTTTGGAGAAGACGAATTAACGCTTAGAGGAAATGCAAAAGAAGTATCCGCAGAATTAACCCAAGAAATACAAGAAAGATTAAGGGTTGCTGGAGTAGAAGTTATTGAAGCAAGACTTACACATTTGGCTTATTCCACCGAAATTGCTCAAGCGATGCTCCAAAGACAGCAAGCAAGTGCAATTATTGCTGCGCGGAAACAAATTGTAGATGGAGCCGTAGAAATGGCTCAAGATGCAGTTGAACGGCTTGAGAAAGAAGGAATTGTCGACTTAGACGATGAAAGACGAGTCGCCATGATTAACAATTTACTTGTATCCATTGTATCTGAGCAAGGGACACAGCCAGTCATAAACACAGGATCACTATACCAGTAAAGAAGGGGTAAGATGGCAAAGAAAAAGAATTTCCCACTACGCATTGATCCGAAACTATATGAAGCCCTTGAAGCTTGGGCGACAGATGAATTCCGCAGCGTAAATAGCCATATAGAATTTTTGCTTAGAGAATCGGTCAAAAAGGCTGGAAGGTTGCCGAAGAAGCAGGAAAAAAATAAAGATCAAGACTAAAAATAAATCGTTCACTAACCGTGAAGAAAACGACAAATTATATACGGGCAGCATAATTAACATACAAAAACGCTTGAATTACTTGTATGCTTTCAACCACGACAGGCTGTCTATCGGTCGATTCTCTCTTAAAATAAGGTGCTTTCTGCCATGACAGCCTTTATATCGGTTGATTCTCTCTCATATTTTGATACAATCAGCTGTGACAACCTATGTAAAGGATAAAACCGTTTTTGTCAGCATATCCGTTCCATTCGAGATAAAAACTATCAGCACTTCTAATCGTCATCAAGGCTATCGATAAAAGCTTGAATATCATCTAGTGAAAAGCCTTTTCGGTATAATGCTTCTTTTAGTTTCTGTTCTAATTTAAAGCCTGTATATTTTGATTTATATTTCCGAAGCATTTTTTCGCCGTGATATTGGAGTGCCGTCCATTCCGATTCATCATCTTTTTCATCGTATAAATCACTTGTAACTTCTTTCATCACATCTTGTGAAAATCCTTTTTGCATTAAGGTTGTCTGCAGTTTTTGGATTTGGTTTTGAAAGGAGTCTTTTTTTCGATGATTTAGTTTTTTGGTAACCCACTTTTCTGCTTTAGCGAGCTGGGTCTCATAAGAATAGGATTGGATCGCATTATCAGCAATGGAGGCTGCTACTCCCTTTTCTATTAATTCTTTTTTGATAAGTAATGGACCTTTACTTGATGTTTGAATTCGTGTTTGGACAAAAGCTTCGGCAAATTGACGATCATCCAACAAATGTTCCTGCTCTAGCCTGTCCATTATTTTAGGAATATGTTCGTCATCCACTTCTTTTTTGACAAGGTAGTCATAAAGTTCTTTCTTTGTCCGCATTCGATAGCTTAAATAATTAATGGCAAGAGCATATGCTTTATGAAATGTATCTCTTTGTTCTAGTTGCTGAATCATAGCTTGATCCAAAGAGAGTCCTTTACGTAGATTAAATTCAATTAACACATCTTCTTCGACACTAAACCCATATTTTTCCCCATGACCATCATCCAGAAAAATGTTATACCGATTTTTACGTCGTTTTTGCGTTGTAATACGTGTAATTTTTGTCATGCCGATCCCCCTTTTGCCTTATTATACTAGAAAATGCATATCACCACATTAGTGGAAACAAGATTGCATAGAATAGATTAAGCTAAAAAAATAACATGGTGGAATAGACAAAGAAATCATTGATCATAATCAAATGGAGTGTGAGAAATGAATATATTGCTGACAGGTGGAACTGGTTTTGTCGGAAAACATTTAACCAAACAGCTAGTTAATCAGGGGCATTATGTATATATACTTACTAGATCACCATATAAGTATGAAAATTCCCCACTTGTAAAATACATCAATTATCAAGTTACGGCACAATACCTTCCTACCATACATGCTGTTGTAAACCTAGCAGGTGATTCCTTATTTGGTTATTGGACGAAAAGAAAAAAAGAGAGAATCCTGCGCAGTCGTATCGAATCAACCCAAAAAGCAATTGATTTAATGAACAATATGGCAGAAAAACCTGAAGTCTTTATTAGTGGTTCAGCTGTTGGATTTTATGGAACATCTGAAAGGCAAACGTTCACGGAAGATACGGAACAATCTGGTGATGACTTCTTAGCCAAGGTTGTGGTGGAATGGGAGCAATGTGCCGAACAAGCAGAAGCAATCGGCATTCGAACCGTCTATATGCGATTTGGCGTTATTTTAGGAAAAGAAGGATCCCTCCCTCTCATGATGCTCCCGATTAAAGCTTTTATTGGCGGTCCAATTGGAATGGGAAAACAATGGTTATCATGGGTCCATATTGATGATGTTGTGAACATGATTTCATATTGTATCGATCATGAAGCGATAAAGGGACCTGTTAATGTGACAGCACCAAATCCTGAGCGAAATAAAGATTTCACAAAAACATTAGCAAGTGTCCTCAATCGCCCATATTGGCTGCCAGTACCTAAATTGATGCTTCGACTCCTTATCGGGGAAATGAGTCTGCTTGTAACCAAGGGGCAATATGTAATCCCTGAAAAAGCCATCGAACACAACTATTCATTTCACTACCCTCATTTAGAAGAAGCTTTACAGGCAACTATTAGCGAAAAATAGGCGCGTATAATTTGCAAATTGGAGGTAACGCTAATAGTAGACTAAAAATAAGTGAGGGATTGGACATGGTGGATAAAAAGAACAATGAACGGTTAAAGTTTTTGTCCAAAACACAAGAGGTATTGTACCAGCGTGATTTTAAAAAGGCAGATAAGGCATCACAACAATTCACAAAGCCAGAAAACCGAAGTTAACAGCTTCGGTTTTTTATTTTTTTGTATACTTTGTTGTTTTCTTAACGTCGTAGCTTATATATGATGCATCGTAACTTTGTGCTATTCTTTCCGCTCTGGATAGTCACTTCGTTTTTCAATGAGGAGGCTGAAGTGTTCCCGTGGCAAAGAAGACACTGTGAAAATGAACAGAGAGAGTTTGAACAGATGTTGCACTTGTGCCCATGGTGAAGCGTATTTTTCTGCAGCACCGTATTAGCACTCACCTTATAAAGGATGGAAGGAAGTCATGCTAAAGTTACGACACATAATATATCAACTATCCATCAGGATCCATACTTTAATAAACAACAAGCTATTAGAATACATCCTTTATTTCCACTAGTTATAAACAGGTTATTAACAGTTGTTCATAACTAATTAAATTAACCCTGATATTTCAGGGTCTTTCGACAAAAGTTATGCACAGACATTTTGTTGATAACTCATTTACAACCTGTGGATAATGTGGATATAACAAAAAAATCCTATTAATACAATGTTGATAATGTGCATAACTTTGTGGATTACTTTTTCCCATTACCTAGAACCTTTTACTGACCTAATCCGTATATAATGGTATCCTTTAATTACGAGGTGAGAAAAAATGGAAGAACTCGCAAATATCAATTGGGCCATCATAGCACCAATCTTGGTGATCCAAGCTATTTTAATGGTAGTTGCATTAATTGATTTAATCCGAACCAAAGAAACAAATGGACCAAAATGGCTGTGGGTCTTAATAATCCTATTTGTTAGCACATTGGGACCAATTTTATACTTTATTCTTGGAAGGAGACAGTAGTCATGGAAATTCTTCAGGTTAATCATTTATCCAAACACTATAAAACAAAGACAGCTGTTAACAATGTTCAATTCTCCCTACCAAGTGAAAAATGTATTGCCTTAATCGGTCCAAATGGTGCAGGAAAAACGACCATTTTGCGAATTTTAGCTGGCTTATTAAAACCGTCAGAAGGAACTGTTTCCTTTCAGGGGCTTGATGCCAATGCTGACATTCGTCCCTATATTGGTTACTTACCACAGTACCCTGTTTTTCATGGTTGGATGACAGCAAGGGAATTTCTAATGTATAGTGGGCAACTTGCTTTTTTATCAAAATCTGAAACAACAAAACGTGCAGATGAAGTTTTTGATCAAGTTGGTATTACGAAAGAGGCAAGGGATGAGCGAATTAACCGATTTTCTGGTGGGATGAAGCAACGTCTTGGTATTGCTCAAGCCATCATCCATTCCCCAAAAATGTTGATTCTCGATGAGCCAGTATCCTCATTAGACCCCATAGGTCGCCGTGAAGTTCTCACATTAATGGAAAAACTGAAACAAGAGATGACGATTCTCTTTTCCACCCATATTCTAGGGGATGCCGAAGAAGTAAGTGATGAGCTATTATTACTCCACAATGGGGATATTGTAGAGTCTGGAGCCATGGAGCATTTACGAGCTAAATATCAAACAACAAAAATTGAGCTTGGATTTGAATCAAATTTAGAAACCTATCAACAACAGTTAGATTCTTTCCCAGAAGTTACAAATTCTCATATCGATCGGAATTTACTGCATGTTACGACAACAGATATAGCAAAAACTCGTTCCAACATACTACAATTAGCAGCAAACAAAAATTGGCCGCTCACAACTTTTTCGATTAGTCGCGCCACCCTGGAAGACATGTTCATGAAAGTGGTGAATCAATGATGCAATGGATGACACTTTTCAAAAAAGAATTATTAGAGAACTGGCGAAATGTCAAATGGATTTGGGTTCCACTCGTCATTATTTTATTAGCTATTCTTGACCCACTTGCCAATTACTATATGCCACAAATTATTGACATGGCAGGAGGGATGCCAGAAGGAACTGCTTTTGAGTTACCTGAATTTTCACCAGCTGATGCAGTGATGATGAGTTTAGGCCAATTGAGTACAATGGGTGTGCTAGTCATTGTCTTAATGTCGATGGGAACCATTAGTGGCGAGCGAAAAAGTGGCGTGTCAGAACTTATTTTAGTAAAACCAGTTAGCTACTGGAATTATGTTTCAGCCAAATGGACATCTTATCTGTTACTTATCTGGCTCTCTCTATTTTTAGGCTTATTCGTAAGTTGGTATTATATCAATTTATTATTTGGTGAACTTTCCTTTGTTGCTTTTATCCAAGTTGTCTTTTTCTATGGATTATGGCTAACATTCGTAATATCCCTATCGATTTTTTATAACACACTTGTAAAATTACCAGGCTTAGTCGCATTTCTTACGATAGCAACGATCATCGCGATGAGTGGAATCACCCAAGTATTTAGCCATGTTTTAGCTTGGAGTCCTAATATGATAGCCCAACACATTCATGAGATGCTTTTAATCGAACAAATTCCAGGTGATCTTATTGGTGCAGCTATTGTCACCTTCATCCTCTCGATCCTATTAATCATTGGTGCAACCTTTACATTACAAAAGAAAGAATTAGCAAACTAGTCGAGTACCGTGCTCATACATGCGAAAGGTCCAGACCATATCATTGTCTGGACCTTTGCTTATTACGTGTTAACCAGCAGGCTGACTAAGAACGCCACGTCAATCGCAACGCTTAGTACTAGCACGTCATGCCGAGTCGGAACCGAATGAGTTAAGCTTTATCGTACTTTTACAATGGTGATTCGCCTTAACAGTAGGAAAGAAAGAAAATATAAGCTGACCCCGATGCCAAATAGTTGGATGAAGAATACTAGATCTATATTCAGAAATACCTCTCCAAAGAAATTAACGAACCAGTCTTGTGTAATGCCAACGAGAAATATGACTAATAATATACCAAGGAAAGTCCCTCCGCCTAACAGGCCGTAACGATAAAAAATTAATCCTACGACAAGCATAAATGTCAATAAAAAGAACATAATGGACGTATCAATTAAAATCCGGCTATACCATACATCACTCAAGAAATGGCTGATATGGAGAAAGGTAAAAATATCAACATTCAATAACTGATTTAAGCCCTTGATAGCCTCCTGTAACAAACTTCCTACTGTAGCCATTGAAAAGGAAAGAAGAAAGAAAAAGATCCCTAAACTGATAAAAATATTCTTTCTCGTTGCTCCAATTTTAATAGAAAATGGAATGGCTTCTTTCACAGTGATAAATCCTAAAATCGCACAATAAACATACATTGGTCCTGTTAAACTAAACGTGAAAAAACCATCTCCTAGTCTTTCTAAAAAGTAGACAAACGTTAATGACACCACCAATATTGCCAATAAAATTGTCCAAAATACAGTCAACGAATGACGAATATCTGCTGTGTAAAAGTATAGTAACCCTTTTATTTGTTTCTGCATTTTTTAGGCTCCCTTCTTTCGTTCAGTTAAATAAATCATTAAATCCTGAATCGGTATTCCTTCCACTTTAAAGCCACTCGATTCCGCTTCCTCCATTGATGCATAAACATAAGCAGTCATCATTCCAGCTAATTCCTTTTTATCCAATACTTCTTTTCCGTTAATAAAAGCTTCCACCTCTTCAACAGTTCCTGTAACTGCACAAGTATTCTCCCGTAGAAACTCGGCTTTTTCCTGTAAAACTAGTGAACCTTCCTGCAAAATTAAGACTTCCTCAAATAATAAACTTACTTCGTCAATTAGGTGGGTGGAAAAAATGATTGTCCGTTCCTCCGCCTCGTATTCTTCTAAGAGAATTTGATAAAACTTCTTCCTAGCCGCTGCATCCAGTCCAATATAGGGTTCATCGAAAATAGTAATTGGAGCCTTACTAGCTAAACCTACCGTAATCCCCAATGCCGATTCCATACCCTTAGATAGTGTCTTAATTTTAGCGTTAGGATTTAAGTTATATTCCTTGATTAAGTCCATCGCTAATGCATGATCCCAGTTTGGATAAAAGAAGGAAAATATTTTTAGCACATTCTTTATCTTTAAGTCTTTCTTAAAATTATTGCCTTCCTTAATCAGACAAATCGATTGAGTTAAACGTTGATTATCAAAAGGATTTTCGCCATCAATCTTGATCCGACCAGCTGATGGAAGGATATTACCAGCTAAAATATCCATAAAGGTTGTTTTACCCGCTCCATTTCGACCTAATAATCCGTAAATTTTAGGTCCTTCCAATGTGAATGTAACATCTTGTAAAGCATACTGATCCTTATACTTCTTCTGGACATTTTCTACCTCAATTTTCACCAAATTCTCCTCCCCTTTTAACCAACTCTACTAATTGTTCATTGTTAATATTTAATTTCGCTGCTTCACTTTTAAGTGGCTTTACGTAATTGTCATAAAAGGTCTTTTTTCGTTTTTCAATTAATATGGATTTTGCTTCTTGTGTCACAAACATCCCAACACCCCTTCGTTTTCGTAAAATCCCCTCATCAACCAACTGATTAACTCCTTTTGCGGCGGTTGCAGGATTGATTTCATAGAACGCAGCAAATTCATTTGTAGATGGTACCCGTTCACCTTGTTGGATTGTCTCATTGATAATAGAGTCTTCTAGCTGTTCTTTTATTTGTAAAAAGATGGGCTTACTTTCATCTAATGTTCGTTTCATCATAACCACCCTTAGCGTTCATTGGTTAATTACTTATGTAACTAACCATATAACTAATAAAGTGTTTTGTCAATAAGTATTATGGAATTTTTTGAATTCTAGGTGGACTAGGGAATGTTAGATTAGCAAGAGGGGTGGATGTCTGTTACTTATTTGAAGATTTAATTGGTGGTTTGGTTATTGAGGAGCGCGTGCTCTGTTACTTTTTTAGTGATTCGCTTACCAATTTGGTCACTGATAAGCTCCCTCTGTTACTTTTTTGGACCTTCCCTGGCTGATCTTAGCACTGACAAGCTCCCTCGATCCACTTTCAATGACCTCACTCCTCTTTTCTTCATTGACAACAATTCACCATCCAAAATTCCCCACCACTCCCACTCCATACAAAAAGCGCCATTCCATATGGCGCTCCGCTTCCAATCTCATCTTCATTTAATTTAACTAGCTTCTTTTGGTAGATGATCGAGAGGTTCTTTTTCTGGCAGAACAAGATAACTCTCTCCATCTGATATAATCGATACATTTCCATAAGTTGCTGTAGAGTAAATCGATGCACCCACCTGTTTTAAATTATCAATGACACGATTAACTGGATGACCAAAATCGTTGTTCTCTCCATACGTAATCATCGCAACTTCCGGTCCTACCGCATATAAAAACGGTAGACTTGTACTAGTATCAGAACCATGGTGTGCTACTTTGACAATTTCAGCCTGTACATCGTAACTACGCAGCATTTGTTCTTCCTGTTTCTTCTCCACATCTCCCATCAACAAAAAATCAATCTCCCCATAGGTCATTTTTAAAGCAATAGAAGATTGATTATTTGTTTTCATTCCTTGATAACTATTCAAAATACGTATTTCTAATTCAGAATCAAGTTTCACTTTCTTCCCCTGTTCGGCAAGTTTAAAAGGTATATCCTGTTTTCGTATTTCATTAATATACTTGGCGTATGTTGCAGTTGAATGCAGTTTACCAGAGTCTAAAATTTGTTTTACCTTAAACTGCTTCATTACATCAATCAAACCACCAATATGATCTATATCTGGATGTGTTGAAATCATAAGGTCAATTTCATTGACATGATGATCTTCTAAATAGTTCACAACCCTTTTCCCAACCTTTGGACGACCACCATCAATTAAAATGACTTTATCGTTCGGTGTTTTAACCAGGACACTATCCCCTTGTCCAACATCAATAAAGTGAACCTCCAGATTTGATTCATAGCTATAACCACTAATCGGAATAATAAAAATAAATAAAACCATAATGATAGTAATTCGAATGGATTGTTGCATGCAAAACACCCTTCGTTATTTCTTACCATGCATAGTTTTCACACTATATTCCATTTCTATTTATTCAATAAACATGTAATATGTAGCAACTAACAATTAGAAAAACTCGCATTCGATCTTCCTTTAGCGAATGTGTTCGTTTTTCTTATACTTAGGACATTAAAATATTAGCAACGCCTTAGTCTACTTCTTAGCTAAAATTTTATACTTTCCTAACGTGTAAAAAAATAAAAAGGCTATAACACCCTCAACAGATGCTATAGCCTTTTCACTAATTCAGTTATGCTTTCTCGACAACAATGTCATCATTTTTGACATCCACTTTCACATGCTCTACACTTTCTTCTTCAAGGATTAAATCAGTAAGTTGGTCATCTATTTTATCTTGGATGACACGACGTAATGGTCTTGCACCAAATCGTCTGTCATAGCCTAACCTTACTAATTTGCGTTTTGCATCATCTGTAATCGTGATCGCAATATTGTTTTCTTCAATCGTTTCTTCTAGATCGTGAAGCATCAAGTCAACGATTTCTAGTAAGTTGTCTTCTGTCAGTTCGTTAAATTGGATGATCGCATCAAAACGGTTTAAGAATTCTGGTTTAAAGTATTCACTCAAGTTTTCTAATGTGGATACAGATTCATGTGTTTCGGCATTAAAGCCTACATTGATTTGTTTATCACCTGTTCCAGCATTACTTGTCATGATGATAACCGTTTCTTTAAAGCTAACTGTTCGGCCGTGTGAATCGGTTAAGTGACCATCCTCCATAATTTGCAGGAACATGTTTTGCACATCTGGATGTGCTTTTTCAATTTCATCTAGTAAAAGAATGGAATATGGGTTACGACGGACACGTTCGGTTAATTGCCCAGCTTCCTCATGGCCAACATATCCTGGTGGTGAACCAATAATTTTAGATATGGCATGTTTTTCCATATACTCACTCATATCTAGTCGAATGAGTGCATCGCGTGAACCAAATAATTCTTCCGCTAATGCTTTCGTTAATTCTGTTTTCCCTACTCCAGTTGGTCCGACAAATAGGAATGAACCAATTGGACGATATTTTGATTTCAATCCTGCACGGCTACGGCGAATTGCTTTTGCCACTTTATCGACTGCTACTTGTTGTCCAATAACTTTTTCGCTCAAGTTTTTGCCGATATTTTTCATTTTTTCTTGCTCGTCAGCTTGTAGCTTTGTCACAGGGATACCTGTTTTTTCTTCTACAATTAATTGAATATCCGAAACATCGACGTGAATATCTTTATCCTCATCTTTTGCTTTGTCTAGTTGTTTTTGTAGTTGAATTTCTTGATAACGCAGATTGGCCGCACGTTCATAATCTTCTTTTTCTGCAGCTGCTTCTTTTTCTTTTACGATTTCTTCTAATCGCTTTTCAATTGAGTTGGAATCTTTTTCTGCATTTGAAAGGTTTAAGCGTGATCCTACTTCATCCATTAAGTCAATTGCTTTATCTGGTAAGAAGCGATCTTGGATGTAACGTTCTGACAATGTTACAAATGCACGAATGGCTTCATCAGAGTATCGAACTTCATGGAATTTTTCATAACGATCTTTAATACCATGTAGTATTTGAACGGCTTCTTCAATAGATGGCTCTTTTACCATAATTGGTTGCAGGCGACGTTCTAGTGCAGCATCTTTTTCAATTTGACGATATTCTTTTAACGTTGTTGCACCAATTAGTTGTAATTCACCACGTGCTAGTGCTGGTTTCAGGATATTTCCAGCATCCATCTGCGAGCTTTCTGCAGTTCCAGCTCCAACAAGTAAATGAATCTCATCGACAAATAGAATCACATTTTTACGATTTTGCAGCTCTTGAATTAATTGTTTCATTCGTTCTTCAAACTGACCACGTACACCTGTATTTGCCACTAGTGATGCAACATCTAATACATAAATTTCTTTATTCATTAATTTTGCTGGTACATTGCCTTCTGTAATTTTTAGTGCAAGGCCTTCTGCAATGGCCGTTTTCCCTACACCAGGCTCCCCAATTAATACAGGGTTATTTTTATTACGACGGTTTAGTGTTTCAATCACACGTTTTACTTCTTGATCACGTCCGATAACTGGGTCAATTAAACCAGCACGTGCAGCGTGGGTAACGTTTTTCCCTAGCTGATCGAGCAATCCATTTCCTCCGTGATTTGCTTGCGTATGTGTGGTTGTTCCTGATTGATTTGCACCATTTGCATGAAATCCTTTCGAAAATACATCATTTGCGTTCCCACCGAAGAATGAATCATTGAAAAAGTCATTGCCACTCATCATTTTTCCTTGGATTTCATGGAAACATGATTGGCAAAGGTGCATCTGCATCTTCTCATTGTTCAATTGCATCGCAACATTAACAGTAGCTGGATTTTTACCACATTGTTGACATTGCATAATCGTTCCTCCTTCATTTTTTTGTTTGGTTCATTTATTTAATTTTGTTTTTCACAAGTTTGACTTTGACTATCTTTGACCTTACACCTATATTATACTCTGACCAATTTTGACTTTCAAGTGTTTTTTATTAAAAAACCCACATTCGCTTGGGAAGGCGGACTTGGGACATTAGAATTATAACCACGTCAATTCTGCTTATTAGCACACATTTTACGTCATGCATATAAGATAGATGATACGCAGTAAATGTTTAGCATGTCTTCCTTAATTCTTATAAAGTGATTGCAAAACCTACGCTGTGGAAAACACTCGCTTTCCTCGGGGAACGCTTCAGCCTCCTCGCGAGCAAAAGACGCTCGCTGTGTGGTCTTCAGACTGTTCCTTTTCCCGTAGGAGTCTCGCATTTTCCACAGCTTTGAATAACTTTCTATAAAAGTAAAAAGACGATGTGAATCAAATAAGTCCCTATCATTCGCTTCAATCAACTGTCGCATTGTCAATAGTAATGATAAAAATTAAGACTGCACAACTTAGCGGAGGAAATACACGGAGACTCCTGCGGGAAAAGAGGCATAGGTGAGACCCCGGAGTGCGTAGCACGAGGAGGCTCAACAGCCGCCCGCGGTAAAGAAGACACTGTGAAAACGAAAAGTTTGAACAGATGTCGCACTTATGCCCCTGGTGAAAGCGTAGTGTATTTCCGTAGCGATTTTCATAGACCAAACTATTGCACAAAATATAGCTTATGCGACAAAGAAAACAGGAACATATTGCAAAAAAACTCAAAATAAAAAGACAGGGACTTTTCCCTGCCTGTCTGTTTCATCTATTGTTTTACCTTTTCCTGTTGCCGTAGGGCAATACGTCTGATTTTTCCTGATGTTGTTTTTGGTAGTTCATCTATAAACTCAATCTCTCGTGGGTATTTATATGGTGCTGTTAATCTTTTTACATGGTCTTGTAACTCTTTGACCAATTCGGGATTATCTTGCTTAATATCTTCTTTTAACACAACAAAGGCTTTGACGATATTACCACGTAATTCATCTGGACTTGCGACTACTGCACACTCTTGAACGGCTGAATGTTTGACCAAAGCATCTTCTACTTCGAATGGTCCAATCGTATAGCCAGAGCTAATAATAATATCATCACTGCGTCCCTCAAACCAGAAGTAGCCATCTTCATCAATCGAAGCTTGGTCACCTGTTACGTAATAATCGCCTCGCTGTGACATTTTTGTACGTTCTGTATCTTTATAGTATTCACGAAATAATGCTGGACTATCTACCTTCACAGCAATATCCCCGATTTCACCTGCTTGTACTTTTTCACCAAATTCATCGATAATAGCAACATCATTTCCAGGTGTTGGTTTACCCATGGATCCTGGCTTTACTTCCATATCCTTCATCACACCTAATAAAAGGGTGTTTTCCGTTTGTCCATATCCATCTCGTACCGTTAAATCAAAATAACGACGGAATGTATTAATCACTTCTACATTTAATGGCTCCCCTGCTGAAACGGCACTATGTAATGCAGGAAATTGATAGTCTTCTAAATTATCAACCTTAGCCATTAACCTATATTCCGTTGGCGTACAGCATAATACGTTAATCTCATGGTCTTGTAACAATGTCAAATAGGTTTTCGGCTCAAATTTACCATGATAGACAAACCCAGTTGCGCCTGAACCTAACACAGATAAAAACGGACTCCAAATCCACTTTTGCCATCCAGGACCTGCTGTTGCCCAAACCGTATCACCATCTTCAATACATAACCAATTTTCGGCTGCTGTTTTTAAATGTGCAAACCCCCAGCCATGCGTATGGACAACCCCTTTTGGATTTCCAGTTGTTCCAGATGTGTACGATAAAAAGGCCATATCCTCTTTTGTTGTAGAAGCCATTTCCAGTTGCTCTGATGCATCTTCCTTTAAACCATCTAAAAACTGCCAATCATCTGCTGGTTTGCCAACGACAAAACGTTTTAATTGGTTAAATTCGCTGATTGGCTTAAATTGATCAGCATATGGAAAATAAGTGACAACTGCTGATACTTCCCCATGTGTAATACGATACTGTAAATCTTTTGTTTTTAACATTTCTGAACTTGGGATGACAATCATGCCCGTCTTTAATGCCGCTAAATATACTTCATAAGCCTCTATCATTCTCGGAATCATAACAAGGACTTTATCTCCTTTTTGCAGTCCACTTTCCAAGAAAGCGTTTCCAATTTTATTGACACTTTTCATTAATTCAGCATAAGTCATCTCTCTCTTTTGTCCAGATTCACTTTGCCAAATCAGTGCTTTCCGATCCGCCTCTAGCGCATAACGTTCCATTTCCATTACAATATTATAATCCATCGGTGCAATCAGATCTTCTTTTTTCACTACTGTCACTCCCCTTACTAGTATTTCTATTAGTATATCAATTGTTTTAAAAATTTTAAATACTATATTGATAATTAGTAACGGATCGACTTTTTTCGACAAATTATTGCAAATTCCTATTTTCTATATGGGAAATTTGTTATATAATTAGTACAAATTAACTATTTTTTCATGTTCTACAAATAGGCTCTTTTTCGCATTCTTTACTGTTTTTTAACGTCGCATCTTGTATATAATGTGCAGTAGTTTTATCTATAAAAACCGCTACGGAAATACACTTCGCTTTCCGCGTATTTCCTCCACTAAGTTGTGCTATCCCTCCTTATAAATAATGTGAGAAAGCCATGTTAAACATTTTGACGTATAATCTATCAACTATGCAGTAAGATTTATAATTAAAAAAGCAACATTTTTTTCAGAAAACGGCCTAAGGATAAGAGGTGTTATGATGTCAAAGCATTCTTCTAACAAATCAAAATTTCTAACGCATTTTTTTAAAAAATACCTTGTTCAAAATCAATCACAACCGTCATCAGATAGGGATGGAATTGCAAACACAGAATATCAAGCATTAGTTGAAGCATTACAATTAACCGAAAGTCATCTATCCCATGCCCAACAAATCGCGAATGTTGGAAGCTGGGAATACTATGTGAAAGAAGATAAAATGTTTTTATCCGACGCATTTTACGATATTTTTGGACTCAGTAAGTCACTAAAGGATCCAAAGTTAGAAGAAGTTTCTGCATTAATCCACCCAGAAGACTATGAAAAAACAAAACATATATTACAAAAAGACATTCGAAAAGGAAAAATCTATGAAAGAGAATATCGAATTTTTAAGGGAAATAAAAAAGATGACATACGTTTTATTCGAGTACATGCAGAGGCTGTTTGTAAAAACAATAAAACGGTAAAATTAGTTGGAGTTATTAGAGATTATACTAAGCAAAAAATGCTGGAGGAGCAAATAGAAAAAACACAGGAACAGTATAGACATATTTTTAACCACTTAGATGTAGGAATTTGGGTTCGAGAATATGACACAGGAAAGCTGACGTTTATTTCTAAAGGTGCAGAAAATATTTTGGAAACCTCTAGGGATTCCCTATATAACAATCCTAATTCATGGGAAGAAATGCTTCATCCGACATCAAGACAGGGAGTACTTGAAGCCCAAAAATCGCTTGCTAGTGGGGAAACGTTATATCATCAATATAAAATAACAACTGGAAATGGCACAATGAAATGGGTATACGATCAGGCTGTACCATGGTTTGATGATCAAGGAAAATTAACAAATGTATTTGGGTTGCTTGCTGATATTACCGCCGAAAAGGAAATGAGAGAGCAATTAGAATACTTTGCGACACATGATACCTTAACTGGCTTGCCAAACAGGCGTAGTTTATATGATGAACTGGATGCACTATGTGAAAACAATAAACAAGAACCATTTGCACTACTTTATCTTGATCTTGAACGACTTAGCCTTATTAATGACTCACTAGGTTATCATATTGGGGATGAAGTTTTAAAGATTGCTGCCAAACGAATACTTGAATCATTGCCAAAAAACAGCTACCTAGCAAGGTTAACAAGCTGCGACTTTATTTTAATCGTCAAAGAATATGTAAACAAGGATGATCTCTTTCAGTTTGCAGAAAATGTAATTAAAGGAGTCGAGAATCCGATTATCGTAAACGATTTTAAGCTGCACGTAACCTTAAGTATAGGCGTAAGCTTTTTCCCAGAAGATGGGGGTGATAAACTGACCTTAATCGAAACAGCACATTCTGCTTTATATCATGCTAAGCAACTTGGGAAAAGTAATATACAGCTTTATTCGTTTACAAAAGATATTTCTGCCTATAAGCGGTATCAGCTTGAACAGCACATGCGAGATGCTATTAAAGACGAAACATTTGAGTTATTTTATCAACCACTAGTCGATCCAAAAAATGGCACTATTCAAGGTGCGGAAGCATTAATACGCTGGCTACATGAAGAGTGGGGACTAGTGTCTCCAGATGAATTTATACCATTAGCCGAAGAAAATCATCTTATTAATGAAATTAGCGATTGGGTTATAAAAAAAGTCTGTGCACAGTTACGGAATTGGAAGGATCAAGGCTTTGCCATCCAACCAATATCCATCAATATTTCACCGATCCGCTTTTTGAAAAAAGGGTTAGTAGAATTTGTCCAAGAACAGCTTAAACACTATCAAATCCCTGGTAAATATCTTGTGTTTGAAATTACGGAGGGTTCCCTATTACAGAATGATAAAAATGTATTAAACACTTTACATCGCTTAAGAGAATTAGGAATATGCCTTTCGATTGACGATTTCGGTACAGGGCATGCTTCTCTAACCTATTTACATGACTTTCAAGCAGATACCATTAAAATTGATAAAACATTTATACAAAATATCAGTTCGTCAAATAAGCGTGATAAAGTGATAATCTCTTCTATATTGCATTTAGCAAAAGAATTGGATATGAAAGTTGTCGCTGAAGGTGTCGAGGAATTTGACCAACTGGAATTTCTAAGACAAAAAGAATGTGATGTCATTCAAGGCTATCTATATTCAAAACCTGTACCAGCTGAGATGTTTACCGAAATGATGAATACAGGGTATCTTAAACCAACCAAATGGAAAACGATTCAAATGCCAGAAGATGAGCGCCGTAGTCATTTTCGATTAGAGTTTGACCATCATATACAAGGTGAGATGACAATCTATGAAGTCAATCAACAAAAAGTTAACCTTGGTTCTGCACCTGTATTAGTGGAAGACATAAGTCTCGGTGGATTAAAAATCTTATCAACACTTAAGCTACCTATAAATGCTGGAATTAAATTTATCTTTCATCTTAATTTAATGGGCGAGGAATTTGAATTAGAGGGAACCCTTGCATGGAAAAATGAAGCAAGAGGCGATGCGTTTTATTATGGGATTCAATTCCGTATTAATGAAGTTTTAGAAGATCTACTTGTCGGTGTCATCAACAAAATGACCGTTCTCCAACGAAATAATCGGATGATACCAGATACACCATTTATCAACGAGAATCCATATACGTATTTGAAAAAGCATCACTTATAATGACGAAAGTGAGGCAAGTATTATTGCCTCACTTTTTTATTCATATCCAAGTATAGGTTCAGGTAGCGTATGTTTCAAAACTAAATCATCTAAGCTTTTAAATTCATACCCTTGCTCTCTTAAGTCTGGGATTATATGTTTCAATGCTTCCACATTATCTTCAGAAATCGTATGGAATAAAATAATCGCTCCTGGATGAATATTTTTCATAACTTGTTCATATGGATGCTGCCATCCTTCACTTGTTTTATTCCAATCAATATGCGTCAGTGACCAGAAGATATGAATATAGCCTAATTCATAGGACCATTGTAAGGTTTGTTCATTAAAGACCCCTTTAGGTGGCCGTAAAAACTTTAGTTCCTTTTGGTCAGAAACCTCTGCAACGGCTTTTTCCAATGTTTCTAATTCATTCTTCATCCCCTCTTTTGTTAGGATCGTTAATTCTGGATGATGATAAGAATGATTTCCGATAATATGTCCTTCTTCTACCATACGATTAATTAACTCTGGTTCACTATCGACATAATGGCCAGCGACAAAAAATGTTGCAGGGACATCCTCTTCTTTCAGTATATCTAGGATATCATCTGTTAAGCCTTCTTCATACCCACTATCAAATGTAAGGTATATATGTTTATCACCAGAGTGATCTGCGTAAAAGGCACCATATTTATCTAACATTTCTTTGTATTTCCCGACATCTGGAATTTTATGTTCTGTGTTTTTTTTAAATCCCCAACCATATCCAGCTGCCTGAGGCTCACCCATAGTCACAGACAAAGAAAAAGGGAATAAACACATCAGTATGATTGTTAGCTTCTTAACAAATTTTTGCATTACCCAACCACCTATTGTTTTTCCCTTAATTTGCCCTGTAACGCTTTTTCTTATTCTTTAATATCGATTATTTCTTTTACTACTCTTCCGCTTCAAGCAGCCACTTTTAGTTTTCACTCAGATCTATCTAGCCTAACTACTTAAAAGGCTTCTTATAAAATTATCGCACCAATCCAACCAAACAACACTAACGGAATATTAAAGTGCACAAATGTTGGAACACATGTATCCCAGATGTGATTGTGTTTTCCATCTGCATTTAACCCAGCAGTCGGTCCTAGTGTGCTATCAGATGCTGGAGAACCTGCATCCCCTAAAGCACCAGCCGTTCCAATAAGGACTGCAATTGCCATTGGTGAAAATCCTGCTTCTAAACAAATAGGTACATACAGTGCTGCTAAAATTGGTATCGTACCAAATGATGTTCCAATTCCGATGGTCACAACCAACCCTACTAATAGTAAAATTAGTGCAATCACTGCTTTGTTATCCCCAATACTTCCAGAAGAGACTTCTACTAAGGCATCCACTGCGCCTGTTTCACTTAAAATGTTTCCAAATCCAGATGCAACAAGCATTACAAATGCTATGGTCCCCATCATGGCAATCCCATCACTTACAATTTTGTCTCCATTTTTAAATGGAACAACCATTAACGCAAACATAATAACAAGTCCTGTTAAAGCACCAAGAATTAAGTTATCTGTCATTAACTGTACTGCTAGTGCAGCTATGATCGCAATAATCGTAAATAAGTGATTGCGATTAAAGGATACTTCTTTTAATTCATTCGTCACTGACTCCATTACTTCTGTCCCACCTGCACCAGGTTTAGCAACACGATCTTTTCGATACGTAATAAAAATAGCAATTAATAAGCCTAAAACCATGCCTGCACCAGGAATTATCATAGATAGTGCAATATCTCCCATGGAAATTGCTGCACCGTTTTCTTGCATCCCATCGTAAATCGTACCATGGAAAATGAGTCCAAACCCTGCAGGGATCATGACATATGGAGCTTTTAATCCGAATGTCAATGCTGTTGCAACCCCACGACGATCTAATCGCATCTCATCGAATAATTTTAATAATGGTGGAATTAAAATAGGTATAAATGCAATATGCACTGGAACCACGTTTTGAGATAGCGATGCAACACCAGCAATTACTAATACCATCATTGTTTTCTTGCCAGTTAAAATTTTTATTAAATAATTAACTAAAATGGTTGTAATTCCTGTATAACTAATGGCCACAGCAAAGGCACCTAATAAAATATAACTTAATGCTGTATTCGCTTGACCTCCCATACCAGCAACTAACATGTCAACTGATTCTACAATCGATAAACCAGCCATTAAACCTGCTGTTAATGCAGCAGCAATAATAGCGACAATAACATTTACACGAAGTAAACTTAGAATCGTCATGACTAAAACAGATACAACGACAACCCATTCCATACCGTATTCCCCTCTCTATCTTTATCTTTTTATTTTTTGTTTGGATGATTATATATAATTTCTTTAACACTTCATCATGATAAAGTATTAAAGTCAAAAAATCAACCCATAAAGTACATTTTTATAAACTTATTGTTTTTTTTTGATTATATGGATGAATTTAATCGAGCGCTGTTACCGTTTTTGTACTTTTCTAGACTGTTTAGGCGTTGACAAACTTTCTCTGTTACTCATTTTTATCTTCGCTTACTAATTTGGTCACTGACAGACGTCCTCTGTTACCTTTCACCTATTATTCTCACCAGTTCAGGCACTGATAAGCTTGCTCTGTTACCACTTAATAGTTTTAACTCATACTCAAAGTAACCGACAAGCTCATCACATCCCAAACATAAGAAAAAAACAGCTCTGGAGGCTCCACCAGGGCTGTTTTATTTTAGCTCAAACATTAAGGATACATGATCTTGAATTGGAAGCCATGCACCAATATCTTGCTTTGTTACATTTTTTACGACAAGAGATTTCTTGGAACCTTTCAATTGGAAATAAACTTCTCCAAACGTCACTTTTCCTTTTTCGCTAACTGCTGGTGCATACGCATGTAAATATCCGTATTTCTTAACAGGAACATTATACTCATTGTTTAATTTCGTGTTTTCCCCGATTATCGTTTCATACCCAAGTGGTAATTCGGTATTTTTTTCGGCCTCTAATAACATCATTTTCTTAATGTCTTGTGAATTTGTAATTTTATTGGTAAGTGCACCCTTCACTTCTTTTTGGGCTTGTTGAGTATATCTTAATTTTTGTTCATTATCCCCACCAATATTATTAAGTTCATTCATATTAACCTTTTGGTATTCCCAATTTACATTAGTTTCATTTGATTGGTAATTTAATGGCCACCTACCTATATAAACCATGCCACGATAACCAAATGCAATTGGTGAAGGATTAATCGACGTTTCATTCAACATTTTGATTAAATCAGGATTCGTTATTGGGATATCCATGTCTTCTAACAATTCTTTTGTGAATTCACTTGGTTCCACTTCTTCTTGATCCTCAGATGAATTCGTATACGTGTTTTCTTTGGATATCTTCAAGACATGATCTGGTATTTCAAACGGATCTTTTTCCTCTATCTTTTCTTCGGCAACAATGCTGAACGAAAATAGGAAAAGCATTGCAATGGTTAAAATACCGCTTCTAAGGATTATATTTTTCATGTGTCCCACCTATTCCTTTCATTTTTGCTTAGTTTTTTCGAGACACATGATTATTATACCTAGTTAATCGCTTATCTCAATGGTTTGAATGGTTTCTGTTATCTTAATACTATCTTCTACTGATCGAACTATGGGACAATTCTTACGAGCAATCTCTAGACTTTTATATAATTTATCTGGATCCAATCGTTTCCCACTAACGGTATAATGAAGGCGGATCGCTTCAATTCGATTAGCCTCATCCTCATTCCGATCTACTTCAGCTGCAATCTTTAAATCACTAATTGGAATCTGTTGCTTTTGTAAAATTCGACGAAAGACAGATCCACTACACCCTACAATAGAAGCTACCATTAATTGGAAGGGACGAAAGCCATGCTCTTCGTTCCCTGAAACATTCAATTCCCCATACTCAAAATTCGAACGCATGCCATGTTCGGTAATATGAAATTCCATTCTAACAACTCCTTTTTCGATTCTTCACTAGTATTTGTAATTTATCGTACCTTATTTTGATTGGTGAAGCAGGAAATGTGCATTGACCTATTTCAAAAAAACAATTAGATTGGAATTACAATGCTTTACAGAAAGGCGTGATGAAATGGTATCTGTAAAGATTCGGTTTTGGATCCTTATCGCACTTGTAACGATATCAGGTTTTTCGCAGGGGATGTTATTGCCATTATTAGCTGTTATTTTAGAACAAAATGGTGTCGCTTCCTCGATCAATGGACTTCATGCAACAGGATTATACATAGGGGTTTTAATAGCCTCTCCTTTTATGGAAAAACCCATGCGCAAATTCGGGTTTAAACCAATCATCTTAATTGGAGGAATACTTGTATTCGTCTCTTTAGCATTATTTCCGTTTTGGCAGGCATTATGGTTTTGGTTTATTTTGCGCGTAATGGTTGGGATCGGTGACCATATGCTTCACTTTGGAACACAAACTTGGGTTACGACTACTGTTGAAAAAGAAACACGTGGACGAAGTATTGCCTTATATGGTCTGTTCTTTGGTGCAGGTTTCACATTGGGACCACTAATGACACGATTGTTATCCGTTAATGAAGCACTACCTTTTCTACTATCCGCTTCATTAAGTGTTATCGTTTGGTCTACGATGTTCTTTGTCCGAAATCGGTGGCCAGAAGACGATGATCGTACAGTTCAAACATCTAGTTCCATCAAGCGTTTTATAAAAAGTGGAAAGATTGCTTGGGTTGCATTTTTGGCACCATTTGGCTATGGATTTATGGAAGCAAGTCTACATGGGGTGTTCCCAGTTTATGGGATGCGAATTGGACATGATGTGGATATCTTATCTTTAATTATCCCTTGCTTTGCCGCAGGAAGTCTTATTTCACAGCTTCCATTAGGGATATTGAGTGACCGATTAGGAAGGCGAAATGTATTATTAGTTGTCATATTAGGGGGAGCACTTTGTTTTTGGCTTGCTACCTTTTTGGAAGCTTCGGTACCTGCATTATTTCTATTATTCGCTTTATCAGGCATGTTTGTCGGATCCTTATTTTCGCTTGGAATCTCTTACATGACGGACTTGTTACCAAAAGCCTTGCTACCGGCTGGAAACATTATGTGTGGGATTTCCTTTAGTTTAGGGAGTATCGGTGGACCTTATATTGGCGGTTTATTCGTCCAATACGTTCCAGGTGTATCGTTTTTCTATGTCATTGTGATCATGCTCGTATTTTTATTTGGTGCGATACTTTTAAAAAGAGAGCGAGCAGTTGCATCGTAAGCACGGACGTTAGAGAAGTACTAGATAGGGACCGAGCGATGTACTCGGTCCCTTCGTTTGACGTAAGATCTCTGCCTTATAAAAACCGACTATATCGTTCTTCCAGTCGATCTTGTATATAGGATATAACAATACAAATAGGCCAGTAAATCAAAGCAACCAAAATATACATTGTCATCGAGTCAAATTCACGTCCTGCTACAATTCGAGCTTTTTGGAATAATTCAGGTACTGTAATAATGGCAGCTAGCGAGGTCGCTTTGACAATATCCATAAAAACATTCGTTAATGGTGGTATCGCGGTCCTTGTTGCTTGTGGCAGGATTACTTTTTGCATCGTTTTCCAATAGGACATATTTAATGCTCTAGCAGACTCCCATTGTCCTTGGTCAATACTACTCAATGCAGAACGATTGATTTCAGCAATATATGCAGCACTATTTAATCCAAAGCCTAAAGAAGCCGCTAGAAATGCTGTTAGTTCTAACCCAATAATTGGCAAGCCATAATACAATAAAAATAAAAAAACAATCATTGGTGTGCCTCGCATGTATGATATATACATGCGTGCAGGCCAGCGCATGATAATTCGTTCAGAACTTCGAGCTAATGCTAAGAAAAAGCCAATTAATAACCCTAATCCCATCCCAATTATTGCGATCGCCATTGTCATGGGAACCCCTTCTAATAGGAAGGGGAAACTTTCCCATGCTAACTGAAAGTCAAAAAGATTTTTTAATTGGACTTGATCAATTGTGATATCAAACATTACCCGTCACCTATTTCTACTCAATGCCTTCGATTTCGATAATATCCTCTTCAGGTTCTTGGGAAACATCTTGGCCACCAAAGAATTGACCTGAGATTTCTGCTAATGTGCCGTCCTCTTTCATTTCTTGAATGACAGTATTTACTTTTTCCATAAATGTATGTGCCTCTTTATCCATGACAACCGATTTTGTTGTTGGATGAAATTTTAAGTCAGGATGCAAGACAATATCTAAATCTGGAAACCCTTCCAAAGCAAGACTTTGTAAATAATAATCATTAATAACGGTGTCTGTTCGGCCATTATGTACATCCCTTAAATAAGCATCATTGGTAACATTTCCATATGTGATCACTTCTGCCCCATATTTTCTAGCAATATCACTATATACAGTTGTTGCTGCTCCTCCAGCTTTTTTTCCTTCTAAATCTTCCAAGGTTTCAATTCCAGAATGATCATCTGCTCGGACAACCATTGTTGAGTAAGAGTATTTAACAGGTTCACTAAATCCAAACTTTTCTTCACTATTTTCTCTAGGGCCAGCTAAACTCATATCGATTCGGCCACTATCTAAAGCAGATAATGTTGCATCGAATGCCATTTCTTCAAACCGTACGTCAACTCCTAAACGATCTGCAATTTCACGAGATACTTCGACTTCGTATCCAGTTAGTTCATCAGAGTCCTCTGGATAAAAGGAGGCGGGATACAATGTTCCTGCTGTACCAACAACAATTTCTCCTGCTTCTTGAATTTCACTCCATACCTTATCATTCTTCTCAGCCTCATTACCACTATCATCATTACCACATGCAGTAAGTATGAGGATGGAAACCAATACAATAAATGCTATATACTTTCTCATCATTAACACCCCTTAAAATTGTATAATAATTAAACACTAGAAAATTATAACAGTTAACAATTTATTTTTCAACGAATTTTAACTCTGTTATATTCATACAATCCATACTGTTATAGTATAGAAAAAATACCCGCTCCAAATTAAATCTATGCTTTACTTTTCATTAATATACAAGTTTAGAAAACTCGCATTCGCTCGTCCTTAGCGAATGTGTTAGTTTTTCTTATACTTGGGACATTAAAATTTTAGCCACGTCGAGTCCACTTCTTAGCTAAAATTTTATACTTTCCTAACGTGTAAAAAAGCTGCTACCAGATTGGTAACAGCTACCTTTTTTGAGTTTTACGTTCACGTGTCATGGCATTAATGATTCCGCCTATAATGATAATAATCGCAAATATATAAAACCAGATCATTAAAATAATCACAGCACCTAAACTTCCATATGTCGCAGAGTAATTTCCTATTGTATTAATATAAAATGAAAATGCAAATGAAATTAACTGCCAACTAAGTGTTGCAAAAATGGCACCACCTAAAACGTTTTTTATCCGAATCCGTTTATTGGGTGCTAGTCTATATAAAGCTACTAATGCAATAAATGAGATGACAGAGAAAATGATCCAGCGAAGCATTTCCCAAGCTTGAAGGAAATCATCCGATAATCCGACAAATGAAAAAAGGTAAATCCCAATCATGCGACCAAAAACGGGTAATAATAGTGCGATGCAAATTACTACAACCATTACAATTGTAAGAACAATTGCGATCAAGCGCGCGACAATAAATGATCGGTTTTCCTTCACATTATAGGCTTTATTAAGTGCACGAATGATTGCATTAATCGCATTGGATGCTGGCCATAACGTTCCAATAATCCCGATTGAAAGTAATCCTGTATTTTGATCATTCACGAGCTGATGAATATTGGATTGAATTAAATCCATTATTTCCGTTGGTGCATAGGTTTCAATGAAATCCATCAAATAGTCTTCCTCAATTGGCAAATACCCTATTAAGGTCATGACAAATAACAAAAATGGAAAAAGAGATAATAGGAAGAAATATGCAAGTTGGGCACCTAATCCAAAGACATCGTCGTCCATTACCCGTTTGTACAAATCTTTTACAAACGATACCATTTCACCCATGCAACTATCTCTCCTTTCCGCCTTAAAGGGCGGAAAACTCCATACCTTTAAGACTTACATGGTGTCATCTAACTTAGCTTGGTCATTATTTGTAAATTTATCAAGTGTTTGCTCAACTTGTTCTAATGCATTAATCGCATTTTCTGCATTGTTCGTGAAACTTTTGTTTAATTTATCAAATGAAACTTTTAGATTATGAACTGTTTCAGATGGATGTTTGACAGAATTTGTTGTTTTATCTTTTAGTACGGTTAATTGATGTTTGCTATACTGTCTCGCTTCACGATCAAATAATGCAACAATTCCTCCTAGGATAGCGCCTAAAACTACTCCTACCATTAATTTTCGTTTTCCCATTATAAATCCGCTCCTTTTTATGATATGTTATGTTCTCTTTTTATTGACTCTAACAGGTTTTGACAGCCTTTTTCGACTAGCGAATACGTATAATCAAAATTCCCTGTATAATATGGATCTGGAATATCCTTTTCATCCTCATCCTCTACAAAGTCCATTAACTTGGCAATAACTGGTTTATTGTTTCCCTTATCTAGAGGAGGATGTATATCTCTTTTATTTTGCTCATCCATTTTAATGATATAATCGAATTTTTCCCAATCCTTTTTTATGTACCTGTCTTGCAAGAATGCCATCATATGAAATATTACGTTGTTCTAATAAGTCTTTTGTCCCTTGGTGTGGTTGTTCACCAACATGCCATTTGCCAGTTCCAGCTGAGTCTACCTCAATTTTTGATTCTAACTGCTCCATTTTAATCCTATCCCGAAACACTGCCTCTGCCATAGGAGACCGGCAGATATTTCCTAAACATACAAATAGTACTCGTATCACTCCGAATCATCACCATCTTTCTTTTTAGCATCTATCAAAATTATACGCGATAACGACCATCATTTTCCACTATCTATCATCCAAACTTGTGACGCATTATTTTTTAATTAGAAGATGTTGCTTTCAAGTATAGATCTTAGTGAATAGTTGATATTTTTTGTGCAATAGTTTTAGCTAAATACCGCTACGGAAATACACTACGCTTTCCGCGGGGGGAGTGGTAAGCCTCCTCGGGCTAGCGCCCTGTGGGGTCTCACCGATCTCCTACTTCCCGCAGGAGTCTCCGTGTATTCCCTTCACTAGATCGTGTTTTATTTTCTTGTTAATATCATCATTAAGCTAATATATAGTTGATTGGAGCGTAGGACAGTCGACTCCTGCAGGAATAGCACGTGTCCAGACCTGAGCAAGAAGCGGTTTTTGCTTCTGAGGAGGCTGAGGCCGGGCCTGCGGTAAAGTAGACACTGTGAAACGAATAGTTTGAACAGATGTCGCACTTTTGCCCATGGTGAAAGCAACTGTCCGAAGTGGAAAGCAACGGCGTTTAAGTTACTGCGTATAATATACAAAATGCGCACCAAACAGTATGTGAAATCCAAAATCATTTATGCAATTGGTTTAATGCATGTCTCATCATTATTTTTAGCAGCATTTACATATGTATCCACATCATAAGCGGTTAATGCCTCTGGCTCAATGGTCTGAAGAAACTGTTGCATTTCTTGAGGTTTTTCCTCATATGGTTTAATCCATTCTGACTCTTCTGCCTTAGATAATATGATTGGCATACGATGATGAATATCCTGCATAAATGTATTTGCATCTTTCGTTAAAATCGTACATGTAAAAAGATCATCTTCCCCATGTTCCCATTTATCCCATAACCCAGCAAAAGCAAACAGTTTTCTATTAGCCAATTGAATCCGTTTGGGTTGTTTTTTATCTTCTGATCGTTTCCACTCATAAAAGCTATCCGCCACGATTAGGCACCGTTTTCGTGCCATTAGATTTTGAAAACTCGGCTTCTCATGAGCAGTTTCACTACGAGCATTAATCATCTTGTAACCTATTCTTTCATCCTTCGCCCATGATGGAACAAGTCCCCAACGCATATACCCAGCACGTCGCTTTTGTCCATCATGTATAATCGCTAATACACGCTGACCTGGTGCAACATTATAGCTTTTTTCAAAGTTGGAGATCGGCATGTCTAACTCAAATGCTTGCCTAATTTCTTCTTCCTCCGCTAGTAACGTGTAACGTCCACACATATTCGAATCACTCCTTAGCCTTTTAAAAAATACTCAAATCCCACTGTCTGGCAATATGTTTTAATAGGCGAATACCTGCAATACTGTTTCCTTGTTTATCTAGCGCTGGACCAAACACACCTATTCCACAACCTTCAATAAAAGGCATGTCCTCTGATCGTACACGAGGTGGAACAACAGCCATAATACCTCCAGACACACCACTTTTTGCAGGTATTCCAACATAGGTTGCAAATTTCCCAGAAGCATCATACATTCCACAAGTTAACATTAAAGCCTTGGCAATTCGGGCAATCGGACGTGGAATGATTTCCTCATCTGTCTCTATATCTCTGCCATCATTTGCAAGTGTCGTTCCAATTCGAGCGATATCCTCAATCGTCAATTCAATCGAGCATTGTTTAAAATACGTTTCCAATGTACTATTCAAGTCTGATTCCAAAAAGCCAGTCTCTAATAAATAATATCCAATGGCACGATTACGCATCGAGGAATCTCGTTCTGATTCGTACACATCGACATCAATAGCTGGTCGATAATGTAAAAGCTTCTCCAAAAGCTCAAATATTGGTTCTAACTTTTCATCAGATGTGTTCCCTTCTAATATGGATGATACCGTTATCGCACCAGCATTCACAAGTGGATTAAAAGGCTTTTTCACTTGCCTCATCTCTAAGTGCATAATGGAATTAAATGCTTCCCCTGTTGGTTCCACATCCACACGGTCTAACATATAAGATACACCACGTTCCATACATGCCACAATAAAACTGAACACTTTTGAGATACTTTGGATGGTAAATGGAATGGATGTATCACCTGATTGAATCTTCATCCCATTTGTTCCTACAATGCTAATTCCTAATTGATCTGGGTTTGCTTTTTTGAGTTCTGGTATATAGGAAGCTACTTTTCCCTCATTCGTATGCTTCCGAAAAAAGGCTACCCAATCATCGACATAACCTTGTAACCATTCTTCTGTTTGTTCTGTGTTCCAATTCGCAATTCCTTGGACCATATTATCACCTCACTATTTAGAGCCTGTGCAAGATTATACTGTGTTTTAGTATGTGACAATTTTAATTGTAATACTATCGGTGAATTTAACCAAAACTAGTGGATAGTAACCTGATCATGTGGAATGGAACCTTTATTTTGATCGAGTGTTGTTTGAATAATCTCTTGTAAATTAGCTGCAAGCTCTGTGTTTTTTTGACCTTTATAAGACGTTGGATAAATCGGATCATGGATAGTTATCGTGATAGTGGATGAACGAATATCACGTCCATTCCCCTTTTCTAAAATCTGGTAGGTTCCATCTATCGCAACAGGAACAATCGGAACATTTGCTTTCGTAGCTAAACGTAAACTTCCTGGCTTAAATGGGTTTAAGGTACGATCTCTACTTCTCGTACCTTCTGGAAAAATCACCATGGAATGACCTTCTTTTAAGAACGTAATACCACGGTTTATGGCTTTAATGGATTGTCTTCGGTCAGACCTATCCAAGAAAACGCAGTGGATCAGCTTCATCCAGGAACGGATAATTGGAAGCTTTTGGATTTCTTTTTTGGCAATAAAGCCAACAGGTTTCCCAAGATATCCAAGAAACGCTAAGATATCAAATAACCCTTGGTGATTGGAAACAAATAATACTGCTTCATTTGGCAGTTTTTCATTACCCTTAACAATAACTTGTGAACCTGTCCGTTTAATTACTTTTTGTGAAACATTTTTTGGTTCAGAAAATATTTTCTCATTAATGGATGGATTACTCTCCTGTTGAAATAATCTTTTTGCCTTTTGTAATTTAAAGTAAGTTCCAATTACAAGAATTCCAGCATACAAGTAGATGCCTAATGAACGTATCAGTCCCATCTTAGTCCCTCCATTCCCGACATATTTATTATACTGATATAGTAATCAGCTTGGAAAGTATTTGTTTTTTGCAGGTAATTTTGGATTGGGACAATATACGACAAAAAAATTCACCAACCCCCTCAAATTGTGGTAAAGTATAGAAATGATATAGTGATAGAATAACATCATGGAGGAACGTTTATGTTATCAAATGCAGAAATTGGTATCGATTTAGGTACTGCAAACATTCTTATTTACACGAAGTCAAAAGGGATAGTATTAAATGAGCCATCTGTAGTGGCAATCGATATAAACACGAAAAATGTCGTAGCTGTTGGACATGAGGCAAAAGAAATGATAGGAAAAACCCCCCGCAATATTGTTCCAATTCGTCCACTAAAAGATGGTGTCATTGCAGATTATGATATTACGGCACAAATGCTAAAAGCCTTCTTAAAAAAAGTGAGTAAAAAACTGGGGAGATCGATGCGAAAGCCAACTGTTGTTGTCTGTACACCAACTGGCAGTACGACGGTGGAAAGACGTGCAATCCACAATGCGATTACAAGCTATGGTGCAAAACAAGTACACCTTATTGAAGAACCCGTAGCAGCAGCTATTGGTGCAGACCTTCCAGTTGATGAACCAATCGCCAATGTTGTCGTCGATATTGGTGGTGGAACAGCAGAAGTTGGGATTATTTCTTTTGGCGGTGTTGTTTCCTCTAATTCTGTACGAACTGGTGGGGATACAATGGACGATGAAATCATCCACCACATCCGTAAACATTATAATGTTTTGATCGGTGAACGTACTGCAGAAAATATTAAAATGGAAATTGGCTACGCACACCCAAACCATAAAGAAGAAATGGTTGAGGTACGTGGACGTGATATGGTAACAGGTTTACCAAAAACCATTACAATTTCGTCTAAAGAAGTGTATGACGCACTTCGGGAGTCACTACAGCAAATTTTAGAGGCAATTAAGACTACGCTTGAAAATTGCCCACCAGAATTAAGTGGGGATATCGTCGATCACGGTATCGTCTTAACAGGTGGTGGCGCACTATTAAAAGGAATGAAAGAATGGCTCACCCATGAACTATCTGTACCAGTCCATCTAGCTCCCAACCCGTTAGAATCTGTTGCGATTGGTACAGGCCGTTCATTAAAAATGATCTCTAAATTAGAAAAAGCAGCGAAGTAAAACAGTTTACAGATGACACACGTTATTTTGCTTGTTCAGAAATAACGTGTGTATTTTAATTTATAGAAGCCTCGCGGATTGGGATTTCTCTGTTACCGTTTTGCAGTTTTGCTGGTTGGTTTGGCCACTGAGAGACTTGCTCTGTTACCGTTTTGCATTATTACCTGTTGATTTGGTACAGAGCAGCACTCTCGTTTTACTTTTTGTATCTCTATCACCTATTTGCGCTCCGACAAGCATGATCGATTTACTTTCTTCATCTTCCATCACCGGTTTCTTCACCGAGCAGCATTCTTAATTCACTTTTCTCATCTCCAAACAGTTCCCGCACTGATCAGTTCTTCCCCATGCAAATCCCGTCTTGTTGTGCTATAAGCCCGTTTCCACTACACAAAAAAAGGATTTTTTCTCTTTTTGTTGAATATATATGTAGTGTTCTAAAAGAGGTAGGGTGATGGGCTTGTATACAGTCATTTATTTATATCGCGTTAAAAAGAAAAATATCGTCACATTAATAGATCTATATGATCAAATTAATGATATCTATTTAGCTAATGGTGCACTGGAAAATACCATTTATCGCGCTGATGACTTAACTGGAAAAGGTGGGTGTATCGGTTTAGAAGAGATTATTCCTTTAAAAGAAAATGAAACACTATTTTTCAGTCAAGCAATATTTCGCAACCTTTCTCACTATGAGGAGGTCACCGAGAACGTAAAGCAACACGAAGAATTCAATCAACTCTTAGAACATGCCAATTTCTTAGTTAATCATCACAAAGCATTTCGATCCTCATTCTCTACCATCGACTAAACCCATTAAAAAAATTTTCTTTCAATAAAGCGTTTACATTTTATTCTGAATTCGATATAATATAGTTAATTCAACACAATACCAATAAGTTCATCAAACTGCCTAATCTGTTTACAGTTCAATTCCAGTTCTGTTCCAACAGATGTAAGCCAGTTCAAGTAACGTCAGCAACGACTGTCGTTATATTGGATTGGCTTTTTTTTATTATCCATGAATAAAAAGTAACAGGAAGGAGTGAAGTTGTGTCGGGAGCACTTGAAAATATACGGATTTTAGACTTATCGCGTGTGCTTGCTGGTCCCTATTGCACGATGATTTTAGGGGATCTTGGTGCCGATGTAATTAAAGTAGAAGCACCAGGTGGAAGTGATGAGACACGAAAATGGGGTCCTCCCTTTCAAAATGGTGTTAGCGCTTATTACCTTTGTGCAAATCGTAACAAAAAAAGCATAACTGTTGATTTAAAGTCAGAAGAAGGCATTGCCACGATTAAAGAATTAGTTGCTACTAGTGATGTTGTCATTAATAATTTCAAGGCTGGTACAATGGAACGTTTTGGACTGGGTTACGAAACATTAGCAGCCATTAATCCGCAAATTGTTTATTGTTCCATTACCGGTTTTGGGGAAACAGGGCCTTATCAAGATATGCCAGGATATGATTTTATTATCCAAGCAATGAGTGGACTCATGAGCATTACTGGTGATAAAGAATCTGGTCCCCAGAAGCTTGGAGTTGCTATTACTGATATTATTACTGGCTTATATGCCTGTATTGGTATACAGGGAGCCTTACTAGAACGAACACAATCAGGAAAAGGACAAAAATTGGATTTATCTTTATATGATTCTGCTGTTAGTGCTCTTGTAAATGTCGGTAGCAACTATTTAATGGCAGGAAAAATCCCAGAAGCCTTGGGGAACCAACATGCAAATATCGTTCCATACCAAACTTTTAACACAATGGATGGGGAAATGGTTATCGCAGTTGGCAATGATCGTCAATTTAAAAAGCTATGTGATGTCATAAACAGACCTGAACTTGCAGCAGATAATCGGTTTAAGACCAACCCAGATCGTGTGGAACATCGTGAAGAATTAGTGCCTTTACTACAAGAAGCATTCTTGGAAAAGCCGACTGCTTATTGGCAAGATCAATGTAAAGAAAATAAGATTCCATGTGGTCCTATCCAAAATATAGAAGAAGTTACAAACGACCCTCAATTACAGGCACGCAACATGTTTATTGAAAGCGACCACCCAACAGCTGGCCCTATCCAAATGGTAGGAAGTCCTTTAAAACTATCACGTACACCACCACAAGTTCGTCATCACCCACCTAATGCTGGTGAGCACAATGATCAAATACTTGGAAATATAAAAACAACGAAACCAAATTAATTAAGGGAGAGATTTTTAGATGGATTTTAACTTTACAGAAGAACAAGAAATGCTACGTAATACAGTTAGAAGTTTTGTAGATAAAGAGATCATGCCACATATCGCAGACTGGGATCGAGAGGGAAAATTTGATCCTTCGATTATGCCAAAACTGGCTGATCTTGGATTAATGGGCGTATGTATCCCAGAGCAATATGGTGGAAGTGGGATGGATTACAACTCTTTAGCGATTGTTTGTGAAGAGTTAGAACGTGGGGACACTGCTTTCCGTACAGCCGTATCGGTTCATACAGGACTTAACAGTATGACATTATTACAATGGGGAACAGAGGAACAAAAGCAAAAATATCTTGTTCCCCAAGCAAGGGGTGAAAAAATAGGCGCATATGGATTAACAGAGCCTGGTGCTGGTTCTGATGTTGTTGCACTACAATCTACTGCGACAAACGAAGGTGACTATTATATTTTAAATGGCCAAAAAACGTGGATCTCTCTATGTGATACAGCTGATCATTTCTTAGTTTTTGCATATACGGATAAGTCTAAAAAACATAAAGGAATTTCTGCCTTCATCGTTGAGCGAACATGGGAAGGATTTTCTTCTAAAGCTATTAAAGGAAAGCATGGTATTCGTTCTGGGAATACAGGGGAAATATTCTTTGAAGATGTAAAAGTACCAAAAGAAAATCTATTAGGTGAAGAAGGAGAAGGATTTAAAATTGCCATGTCTGCCTTAGATAATGGTCGCTTCACCGTAGCTGCTGGTGCAGTTGGGCAAATTATGGCTTGTCTTGAAGCAAGTGTAAATTACTGTCATGAACGCGAAACATTTGGAAAACCAATTGGAAAGCATCAACTTGTACAACGAATGATTGCGAATATGGAAGCTGGCTTGCAAATGAGTCGTCTACTTGTCTATCGTGCTGGTGAGCTGAAAAATGAAGGAAAACGGAATACCCGTGAGACTTCCTTAGCAAAATGGCAGGCGTGTGATTTCGCCAATAAAGCTGCAGATGATGCGGTACAGGTCCATGGCGCATATGGGTATTCGGATGAATATCCAGTTGAGCGGTACTTGCGTAATTCCAAAGCACCTGTTATTTATGAAGGAACCCGAGAAATTCATACGATTATGCAAGCAGAGTATGTACTAGGGTATCGTGAGGATAAACCATTAAATAAAATGCTGCCTGCTTGGGAAGGTGACTTAGTAAACAAATAGTCTACCATTAAGTTGGTTAGTATGTTGACTCCACTGTTTACCATACCGACCTTTCCTACTCTAACTTTGAATAAGGCTATTTTCTAAAAGATTGTTGCTTTCTAGCATGAAACGTCTTGCATATAAGATGTATTATGTGTCGTAAATTAACGCCGTTGATTTCCACCTCACGGCAGTCGCTTTCACCACGGGCACAAGTGCCCATGGTGAAAGCGTAGTGTTTTTCCGAAGCGGAGCAATAAGGCTATCTCAAATTACGACGCATCATATACATTATGCGAGGTAGAAAACAACAAAGTATGCGAAAAGAGCCTTGAATAATTACGGACGGTTAAGCATTATGTATAATAGAGAATGATTTTTCCAAACATTTCGCATTTATATTGCACAAACAATGAAAAACAAACATCGTGTACGTTATAATAAAGGAAAAAGGGAGGGGCTATTATTGTTTGAGAAACAAACGAAAAGTATTTTTATTGATGGAAAATGGCGTGCTGTGGATGGGAAGACAGATACGATTTATAACCCAGCAACGTTAGAACCTATTACAGAAGTAGCCTATGGTGGTGCTAAAGAAACAGAAGAAGCGATTGAAGCGGCAAAAGAAGCGTTTAAAACATGGGGAGAGCTACCTGGGCGTGAACGTTCACGGATTTTATACAAAGCACACGAACTCATGCTAGAAGATGTCGATCGTTTAGCGGAGATTTTAACAACAGAGCAAGGGAAGTCATTAAAAGAATCTACGGGTGAAATTAAAGCTGCTGCTAACTTTTTATTATGGTATGCAGAAGAAGCAAGTCGCGGTTATGGGGAATGGGTACCATCCTCCTTTAAGGAAAAGCGAATGCTTGTTGTTCCAAAACCAATCGGTGTTGTAGGAGCGATTACTCCATGGAACTTTCCTGCATCTATGATCACTCGTAAACTAGGTCCAGCTTTAGCGGCTGGTTGTACTGTTGTATTAAAGCCTTCACCTGAAACACCGTTATCAGCCATAGAAATTATGAAAATATTTGAACGTGCAGGAATGCCGAGTGGAGTTGTTAATATGGTGACAGGAGAAGCACAAGCGATAGGCGATACGATGCTACAAAGTAAAACAGTTCGCTTAATTACATTCACTGGTTCAACGGCTGTCGGAAAACACCTCATGCGCGAAAGTGCAAATCACGTGAAAAAACTTTCCCTTGAGTTAGGTGGGCATGCACCAATTCTTGTGTTTGATGATGCCGATATTGATCTAGCTGCAACGATGGCACTCGGTAGTAAATTCCGCAATAATGGTCAAACTTGTATTTGTGCAAATCGGATTTATGTACATGAATCAATTGCAGAATCATTTACCAAAACATTAAAAGAAAAAGTGGATCAACTAAAAGTTGGTTATGGACTTGAAAAGGATACAGACCTTGGACCATTAATTAACGAACAAGCGTCTAAAAAAGTACAGTCCCATCTTGATGATGCAGTCGAAAAAGGTGCACAAGTTGTTTGTGGTGGCGGCAAATGGAGTGGCGATTTAGCAGGACATTTCTTTGAGCCGACCGTCATATCGGACATTACAGACGATATGCGCATTATGAATGAAGAAACGTTTGGTCCTGTCATGCCAATTCAAACCTTTACTGATGAGGAAACAGTGGTCGAAAAAGCAAATGATACGGATTATGGATTAGCGGCTTACCTATTCACTGAAAAAACGAGCCGTGCTATTCGAGTAATGGAAAAGCTAGAATACGGTATTGTCGGCATCAATGATGCATTTCCTGCTACACCAGAAGCTCCATTTGGTGGAATGAAACAATCTGGGGTCGGTAAAGAAGGCGGCCATCAAGGAATGGATGAATTCTTAGAAAAGAAATTTGTATCACTAGGAATCGGAAACTAAATGGACTCAAGTACATCTTGTAACTTCTCTTAATTTATAAAGGCTCTTTCTTTGATGGTTTTTACCGTTTCGTCTTATATATGGTGCGCAGTAAATCAAAGCCGTTGATTTCCACTTCAGACAGTCGCTTTCATCAGGAGTATAAGTGCGACATCTGTTCAAACTATTCGTTTTCGCAGTGTCTTCTTTACCGCGGACAGACGCTTTTAGCTTCCTCTATAGAAAAGCGGAAGTGCCTTGGTCACCCCCGATTAGAAAACTTGGCTTGTCGCCAAGTGGCGAATGCCTTAGTTGCACTTATGCAATAAGTAGTTTCTTATCTGCCAAGCTTAAGCCGACCCTCGGCGTGGCGCTTTTTGCGCGTAATGAGGGTTGACTTAAGACTTCGAGGGGGTAGGCATTGTAGCTAGACATAGGAAGCAAAAACCGCTTCCTGTGGGATCTAGCTGCGTGTTTTTTCCGCAGGAGTCAACTGTACTCCGTTCCATCAACTATTGTATAAGCATCAATATAATATTAATAAGAAATAAAACAGGAGCTAGCGAAGGAAAAACACGAAGACTCTTTTAGAATCCAGCCATTGTAAGTAAATGAACGAGCATTAAAAAGCATGTGAAATCGCAAAACTTTTCACATGCTTTTTACTATTGTTATGAAAAACAATAATGTATTAAAAGTAAAACTTCAATAGTGGGGGGTTCCTATCCTCCCCCACTGATTGTTAGTTGAACGAATCGGACATTTACGGCAATTTGATCCTCCACTTATCTTTCTTAGATCTCCTAAGAAATCTTGAAGTGGGGGTCTTACTGCCCGTTACATGCGGGATAAACCTAAAGCAGGACCTAGTAAATATGCGCAAATGTTATATGGTCACGCGCATTTTTATTCTCCTTTATGTGTTTCATATTGCTTATACAAATCCTTTAAGGCAGATGCTAATGCATTTCCAGCCTTTCCAAGATAATGCTTTTTCACTTCCTGTACAGGCTGTTCAATTCCATCCTGTAAACTATGTCCCCGTAATAGTTGGTGTACATAATCTCGCCCATGCTCTGTAGCTAATGTACAATTTGCTGTAACAATTACTCCGTATTTTTTATCAATTTCTGCTGTAATGGTTAATGTTTCATAGATACTTTTGGCAGCCATTCCAGATGGAAGTCGTGCATGACCTGCAATAAAAACTGTTTTCATTACGTTATCTCCTCCCAGTCAACCGTTTTACTACGATATCCTAATTCACTGGAGATATTGGTTGCTGTCTGTTGTGTTTTTTCTTTTATGTAGGTTAAGTTTTCCCCTTCAAAATGCTTGGACAAGCCACTTACTGCTAATGCAGCAACAACCTGGTGCTGATGATCATAGATAGGAAAGGAAATACCAGTTGTATCAGCATCTTGTTCTCCGATACTATAAGCATATCCTTTTTTCCGTATCATTTCCAGTTCCTTTCTTAATGCCTCTTCCCCGATCTGTTCCTCATCTCTCAATCGAAATAAATCTGCATTGCGTAATATTTCTTCCTGCTTTCCTTTTGGCAGCATTGCTAACAGCATTTTCGGACCAGAGCCAAGATATAAAGGAGAACTCTTGCCGATTCTTGTATACAGGCGTAGTGCTCGACTGCTTTCCACTTTTTCTATATAGGTCGCCTCTTCTTGATTCACAATAACCAAGTGGATCACTTCATTCAAATCATGCGCTAATTGCTCCATAAAGGGAAGCGCCACATTTCGTAATTCTAATTGGTCTGATACGAGTTGGCCTAATTCTAATAATTTCAGTCCTAAGCGATAACGACTATCATGTTCGGTTTCTTTTATTTTTCGCAAATATCCTGCAAATTCTAGTGATGAAAGCAATCGATAAACAGTTGGTTTTGGCAGTTGAGATTTGTCTGCGATCTCCTTTAATGTTAATTCTGATTTTCCTTCTGTAAATAAATCGAGTAATTTAAGGGCCTTGACAACACTTTGATTCATTATAAAATTCTCCTATTGTTAATTAGAAATACTCGCATCCGCTCGTCCTTATCGATTGTGTTAGTTTTTCTTATACTTGGGACATTAAAATTTTAGCCACGTCGAGTCCACTTCTTAGCTAAAATTTTCCTAACGTGAAATAAAAAGGAAAGAACCCTCTACTTATGGAGGGTAGAGGGAATCTCCTATAAATTAATTTTACGTGTTTACCGAAACTTTTTCTACATTTTCAGATTCCTTTATGACAACATCGCGTTTTTTCATTTCGTTTATATACGCTTCCCCTGGAACGATTTGTTCAGGTGGATATACACCAGGTTTCTGAATGGTTCCGTTCGCAATCATCTGCGCTACAACCGAAATCGTATTTGCAGTTGCTCGTGCCATTGCCGTTACATTCGTTTTTCGATCTTTATATGTTGTCATTTCATACTCATAGGTTTTCGGTGCTCCATGCTTTTCACCAGTTACGACAACTCGGAGTAGGACAGCATCATCTTTATCTTTTAAATCAACGATCGGATCAAGTACTTTTAATAATACTTGTCGAGGATTAACCTTCTCGCCATTTACATCTACTTCATAATCAGCACGAGTTAAATTTAGATCGACCAACAGCTTAAACTTTTCAGCATGACCTTTATAGCGTATTGTTTTATATTCCAATGTTTTCAAGTTTGGATAAGAATGGGATAATGTCGACGTACCACCAGATGTATGGAATGCTTCCAATGGCCCAAACTTTTCAAAATGAACCTCTTCCACTTCTGATAAGGATGAAATTTCTTGTTTCTTGCCATCGCGAATAATCAGTGCTGGATCTGTATAATGGTCAAATACACCTTCCATGGAAAAAACGTGGTTATATTCAAATGGTGGTTCTGGACGAACAGGAATTCCACCGACAAATAGTTTAATAGATTCTATGTTATCTAACTTCCCTGCACCATAACCAGATAGGATGTTAATCATTCCTGGTGCAACACCAAGGTCTGGAATTAAGGTCACACCACTTGCTTCTGCTTCCTCATACATTGTTAATACTTTATCTGTTACATGACCGATATGACCACCTAAATCAACAGAATTTACGCCGACTTCAATCGCTGTTTTCGCAACAATCTCATTGAACGAATAAAATAAAGCATTAATGATGACATCAAATTGTCTCATATAATTAGCCAAATCTTGCTCATCACTCGCATCAACCTGATAGGCCGTTAATTTGTCAGAATTTAATTGATCGCATACCGCTTTTGCACGATCCAAATCAATATCTGCTAAGCCAACTTTTTCAACACCATCACTTAAAACTAAATCTCTTGCTGCTTCTTTTCCCATTAGTCCTGAACCTAATACACCTATTTTCATATGACCACTCCCAACATTATTAATATCTTTATCCTAGGCTCTTTTTGCACCCATTGCTGTTTTCTGCGACGTATAATCTATATTGTGCGCAGTAGTTAGGATATTCACATAGTTTCGCTACGGAAATACACTACGCTTTCACCAGGGGCATAAGTGCGACATCTGTTCAAACTATTCGTTTTCACAGTGTCTTCTTTACCGCGGGGGAGTGGTGAGCCTCCTCGGGCTACCGCCCTGTGGGGTCTCACCGATCTCCTACTTCCCGCAGGAGTCTCCGTGTATTTCCTCCGCTAGAAATGAGTTCCAAATACACAGCAACTTATAGCTTATTTTAGTGATTGGAGCGTAGGACAGTCGACTCCTATTCCGGAAGAGACTTAAATTTTCCAGAGCTTATAATAATTTTTTAAGGCTTAAGTAAGATGAACTCCGCAACATGTTGATTTCATGGGTTTTAATTACTTCTGATTAGAAAATCTCTACTAGTAGAGGTAGAATACGTAGACTCCATCCTTATTTTAAGAAGAAATCGACGGATAAAAGTCGATTTCTCCTTTTTCTGTAAGTCTACTAATCCTTAATCTACATCAATTTGTGCACGTTGTAGCTTACCACTATAGTCAACATACACTGCTTTCCATTCTGTAAAGACATCCAATGCTTGAACACCAGAGTCACGATGGCCGTTTCCAGTTCCTTTTGTACCACCAAATGGCAAATGAATTTCTGCACCTGTCGTACCAGCATTGACATAGACAATACCTGTATCTAGGTCACGTTGAGCTTGGAAGACACGGTTCGCATCCCTTGTAAAGATAGAGCTAGACAATCCATAGGAAACGCCATTGTTCACTTCAATTGCTTCTTCAAAGCTCTTAACAGGGATTAACGATACAACTGGACCAAAAATTTCCTCTTGGGAGATACGCATATCAGGTGTTGCATCTGTAAATAGAGTTGGTGCGAAATAATACCCGTCTTTAAAGTTTTCACCTGTTAATTCTTCGCCACCTGCTAATAATTTTGCACCTTCATTTTTACCGATTTCCATATATTTTTTAATTTTATCAAGCCCAGCCTTATTAATAATTGGACCTACTTTAATCGATTCATCTAACCCATTACCAATCGTTAATTTTTCCATTTCAGCTAGTAATCGTTTTTCTAATTCTTCTTTCACATCCTCATGGACAATAACCCTGCTACATGCCGTACACCGTTGTCCACTAGTTCCAAATGCACTCCATACTATACCTTCAACGGCTAAGTTAAGATCTGCATCATCCATCACAATCACTGCATTTTTTCCACCCATTTCTAATGAAACCTTTTTCAATTGACGACCACATTCTGCAGCAATATTTCGACCAGTGTCATTAGAACCTGTAAACGAAATGACCCTTATATCATCATGATGTACCATTGCATCTCCGACAGATGAGCCTTTTCCGAAGACAACATTTAACACACCTTTTGGCAAACCTGCTTCTTCAAAAATTTTCGCTAGCTCATATGCCATGATCGGCGTTTCTGTTGCAGGTTTCCAAACCACAGCATTACCTGCTACAATTGCAGGGAATGATTTCCATGTTGCGATCGCAATTGGGAAATTCCATGGTGTAATAATCCCCACTACTCCAACAGGAGAACGAACACTCATCGCAAATTTATCATTTAATTCTGCAGGAGTTGTGTGACCAAACAAACGACGTCCTTCCCCTGCCATATAAAAGGCCATGTCAATTCCTTCCTGCACTTCCCCACGAGCTTCTTCTAAAACTTTTCCATTTTCCATGGTTAATAATTGGGAGAGGCGTTCTTTCCGTTCTTTCATCAAGTTCCCTACACGTAATAATACTTCCGCACGTTGTGGTGCAGGTACTAATGCCCATTCTTTTTGAGCTTTCTTTGCAGTAGCTACCGCTTGATTAACATGCTCAGCAGTGGATAGCGGCACTTCAACTACTGTCTCCCCTGTTGCAGGGTTATTCACAGGTGTTGTATTACCAGTTTCCAACCATTCTCCTCCGATAAAATTTTCAAGTTTTTTTACATCTAATAATGTTTGTGACATGTACATTCCTCCTATATTATTAATCTATTTTAACGATCGTGAGCGAATGTCACGGATCGTCGATGATACCGAAATTTGTTCTGGGTCTGTTAAAATTTCAATCACGGTAGGTGTTTGGTTTTCTAATGCATTTTCTAGTGCCTCTGTAAAGTCCTCCACATTGGTCACACAAACACCCTCTGCACCAACACTTTTTGCTAAATTAGTAAAGGATACACTTCCTAGGTCTGTTCCAATCACTTTCTCAGGATAATGCATTTCTTGATGCATACGAATTGTTCCATACATTTTATTATTAAACACTAAGCAGATAACTGGAATGTCATAACGGACTGCCGTCTCTAGTTCTTGTGCGGTCATCATAAATCCGCCATCACCTGATAGAGCTACGACCGTTTTTTCTGGGAAGGCTAATTTGGCTCCAAGTGCTGCTGGCATCCCATAGCCCATCGCGCCAGAGGTTGGGCCAACATACGTATGCTTTTCTGTAAATGGATAAAAACCATGCAACCAGCCAGCAAAGTTCCCCGCATCATTTGCCAGTAATGCATTTTTATCAAGCTTTTCTGCTAAAATAGAAATGATCTGTTTGTTCAATACATCATCTTCTGTCACATTTAAATTACTTGTCTCTTCAAATTTCTCTCGACGCTTTTGTACCCAATTTTGCCATGTTGGTGTAAGATCCATAGACTTCATCGTTTTCATTGCTTCCCTTATATCTGCCACTACTCCAATAGTTGGTGGATACACTTTGCCTAATGTATCGACATCAATATCAATATGAATTAAATGCTGCTTTTCATGAATAAGCTGATAATCCTGTGTCGTCACTTCTGATAGTCTCGTTCCAACGGCTAAAATGGTATCTGCTTCGTTTACCGTATCGATGATCTTCTTATTTGTTCCTAGACCGAGATGTCCCACATATAGTGGATGATTATTTGGGAATGCATCCTGCCTACGAAAAGCAGCTATGACTGGTAAGTGATATTTTTCTGCAAAAGAAACTAGTGCTTCTTCTGCTTGAGAGCTTTTCACACCACCACCCACAATCATTAATGGTCTATCACTTGATGCCACTACTTCTTCCATAGCTTGCACTTCCTCTAGAGAAGGTGCTGGTTTAGGCTTTGTTACCGCCTTTCCAAAATGCATATCAGCTTCCACTGGCAACACGTCTTCTGGTAGTGACACAATGACTGGACCTGGTCTCCCAGTTTGTGCTTGACGGAATGCTCGCTGGATAATCTCTGGTGTTCGCTCAGGATCTTTCACTTCGACAGACCATTTGGCAATCGACTGGAAATATTGATCCAACTCGACTTCTTGGAAACCTTCTCTCCCTCTAAATTTCCGATGCACTTGGCCTAATAACACAACCATAGGGGTCGAGTCCTGATACGCTGTATGTACACCAATTGATAAATTTGCTGCTCCTACACCCCTAGTAGCCATAACAACCCCTGGTTTTAATGTCGACTTCGCATATCCTTCTGCCATAAAGGCTGCTCCACTCTCATGTCTTGTAGAAATCACATCTATTTGCTCTTCATCATAAAGCGCATCTAATAAAGGCAAATAACTCTCACCTGGAACACAGAAAACATTTTCCACGCCCTCATGTTTCATACACGTTACAATTGCTTGTGCAGCAGTCATCGTTTTTTTTGTTACCACTTCCTCAGCTGCTGTCTTTGTTTCCACTACTCGTCAACCCCTCACGTTTCATGCTTTTCATCCTACTGACTACTTCCTCTAATCGTTCTGATGGAACCGACAATGCAATTCGGAAATAGCCTTCACCTGATGATCCAAATGCATTTCCAGGTGTTACAATTACACCAGCCTCTTCTAACATTCTATTAGCAAAGGACATGGATGTATGACCATTTGGTACTTTTGCCCAAATAAAAATCGTACCAGCTGGTTTTTCCACTTCAATCCCCATATCTCGTAAACCGTTATACATCGTTTCCATTCGCTTATAATAAACTGCATTATGCTCTTTAACAGCTTCTAAATCACTCGTTAGGGCCGTTGCTGCTGCTTTTTGTATGGGTAGAAATTGCGATGTATCAATATTGCTTTTTAATGTTGCTAACGCCTTAATGACTGTTTTATTTCCTACAATATAACCAATGCGCCACCCAGTCATATTAAAGCTTTTTGATAGGGAACCAAGTTCAACAGCGCAATCTTTAGCACCAGGAACTTGTAAAATACTAGGCGCTTTATAATCTCCGAATGTAATTAAGTCATATGCTGCATCTTGAGCCACAACGAGGTTATTTTTCTTTGCAAATGTTACCGCTTCCATAAATGTTTTTAAATCAATAGTTGCTGCTGTTGGATTACTTGGATAGTTTAGAAGCATTAATTTTGATCGCTGAATTGATTCTGTAGCTATTGTGGAAAAGTTAGGTTGATATCCATTCTCTGGATCCAATGGTAGAAGAATCTGTTCTCCATCCGCTAAGTGTACGGCCGCCTGATATGCTGGATAGCCTGGATCTGGTAAAAGTACACCATCGCCAGGATTGATAACAGATTGAACTAGATTCGCGATCCCTTCCTTGGAACCAATAAGTGTTAAGACTTCCGTTTCTGGATCAAGTGATACACCATAATGTTTTTCATAAAAGGATGCAACAGCTTCTCTAAATTCTTGGCAACCACCATAAGTGGAATAGCGATGATTTGCTGGCTGTTTTACTTCTTCTGTCAATTTATCAATTACGAAATCTGGTGTTGGTAAATCAGGAGCACCAATTCCTAAATCGATCACATCGACACCTTCTGCTTGCTTTTGTTTTTTCTTACGTTGGAATTCGGAAAATAAATATGGTGGCAATTGACTTACTTTTTCCGAAACAAACGCCATGTTCTAGCCTCCCGTTTCATTTATTAAAATGCCATTTCATCTGTCTACCAACAAGTATAATACACAACTATAGTTTTTTCAATTGTTTATGAAGTATAAATAGTATAAATTTTTAGGTACAAGCTATTCCTAAAAATTATCACGTAGAATGGTCAAATAGAATAAACGTGCTATACTAAAAAAATTACATCAACGTTTTAACAGAAAGGGTTTTCTTGAATGGGTACAAAAAATCAGCAATGGTCATCCAAGTTAGGCTTTATTTTATCATCTGCTGGAGCAGTAATTGGACTTGTTGCCATTTGAAAATTTCCATATATGACAGGAATGAATGGTGGTGGCGCATTTTTTCTTTTATTTATATTTTTTACGGTCATAGTTGGATTTCCTTTACTAATAGCGGAATTCATAATTGGGCGAGGAGCACAAAAAAAGGCCATTATAAGCATTTAGCTCCAAATAGTGAATGGCCCATAATTGGAAAATGGGGGGTGCTAGAAGCATTTCTCTTAATGTCGTTCTATAGTGTTGTTGGTGGCTGGGTCCTCCTTTATAGTGTCTTACCGATTCCAGGAACGTTATAATTATATAATGCTTTTAAAATTGCGCCATTGAATTCCGTTTCGGACAGTCGTTTTCACAGTGTTTTTTTCATGGACACAGCCTCAGCCTCCTCTATAGAAAAGCGTAAGCGCTTTGGTCACGCCCGATTAGAAAACTTGACTTGTCGCCAAGTGGCGAAAGCCTTAGTTGCACTTATGCAGTAAGAAAGTTTTTCTTATCTACCAATCATAAGCCAAGCCTCGACGTGGCGTTTTTTGCGCGTAATGAGGATTGACTTATGACCTCGAGGGGGTAGGCACTGGCCGATGAAAACTCGTGCGTCCTTATGTCTATCAGCACTAGGACGTCAATCGCTCTCACTGGCTAAAATCGTCACGTCCTGTGACAACGCCAACACTAGGACGTCAATCGCTCAAAGCTGGACGTGGCTGTTCCTATATATGAACAATATAAAGCAAAATTTTTATACATTCTTACCTTTATAAAAAAAGTCGGTATTCCATTTGCGAATACCGACTTTTTTACACGTTAGGAAAGTATAAAATTTTAACTAAGAAGTGGACTCGACGTGGACAAAATTTTAATGTCCCAAGTATAAGAAAAACTAACACATTCACTAAAGGACGAGTGAATGCGAGTTTCTCTAAAAGTAGACTTTTATATATCTTCTTCAACCCGATAAACTAAGGTATACTTCGAGTCATCTAGCAGTTCTGTCACATGTACACGCACGCCATGCCCAAATATGACTTCATCTGCAGTTCTTGCAACAATCATCGCTTTGGTTCCCGTTTTATTATCAAAGTAAATGTCCCCAACTACTGGTGTCAGATCTTCATCCACTTCTAATAACTGTTTCGGCGACTCATCCGCTTCTTTCTGTTCTTCTGTTACAAGACTCTTATCATAGTAAGCAATATCTTGACTATCATCTAGAACCCCAGGAACCATCACAACATATTCATGGTGTTTAACGCCATTATCCCTAGTTGTAACCACATTCCCGTCTTCTACATGATCTACTTTCTCAATTTCGTTTAATGAATAGTGATCTAAGAAATCAGGTGCAGGCTTTGTAATAAGTATATAATCACCAGAGTTTGGCCGTTTATTTTTATCAATTGTGAAACGTTTTCCATAAAAAATAAATGAGTCCATATGTGCTGGCTTATATAAATAAATGTCACTTGCTCTCGTTAATACTTGCTGCATATCTTTTAACCGATATAGGTGGATGGATTTTTTAAACATCGGTTTTACCGCATATACTTTATGCAATTCATTATTATAGTAAACGAATTGCCCTTTTCTAACTTGAAAAAGCTTCATATGAGGGTTCCTCCTAAATCATCACAGTATTTTTATTTTAGTTTTCCATATATATCCTTATTTAAACATATTAAAGTCATGATGCCAAACAAAGCTTTCACATTTTAGTATATGCGTTTTTAAGAAATTCATTACATTTTTTACCTTATCGTGCGTGTTGATCCATATGAACGAATGGTAAGGTTGTATCCACTTCACCGGTAATTTGTTGTTGTGATAAATCTTTCCCATTAAGCCATTCATTAAAGTCAAATTCAATTGGATCCTGGTCTCCACCTAATGCAAACCAAGCCTTTAATGTTTTTGGAAAGTAAGCAGCTGTATGAATGGTTCCTGCCCAGTTCTTATATTCCTTAGAGAAGATACCTTTATCTGTATCATTTAACAGGCGATATGCTTCTGTAGGATTCGAAATGTCTTTTTGGTGATGTTGCATGGTTTCTAACCGCTTATACGAATCCTTTAAATGATGGCGATTTTCGTGTGTTAATTGTTCGAAATGATTGGTACATACATTAGATTGACGCACTTCCACGTGACGTGGAGACGTTTCCACAACATAGGTTTGTTCATTCCGATCCAACACAATATAACTGAATGAGTGACGATGTGGAATTTCCTTTAACATTGAAACTGCTTCATCAACTGATGCGCAGCTTTCTAAGATCATCCTCCCAATCATATTACAAATAAAGCCATCACCAGGCTTTTTACGATGCATGAAATTGTATGCCATCACAAGACCTTTTTCATTCATGCCATCCATTCGACCTGTAATTCGTTGACTAGGTCCAATCACAGCATACCCGTGTTCAGATGGTTGAAATAATGTATAACGTCCTTCGTATGTTTTTGGCTGATAGTCATAATTGCGAATCATATAAGTCGCATCGGTAAAGACGGAACACCCACTTTTGACATATTCTAATCGATAACCACCGAATTCCTTTAAAACATCTTCCATAGACCATTTTAACGCATCCTGTAAGCCTTCTAATTCTTCCCATACACCAGGGACATAGGGAAGGAGCGCTTCTTTTACTTCTTTTGGATCGATATGAAATCGAGGTTTTCTCACCTTCCATTGTTTTCGACGGTTTTCAATCGTTAAGGAATCCTTCAATAATTCCCCTTGCATATATCCGAAATCATAATGAGTACCACGAAATTGAATAATATTACTGTATATTTGTTTCATGCTCCATCCTCCAACTCATTTGCACCTATTGATTGTATTGTTCAACTAGTAGGGATAGCTCTTCCCAGCGTTCCATTTTCTTTTCTAGTTCTTCTTCTATTGCTTGTTGTTCGGTAAATAACTCCTGAACTTTTTGTGTATCACTACCTGCATTGTTAATCTCATTTTGCAGGTGTTCTATCTTTTCCTCTAATGATGTGATTTCATCCTCAATGACATTCCATTCTCGTTGTTCCATATAGGATAACTTCTTTTTCGGTTTTGACGGTTTTGGCACTTCTTTTTTCGGTTTAGCCTCTGTTTGCTTTTGTTTTTGTTGCTGTTCTAGATATTCACTATAATTTCCCATATATTGTTTTGGTGTATCCTCATTTGTGAAAACAAGCAATTTATCTGTAACCCGATCTAAGAAATAACGATCATGACTAACGGTAATGACAACACCTGGGAACTGACCCAAATACTCTTCTAATATCGTTAATGTTTGGGTATCTAAATCATTAGTCGGCTCATCTAAAAACAATACATTTGGCTCTGTCATCAATATTTTTAATAAATATAAGCGCCGCCTTTCTCCACCAGAAAGCTTTCGAATATAGGTCCATTGTTCTGATCGGGTAAACAAAAAACGTTCCAGCATTTGTTCAGCCGTGATAACATTACCATCCTTTGTGTGGATTACTTCGGCAACTTCCTTTATATAATCAATCACTCGAAGGCTCCCATCCAATTCTTCCTCACCTTGTGTATAATAGCCAATCTTAACCGTTTCCCCGACGATCACTTCCCCTTCATCAGGTGCCACTCGTTTTGCCATAATATTTAATAATGTTGTTTTTCCTGAACCGTTTAATCCGACAATTCCGATGCGATCATCTGGTATAATCAAATAACTAAAATCATGGAAAAGACGTTTCGCTTCATATGTTTTGGAAACATTTTTTAGTTCAATGACTTTTTTACCTAATCTTTTAGAACCTACTTGAATGTCAATATTTTGTTTGTTCGTATCAAATGTCTTCTCTTTCAACTCATGGACACGCTGCACATGTGCCTTCTGTTTTGTGGATCTTGCTTTTGCCCCACGCTTCAACCAAGCTAACTCTCTTTGCAGTAGATTAGCATGTTTTTCTTCCGCCTGTTGTTCCAATGCTTCCCGTTCTGCTTTCTTTTCTAAAAATACTTCATAATTCCCATCATATTTATAAAGATTTCCTTTATCTAATTCAAAAATGGTATTGGTTACCCGATTTAGAAAGTAACGATCATGGGTAACAATCATTAGTGCACCAGCATAGGAGGTTAAATATTGTTCGAGCCATTCAATCGTTTCGTTGTCTAAATGGTTAGTAGGCTCATCTAGTATAAGTAAATCAGCAGGCTGAATCAGTGCTTTTGCAATAGCAACCCGCTTTTTCTGGCCACCTGATAAAGCAGTTGTAGGCTTATCAAAATCGGTGATACCCAATTTGGTTAATACTGTTTTTGCTGTTGTATTTGCCTCCCAAGCATCGTGTTCATCCATTTTTCGTTGCATATTCAATAGTTTTTCTTGAGCTGCTTCATCATTAGCTTCATGTTGTAATTGTCTAAGAGCGGTTTCATATCCTCGCATCACTTGCATAATGGTAGCATCACCATGGTAGATTTGCTCCATTACAGTTAAGGCAGGATCTAGTTCTGGATCTTGCGCTAAATACTCAATATGGTAATCTTTTGGCGAATTTATAGTACCACGCTCTGCTGTATCCATTCCTGCAATGACTTTTAACAGTGTTGACTTTCCTGTTCCATTTACCCCAATTAATCCAATACGGTCGTGCGATTTTATTGTAAACGAGAGATCTTTAAATAATGTTTTATCCCCATAAGACTTATATAATTGTTCAACCGTTAGCATATAAAAACCTTCCTATCGTGTTCATTGTGTATGTATTCCGCATGCATTGGTAGGATACATCCACTTTTATCATCTCACTTTATTATACGGCTTCTTTCCGCCCAGAAAAAGCCCTACTTCGCTTTCCGCATTCTTATCCATTGCTTGACCAGTAGGACAATTAAAAATAATAACCAAGATGTAACCAAATAAAAGATCATTTTACTCATTTCGTTCATTTCATCAAAGAAAAATGCCATTCCAGTCCAGATAATTGCAATCGCAATAATTTGATATACTAAAAATTTCATCTTCTTAGCTCCTTTTTACTGTATTTTTTCAGAGATGAGAGCTTATTGCATCTGTTCAAACTCTTTGACCATTAATTCATAATTTAATGCACCAAAGGCTACATTATGAATGATTCCATTTGAATCGATTAAATAGGAGGTAGGAATTGGCTGGATCCGATAAAGATCAGCAACCTCTGTTTCTTCATCTAACAAAATCGGAAATGTTAAGGAATACTCATCAACAAAGTTCGTTACATCGCTCATTTCTGTTTCTGTATCTGTTAAGTTTACAGCTAAAATAATAACATCTTTATCTTCATAAAACTGTTGCATATCAGGCATTTCAGCACGGCAAGGACCACACCAGGATGCCCAGAAATTTAACATAACACGTTCCCCGCGAAAGTCCGATAATTTAACGGTTTCGTCATCCAATGTCGTTAATTCAAAATCTGGTGCTAAGTTCCCTTTCTCTAACCCTACTTCAGCATTAGCTGGATCCTGACTGGAATCTACTTCTTCATCTTGATTCGGTTCTGCTTCACTTTCAGGTGCTACCATTTCGTTTTCATTGGATTGACCGACAAATTCATAAATTGCCCAGGCAAACATGCCCAACAATAAAAGACCAACAATTATTTGTTTCAAGGGTATACCTCCCGTTTATCATATTTCGCCCATAACGAACGAGATTAAAGCTAAAGCTATCTATATCTATCATCTTTTTTTACGAAAGGAGCTTATCAACAAAAAGAAAGACGCTTTTCACATTATGCGCAGTAGTTTTATCTATAAAAATCGCTACGGAAATACACTACGCTTTCCAGGGCGGCTGTTGAGCCTCCTCGTGCTACGCACTCCGGGGTCTCACCTATGCCTCTCTTCCCGCAGGAGTCTCCGTGTATTTCCTCCGCTAAGTTGTGCTATCCTCATTACTATTGACAATGCGACAGTTGAAGCGAGTGATAGACTTATTCGATATATAGTGTCTTTTTACTTGTATAGAAAATTATTCTAAGCTGTGGAAAATGCGAGACTCCTACGGGAAAAGGAACAGTCTGAAGACCCCACAGCGAGAGCTTTTTGCTCGCGATGTCTAGCTCCAGCTCCTCCCCCTCGAGGTCTTAAGTCAATCCTCTTTGTGGCAAAGAAGACACTGTGAAAACGACCAAAAAGAGTTTGAACAGATGTCGCACTTGTGCCCCTGGGGAAGGCGAGTGTTTTCCACAGCGTTGGTTTAGTACTCACCTTATAAATAATATGAGAAAACCATGCTAAACATTTACTGCGCATCATACATCCATTATTCATTAGGTTTTATTCAAAAAAGCGTCAATCCCGATAAAACAGCCAAGAGAAAAGACTTACTAATAAAATAACCACGAGAAACCATGGTGCTAGCATATACCCAAATACCGTTGTATATGGAAGTGAAAGTGCTAAGATGAGTTGTCCTATACTCCATCCTATTATCATCACTAAACTTAAATTCTTCTTTGATAAGTGATTGGTTAAAAAGACTAACACTAATAATAAGACAAATAATAGACCTATTAATCCCCAAGTATAGCTATCTTTCACCCAAACAATTTGAATAAACTCATAAACAAATGAGGCAAACAGAAAAACATGGACAAACGTGTACAACGTTAGAACAATATCTAATGATTTGCGCCACACTTTGTATCCTATATGAATCATACTAAATAATGTCGCTAAATAAAAAGCATGCGAATTACTAGGATACGCTAAAACTGCAAATGGATCACTTAGAAACACATCTATATTTAATACTACCTTTGCAACCCATATAAACAAAACAAAATTGATCAACAATGATACCATTTCATCGATTTGTTTTCGTTTGGTTTGACTACTTAAAGAACTTACCATGTAAAAAGAGAGAAAACCTGCAATAAAACTAATGACTAAAATAGAAATTGTTTCAAGCATCCATGTAGCAATCATAACAAAACCTAAACCTCCACTATATTAACTTCCATGCCTAGACCTAGTATAAAGCATCTCTATGTAAATTTGCTTTAAGTTGTTTGTACTCCCCTTTTCCTAACTTATTATTAGAATATTTGTTATAATATAACTATCACCTGTTAGAATACATAAAGTGAAACTTTAATCAGTGGGGGTTTCCTTTCCTCCCCCACTGATGGTTAGTTGAACGAATCGGACATTTACGGGCAGTTTGATCCCCCACTTATTTATCTTTCTTTGATCTCCTAAGAAATCTTGAAGTGGGGGTCTTACTACCCGTTACATGCGGGATAAAATATGGCTGTTTTCTAAAAGATTGTTGCTTTTTCAAGTATAAATCATAATGAACAGTTGATATATTATACGCAATAACTAGTATATGCACATTGCTTCGCTTCGGAAAAACACTTCGCTTTCCGCGGGGGAGTGGTAAGCCTCCTCGGGCTAGCGCCCTGTGGGGTCTCACCGATCTCCTACTTCCCGCAGGAGTCTCCGTGTTTTTCCTACGCTAGCTCGTGTTCTATTTCTTATTAATATCATCATTAATGCTAAACAATAGTTGATTGGAGCGTAGGACAGTCGACTCCTGCAGGAAAAGCACGTGTCCAGACCTGAGCAGGAAGTGGTTTTCTTCCGATGTCTAGCTACATTGCCTACCCCCTCGAGGTCCTAAGTCAATCCTCTTTGTGGCACAAAGCGCCACGCCGAGGCTCGGCTTAAGCATGTCGGGGGTGACCAAGGCACTTTTAGCTTTTCTATAGAGGAGTCTGAGGCCGTGCCTGCGGTAAAGTAGACATTGTGAAAACGAATAGTTTGAACAGATGTCGCACTTATGCCCCTGGTGAAAGCGTAGTGTTTTTCCGTAGCGAAGCTATGTGCATATCCCAACTACTGCACATAATATAGATTATGCGTAGTAGAAAACAACAAAAAGAGCCTAAAATATTTAGTATAGGAGTGTAAATATGCCACTACAAAAAGGACAGAAAAATAATATTACCGATGTAAGCGGCGTGAAAGTTGGACATGTTACATTATATGAAGAAGTAAATGAAGAAGAAACAATCTGTACTGGGGTTACGGCTATTTTACCACATGAAGGAAATCTATTTACGAAAAAGGTTCGTGCTGCTAGCAGTGTTATTAACGGTTTTGGCAAAACAGCGGGACTTGTGCAAGTAGACGAATTAGGTGTTATTGAATCCCCCATCATGTTGACAAACACCTTTAGTGTCGGTCCAGTATTGGATGGCACCTTACAATACATGCTTCAACAAGATAAAGAAATTGGAGACACAACAAGTACAATTAATATCGTTGTAGGGGAATGCAATGATGGTTATTTAAACTCGATCCGACATCATGCAATCGAACCAGAGCATGCGATTGAAGCTATCGACAATGCAAAACAAGTCGATAATTTTGAACAAGGAGCCGTTGGTGCTGGAAAAGGAATGGTCTGTTTTGGATATAAAGGGGGAATTGGTTCGGCATCCCGTATCACTTCTGCTGGCTATACAGTTGGTTGTCTTGTGTTATCCAATTTTGGAAAAAGGGAAGAAGCGTTATTTGCAGATTGGGCAACAAAAAAGATCGACACACCAGATGGCTCCATCATGATGGTGGTCGGAACAGATGCACCTCTTTATGATCGTCAGCTAAAACGACTAGTTAAACGGTGTTCGGCTGGATTAGGACGAACAGGAAGTCATATCCATAATGGAAGTGGCGATATTGCGATTTCCTTTTCAACAGCTAATATGTATCAGCATGCCTCCAATGAACAGTTAGAAAATTTAACTCATATCCGAGATGATGACCCAGCCATGAATGAATTATTTCAAGCAGTCATTGAAGCAACGGAAGAAGCAATTATTAATTCATTAAAACATGCAGAAACCACCACAGGTCGAAAAGGTCGCGTTGTTGAACAAGCACCATTGTAGTCACAGAAATGGATTAGTAGTAACATCTACACTACTAATCCATTTTCATTAGCTAACTGCTCGGTAAAATGACTTCGGTACTGGTGCTTCAAAACGCATCAATTTATTAGTTACTGGATGACTAAATGCTAGTACTTTTGCATGTAATCCAAGGCGCTGAATCGGATTTGTTGTAGCACCATATTTTTTATCACCTACAACTGGATGACCTAAGTCTTGCATATGAACCCGTATTTGGTTTTTTCTCCCTGTTTCTAATTCCACTTCCAATAAGGAGAATTGGGCATTGGAACGGACCTTTTTAAAATGAGTAACCGCATGCTGTCCATCTCCTTTTTTTTGACTAGAATAAACAACATGGATCTTGTTTTCCTTCAGCCACGATGAGATCGTACCACTTTCCTGTTGGATTTGTCCCTCCACTAGTGCCATATACGTTCGTTCTTTTACATTTTCTTTCCAGTTACGTTGTAATTTCCGTTTCATTTGCTCACTTTTTGCAAACACCATGACACCTGATGTATCTTTATCTAATCGATGTACGATAAAAATACGATTTTGTGGATTTTCCCGTTGCACATGCTCCATTAATTGATGGTGTGCAGTTTGTTTCTTCTCTTTTGGTGTAGCAATGGATAGTAATCCTGCTTCTTTATAAATGACAATCAAGTCCCTGTCCTCATATAAAATAGACATTCCAATTAACATACTTTCCTTTACAGCTACTTTGTTTTTTAAAATAGTTACTTCTTGTCCAGGATGTAATTGATAATTATGTTTTGTTTCCATATGTCCATCAACACTAACTTGTCCACGCGTCAAAATAGACTTGACCGAATTGCGGCTTCGATTAGGCATGACGCTCCGTAAAAATGATAATAATTCCGTTTCCTCTTCTACGTTAAATTGCAACGTATCATTTGTTGACGATCGAGTATGTTTCGTCATTTGCATGAACCCCCTTTTTCTTAATCTTCATCCTTTACATCAATATCCTCAAGGAGCGGTTCATTCCAATATTCCTGGATCATTTGTTTATATTTTTCCACTTGTTCAAAGTGTGTCGTGAATTGCTCCTTATTGATGAGAAACTGCTCCCCATCATGAATGGATCGAATACGACCTTGAAGTACAAGTGCTTTGACTCTAGATTCATCCATTGATAAATAATCTGCTATTTCATCGATTGTCAAATACATCAATATGACGCTCCCTTCACACTATTTATGACTATTGCACCCTTTTTGGATGATGAAGCTTTATTAATAGCTTATAAACTACGACAAATTCCACCAATCCAGAATTACACTAAACTTTCTGATGGCTCGCACAAAGCCTCACCACGGGTAGCCTTATTCAAGAAATTACTGATCATGCTCATTCTTTGGTAGCTTCTGTTTCACATGCTGAAAAATCCGCTCCAATTTACTAAACGCCCATTGTAAGGCTAACCCTTGCACAACAATTCCACCAATCGAAGTAATCGTTAAAAAAGCGATTGAAAAAGGATGTTCAATCATTATTAATTGGTGACCAAAAAATAACAAATGGCCGATAACCACATACAACGCTTCACCATATGACACAACAGCCATTTCAACTTGCCAAATAAGAATGGATTCTAATAATAGTATGGAAAGGATAACCAAAATTATCCTTGTTATTGATTGATAGGAGCGATTTTCTATATATGGTGTAATATAATATTTTGCGATTGTTTTAATTCTAAATAAATAAAACAGTCGAACTACGCGTGCAACTTGAAAAAATTGATCAAGGGGGATAATAGCAATTACGAGGAATGGGTTTTGCTTTATAAATTCCCATTTCCGCTTTGTCGTTATAAATCGTGTTAAAAAGTCTACAAAAAAGACAATCCACACAATCCAATTAATAGTAGAATTATAGGCATTATCTGTCCATAATGTAAGAATGGTTAGTACTACTAATATAATCATTGTACTTTCATAAATCGTTTTCACCACATGTTGCATCATGCTTCCCCTTTTTAGGCTTTTCTATTTTACATTATGATTGTGACACATACATCTTCCATTTTCATATACTACAGCAACACTTATTTGGCTAAGGAGGATAAAATGCCTTTTATCTATACTGCACTTGGTGATTCTTTAACTGTTGGTACAGGGTCCTACTTTCAAAACGGTTTTGTTCCTCGGTATAAACATATGCTCGAACAACATTATCAAGTTCCTGTTCGATTACTTAAACATGCCAAACCAAGAATAACTTCTATTGAATTATTAAACTTCCTTTCAAATCCCAACGTTCAACAAGCTATTTATGAATCTACCATTATAACCGTAACCATTGGAGGCAACGATCTGCTTCAGGCAAATAAGTTGTTCTCAAAAAAGCGAGATCCTTATGTTTTTAATCAAGCTTATGAACATTTTTATCAAAATCTTAATTCCATCCTAAACGACATAAAGTCAATTAAGTCCCTCGGTAACATGCCCTATATGGTACAAATAATTGGTTTATATAATCCCTATCCCCAAATTCCGTATAGTGATTTTTGGGTTCTGCAATTTAATACAGCTATTCAATCCATGGTATCCAACAATGTACAATTTATAGATATCCAACCTATTTTTAAAAACTATGGTAAAAAAGCTTTATCTTTCGGTATTCATCCAAATAAGACAGGATATCAACTAATCGCTGAAGGTCTTTTTACAAGTCTTGTCCAAAGCTAGAAATGAAAAAGGGATTCCGTTAATTTCGGAAACCCTTAAAAGCGCAAGCGCCTTGATCACCCCCGATTAGAAAACTTGGCTTGTCGCCAAGTGAAGTGGCGAAAGCCTTAGTTGCACTTATGCAGTAAGAAGGTTTTCTTATCTGCCAAGCATAAGCCAAGCCTCGACGTGGCGCTCTTTGCGCGTAATGTGGATTGACTTATGACCTCGAGGGGTAGGCGCTGGCCGATGAAAACTCGTGCGTCCTTATGTCTATCGGCACTAGGACGTAAATCGCTCTCACTGGCTTAAATCGTCACGTCCTGTGACAACGCCAGTACTAGGACGTCAATCGCTCGAAGCTGGACGTGCTGTTCCTATATATGAACAAAATAAAGCAAAATTTTTATACATTCTTATCTTTTTAGAAAAACTCGCATTCGCTCGTCCTTTAGCGAATGTGTTCTTTTTTCTTATACTTGGGACATTAAAATTTTAGCAACGTCGAGTCTTCTTTTTAGCTAAAATTTTATACTTTCTTAACGTGGTACAAAACGAAAAACTTACCTTGCTAAAGGATTCAAACACCCTTACCAAAGTCCGAACTAATTTAATGAAAACTGCCCTCAGTATGAGAGATAAATTCATTGAAAAACTGGCAACGTTACAGCAATCATTAGCAAAAAGATGATAGTTAAATAATTGACTGAGTAGAGAAACATGTGATGTGCCCATTTCCAGTCATCTTTTACGAAAAAACCGAGTATACTTAGACCAATAAAACCAATGTTAAGAATCGTTGCCAATACAACAAATGGAATACCAAGAGATATTAAATAAAGTGGTAGTGGTAGTAGACAAGCAATGTAAACCAACATCTGACGTTTGGTGACAGAAAAGCCATACACTACTGGAAGCATCGCAACCCCAGCCGCTTTATATTCTTCGTACTTTTTCATGGCAATTGCAAATGTATGTGGCATTTGCCAAACAAATAAAATGAAAAATAAAATAATTGGAACTATGTGAAGGGTTGAGGTAACGGCTCCCCATCCAATTAATGGGGTAACAGCACCTGAAACACTTCCAATTACAGTATTCAATGTATACCTTCGTTTGGACCACATCGTATATAACACAACGTACGTAAACCAACCAATAAACCCATACACAGCTGCTTCAATCGATACAGTCCCTAATATAAATAGACCGACGATCGACAAAAAAATTCCCATTCGTAAAACGGTTTTAAGTGGAATGTGGCCAGTAACGGTTGGGCGTTTTCTCGTTCGTGCCATAATTGTATCAATATCAACATCATACCAATTATTGATAATCAATGCACCAGCCATTATAAGTGTACTTCCAATTATCGTAAGAAGAAGTACATCCCAGTAGGCTGCCATAGATGAATCTGTAAAATAAAGTGCTAACCAAAATCCACTTAAAACAGGTAGTACATTAGCAATCAACACACCCGCTTTAAACAATTCTTTCAAATCAGTTAAAACAGATGTTTTCTGTGGTGAGTCCTGTGAGTTATTTGAATATGATGAAGGGGTCCCCTCTTTTTTCATCAACCTATGCCTCCAACCATAATAAACATTTCTATTACAATTTCGATTATTACCTTTATTGTATCATGGAATTAGGATACAATCGAATTAACATGACTATCTATGTAAGGATTAGAAAGGAGTTTGGTGTATGGAAACCACGAAAAAAAAGATGCCTCCACTATCAATGTATCGCATTACAGCAAAACTGTTTACACATCTCGAACATCAGATAGTTGAATCATTTGGAACGAAAGGTAAGGAACTAATTGCAACTGGTGTAAAACACTTCGGATACAAAGACGCTAAGGATATTGCTGAGAGAGCTACACATGAAGGAGAAATACACGTTCTGGATGAATATATTCCAGAAGAATTCGATAGAGAGAATAAATACGAAGATACCACAATATATGGATTGATGGCAAAACTATTTGCACAAGTTTCCAAAGCAGTTGTTGATACGTATGGCAATAAAGGAAAAGATGCTGTGCGAGAAGGCGTTCGGACATTTGGAGAAGAGCGTGGAAATGGGATAGCAGAACGAGCAGCACTAAATAATGAGAAAAATACGATTGATCATTATCTATCAAACTATGATATGGCCCGTAGTGAATTGTTTGAAATCGAAACAGATTTTCACAAAAACGTTATAGAACAAACATTCACAAAGTGTCCACTTGGGCAACAATGGGCAGATGACGATATGCACGAATATGGCATTTTATATTGTGAAATGATTGATCCAGCAGTTGCAAAAGGCTATAATCCAAACTTTGAAGTAGAACATGATCAGTATGTATTAAAAGAAGGCGTTTGTCATTTTAATTTTAAATTAAAGGAATAAAAGAAATATAGTTAATTGGTGGCATGTTGGTTTCCCAATTAGTGCCACCAAACTTAAGTTTTCATTAAGCTAGTACATCGTGATACTCAGGTGTTTTATCAATCTTATTTTGAGCATAGGAGCATTCTGGAATAATTTTCTTCCCTTCTTCTCTTGCAAAGGCAACCATCTTTTCTACTAGTTTTCCAGCTACCCCTTCCCCACGCAGTTTTTCTGAAACAAACGTGTGATCAACTGTTAAATTGGAATCACCAGTTTCTTTAAATGTAATCTCTGCCAATGGATCACTTTCATTTTCTCCTACAAAAAACTTATTATCCCCTTTTTGAATCGTTACCATCTTCAATCCCTCCTTGGGTGTATTGTACACGTTTACATATGCATTAGCATGTCATATGCCTATTGTGTTAATATATCGCTCTTTTCATATTCCTTTTTTTAACGTCGACATCTTCTATATTATGCACAGTAGTTTTTGACATGTCTCTTTCTCATTCTTTATAGGATGAGTGCTCAACCATCGCAGCGGAAATCAATGGTGCAATTATTTTAAGTCGCATCATCTATCAACTATGCATTAAGCTTAATGTTTGTAAAAGCAACAATCTTTCATAAAACAGCCTAATAGCCAAGCCGGGACCAATCAAATAACGCCCCAGGGTCATTTTTTCGATCTGGTGCATACTCGTCATGGCCAATTACATGATCTCGATTCCGTGGTATGGTCGGATAAAAATCGTGAATGGAATTTAATAATTTGCGTAAAGACTTATATTGATCATCCGTATAGCCTATATAGCTTTCTGGAAGTGAATCATACACTTCTTCTGAAATAAAGGATTGCATTTCCTTTTTGGTTCCAATGGCTAGTAATTCAATCCCAATCGAATAGTCATTTAAGTTGTTTTCATATGATGGAAACTTGGCTAAACTACCTTTACCCGCATGATAAGCCACACGATTTTCTGAAACAAAACGATAAATGGTCCCATCTCGGTCAATAACAAAATGTGCAGAAAGGCCATACTCCGCCAAAATAGTATATATATCTTCTATCTCATAAGGACTTTGTGGTTTTTCCGTAACATTACTTGAAAAATGAATCATAACATGGGTGATAGGGTTTACCCTTTCTTCAGAATTGTGATAAGGGAGGTACATATCTTTTATTTCAATAGCTTCATCCCTTATTTTGATGGGAGTTCCTTTAGCTTGTTCTATTGTACTATTCATTTCTTGTGCCATGAAGGTATGAATCACAAAATAAATAGTAATAATTACGATAAGTGCTAGAAAAACTTGTAAAAATCGTTGAAATGATAAAAAACGCAACTTTTTCTTCCTCCTACACTGACATCCTTATTTTTTACGAAAGTGGCAAAATCATGCATGCCAAAACTAGGTAAAAAGTCACATCTATCATATCAATAATGATTCTATCAAGCAATTGTAACAAGCATCCAGTCAGTGGAGGGAAAATACAAACATAAATAAAGTTAATTCAACGTGTATGCTAGTATTCTTGATTTTCTTCCTTCACAAGATTCACTTCTTTTTGGATAAACCAGTGTCCAATTATACGTAGCTCTAGTAAGGAGATCCCCCTTTTTTTGGCAACCTTTTCAATTAACTGTCGTTCATAGTTTAATAGTTTTAGATGGTTCCCTTGATTTAGCCTATCCATCACATAACAGTAGAAACAACCAAGTAGTTCATTTGTCAAATTCTCATAAAAGTTTTTTCGCTTCATGTTTTCGTCACCTTCTCTCTTGCTGTAAACTTGTCCAGTATTAAAAAGACTAATGCAATAAATCAACTTCTAATAATGACTTTTTAAACAATAAAAAAAGCCAAAAAGAAGGAATAAAGCATGTGCTTTCCTTTTTTTGGCTTATGTCTAGCTCATTTGTCTAGCTCATTTCCACCATGCTGATGTGGGGCAATTATAAATACCATGACACTTTTATCACGACTGAAATCCCAAGAAACAAACGTGTCTTTAATCTTCGTATCAAAAATAGACTCCAGTCGCATACTGTTATGTAAAAGGCGTTTCTCCATTCTTCGTTTTGCTTCTAGCAATATCTCTTTATAGCCCATTCGAATCAATTCTCGTTCAATACTTATAAAGATCCCATTTCGGATGACCATAACAGTTCGATTGTTTAATTTACACGATACAACTTCATCTGGTACTCTTTGGACTTGCTGCGTAATATTCGTTATTTCTTCATGAAGTGCATCTTTTCCAAAGTAATCTTTATTTGCGAGTGTATCCATTTTGGTTGAATCAGAAGAGACTGCGATAAATACGCCAGAATGATTGTGTAAACCCCAATCATAATAGAATTCTTCTATTTCTAACCCAGTGTATAGGCGTATATTTGCTTTCATTTCCGGTATTAAATTCTTCATTAAGACATCTCTTGTTGTCTGTACGACGGATTCTTTTTCCTCGTCCATGAGAACTTTTTCAACGGGAGAAAGAAATTTTTGCAAATAGATCGTAATAAATGGTTCATTTATCGTTACAAAGACAGACTCTGGACCTCGTCCAAAGTTATCTCGAAGCAGTTTTCCGATATAGCTTGCCATTTCTTTTTGGGTTTGTTCTATAGACACAAAATCCTTCCTTTTTTTAGATAAAAGCATTTTTTCTTTTACCCAAGCTTTATTGTATTATCCTTTATTACAATTTTCAACCGATTTTTTGGATATTATACTTTTCGTGGGAAAATTTTTGTATGACTTATCAGTTTTCACTGAATAAACAACGGAAACCGCAGGACAAACGCGGATAACCGCTAATCAATAAGAGAGAGCAAATATGAATCTCTTCCTTCTGAATCATTGGATAGTGCAGGTGTATTTCCTATTAATGCAATATAAAAAGACAAGTAACTCAAGATAAAAACCTAAGTTTACTCGGCAAACGTATTGATTCCTACAGCCTTTGTTTATCATACAGTCTGTACAGTAACATTTTTAGAAAGAAAACACCCTTTTTAAATCAATCATTAAATCATCGAAAATAGAAACCCTCACCTGATCTTCATCTGAGTACAAATTAGGTCTACCGTATCTTTGGTTTTTTTGAAGCGTAAAAACACTAACAATTTTTTCTTCTGGTTCTATGATCCAATATTCTTTAACGCCAGCTTGTTCGTACTTATTAAACTTATCGATCTTATCAGTTCTTGCTGATGAAGGAGAAATAATTTCAATGACCATATCTGGACTTCCTTTACAACCACGATCATCTAGCTTTGATTGATCACAGACAATCGTGATGTCTGGTTCAAATACGTTCTGACTATCTTCTTCATTCCTGTTTTCTTCTAGGTTCAATACAACATTAAATGGTGCAGGATATACTTCGCATTCTTTTCCATCTAAAAAATTAGCAATTTGACGGTGTAGTTCCGATAATGTTTTTTGATGAATTCTGGAAGGAGCAGCTTTTAAATGTGGATTACCATCAATTAATTCCACTCTCTCATCCTCTGGCCATGATATATAATCACTATACGTATATACTCTGTCTTTTTCTGGAAATGACATTCAATCACCCCAATTAAAAAGTGTATTATTAGTTCATTATATCACTTTTAGCAAAAAAACTTCCTGATCATTTCAATATTACTTTGGCAACCCACTATTACTCTGGTTTTTGGTCCACGTTATACAACACGATAAGAAAAAACCATACTAACGGTTTCATTATTAGGTAGATAAGATCTGTGTCCACTTTGAATGGATGTGCTTACTCTAATTGGATAACCATACCTGTCGTAAATGGTGCGAATCATTTTATGACAGCTGGGGACGTATTGTTCAAGGATGTTTTTAAAAGCATTCGCGATTAATAGCTGTCGGTTTACAGTAATCCTTAAATTCCTTCTAATGCCAGATCGAAAATGAGTCCTTCAAGCTTGCGATATATAAAAGTAATATGGAAAGAAAACCAATTTGTAAAAGAAATACCGTAATTCCCTCTCCATGATGTGAAAAACCTGTATGCGTCAGATAGGCGATTGCAAATAGGATATTACTAATCATCGTGTACTGCATACTACATATATTCTATATTTAATCAAACGTTTGTTTAACTAAATAGACCACTGGATAATAGCTTATAAGGTGCTCCATTCTATATAATTGAGAACATCTTTAAGTTACTTACATACCATTCTTTAAATCTGATATTACGTTAGGGAATTTCCTTACTACTTCTACTATAGGTTCGAGCCTTTATCTACTGGTCATACTGATTAACTACGCCTTTACGTAACCATTTATTATACAAGCATGTTTGCGAAATTATTTAACGGAATATTTGGTTTTTAAACAAACGTTTGATCAATAACCTTAAACCAACCAACACCCTGTTTAAATTAGCTAAATAACAGGCTCCTTCCAATACTAACCTGAATCACTTGACTACTACCCCTTTTCGTAATAGTATCCATTCAGTACCTACTACTCCCAGTCAACTTCAATCAATAAAAAACGAGGAGTAAGAAAGGAGTTTTTACATGAGCATTTATGACGAGTTACCAGATTCTGTTATGGATCTATTAAATACAAATCGAAATAATCACCAAAATACATTTGAGGAATTAATTAGACAGGGTGGTTATGTTCCACCACATAACGATTTACTGATTGATGCAATTTCTGCCCTAAGCTTAGGAAAGAACATTTTATTGAAAGGACCAACTGGTGCTGGTAAGACAAAGTTTGCCGAAACATTATCCCATCTATTCCATCAGCCAATGTTTAGTGTCAACTGTTCCGTTGATTTAGACGCAGAAAGTTTACTAGGGTTTAAAACTTTATCCTACCAAGGAGAAAAACAAGTAATCGAGTTTGTGCCAGGACCCGTTATAAACGCTATGAGTTATGGAAACTTTTTATATATTGATGAGGTGAACATGGCCAAACCAGAAACATTGCCACTTATCAATGGTGTCCTTGATTACCGTAGAACGATTACAAATCCATTCACCAATGAAGTGATTACTGCAGCAGATGGCTTTGGTGTAATTGCTGCCATTAATGAAGGATATATTGGTACTGTCCCACTTAACGAAGCATTAAAAAACCGCTTTGTCGTGATTGAAGTACCTTATTTAGAGGGAGATCAATTAGCAGACTTAATTGAAGCACAAACCCAGCTTCAGGACAAAGCAACCATTGATTTATTTGTAAAACTATCGGGTGACTTGATTCAAGCTGTATATCAAGGAAAGCTATCTGAAGATGCAGCCTCCATTCGTGCTTTATTGGATGCTTGTGATCTAAGTATATTTATCCCACCAAAACGTGCAATTCAGCGCGCCATCGTTGATAAGTTAGATGAAGAGCGTGAACGAGAATTTGTTAAAAATCTAACCGAAACGCTTTTCTAGATAGGAGAATGATGCATGTATCGTTTTCATGATAAAAAGGTTGATACCAATCTTTTTCTACAATTACAAGATATAGCTTCTGTTTTATCAGGAAACAGAGATATGGACTTTGAATTTAGTTATGGATCCTTTATCGACCTAATTGATAACAGAGTAACTGCGAGTACTTTCTGGGAAAAAACAGACGAAACCACCAAAATACCTGGTTTAAAATCAGATATTTATTTACGAACAATTGGCACATTACATTACACCAACGTCCCTGCTATGAAGCACTTTTTAGAAACAGCAGAGGAAACCAATATCCCAAAATTTGCATCCCAATTAGTAACATTTCTGGAAGATATTCGATTAGAAGAGTTGATTAAACGGGAACGACCAGGTACGCAAAAATTCTTTGCGGTTCGCACCTCTTATATGAAACACTATTTTGAAACACAATTGACGACTAATGTGACTAGAAGTCTTTCCTTAGATGAACTGTTTTGCCTCATTTATTTGCTTATTCAATCCGATCGACCTGATCCAACCTTTCCACAGGCTAATGAAAGGCAGCTAAATCAATTAGAAAAGTTAAAAGCCCTTATTTATCAGATATTTGAAGCAAAAACAACCGAAGATATTATCCAAATCGCAGAACGTATCGTATTTCAATTAGAAGACTATGAGAAGGATTCTGTTCAATATTATTTTGTATTTCCAATAGCACATATTGAACACTTCCAACGAAACACATTATTTGATGAACTGACTCGAACCGATCCACTAGCTAATGATGACCAAGAAGATGTGGATGAGGAGAAAAGTGAGTATATTGATGAAAAGTTCTCAACCTGGCACAGGGAGACTGAAAATGGCGAAGGGAATCAAACCTTTCTCCAGTTTGAGTTGGATCAAGGAACAAATACCAATTTAATGGGGGATGGTGCAAGAGAAACAGAAGAAGGCGATCAGGCAATGGCAGCCATTCAAGGTGCTTCCGGTGAAAGTAAACAGAATGATTATTCCAAATTAGAATCCCTTGAAAAACAGGAAGCAAACAAAGGAAGCAAGCAAAACGAAAGTCCCTATGGAGAGGAAAACAAAGATGCTGTGAAACGTTTTAAAATGGCAGAGCAACCTTCTGATGATGACATTAAACTTTATAGTGAGTTGGTATCCGCTATTGAACCATACAAGCGAAAACTAGCCAAAACCATCGAAAAAACAATTGAACATAAAAAGATAGAACCTAGAAAAGACCTTTTATATGGACGTTTATCCAAGAAACTGTTACCTATTGTCACCGATGAAAGCCGTCGTTTATTTTATAAGAAAAACGAGGATTCCAAGGAGATGGATGCCGCTTTCACGCTGTTAGTAGATTGTTCTGCCTCGATGCATAACAAAATGGATGAAACCAAAAAAGGGATTGTTCTCTTCCATGAGGTATTAAAAGAGCTAAAAATCCCGCATGCAATCACTGGGTTTTGGGAGGATGCAACTAGCGTGAAAGAAGGATATCAGCCAAATTACTTCCATAAAATCCACGCTTTTACGGATTCTTTTTATGTAGAAAATGGACCTAAGATTATGCAGCTGGAACCAGAAGAGGATAATCGAGATGGATTTAGCATTCGTGTTGCAACAGAGGAACTGGCAGCTAGACGGGAGAAAAATAAGTTTTTACTCGTATTTTCAGATGGCGAACCAGCAGCAACTAACTATGAGCAAAATGGCATTGTCGATACCCATGTTGCCGTTTCTGATGCACGGAAAAAAGGAATCGATGTGATTGGATTATTTTTAGCAAATGGAGAAACCGATGAAAATGAAGATGTCATGATGAAAAACATTTATGGAAGAGAGCGAATGATGATTCCAACTGTATCAGAGTTACCGGAACATTTTGCTCCGTTATTGAAGAAATTATTATTAAAAAGCCTTTAGTAAGAATAGGAGGGTTTATATTATACACCAAGTATTTCACTTACCGTGGAGGAAACGATAAATCACATAACGAATAACATTAGATTTTGCAGTGTATTTGGTCTATTTTAACATAAAAAACGCTTGGATAGGGTACCGACCCCCGAAAGTTAGAGTAATAAATCTAACTTTCGGGGGTGTTTTTTGAATATAGGAACCATCTCACAATAAAGGTCCAAGAATGGGGGATGACGGACAAAACTCTCTAAAATACGATGCAATCTACCATGACAGTATGAAAGACAAACCTTTTAGAATTAACTATTTCGGCTGTTGATTTAGATTTTCTCATCATAAGTGGGCTACTTAATCATATACACACCACTTTTTTTGGCTTGATTCTTAGACTATCTCTATAGAATTGGTGAAAAGAGTCGTGATATTGCTTCCATACATTTATTTGGAAAAGACCTTTCTCTAAATTTATTTATTGTTAACTCCGAACTTACTTGACTATCTTTCATAAATAAATGGTACAGTTCATTCGAAACTTCCTTATCGTAAATAATTGTATTCATTTCAAAATTTAATTTAAAACTTCGTACATCAATGTTGGCTGATCCTACAGAAGCTATTTCTTGATCTACGACAATTGCTTTAGCGTGCAAAAATCCTTTCTCATACAGCAAAATCCTTGCACCGTAGGCTAATAATTCACCTACATATGACCTGGTTGCCCAGTATACAAGGAGTTTATCATCCTTATTTGGAATCATAATTCGTATATCAACACCCGCTAATAAAGCAATTTTACATGCATCCAAGAAACTTGGGTCTGGTATAAAGTAAGGAGTTTGGATATAAACACTTTCCTTAGCAGACATAATTAGCTGAATATACATATTTTTAAGGTGTTCTGTTTCCGAGTAGGGTCCACTGGTAATAACCTGAACAGGACTATTACCATTATGTTTTTCGTTGCGAAAGGAAAATTCATCAAATCGAAGGTCTTGTTGCTTACTCGTTTGGTACCAATCTAAAATGAAGGCTTGTTGAATATGGTTAACCGCTTCCCCTTTAATTCTTAAATGTGTATCCCGCCAGTACCCATATTTAGTATTCAGTCCAAGATATTCATTCCCAATATTTAAACCTCCAATATAAGCAACGCTTCCGTCAATAATACACGCCTTTCGATGATTTCGATTATTAAGGTGAAAATTAAAAAACTTTAAAAATGATGGAAAAAAAACATGTACTTCGCCACCATATATCATTAATTCTTTAAAGAAAGATCGATTCATCCTTCTAGATCCAATCTCATCATAAAGGATACGTATTTTAACCCCGTTCATTGCCTTTTTAATAAGCGAATCCCTTAGTTTTTTTCCTAATTCATCTGGCTGGATTGTATAATATTGTATGTTTATTTCCTTCTTTGCTTTTCTTATATCTTGAAATAAGGCATCAAATTTCTCATGTCCATCACGGAATATTATAACCTCATTGTCTAATGAGGCAAACGTATTGAACGATGTTACATACATCAAATATATTTTTGAATACTTTTTTAGTAAGTGGTGACCATCCACTATCGTCTGATCTATCCGTTTGCGTTTTTCGTTTGGAATGGAAGGAGGAAGTCTTCTTTCTTGGCCTAATTTGGCATATGAATTTTTATGCCTTAATTGTCGACCAAATACGAGGTAGATGAGTAAACCAGCAAGTGGTAATAATATGAGGACCAGTAACCAAGCCCAGGTTGATCCCGTCTCTCTTTTTTCATTAAATATAACAACTCCTGTTAAAAAAATATTACCAATCATAACGAAATATATAACGAATGTATACATGTTTGTTAGTTCGGAATACATTACTATCACTTCTATTCTGACTCGTATTACAAAATACGTTTTTTAAACTACCTATTGGCTTTAATAAGCTATAAAAAACAATTCTTGATATAAAAAGAATTTCCTGAATGTCTTTATGGTTTCACAACGAAAACCTGCTTGTTCAAAAAGATCATGATAACCCTTTTCATTTTGAATATAAGATCCATTATCATTTTTTTCCATATACCAATTGCAAATTTTATTTTTTTCAAAAAAACAGGGCTCTATGGCTGCAATTATTCCCCCAGGTGTTAATATTTTTTGGAATTGCTTCACATAATTTCTTATTTTTTGTGGTGGGATATGATGTAAGACGGCGATGATTAAGATTACATCAATAGAATTTCTTTTAAACGTAAATTGATCATTACGGAATACCTCAAAGTCATAATCGGGATAACATTTTTTTGCAAAGTCTATTCTCTTCACATCAGGATCTATCCCAATATATTGTCCAGGCTTGCAAAGGGTACAATTTGCTCCTGTACCTGCTCCAAAATCAAGTACCTTTTTATTGTAAAGTTGAAGTTTCCTTTTAATTCGATTATGAATATAAATTTGGTTAATCCACCTAGGGCGAATTAACCTATGGTAAAAAAAAGGAGAGAGTTCCAATTTTATGCCCCCTTCTATCTCTTAAGTGAATTGTTAACTTCAGATGGGAATTTCTCTTTAAGCCTATCTAAATCAAGCTTGGGCTTTTCAATTGGTGATTAATTTTCCCCATTATTTTTTTGTAATACTATCTAAAGAGTACTTTTTAGCGAACTCACATAAAAAATTACTAGAAAGTGTTTGAAAACGTAATTGTAATGATTCGTCCCATAAGAAGGATGAAAAAAGAAGGAAAGAGAGAATTACATTTACATGGAATGCTGATAAAAGCTGAGATAAAAACTCGTGCGTCCTTATGTCTATCGGCACTAGGACGTCAATCGCTCGAAGCTGGACATGGCTGTTCCTGTATATGAACAAAATAAAGCCAACATTTTATACATTCTTATCTTTTTAGAAAAACTAACACATTCGCTCGTCCTTAGCGAATGTGTTAGTTTTTTTATACTTGGGACATTAAAATTTTAGCAACATCGAGTCCACTTCTTAGCTAAAATTTTATACTTTCCTAACGTGAAACAAATACTTGGCATAAACGCTGCCGCAATGGAAGCACTGGTAGCTGATTGACCGTCCCATGTATTTTTGTCAGGTTTATCTAATCCTCTTTTGGCGCATGATTCCCAATACAATTGGAATCCCCATGCCAATAATTGTAACCGGCAAAAAGGCTTTGCCAAAGCCACCTCTCCAGCCTAATGCAATGGAAATCGATTCAAACAAAATAAGTGCAAAGATAATCATACAGATATTTTTTATTTGATTCATCATTTTTCGGCTATTTAAGTAAAACTGTTTCGCGTTCGACTCATTCAACCGTTTTGGATAATTATGTGCCTCTGGAAACTTTTCTAGCAATTGTGTAAACAGAAGAAGAAACGTTCCCACAATAGGTAGGATTAAAAGTTCCATTTTTGATCCCCAGCGGTCTACCTCACCGAATGCATTATAATGTGCAGGAACTTCCGCTGGGAGTTTGTTCCATACAAAGACCAAAAGAATGATCGAGCCTACGTAAAAGGAATAGCCAAGAATATCCCAAATCCATTCACTTCTTGTTTTTGGGATTTTTAGCTTTGGACGCTGCCAGGAGTTTACCATAAGCAAATTCTCTCCTTACTTAAATATTTTTCAAACTATTCCTCTAACAACTTACAAATCACTTAATGCGACAACTTTTCCAGTTGCTGCATTCACTCCATACTGACAATCTAGCTTCCCACACAAAACATATTCTTTTTGTTCAACATCAAAAACATAATTCAAACAGCGACTTGATTTTGTCATATGCTTCGTTTTTCGTTACCACTGCCTGATCAGGTTCTTGAAATTGACCAAACATCTCTAGCATTGAATGGTTATCGATATAATTAATTGGTTGAAGACTTTTCGCATCAACTAAGATAATCAATTTTCTCTGAAATACAAGGTCATCCTGTTTATTCGTTCTTAGTGTTGCATGAATATACCCTTTATCACGATGTAATGTTTTTAACACCCATTTTCCAGATTCATTTGGATATTCCTGACGTAGAACATCTTTAACCGCTATTATACACTTCTCTTTTTCTTTTTCTGTAATTGGTAATGAATCAGGAGATGGCTCATTCGAAAATGCCTGTTCTAACGTAACTTCCTCCAACCATTGAATTTCTTTTCTCTTAAACTCACTATTAATTTGCGCATCCCAATAAAGTGTTTTATCTATTTTCCAATAGGATCTCTCATCAACAAGGAGTGGAATGGTTGCCATTTGGTCATTAGTAATATATATTTCATCAATCCCATAGATAGGAATTAGCCACTTTTTTTCATGGGAGGGAAATTCAATTAATTTCAGTTGTTTCTTACCGACCTGTTCGACTTTTTGGAGGGAAAGTGTGTATGTTTCTTCTCTTACCATATCGTTAGCTGGAGCGTTACCATGAACGGAGAACTTGATAAGCCTTCCTTCTTTATTGATATCAATATCAATCAATCCAGACCGGGAAACTGCAATTCCGTCGATACACTCCTTAAAATGAAACTCTCCTTCTTCCTCTTTATGTAACTCAAATTGTTTCCCATAGATTAACCCTGTTTGCTTTTCTATCCATTGAACGATTGTTTCTGTACGATAGTCAGAAAATGTAATTCCATTTGCAAAAGTCCTTCCACCAACAAATGAGATTTTTTTCATTTGATTCGTTTAACTCTATATCAACTATTACGGTACCCTCAGGATTCACCTCCTCATCGTCATGCTCTATGACATGATTCGGAAACCATTCCATCGATATGGTGTAATTTGTATCATTCAACATCGTCACATAACGATCTAGTTGGTACCTTTTTAAATAATAAGCATCTAATCCAATAGCACCTTTTACCATTTGCACTAATTCTTTTATCCGCTCATCCATTTCATTTTCCTCCTTACTCACCTGTTCCTTACGAATTATAGATGCTTTTGTTTTCAAATTTCACAATCATGTTTACTGGAAAGACCGAATTGGCAAAAGCAATAGATCCCCCGTTCGGAACAAAACCAGGAAAAAATGAACATTAAGTTGAAAAGTGCTTATGGGATACGGCTACTTATATAAAGTGAAACTTCAATCAGTTGGGGTTTCCTTTCCTACCCACTGATTGTTAGTTGAACAAATCGGAAATTTCCGGGCAATTTGATCCCCCACTTATCTTTCTTGGTTCTCCTCGAAATCTTGAAGTGGGGGTCTTACCGCCCGCTACATGCGGGATAAAAGTACACATTAAACTGCACCTCTATTGTTAGACTCAATCTAACATTTCGAGGTGCAGTTTTCGTGGTTTGTTTTTAGTGTTTTGAATTCCGTTCTTCGTTTTAGAAAAAGCAGCTTACCCTCTTTCTGCCACACGTGTTAACCCAAGTGTTTCCGTAGTTTGTGCATCAATCTCATCCAATAACTCTGGATTCTCCATTAATGATACCCCATAAGACGGAATCATTTCTTTAATTTTTGGTTCCCACTCATCTAACTGTTCAGGGAAGCATTTCGATATCACTTCTAACATGACATTAACAGCTGTAGAAGCACCTGGTGAGGCTCCTAGCAATGCTGCGATTGAACCATCTGCTGCATTTACTACTTCAGTACCAAATTGAAGTGTTCCTTTCCCATCTTTTGTATCTTTAATAACTTGTACACGTTGTCCAGCTACGATAAGATCCCAGTCTTCACTTTTAGCATTTGGGATAAACTCACGTAACTCATTCATACGTTGTTCTTTTGACAACATAACTTGTTGGACTAAGTACTTGGTTAATGGAATATTTTTTGTTCCTGCTGCTAACATAGTTAACAGATTATGTGGTTTTACAGAGTTGATTAAATCAAAAATAGATCCTGACTTTAAAAACTTAGGCGAAAAACCGGCAAATGGTCCGAATAATAATGATTTCTTATTATTAATAAACCTTGTATCAAGATGCGGAACTGACATTGGAGGAGCACCAACTTTAGCTTTTCCATATACTTTTGCTTCGTGCTTCTCAACAATTTCTGGATTGTTACACACCATAAACAATCCGCTTACAGGGAATCCGCCGATTTGTTTTCCTTCTGGTATTCCAGACTGTTGTAACAAGTGCAAACTTGCTCCTCCACCTCCAATAAAGACGAATTTAGCAGTATGGTATTCGATTCTATCGCTACTAGCATCATATACTTTCACTTCCCACATGCCATCACTGTTCCGTTTAATATCTTGAACATGATGGTTGTAGTTAAGATCGACATCTTGATCCTCTAAATGATTAAATAACTTCCGCGTTAAAGCACCAAAGTTAACATCTGTTCCAGAGTCAATTTTAGTTGCTGCAATCGGCTCATTTGTCTCACGCTCTTGCATGACAAGTGGAATCCATTCCTTTAGTTTTTCAGGATCATCAGAAAACTCCATCCCTTTGAATAACGGGTTGTTTGACAGCGCTTTAAAACGCTTGTTTAAAAATGAAACATTATCTTCCCCATGTACCAAACTCATGTGTGGTAATGGCATAATAAAGTCCTGTGGATTATGTATCAGGTCATTCTTTAGTAGATGTGACCAAAACTGCATAGAAACACGAAATTGCTCATTTATTTTTATCGCTTTACTCATATCGATTGATCCATCTTCTTTTTCAGATGTGTAGTTCAGTTCACATAGTGCTGCATGCCCCGTTCCTGCATTATTCCATTCGTTTGAACTTTCCTCCCCTGGCTTACCGAGCTTTTCAAATACTGTAATCTCCCAAGTTGGTTCTAATTCTTTCAAAATTGTTCCTAACGTTGCACTCATAATTCCAGAACCAATTAATATGACGTCTGATTTCGATACTCTGTTGCTCATGTTTACCAACCTTTCCCCCCTGAAAATTTACAGAAAAGATGTAGGCACGATCTGGTCACACACCTTTTCCTTTTACCATTATAACCATATCATAAATACAATCATTTTTAATACAATTACTATCTACTATTATATGATAATTATAAGTTATTTCAAAGTTGTAAAAAAGTAGGAAGTTCTTCAATAGTCTACCTTAAAAACAAAAAGTAAGACAAAACCAGCTTTTTACATGGATAAAAGCTATAATTCCTGTATGAATATATTATAACGAAATCTGTTGCATTAGTAGCACTAAAAATGCTTTTAGCTCTCGAGACTCAGGTAAACTTTCCCAGTCATCAAACAAACAGACCCTGAACTCGTAAAACTATTTTTTACGAGTTCAGGGTCCTACTAGTAATAGTTTACTTCAACACGAAGCTAGTTCACACTAGTTTCCAATTGGCCATGAAAATGGTACTGATCCTGGTGTTGCATTTTGGACGATATCTACAATTGGAACCGTGTATGCAAATAAAATTAAGGCAATGGTGATCGAAATCCATAATGCCCATCTTTCTATCCATGCAGGTGTTGGTTCTGCATCTGGTTCTTCTTCCGCAAGTGGATATCCTTGTTCCCCTTTAGGAGCAAAGAATGCTAAATAAATAGCAATATACACCATGATTACAATTCCGATGAATAGAATGGTACCACCTACAGCTTGAGCCATTTATACCAACCCCATTCAGCAACTTGCTCACCACCAGCATATTCGGAATATGATGAACGACGCGGGCCTCCAAGTAAACCTTGAATATGCATTCCACCAGACATAATGAGCATACCTACTGCCCAAAAGATAGTTTGCACAATACCTAGGTTATTCATTTTTTTCGTTAATTTACGGCCTGTTAAGTGCGGGATAAGCCAATAACTAATTCCGAAGAAGGTCAGTATCACCGTTGTTGCCACGGTTAAGTGGAAGTGACCTGTTACCCAAATGGTATTATGAACAACTGTGTTTAATTGATAGGAAGCGTTAATTAGCCCCCCAACACCACCCGGAACAAATGATAGCATCCCAATAAATGGCGCTAAGAAACGAACATCTTTCCAAGGGAGTCCTTTTAACCATGAGAATAATCCGGTATATCCTTTTTTGCGACCAGTAATTTCAAATGCCGCAAACATAGAGAATGCTGTCATCAAACTCGGTATAACAACCATAAATGTTAATACTGTTTGAATAAATTTCCATGTAGTATCAAGTCCTGGCTCCGTAAATTGGTGATGGAGTCCAACTGGAATCGAGAAGAATATAAATAAAACAAACGAGAATTTTGCTAAAGAATCACTAAATATCTTACCACCGATGATTTTTGGAATAATCGCATACCAAGCCATATATGCTGGTAATAGCCAGAAGTATACTAATGGGTGACCAAAATACCAGAATAAAGTTCTGCTTAATAATACATCGATTGTGGCAGTATAACCTAAAGACCAAGGAATAAATTGTAATAGTACTGTTGCTGCAACACCTAATGTTGCAATAAACCACATAATCATATTACTAACTACCATAAATGCTGGTAGTGGTGATTTTTCACCAGGATGTTCCTATTTCCACACATATATGTATGTACCTTTGCAAAGGAAACTATAGTTACAATTGTATTTACCTTATCAATAGAAAAAAGAGAGGATTCTTTAAAAAACGTTAAGTTGAGGTTTGTCCACTTTTTCAACCCTAACTCTCCTATTAAAGAATTTTGCAGTTAACCAATCGAGGAATAACATTGGATTTTAATAGGTAGGTTCAATCACATTTACTCACGTAACGTTCACTCATTAGCTACAATTTTCTAAGGTACAATAAAAGACCTTGAATTCGCAAAATAAACGTTCACGATTTCAAAGTCTAAAGTAGTACTCATATCTTTATCTAGAGGAAACTGTTGTTTTTTTCTTACTTTTTTATCTGAAGTAAGTTTTAAAAAATCTTCTTCAATAACGCTTTCTAGTAATCAGTGGTTTATTAATCGAGTAATCTTGAACCAATAATATCAGGACAAATCGATAGTTGATCTCCTCCTACACTTTCCTTTTCTTTTTCATGATTATCACATGAACAATTCCCTTCCATTTTCATACATTATAGGGAAATACCATATGGAAGAAGAGGGGTATTTATGGCATCTTTACTACCTGCAGTCGACCTTGGGCTTATGTCAAATCACTTATCAGCTCATGAAGGGGTAATTAGCAAATTAAAGGCTTATCAACGTATTGTAACCAATCCCAAGTTAAGAGATATTATTAGAATACAGGAAAATGTAATGCAAACACATGTATGGGTTATGTTGGCATTAATAAATCCTGATTACAGTAACTATGTTGAAGTTCCATCATTAAGTAACTATGGGGTCCACCACCATTCTATTGGTGAACAAAACAAGAAGAGTAACGATAATAAGTGGATTGCTTTAGAAGTCCGTAATACAGCCAAAACTATGGCAAGCACCAATTATAATTCCGCTTTAATGATGCAAGATTTAAATGTTAAAAACGCACATATTGAAATGGCCTTGCAACAACAACAGCTTCAGAAAATGTATGATGATTTTATAACAAACATAGGATGGGAATTTGTCCCCCACTCATCTTTCCAGGAACAGGTTAATACCTATTACCATTTCAAACATCTTTTATAGCATCATACTATTTATGCCTGCCAATATAGTGTCGTTGGCAGGCATGTTTGAAAATAAAGTAACAAATACTACCTAACAGCAATATGGCAAAAATACTTGGGTTATCTAATTCACTTGACAACTGGCAATTACTCTTCACATTACCTTGCTGTAAATTCTCCTATACAACTAGTGGTATCGATTTGTAATTTCGCGCTTGAAGCGGAATAAAATCGAATACGGGCCATTATGCCTTCAATAACCTTGCATTAATAGCAACAATTATTGTACTTAAACTCATCAGTACAGCACCTACTGCAGGACTTAACACAATTCCAACTGGTGCTAGAACGCCCGCTGCAAGTGGAATTGCAAAAATGTTATAGCCTGTTGCCCACCAAAGATTTTGTACCATTTTCCGATATGTTTTTCTCGATAATTCCATTAAAGAAACAACATCATTTGGATTACTTTTAACTAAAACAACATCCGCAGTTTCCATTGCTACATCTGTTCCAGCTCCTATTGCAATTCCTAAGTCGGCTGTTGCCAGAGCTGGCGCATCATTTACCCCATCACCTGTCATAGCAACCTTCCAGCCTTTTTCTTTTTTTATTTTCTTCACCTGATTCGCCTTATCATCTGGTAAAACTTCTGCATATACTTCATCAATTTCTAATTGTTTTGCTACCCAGTTTGCAACCTTTTTATTATCCCCCGTTAACATAATGGAACATATTCCATTTCCTTTTAAGGCTGCAATTGCCTCTTTTGCTGTTTCACGAACCATGTCTGCTAATGCAATCATCCCGATCAATTCGTCTTCAAGAAGAACAAATACGACAGTCTTCCCTTCCTCTGACATTTCATTAAACAACTGCTGATCGTAACTTAAATTATTACTATTTACATAGCCTGGACTGACAACGTTTACTTTTCTTCCGTCTACTATACCTTGAATACCTTTACCAGTTATAGACTCAAAATCTGTTACTTTACCTAACTTAACCTTTTTATCCTTAGTAGATTTGACAATTCCAGTTGCAATTGGATGTTCTGAATTTTGTTCTAAACTTGCTGCAAAACTAAGAATTTCTACCTCTTTAAAATCTTTACTTGGCACGATATTAGTTACACCAAACTCCCCTTTGGTCAGGGTACCAGTTTTATCAAAAACTACCGCATTTAGGTTACGTGCTCCTTCAAAATTAGCTCGATTACGAATTAACAGCCCTTTTTTGGCTGAAATGGATGTAGAAACCGCAACAACAAGCGGTGCTGCCAATCCCAGAGCATGAGGACATGTAATAACCATTACGGTTACCATTCGTTCAATCGCAACATCTATAGAGTAGCCAAGTAGTAGCCAAATGAATAAAGTTGCAAACCCAGTAACTAGAGCGAGGTAAAATAACCACTTAGCTGCACGGTTTGTTAAGTCCTGTGTTCTGGACTTTGACTCTTGGGCCTCTTTAACCATGCTAATAACTTGAGATAAATACGACTCTTCTCCCGTTTTTTCCACTTGTATCGTAAGTGAACCCTCATTATTAACCGATCCACCGATCACTCCATCACCTTTAAACTTCTCTACTGGCACAGACTCTCCTGTAAGCATCGACTCATCTATAGCAGATTTTCCATCAATGATTGTTCCATCAACAGGAATCTTTTCACCTGGTTTGACAAGAACCCTATCGTTATTTTTTAACTCCGATAAAGGAACATCTGTCACTTCATCGTTATCATCTAAGCGATGTGCTTCATTTGGCATGAGTTTTACAAGCTGCTCAAGGGCGTTTGATGCACCCATTACAGATCTCATTTCAATCCAATGACCTAATAACATGATGTCGACCAATGTAGCTAATTCCCAGAAAAGCTGATTCCCATCCCATCCAAATACAACTACAGTACTGTAACCATAAGCAATGGTAATTGCAAGAGCAATTAACATCATCATCCCTGGGTTCCTATCTTTTAATTCACTAATACCACCTGTTATAAACGGCCATCCGCCATAGAAAAATACTATCGATGATAATGCGAATAAAACATACATATCACCCGAAAAACGCCAATCCACTCCCATAAAATCTTGAATCATAGGTGATAAAGCAAGAATTGGAATGGTAATCATTAATGAAATAAAAAATCGCTTTTTAAAGTTATCTACCATATCTCCATGATCATGATGGTTATGATTTCCGTGACTACCATGATGACCGTGATGTTCATGACTATCATGATTATGATCATGATTGTGGCGTTCAGTCCCATGATGCTCATGGTTATGATGTTCGTGGTAGTTGTGTTCTATGTGCATATGCTTTTCATGCTTATGCTTTACCATTGATAACACTCCTCGAAATTTAAATTTATATATTTTGTAAGACATCCTTTGCTTACTTCTACACTACCATACCATACCCCTGTATAGTAAATTTAAAAACTGAAGTAATAAGGCTATTTTCTAAAAAATTGCTACTTTTTAGTATAAAACATCTTGCATATACGATGTTTTATGCGCAATAGTTTTAGCTATGAATACCGCTACGGAAGTATACTTCGCTGGCTCGTGGACTATTTCTTATTAAGATCATCATTGATGCTAATATAATAGTTGATTGGAGCGGAAGACAGTCGACTCCTGCAGGAAAAGCACGTGTCTAGACCTGAACAGGAAGTGGTCTTCTTCTGATGTCTAGCTTCAGCGCCTACACCCTCGATGTCTTAAGTAAATCCTCATCACGGGCACAAAACACACCACGCTGAGGCTCGGCTTAAGCTTGGCAGATAAGAAAAAAATATCTTACTGCATAAGTGCAACTAAGGCTTTCGCCACTTGGCGATAAGCCAAGTTTTCTAATTGGGTGTGATCAAGGCGCTTACGCTTTTCGATGGATGAGGCTGAGGCCGTGCCTGCGGTAAATTAAACACTGTAAAAACGAATAGTTTGAACAGATGTCGCACTTATGCCCATGGTGAAAGCGACTGTCCGTAGCGGAAATCAACCACACTATTTTACGCATTATATAGATATGCGACGTAGAAAACAACAAAGTTTGCGAAAAGAGACATTAATAAAAAATAGAACTATCCTAAATGTAGATAGTTCTATTTAACGATTTCGACTAATATAGGGGGATATTAATCTACTCATGTTATAAGTGGTTATTCATAGGAACTTTATCACTTGAACCGTGACAATCTTGATACATTTGCTCCATTTGCTGTTCATTCATTTCAGGGTGCATTTCTTTCATGAATGGTAGCATTTCTTCAAAACTCCAGCCTTCTGTTTCACTATTAGCGTATACAACATTTCCTATCCCTAAAACAAAAGCAAATACTAGACCCAAAGATAAAAGTCTTTTTTTCATCTATATCCCTCCCTTATCCTAACTATAAAAAAATTTTTTCAATTAATTATGAAGAAAATATTACAAAAGATTGTCATTATATTCTAGTACCGCACTATGCGTATTTCCTGTATCCATTACTTCTTCAAATGGGTATTAAATATTAAAGATAGTAACAAAACAGAAACAGATCACTTTACCCCCAATAGGTTAATGTATCAAAAATACCTATAACAAGGAGTAATGCACCGGCAACTTTTTGGGTAATAGCCCCTATCTTTCTGCTTTTCTTTAAGATTACCCCACTTGCACCAAAATACCAAATGAGAAAGATTACAAGTAGAAGGGGAAGAGAAGTTCCAATTCCAAAAACAGATGGCAATATAACGCCATAGGAAGTTGTCAAAACAACTGGCATTAATGTCATGATAAACAGTACAAACATCGTTGGGCAAAATGCCAATGTAAAACTTACGCCCATTAAAAAACTTCCCAAATAGCTATCTTTTAATTTTTTTGGTAACTTGATCCTTCCAAGTGATTTATTAAATTTAAACAATCCAATCATAAACAACCCTATAATGATTAGAAGTGGTCCTATTGCTTTTCTGATTACTGGAAATAGTTGAGTTAATATGCTATTTACTTCTTTTCCTAATAACCAAATGATTATTCCTAATGCAGAGAAGACTACAATCTTCCCAATAATAAACAAGAATACATGTAACCAGGGCACTTTATCCACCAGTGATTTATTCCCATAAATAGTAATTGCACTAACATTACTCGTTAATTGGCATGGCGCAACAGCTCCAACTAACCCCAGAAAAAAGGCAAATAATACTGGAATTTGTTCGAAGCCATAAGCTAAACCATGAATAGGTCCGCTTAACATTCCGCTAATTTGATTAAAAAGATCAAACATATTTAGTAATTCACCTACTTTTCCATTCTCTATAACCTGGGAGTTCATCTACATAAAGATTAGGATGCTTTATTATACTACTAACTATTTAGGTACCTATCCCTATGATACCTTACAAAAAAAGTAACCAGTTTTTATGCAGAAACCATTACTATTTCTTTAAAATTAATTCTAAACCGATCACGAATAGGACTCGAGTATTAGGCAGCTTTTCTTTCTCTTAGAATGATAATATTGGCAGATACCCTACTTTGTTTCAACTTTTGAAGTAGGTACTTACTGCAAAGCCTCAGTTGGGGTGTGCCCAATACTTGATCAGTTAATCTTCAATCAGTAGGGGTTCCTTTCCTCCCTCACTGATGGTTAGTTGAACGAATCGAACATTTACGGGCAGTTTGATCCTCCACTTATCTTTCTTAGATCTCCTAAAAAATCTGGAAGTGGGGGTCTTACTGCCCGTTACATGTGGGATAAAGGACAAATAAAATAATAAAAGCAATCTTTAAATAGAAACGTATTGGATCCAAATCAGTAAAAACAAAATAAGTCTCGGTTCTTGTTGAAAAAACCGAGACTTATTCGACTTAACCCTGGAATTTTAATCCCCATTAATTTGTTTAGTATTATCTCTACCGCGTGAGACATATCGCTATTTATCCGTCCCATCAACATTTTTTTCTAAAAATTTATCGAGTAATGTCCGCACTTCGTCTGTTGATCCTGTACTCATCAATTCATTTCTTAATCCACTTGCTCCACGGAAACCACGGACATATATCTTAAAAAAGCGATGAAGGGATTTGAATGGACGTAGCTCTAATTCTTTAGAATATTGATCATAAAGATCCAATTGTAATCGTAAGAGATCGAGTAATTCCTTGCTGCTATGGTCTTTCGGCTCCTTTTCAAAGGCAAATGGATTTTTAAACACTCCACGACCAATCATCACCCCATCAACACCGTATTGATGGGCGAGCTTCAGACCAGTTTGACGATCAGGGATATCTCCATTGATTGTTAAAAGTGTCTCTGGTGCCACCTGGTCACGAAGTTTCTTAATCTCGGGGATCAGTTCCCAATGAGCATCTACCTTACTCATTTCCTTCTTTGTACGCAAATGAATGGAAAGATTTACGATGTCTTGCTTCAATAGGTGTGTTAGCCAGTCGTGCCATTCGTCTACATCCGTATAACCAAGTCTAGTTTTCACGCTTACGGGCAGTCCCCCTGCTTTAGCTGCTTGTATCAGCTCTGCTGCAACATCTGGACGACGGATAAGACCACATCCCTTCCCATCCCCTGCTACATTAGGTACAGGACAGCCCATATTAATATCCAATCCACTAAACCCTTGTTCTGCCATACCTATACTCATTTGCCGAAAGTATTCGGGTTTATCCCCCCATATATGGGCTACAATAGGTTGTTCATCTTCTGTAAACGTCAATCGGCCACGCACACTATTTTTTCCCTCTGGATGACAATAACTTTCAGAGTTTGTAAACTCTGTAAAAAACACATCAGGTCTGGCTGCCGCGCTTACTACATGGCGAAAGACAACATCTGTCACATCTTCCATTGGAGCCAGTACAAAAAACGGTCTTGGTAATTCACGCCAAAAATTATCTATCATATTCAATCCCTCCGCTCCAGTCGGCATACTGCTTCTACATGCATGCTCTGAGGAAACATATCGACTGGTTGTACTTCCTTAGCCGTATAGCCACTTTCCTCTAAAATGTTTACATCCCGAGCTAAGGTAGATGGATTACAGGATACATACACAATCCGTTTTGGCTTCATATCAGCCATGGCATGTAATAAATCTTCCTCACAGCCTTTACGTGGTGGGTCTACAATGATGACATCTGGATCGAGTCCTTCTTCTTTCCACTGTGGCATGACTTTCTCTGCCTTGCCAACGACAAATTCTGTATTCGTTATACCGTTTAATTCGGCATTCATTTTTGCATCATTAATCGCATCAGGTACAATTTCAACCCCGTATACTTTCTTCGCTTTTTGTGCCAAGAATAATGAAATTGTTCCTATCCCACAATAGGCATCCACTACGACATCATCACGATCAATCTTTGCATATTCTAATGCTTTTTCATACAGTTTTTTCGTTTGCGGCGGGTTTATTTGGTAAAAAGATTTTGCTGAAATGGCAAATTGAATATCACCAATTGAGTCATAAATATATTCTTTTCCCCAGATAACGTTCGTTTTCCTACCCAGAATGACATTTGTACGCTTATTATTAATATTATGGATAATGGATTTCACATGTGGATACGTAGCCGTTAACTCTTGAACTAGCTCTTCTTGATGTGGCAATTTTTCCGTTCTTGTGATGATCACAACCATTGTATCTTTCGTTTCGCGTCCAGTACGAACCATAATATGGCGTAATACACCACGATCAGACTTTTCATCATAAGCAGAAATCCCTAGCCGATCTGCAATTCGTCTTACCGCTTCCACCATTCGATCATTTAGATCATCTTGGACAACACATGTGTCCATATCATCAATGATTTGGTGGCTTTTTTTTCGATAGAACCCTGTAATCAATTCTCCATCCTTTTCCCCAACAGGGATAGCTACCTTATTTCGGTAACGCCATGGGTCCTCCATTCCAATTGTCGGATATACTGGGATATGATCAAGATGTGCAATTTTACGCATAACGTTCTTCACTTGATTTTGCTTCATTTCTAACTGCATGTTATAGCTCATATGTTGAATCTGGCAGCCACCACATTTATAAAAGACATCACATGGTGGCTCTACCCGCTCCGGACTAGGGGTTGTCACGTCGATTAATTTTCCAAATCCAAAATTTTTATTGACTTTAACCACTTTTACAGTTGCTTCCTCACCTGGTAAAGCATAAGGAACAAAGAGTGGATAGCCGTTGACTTTACCAACTCCATTCCCTTCATGGGTAAGGTCTTCAAATTGTAGTGTAATCGTTTCATTCTTTTTCACTGGTGCAGGTTGTTTTGCCATTGGTACCTTCCTTTTCGTTCATATGTATTGGTTCTAATATTAGCATATCCAATTTGTATTTTTATAGAAAAATACTCCTTTACACTTAATGATTAAATGTTAAAGGAGTATTTACTAAGATTATATAATACCTTGAAATCTCAACACAATTTCGGCAATCAAGGCTGAACCTATAAAGGAACCTAATAATACTAAACTTGCTATCACAATTGTTTTCCAGCCCAATTTCATAAAGTCTGTCCATGAGCGTCCTATTGAAATACCTGCATATGCTAAAATTGGTGTTGCTAAAGCTAGTAATTCTATTTTGCTTGTCCAAGCAACAACCTGTTCAGAACCAGGCATCCACGGCATTGAAACAATAACCCCTATTATAGCAATGTAAGCAACGCTTGGGAAATCAATTGGTATTAATTTGTGTAGTATAAATCCTGCTAAACATATTAAGATTAGAACAATCATTCCAGGTATTGCTTCTAACGGCATAACGTCATATCCAGCCCAATTACCAAGTATTGCTGTAAAACCAAATATAACCAACAACAATGTCCACTCTTGTATATTCTTTAACAACATGAAAATTCCCCCCTTTAATTAAGCTGCCTTTTTATCTTCATCTGATTTTGTCATTTTCTTATAAAGCTTTTCTGTTAATGGTAGTGCGATAAAAATACTGACATAAAGACCTGTCGACAATGACAATAAATTACTGGCACCAGCAAATGCTACAATTTGATTTTCTATTTCAGGAAATGATGCAACTAATGAGCCACTAGCTGCAGCCATCATACTTCCACTTCCAATCCCAGATGCCATTGCAAATGAAAGAGGGTCTAATGGAGTTAATGTAGCAAGAAATCCAGCGATAAGTCCCATGAACACTGCTCCAAAAACAGTACCAAAAATGTAAACTGCCATAACCCCACGACCTTCAGGTGAGTTAATACCGAATTTATCCATAATTAAACCCACATTTGGCTCACGAGCCACGGAATGCGTCATACCAATCGATTCTCGCTTAAGTCCTAACCATACAGCAACAGGTAAAGCAATAAGAATCGTTCCTAAATTACCTAACTCCTGTAATAAGAGCGCGGGACCTGCTGCTATTATTTCTGGTAAATCTGGGCCAATTATAACCCCAATCTTAGCTAGTAATAAGGAAACACCTAATACAATAATCGGTTCTGCATTTTTTGACTGTTTTTCTTTGACCAAAGGTGTGAAGTATAGAGCTAATCCGATAATCAAGGCATATAGCATAGGAAGTAACATTACAACACCAGGGCCAATTGTAAAGCTAAAAGTTCCAATTGCCTCTGTAATTACAACTGTTATTAGTACGAGAGCATGTAATCTCCAATCTTTCCAAAGACCAAATAGCATTTCATTACTCATAATTTCTCCCCCTTGTTTTTTAAAATTATTCTTCTTACTGTACAGGGCTTTTTTTGTCTCCACCTAGTTCAGCTAAAAATTCATATACTACAGTAGAGTCAGATTGTCCTTTTCCTCTATTTTGAGAGACTTGATATAACTGATGTATCATTTGACTTGCGAATGTTGGAACCTTGGATGTCTCTGCTAATCGTTGATACAAGTGGATGTCTTTTTGCATATTTGACAGTGAGAACTTCACTTCTTGAAATGTACTATTTAATAGATTAGGTCCAAAAACTTCCATTACTTTTGTCTGCCCTGAACCCTTTTGTAAAATGGAAGCAATCTTTTCTTTCGATACACCTGCTTGTTCACCTGTCAAAAAGGTTTCACTTAATAGTGCTATCACACCTCCTACCACCATATTGTGACATAGCTTCACAACCTGACCTGCCCCACTTTGGCCTATATATTCTATATGACTTCCTACTGCATTGAGTACAGACATAATCGAGGTAAAAGCTTCTTTATTTCCACCTACCATAATAGTGAGTGTCCCACTGTCCGCTCCAGATGGTCCTCCACTTAATGGACAATCAAAAAATTCTATATTTTTTGATTGGGCTTTATCATGTATTTCCCTTGTAGCGCCTACATCATTTGTACTCATGTCTAAGATATAACTACCTGGTTGCATGAAAGATATTGCTCCATTTTGTTCATCTAACATTATCTGTTTAATAAGTTGTGGTGAAGGTAGTGATAAGATCAAGCATTCTACTTTACTAGCTATTTCTTCTATACTTTCAGTAGCTTTTGCACCTTCATTCACCAATTTTTCTATTGCATCTTCATTAATATCGTTAATATAGACGATAAAATTATTTTTTAGTAGATTTTTAACAATACCTTGACCCATTAATCCACATCCAATAACTCCAACTGTTTTCAAGAACTTCCCCCCCTCTCCTAATTATTTTTTATGGTTTCATATACACTGTTTTATAATCTGTCCAAAAGTCTAAAGCTGTCGATCCTTGTTCTCGAGGTCCTATACTAGACTCTTTCTTTCCTCCAAACGGAAACTGATTTTCAAAATAAGTTGAAGGCATGTTCACATGAGTAACACCAGATTGAATATTTCGAACAAAGTGGAATGCCTTTTGTAAATCATTTGTATAAACGGTTGATGATAAACCAAAATCAGAGTCATTAGCAAGCTCTATTGCTTCATCATAAGATTCTACTTCTATAATCGCAATTACTGGTCCAAATATTTCTTCCCTAAAAATTGTCATATCTTTTGTAACATTAGTAAATACAGTTGGTTCTACGAAAAAGCCTTTATCTCTACCATTATCCATTAATTGCTTACCACCATATGCTAACTTTGCTCCTTCATCTAGGGAAACGCTTACATAATGTAGGTAGGTATTTAATTGATTTTCATCAATTACAGGACCATTATCAACATTTTCTCCAAACCCTTCGCCAATTTTCAGACTTCGAGCACGGTCTACTAATTTATCTGTCACTTCTTTAGCGATTGATTTTGGTACAATTAATCTGCTAGTACCTGTACAACGTTGACCATTATCTAAAAACCCACTAACAACGATACTATCTAACGCTTTATCAATATCAGCGTCCTCTAATATAATAGCTGGGTTTTTTCCTCCCATTTCTGCTTGCATTTTTGCACCACGTTTCGTTACTGATCTTCCTAATGCTAATCCTACATCAGTTGATCCAGTAAAGGAAACAGCTTTTATTTTAGGGTTATTTCCAATTGCACCTCCAATGACACTTCCAGGTCCAGTAACCATATTAATAACCCCTGCTGGCACACCCGCCTTCTCGAATAATTCAATTATCTTAACACTAATCAGAGATGTATTACTAGCTGGCTTAAACACAACAGTATTTCCAGCAATTATAGCAGGTGCTATTTTCCATATACCTATCCCTAATGGAAAATTATAAGGAGCAATAACACCCACAACACCTAATGGCTCCCGAATCGTATATGCAAAAATATCCGAGTCTTGAGAAGGTGCAGTCTCTCCAGTTAATCTAGTCGCCTCTCCACTAAACTGTTTCATCGCTTCAATTGTCTTACGTACCTCTCCATGTGCCTCTCGAAATGACTTCCCTACTTCTTTAGTAATGATTGTTGCCAATGATTCTTTTTGATCCTCTAGTAAGTTAATTAAATTAAATATAACATCCCCACGTTTTGGTGCAGGTGTTTTTGACCATTCAAGGAAAGCGTTTTCAGCTGATTCAATAGCTAACTCTACATCTCTTTCATCTGATCGTTGAAAGACACCTAGAACCTCTTCCTTGTTTGCTGGGTTGATACTTGAATATGTTTCTCCAGTTTTAGATGAAAGCCATTCACCATTAATGTGATTGTAATATGTTTTCGTCATGATTGAAACCTCCTTTTCGTCTGTTACCAATCATTATAATACTCTAAATTATATAAATAAATGTGGCAAGCAACAATTATTGAAAATTATTTTTGTTGCTTACCACGAAATAATTGAAGTGCAATTACTAAGTTTAACCAGTCTCTTTCATTACTTAAGTCAATCGAAAGCACTTCTTCAATCTTTCGCAGCCGATAATATAAGGTGTTGGGGTGTATGTGTAAATCTTGAGAGGTTTGTTTATGATTTTTGTTATTTTCGATAAGCTTGTTTACCGTTTTTAAATAACTTTGATCTAATTTAAAAAGTCCTCCCAACTTATCTTCCATAAACAACTCAATCGTTTCCGAGTCGGCTTCATAGAGTAATCGCTCTATCCCAAGTTTTGCATATTCTACAACATTCATTGCTTGATTTGACTTGGCAAAACTAACAGATCGCATCGCTTCTCTGTATGTAACATCTAAATGATGAATAGATGTTTCTCTTCCCACACCATAAATTAATTGTTTTTCCCCTATCCACTGATCATCTATAGAAGAGATAACCCGTTGTACTGTATTTTCCTTAGTTTGTGGAATGATCAATATAATTTGATATGCCTTTGTAAAAACAAGGCTATGAGAACTAATCTTTTTAGTAATAGCTTCAATAGACTTAATAAACCTTTCTTTATCTGTTATCTTTTTCTTTTCCCACAGTACCCCGTTTTTACTCTCTATAATAATACATTGTAGCCTCCATTTTTCATCCCAGTTTATATATTCTAGTAATCGTGTCATATCTTCTTGTGATAAACTTTCCAATAATTGATTAAATACCTCTTCCCGAAAATGAAGTTCTTTTTCAAATAAAGCATTCTCTTTCACTAACTCTAATGCGATCGATAAACTTGCTTGCTCTATAGCAACCTGTTCCATTTGTGAATAGGAGTGAAATGGCTTTTCTAACTCTAATATTCCCAGTACTTCATCGCCTCGCACGATTGGAAAAATGGATTCGGCATCTTTATAAAAAGTAATAGCATGAAAAGTTACCTTACCTTGGAGTACGGATTCTAGTAAATGAATAACTTTCTTCATCCCACCTCCTTTTATAATTAAACTATAAAATTCATCATGAATAGCAATAGATTGAGATAATAACTCATTTTTTTCCTCCAAGTTCCGATATACATGTGAATTATTGATTGCGATAGCACTTTGATCTGCTACAAATTCAATCACACGCATATCTGACTTGGTAAAGACCCCATCTTGATTAAAATTATTAACTACGAGTACTCCTAGGCATTCTCCTCTATTAAGGAGTGGTACACAAAATGCACTTTTTATTTTTCGCCTATACACTCCCTCAAAATAGTAATAATAATTGTCTGTTGCCATGTTTCTCATATATAAATCTATTTCGTCCTCTGAGGTGAATAACTTTGGCTTTTTCCCTTTAAACACTTTGCCTGCTATAGATTCGCCTGGTTCAAAGGCAACATGTTGTAGTTTTTCTTTATTAATCCCTTCACCCTCTGCTAATTTAAGCTTTTTAGTTGATTGGTCGTATAAATATAGAATGAGTGTATCCGAAACATCAATAAGTTCACTTGCTGCAACAATTACTTTTCTTAGTACCTCTTCCTGTTGCAAGCTTTCCGTCAACATTTTATTTATCTTTAGTAGCTTTTCCGCTTTATCAATCCCAAATTTCTGATCGTTTTCCATTGAATAACCTCCTCCCCTTACGTTTAACAAACCCCCTTAGCGTTATCATTTATTAATGTAACACTAAGGGGGTTTTTTACGATTCTTCTTTTTCTTTAAATATCTCTGGAATAAAAAAGGCTATATGCTCCTGTAAATTAACAAACTCCCCAGGCAAGAGACCGCCAAACTCCCCATCAATGTTGAGCTGCATTTTTTCCTCCGCATCCACTTTTATCTGTTTTGCTCGTGCATATATAACATGGTCATCTTCCAAATGCACTCCTCTAGTGGCAAGTGTCGCTATCCGGATAAATTCAGCTAAATTTGTTTTGCGTAAAATTAATAAATCAAAATAGCCATCATTCAACTTCGCATCTGGTGCTAATTTTTCAAAGCCACCAACTGAATTGGTATTGGCTACTAGGAATAACATGATATCTTCATCGACTACATTTCCGTCGTATTAAATTCTGGTATGGATCGGTTTAAATGATGGGAGCATTTCGATCCCCTTCATATAATAAGCCAACTGACCAAGCATCGTTTTTAATTTACTAGGTACTTCATATGTCAATTCGGTTATCTTCCCACCGCCAGCAATATTCATAAAATAATGGTCATTTACCCGACCGATATCTAAACGCATGGTTTGTTCAGCCAATATAACATCTACTGCTTTATTAATATCTCTTGGGATTGATAATGCTCTTGCAAAGTCATTGGTTGTCCCAGTAGGAATAATGCCAAGTTTCGGTCGATATTCTTTCTCTGCTAGCCCATTAATCACCTCATTAATGGTTCCATCACCACCTGCTGCAACAACAACATCAAACTTACGCTCAACGGCTATTTCAGCCGCTGTAACGGCATCCCCTTCTCCTGTTGTCGCATGGGTTGATGTTTCATAGCCTGCAACTTCAAAACGTTGAAGTACACGTGGCAATTCTTTTTTAAAGGCTTCACGGCCTGAAGTTGGGTTATAAATGATTCGGGCGCGTTTCATCATGTCCCCTCCAATTTGATCATTCACCGTAATTAATATCCATTGTCAAACAAACCTTTACACTTTACACACGATAATAACGTCCAACCTATATAATAGCCCTTTTCAGCTTATTTGAAAAGCCTTGTATTGGCTAGTGGGCTATAAGAATTAGAATCTCCCTATAAGATAGGGTAATGAAAACAATTAGACGGTTGCTCTGTTACTGTTTTGCTGCTTTTATCGTTGATTCGGTTATTGACAGGCTTCCTCTGTTACCGTTCCCCCTCTTCTTTCATCGTTTGGGGCACTGAAAAGCTTCCTCTGTTACCGTTCTCCCTCTCCTCTCGCCGTTTCGGGCACTGAGAAGCTCAAATACAAAAATAGAGGCTACTCCAATCCACATTGGAATAGCCTCCTCCAGCTTTTTTAACGTTTTTCAATTTCTTGTAATAAAATTTTGTTAACCATTGGTGGGTTTGCTTGTCCCTTTGTTGCTTTCATTACTTGACCAACTAAATATTTAACAGCTTTATCTTTACCGTTCTTATAATCGGTAATAGACTGTTCGTTTTCATCTAGGATCTTGGTAATAATTTCGGTTAATTGACCTTCATCCGAAATTTGCACAAGTCCTTTTTCTTTAACAATTTTCTCTGGGTCTCCGCCTTTTTCGACTAATTCCGCAAATACTTTTTTCGCAATTTTAGAGGAAATAGTCCCATCCTCAATTAATTGAATCATCTTAGCGAGTCCTTCTGGTGTAATTGCCAGTTCATTCAATTCTTTCAAATGCTTGTTCATATAAGCGGACACTTCTCCCATTAGCCAGTTGGATACTTGCTTCTTATCGGCGCCTTTTTCGATCGCCTCTTCAAAGAAATCAGCCATCTCTTTTGAAGCAGTTAAAACACTAGCATCATATTCAGATAAGCCTAACGCTTTAATATAGCGCTTTTTCCGTGCATCTGGTAGTTCTGGTATTTCATTACGGATACGCTCTTTCCAAGCCTCATCAATGTACAATGGCAATAAATCTGGCTCAGGGAAATAACGATAATCGTCAGATCCCTCTTTCACACGCATGAGAATTGTTTCTTTTGTTTTTTCATCATAACGACGCGTTTCTTGGAGGATTTCCCCACCACTTAACAACTCTTTTTCTTGGCGTTTTTCTTCAAACTCTAATCCTTTTTGAACATAGGTAAATGAGTTCAGGTTCTTCAGCTCTGTTTTCGTTCCAAACTCCTCTTGGCCAATAGGACGTAAGGAAATGTTAGCATCACAACGAAGGGATCCTTCTTGCATCTTACAATCGGAAACACCTGTATATTGGATGATATTTTTCAATTTTTCCAAATAAGCATACGCTTCTTCCGGAGAACGCATATCTGGTTCTGACACAATCTCAATTAGAGGAGTACCTTGACGGTTAAAGTCAACGTAGGAAGAACCATCATCCCCGTGAGTTAGCTTTCCTGCATCCTCTTCCAAGTGTAGACGCGTGATGCCAATGCGTTTCTTTTCTCCATTTACTTCAATCTCAATCCAGCCATTTTCCGCGATAGGCTTATCGAATTGAGAGATTTGATATGCCTTTGGGTTATCTGGGTAAAAATAATTTTTTCGGTCAAATTTTGTATCTGTAGCAATATCACAATTTAATGCCATTGCTGCTTTCATTGCAAAGTTAACAGCCTCTTCATTTAACACTGGTAAAACACCAGGATACCCTAAGTCAATTGGATTTACATTTGTATTTGGCTCATCCCCAAACATATTGGGACTTGGACTAAATATTTTCGAATTTGTCTTTAATTCTACGTGTACTTCTAGACCGATAATTGTTTCAAAGTTCATTACTGTGCACCTCCTAATTGAGGTCGTTTTGTATGATAATCTGTTGCTTGTTCAAAGGCATGTGCTGTACGATAAACTGTATTTTCGTCAAAGTGTTTTCCAATTATTTGTAAACCAATTGGTAGACCATTTTCTGAAAAGCCACATGGTACAGAGATTCCTGGTACACCAGCTAAGTTCACTGGAATGGTTAAAATATCATTTGCATACATGGTTAATAGATCATTAATCTTCTCCCCAATTTTAAAGGCTGGCGTTGGGGTTGTTGGACCAATCACCACATCATATTGTTCAAAAATTTTGTCAAAGTCCTGTTTAATTAAGGTACGAACTTGTTGTGCTTTTTTATAGTAGGCATCATAATAACCAGAGCTTAAGGCAAATGTGCCAAGCATGATACGACGCTTGACTTCTTCACCAAATCCTTCACTACGAGACATTTTAAACATATCTACCATATTGTCTGCATTCTCAGATCGCACACCATAACGAACACCATCAAATCGAGCTAGGTTTGCACTGGCTTCTGATGATGCTAACAGATAGTAGGATGCGACGGCATACTTGGAATGTGGTAAAGAAACCTCTTCCCATTCTGCACCTAGTGATTCATACACTTTCAGGGCGTTCATTACGGATTCTTTCACTTCTGATGCTACCCCTTCAGAAAGGTACTCTTTTGGCACCGCAATTTTTAGCCCCTTTACATCATTGGTTAAGGCCTCTGTATACTTCGGAACCTCCACATCTGCACTAGTGGAGTCCATTTCATCATGACCAGAAATAACTTCAAGCACGCGTGCATTGTCTTCCACATTTCTCGTTACTGGTCCAATTTGATCAAGAGAGGAAGCAAAAGCTACTAACCCAAAACGAGATACACGACCATATGTCGGCTTCATTCCGACAACACCACAAAATGCTGCAGGTTGTCGAATCGATCCACCTGTATCAGATCCTAATGAGAACAATACTTCTCCTGCCGCTACAGATGCAGCAGATCCACCACTTGAGCCACCTGGTACATAGTCGGTATTCCATGGGTTACGGGTTGGCTGGAAACTTGAGTTTTCATTAGAAGATCCCATCGCAAACTCGTCCATATTTAACTTTCCAATGTTCACTGCTTTTTCGTTATCCAGTTTGTTTACGACGGTTGCATCATATAGTGGGTCCTCAAAGTTACGTAAAAATTGACTTCCACAAGTTGTGCGCAAGCCTTTTGTGACAATATTATCTTTAATCCCTACTGGCATTCCGAACAATTTATTGTCACGTGTGGATGTATTATCCAATTCCTTTGCTTGTTTCCGTGCATTTTCTTCATCTAACGTAAGAAATGCTTTTACTTGATCATCTACTTCTTTAATACGGTCATATGAAGTGTTTACTAAATCTTCTACCGTTATTTCATTATTATGTAATTTTTGCTCTAAGTCTTTAATACTATGATCAAATAGTGACATAATCTATTTCCCTCCTTACTCCAAAATCGATGGTACTTTAAATTGACCATTCTCTTGATCAGGAGCATTCTTCAATGCTTCTTCTTTTGTAATCCATTTTCTTGGCTCGTCCTTACGTAATACATTTTTCACATTCTGATCATGTGTCGTTGGTTCAATATCCGTTGTATCCAATTCATTTAATTGGTTTGCATAGTCAATAATGGCTCCTAGTTCATCCGTTAATTTTTCTGCTTCTTCTTCTGTTATGGCAAGCCTCGCCAAATGCGCAACATGCTTTACTTGATCTTTTGATATATCAGACATCTTATCCACCTCCATAAAACATATAGAAAACCCTACAATACTTTTGATAATAGCAGAATTATGCATTGGTAATCAACTAATGTAGAACCTACTATCTATTTTCTTTACAAATATGGTTTGTCCTATACTCCCTTTTTAATTTTAGACGGTTTTCTAAAAGATTGCTGCTTTTTCAAAGATGAATCTTAATGAATCGTTGATAGATACTGTGTCACACTTGATCTAAAATGCGACATAATACACCGTGGTTGATTTTCCACTTCGGACAAGTTGTTCACTTTCGACGGGAATAAATTTACTATCAATGTTTACATAAATATAATGGAACGAGGATCCGCGACCATGCTCTAAACATAGGGTTTTCTGTGAATAACGGAATGAGGATTCATCCCGTAAAAGTAAATGGGTCCTCATTCCGCTATTGACCAGAAAAGCGCTATTTTTAAGGTCAAGTGTAATCGTCGTTCCGCTATTGTCATTAAATCATGGAACTATGAGGGGGAAAAGCGCAAATAACCATCCATTCTTGTTTTTTAAAATAGGAAATTATTAGAGCACACATAGGTGTAAACGCAAAAAACCCCTTCCGCCGATTTATATCGACAAAAGAGGTTTTGATAAAACTTATACTAGAACATTTCAGATGTTGTTTTTCCTTGCATATGATGGATTAAGTAGTCAGGTCCACCTGCTTTTGAGTCAGTACCAGACATATTGAAGCCACCGAATGGGTGATAGCCAACAATCGCTGCTGTACATCCACGGTTGAAGTAAAGGTTACCTACGTGGAAGTCTTCACGTGCTTTTTCCAGATTTGTACGATTATTTGTAATCACGGCACCAGTTAAGCCATATTCTGTGTTATTGGCAATTTCGATTGCTTGGTCGAAATCTTTCGCTTTTGTAAGCCCAACAACAGGTCCAAAGATTTCTTCTTGCATAATACGTGCTTCTGGATCTACATCAGCAAATACAGTAGGATTCACAAACCAACCTTTGCTGTCATCACCATTTCCACCGGCAACAAGTTTTCCTTCTTTTTTACCGATTTCAATGTAGCTCATAATTTTATCATAGGCACCTTGATCAATTACCGGACCCATAAAGTTATTGGATGCATCTGCTGGGTTTCCAACTGTAAGTTCATTTGTTAATTCAGCAACACGGTCTTTCACTTGATCATAAACATCCTCATGAATGACGGCACGAGAACATGCAGAACATTTTTGACCAGAGAAACCAAATGCAGATTGTACGATAGATTGTGCAGCTAATTCTAGATCTGCTTCATTATCCACAACAATCGTGTCTTTACCACCCATTTCAATGATCGTACGTTTAAGCCATTTTTGGCCTTCTTGTACTTTACCTGCACGTTCAAAAATACGTGTACCTACTTCACGAGATCCTGTAAAGCTAACAAAACGTGTACGTGGATGATCTACTAAATAGTCACCAACTTCACTACCAGGACCAGGTATGTAGTTAATAACGCCATCTGGAAGACCTGCTTCTTTTAACACTTCCATTAGTTTATATGCAATAACTGGTGTTGTACTTGCTGGTTTTAGTAATACCGTATTTCCTGTAACCATTGCAGCAACAGTTGTTCCTGTCATAATGGCAAACAAGAAATTCCATGGGGAGATTACAAGTCCCACACCTAATGGAATATAATTGAATTTATTATGTTCAATTGGACGGCTATTTACCTTTACACCATCTTTTAATTCCAACATTTGACGGCCATAGTATTCTAAGAAGTCAATTCCTTCAGCCACATCAGCATCTGCTTCTTTCCAAGGCTTTCCACCTTCTTTAATAAGGTGTGCAGTGAATTCAAATTTACGACGACGAACGATTGAAGCAGCACGGAAAAGAATATCTGCACGGAATTTAGGATCAGATTTTCTCCACCATTCAAAGTTCTCATCCGCTACTTTCATTGCTTTTTCAGCTAATTCCTTATTTGCTTTGGATACGTATCCAATTACTTCGTCTTTGTTTGCTGGATTTACGGATACAATCTTATCTTCTGTGGTAACCTTTTCTCCACCAATGATAAGTGGATACTCTTTCCCTAGGTTTGATTCTACTTGTTTTAAAGCCTCTAATAATGCATTTTTGTTTTCTTCTACAGAAAAATCTGTAAATGGTTCATGCTTATACTCTACTACCATAAAAATACCTCCCTTTAAATAGTGAATGGCGCTTTCACGATCTGTAAATAATACGTTCAACAAAATATGGTTTAACATATTATTTACATTACATCATTCCAATGATTATTTTAACTGAAGTGCTTGAAATATTCAATGAATCTATCATATTAATGAAAAATATGCACGGTTGGATTATCATCACCTGCATCTCGATAGATTAAACTTTCCATTTTATCATCTGAATTTATTTTTATTTCTAGATCATAGTAATTTGGAAACATTTCGTTTATAACACCATAGGTATATTGTGTAAAACCAATGACTTCTGCTTTCCCATAAAATTCAAGAGGTACCTCAATCGTCAACTTACGAAGCTCTTCATTTATATAAAATCCTTCGCCAATTGCACCAACGTAATTTGGAAAATAGGTTGCAATTTCGTTTGCAAAGCTATTAAATAATTGGAATTCATCAAAGTATTTTTCTTCAGCTTCATCAGATGGAAACAGAATATACTCTTCATCTATGGATTCCCATTCATCAATTGTTCGGCTACCACTGTCTACATTCGTCAAGGCTACATAATTCCCAGGAACTGGTGAACCTTGTTCAGCCTCTCGATATAGACCAATTAAAATGGGCACATCTTCTAATCCTTCAATTTCACGAACGCGCTCTAAAATGGATTGAGCAATTTCTTTTCCCTCATTTAACATATCACTTTTGGGAATTTCCTCATAATAATACGGGCCACCTATTTCAGTTTGAAAACGATAAACAGACTTTAGCGCAATACCAAGTGAAACACCGACTAAATCAACCGAGTTATCCTCATTTCTTCTAAGAAAATTTTGTTCCAAAATATGGGATAAATAACGTGGATTTTCCCGATATATTTCTTCTTCAGCACCTTCAGGGATTTCAGGATTAAACCCTTCTTCCCCTTCACCAAGCCATTCATAGACTGTGTCTTCCGTTAAATATTGGCCTTCTTGAAAATAGTATGTTTCTGGATCATATACTTCCTTAGAATGGCGTCGTAATCCTTCTTCCATTTCATCGATGTCAAGCCTATTTCCCATTTGGTTTGTGATGACACCACGGGCCGCACTCGTTTTATATGGTAAGACCATACGGTAATTTTCTTCTGAAAGCTGATAACTAGGAACAATCGATGTTTCTTGCTCTGCTTCATCTTCATGTAACACTTCATCTTCATTTATATCTGGTGCACAACTTGTTAGGAAAAGGAGTACGCCGATTAAATAGATGGTGATCTTTTTCATGTTTACGACTCCTACCTTTCGACAACTTCTTGTAGCTTTTGTTCATCCCAAATCGTAATGCCTAGTTTTTCTGCTTTATCATATTTAGAACCTGCATCTTCTCCCGCTATCACAATATCGGTTTTTTTACTAACACTGCTGGTCACAGTTGCACCAAGAGATTCTACTATTTCTTTTGCTTCGTTTCTTGTGAAATTCTCCATTTTTCCAGTTAAGACAACAGTTTTACCAGTTAGTTCAGAGTTGATAGCTTCAGTTGTTTGCTTTGGACCAGTATAGGTCATGTTAACACCTAAATTATTTAACTCCTGAAGTAGATCGGTTACCTTTTCTTCTGCAAAATAACGAACAACGGAATCTGCCATTTTCTCGCCGATTTCATCAATCGCAATAATATCTTCAAAGGTTGCCTTTTGTAAATGTTCCATTGTTTCAAAATGTGCTGCTAAGGTTTTCGCTGCTTTTGCACCAATAAACCGAATCCCTAAGCCAAACAACAGTTTTTCTAATGAATTACTTTTCGATGCCTCAATTGCTTTTAATAAATTATCAACTGACTTTTCACCCATTCGTTCTAATTGTAATAGCGCATTTCGTTCTAGTCGGTAAATATCTGCAATCGTTTCAATCAAATCTGCTTGAAACAATTGTTTTATCACCTTTTCCCCTAAACCATCAATATTCATGGCATTTCGAGAAACAAAATGAATGAGTCCTTCTTGTAATTGTGCAGGACAATTCGGATTGATACAACGCAGTGCTACTTCCTCTTCTAGACGAACTAAGTCGGTCCCACATGCTGGGCATTCGCTAGGCATATGGAATGGTTGTTGTTCTTTAGTCCGTTTTTCTTCCACTACACGAACGACTTCGGGAATAATGTCGCCCGCCTTCTTGATGACAACTGTATCCCCAATGCGAATGTCTTTAGCTTGAATTAAATCTTCATTATGCAGGGAAGCACGTTTCACCGTTGAACCAGCAACTCTGACTGGTTCTAAAATAGCTGTTGGGGTGACAACACCTGTACGACCAACACTTAACTCAATATCTGTTAACGTAGTGATGGCCTCTTCGGCTGGAAATTTATAGGCAATCGCCCACCGTGGACTTTTTGCTGTGTACCCGAGATCTTCTTGTGTTTTTAAATCATCTACTTTGATCACAATTCCATCAATTTCATAGCTGAGGTTTGGGCGCTCGCTTGTCCAATAATTGACATACTCGATGACTTCTTCGATCGTATCGCATTTTTTCCATTCAGGATTTGTTTTGAATCCTAACTCTTTTAACAGCGTGAGGCGCTCGGAGTGCGATTCAATTGGATCGGCATCCCATTCCCCTACTCCATACAAAAACACATCTAAATTACGGGATGCAGCAATCTTAGGATCTAGTTGTCTTAACGAACCAGCAGCAGCATTCCTTGGATTGGCAAATGGCTCTTCTCCATTTTCTTCTTTCGCTTCATTCAATGCTAGAAATGACTTGTGTGGCATAAAGGCTTCCCCACGCACTTCTATTTTTCGCTTTTCTCTAATAGATAAGGGGACACTACGAATCGTTTTAATATTACTCGTAATATCTTCCCCTGTCGTTCCGTCACCACGGGTTGCACCTCTAATAAGTTTTCCATTTTCATATGTTAGCGAAATGGCTAATCCGTCTATTTTCAACTCACAAACATAGGATAATGCTTGACTGGTACCTTGACTAGCACGACGAGCAAAATCACGTAAGTCTGTTTCATTAAATGCATTCGATAAACTTAACATGGGTACGCTATGTGTGACTTTCTTAAAAGCATCTAAGGGTTCACCCCCTACACGTTGAGTAGGGGAATCTGCTGTGATCAGATCTGGAAATTGTTCCTCTAGCTGCTGTAAAGCTTGTAATTTCTCATCATATTCAGCATCTGGAACACTTGGGTTGTCCAACACATAATATTCATATCCATATTGGTGAAGTGAGTTTTTTAGTTCAGTGATCCGTTCTTGTGCTTGCTTTTTATCCATTTACGAGAAGCACCCTCCCTACTGTTTCGTGATTGGAGCAAGTTTAGCTAATAAACGTTTAATACCAGTTGGTGCAGGAAATGCGATGTCTAATTCCGTTGCTTCTCCTTCTCCTTGTACATTAACAACAGTCCCGACACCCCATTTTTTGTGTTCTACCTTATCTCCAGTACCCCATGTTTCATTTTCTGCACCAGTTGTCCGATTCAGTTTCTGTGCACGACGTTTCGGTGCAGGCTTTTCTTGTTGTTTAGGTTGTCCAATTGAGCCATACATAGACGTTTTCATTTGTTCAATTCCATCAATTAAATCCTCTGGAATTTCATTAATAAACCGACTTACTGGGTTCATATTCGTTCGACCATACAAGGTGCGCATTTTGGCATGAGTTAAATAGAGTTCCTGTTCGGCACGGGTAATCCCTACATACGCTAAACGGCGTTCTTCCTCCATTTCTTCCTCTTCAAACATAGAACGGCTATGTGGAAAGACATTTTCTTCCATACCAATTAAAAAGACAACTGGAAATTCTAATCCTTTTGCTGCATGCAAGGTCATTAAGGTTATTTTTGGTTCATCTTCTAGTTCTTCCTCATCTACTTTATCTATATCAGCGATTAATGCTAAATCCGTTAAGAAAGAAACCAATGTCTTATCTTCACTTGTTTTCTCAAATTCTTTTGTAACTGTCTTAAACTCTTCTAAGTTTTCTAAACGACTCTGTGCTTCCAATGAGCGTTCATTCTTCAACATTTCTTCATAACCAGTTCGTTCTAGAACGGCCTCAACCATATCGGTAGCAGTTAAAAACTCTTGTTGATTGGAAAAGTTTTGAATTAATTCCCCGAATTTTGCTAATGCATTAGCAGCTTTTTTGGGTACACCTGCAAAATCAACTTCTTTCACCGCTTCAAAAAACGAAATATCATGCTGTTGTGCATAAGCGCGCAATTTCTCAACAGATGTTTTACCAATACCTCTTTTCGGTTCATTGACAACACGTTCAAAGCTTAAATCATCATCTGGATTCGTAATCAACCGTAAATAGGCTAGCATATCTTTAATTTCTTTTCGCTCATAGAACTTTGTACCACCAACCATTTGATAAGCAATATTTGATTTAATGAACGTATCCTCTATCGCACGAGATTGTGCATTAGTGCGGTATAAAATCGCAATATCATTTAAGCTAAAACGGCTAGATTCGGCTAACTCTTGAATTTTTTCTGCAATAAATAATGCTTCTTCTTGCTCTGTTTGTCCTTGAAAATAATTAATTTTCTTACCATCAGGGTTTTCCGTCCACAGTTTTTTCGGTTTGCGTCCTGTGTTTTTTTCAATGACATGATTTGCTGCATCTAAGATTGATTTCGTCGATCGATAGTTTTGTTCTAAAAAGACAGTCCGTGCTGTTGGATAGTCTTTTTCAAAGGAAAGGATATTTGCAATATCTGCACCACGCCAGCGATAGATCGATTGATCCGAATCCCCTACTACACATAGATTTTGAAAACGACTCGCAAGCTGCTTGACAAGGTAATATTGGGCATGGTTTGTATCCTGGTACTCATCAACGTGAATATATTGAAAACGACGCTGATAATATTCTAATACTTCTGGAACACGCTTAAACAAGTGAATAGTTTGCATGATTAGGTCATCAAAATCGAGTGATTGATTTTTCCGTAACACTTTTTGATAACGTTCATAAACTTGTGCAACTTGGCGTTCATAAAAATCTCCAACATTTTGACTGTATTCTTCTGGCGTAATCAGTTCATTTTTTGCTCCACTAATGGCTCCAAGCATTGCACGAGGGTCAAATTTTTTCGGATCCATATTAAGGTCTTTTAAAATTTGCTTAATCGCCGATAATTGATCCCCACTGTCTAAAATGGTGAAATTAGTATTATAGCCAATTCGTTCAATATCACGTCTTAAGATCCGCACACACATGGAGTGGAAGGTCGAAACCCACATGTATTCACTTTCTGGGCCAACTAGTTTTCCAACCCGGTCCTTCATTTCACGTGCAGCTTTATTCGTAAACGTGATGGCTAAGATATTTCGAGCAGCCACATCTTTTTCACTTAATAGATAGGCAATCCGATGTGTTAGGACACGCGTTTTTCCACTTCCTGCACCTGCCATGATTAATAATGGTCCATCTATATGTTTGACAGCTTCTTGCTGTTGTTTGTTTAATCCATTTAGTAAGTCAGCAGTTGTTTGACTCACAATGACACCACCCTTATTCCATTTCTTTTACGGCTTGTACCGTTTTTAATGCTTTTTTCAAATCGGTATAAATACTATTTCCAACAACTATAACATCTGCATGCTCTTTCATTTCACGAGCTTGTTCTGCATTTTCAATACCGCCACCATAGAACAATAGCGTATTGGTTAATTCATTCTTAACGCTTTTTACTAGTTCAGGGTTGCCGTATGTCCCACTATACTCCATATAAAAAATCGGTAAGTGGAAGACATGCTCTGCCATGTATGCATATGCTGTAACATCTTCATCATCTGGTAAATAACTATTGGTATGGGTGAATGCTTTTGCTTCTTCATTTAAAATACAATAGCCTTCCATAAGGATCTCATCCCAATTCATAATCGCTTTATACTCTTTAATGGCTTGATGTTGAATATCCATCATCCATTTCTTTTCCGTACTATTCATTACCATTGGGATATAGTAATAATCGAAACCAGGTGTAATAGCATCCATTGTCGAAATCTCGAGAATACATGGAACCGTATAACGCCGGATACGAGATAATAAATCTAGTACACCATCTAGCGTTACATCATCTGTGCCACCTACCATAATGGCATCTGTTCCTGATTCACAGACTTTCTCTAATGCGTCATCTGAGATTTCTTTTGCTGGGTCTAGCTTAAATATGTGCTTCCATTCGTTCATTGTATTCTTCACAAGTCGCATCCTCCATTAATATAATCCATTAGTTTATTATAGCAAAAATTAGGATAGGAATTTAGGATAATGTTATATCTTTTTTTTGGGGTTCAGATGTAGTTCTTATATAACATGGTAAACTAAGAAAAGCACAAAGGCACCCCCGCATAGAGATGTACGGACCTACGGTTACACCTATGTCGGGCGCCGATACTAGACCATCCAGGTCTTCGTACGGAGGTGAAGGGAAGTCTCGCTAGTCGCTGGCGCCTGGTGCTAGACACCTTTGAATTTATACTTCCTTATCTCTTAAAGAAAAAATGCCGTTTCCTATAAGATATAAGAATACGACATTTTTTCAGGTATGCTATTTTTAACAACACTTTTCTACAAGAAGGTTGTTTTTGGTATGAAACGTCATGCACATAAGATGGATGATGCGCAATAGTTTTAACATGTTTCCTTATTATCTTTTATAGGATGAGTGGTCAACCACCGCAGCGGAAAACACTCGCTTTCACCATGTGAAAGCGTAGTGTTTTTCCGTAAAGCGAAGCTATGTGCATATCCTAGTTATTGCGCACAATATAGATTATGCGTCAAGGCAACAAGGTATGCAAAAGGGAATTCTACAGAGATTAGTATATTTTCACGTATAGATTTTTTTAATTGTCCGTAGAGTTATCTTCTGAATCGCTCACCCGATCCAAAACAAGTTGATAGCCATCACTACCAAAGTTAAGACACCTTCTCACACGAGATATAGTAGCTGTAGAGGCATTTGTTTTATTCTCAATTTTGGAATACGTATGTCCTTCTGTTAACATACGTGCAACCTGCAAGCGTTGGGCAATTGCATGAACTTCACTCATTGTCGCAATATCATCAAAAAATCGATAACACTCTTCACGATCTTTTAATGATAGTATTGCATCAAATAGTTGATCTAACTGTGGTCCTCTTAACTTATCAATTTGCATAACGCCACTCCTTACTCATTTGTTATCGTTACCGACTCATCGATCCCTGGACTGGATGGAACAACGTTAACCCATGTCTGTCCTGGTACAAATCCTACAGGTTGGCCATCCTTAGTGGCTATAATTTGTCCATCTTGATTTTCCCATTGGAGCTGTTGTACTTTCCCTTGCTGGACAAGGTAGGCATTTCCTCCATCTTCTAAATTAATAGCTCGGCGTCCTTGATCATCGATGACTTGATGATGCGCTTCTATAATGAATATATTCTCCACTTGAATTGGGACTTCTGTTTCCAGTTCAATCGTTTTTTCTCTATCGTTAAAACGGGTGTAGGCCTCATTATCTTGATCATAGTCAAACTCCACAATTTCCATTGGATTATCCGAATAAACTATTTCCACATGATTAGCATCATTACCTGAAATATTTGCCATTTCATCATCGTCTAGGAATGGCAATGCATCATATGTATTAGTTGTATCATACCCTTTTTGTTCTGCTACTTCATATACTGCATCCGTTAATAAGTAAGAATTGTGTGGAGCTTGTCGAAATGATTCCCTTTTGAATAAATGTCCATCATTATCGTATTGTGCGCCATTTAAAAATTCAATTCCTCTATTAACAATCATGTTATCAATAAATCCAGCAGCACCATGATACACATATAATGCATTATATCGATTGGCTAAATCAAAATAATACTCCCTTGCACTACGCACTGGACCGACTACATCTGGTAATTCACTTTGAAACATTGCTAGGAACCTAGTAATCCTTCCTTCTGCTAATATTTCAAAAACAATATCTGCTTTCGATAGTCCTGTTTGTGGTCTTGCCTTTGTATGATTATTAATCATGACACTTACAATGCGATTATTAACGTCTTCATTTGTTCCAATACCTGTTAATGGATAAACATTTTCAAACGTCTCTTCAACTGGCTCTGTTTTTTCAGGTTGCTCCTCTTCACGTGGCTTATTATCTTTTGCATCCTTTTCTTGTCCTTCTTCCTCACCAGAACACCCTACAAGAAGAATAAGAGCGATGAATAGTCCATAAATGATTCCTTGTCTCATTGTCTCACACCTTTTAGAACGTTTTCTACTATTATACGCTATCGCATAATTGCAGGAAAGAGAACTTCCCTTTTCTTCACATCGATTATTCCTTGTTGTGTAATGCGAATATAAGGTAAATGAGTGGAAGATAAGAATAAAATATTATAAATTGGGTCATGGAATTGATACCCATAAGATTGTAATAAATCTTTTAATTCTTTTACTTTATCAATAAGATCATTCATTTTCCCATTATACATAATGCCACTAAGTTTTAATGGTAATTCAAAGAGAATATTTCCTTGATGTACAACGACAATTCCACCACCGATTTCTTTCATTCGTTTCCACGCAAGAAGCATATCTTGTTTTCTTTTCCCAATTAAGACAATGTCTCCTGTTGTAGAGTACGAACTAACGATGGCACCTAGTCGATTGGTGAATCCATTAATTGCTGTATTTACTCGCCATTTTCCATATCGATCCATTAAGACAAGAAATGCATCATAATTACGGTCTGGCAATGCTTCTAATGTAACATCTGTTTCAATTGGAAAAGGCTTCATAATAACGTCATTTACCATTTTTAATCCAATCGGAATCGAAAATTGTAAATCTCTCATTTCCAATTCCCAATCAAAGGATACGGCTCTAATGCCATATTTATCCCAATCTATGCTTTCTGTTATCGGCTGCTCTTCTCCATCTTTTAAAACCCATGTACCTTTGGCCAGTACACTTATTGGATGTGGGTTATCCTTTGTTTTTAAAAAGTTTATATGGGCCACCCTACCCGGAGCTATACTACCTAGCTGTTCTTGTAAACCAAAATGTCTTGCTACATTATAAGTAGCCATCCGGTAAGCATCTTCTATTGGCACACCCTTTTCAATAGCAATGGAGATACATAGATTAATTAAGCCATTTTCATAGAAAGCCGGTGTTGAGCCATCTGTTGTCATCGTGAGATTATCAAATGCTGTTAAACCCTCTTCTAACATTTCTTCTAATAGATTTGGTAAGTCTGGACGAATCGATGAATAACGTAAGCCAACATGGTACCCAAGCTGAAGTCGTTTAAACGCTTCCTTACCTGTTATCGATTCATGGTCAGCAGTTGCTCCTAATAGTTTCATTTTTGTTAAAGTAGATTCTGAAGCTCCAGGAAAATGTCCTTCCACTGGCTTTCCACGTCGCTTTGCTTCTTGAATCCAATATAATAAACGGTCGTCCCCAGCTAGAAGACTTGGCCATGAGGTAAGTTCCCCACCCTGTGCAATGGCAATATGAGATAACCATGCCAATACTTCCTCTGTATTAAATAATCCCTCTTCATCCTTTAAAGCGGTTTGGGAATCAAACCTCGCCCACCAGTACATCGATGCTGGTATTTTTTGGAATTCATCTAATAAAGAAAACGCTTTCTTTCGATCCAATAAAAAAAGCCACATTAAGTTATCATTAATCAATGCTGTTGTTCCAAATTTAGCCGCATGAAGTGCCAATTCTTCCGGATTATATAATTGAAATGGATGTGTATGTGGTTCAATATAACCAGGCACTAAATACAATCCCTGACAATTTACTATTTCTGCCTTCCCAACATTTTTTGGTAAATTTTCCCCGACATATACAATTCGATCATGGTGAATCCATATATTTGCTTGTAACCATTGATTCGTGAATACATTTAAATACGTACTATTTTTTAAAACTAGTGTAGGTGCTAATGTGCCATCAACTACGGCAACTTGATTTCTAATTTCACGGTTTCTCCAATAGGTCCCTTTCTCTAACATAGAGCAACTCTCCAAATGTAAAATTTATTCCATTCTAACATATTGTATCACTTTCGCACAGTAACGTTTTTATGTACGAAAGTGAAATTTTTGTGACAATTCTTTTATGGGATGGGGATGCATGATTTTATTAGGAAAGTGCATGAGTTTCGGGGGGTGCTGCATGACTTTGTTCGGAGGGTGCACGACTTTCGGGGGGTGTTGCATGACTTTGTTCGGAGGTTGCACGACTTTCAGGGTGTGATGCATGACTTTGTTCGGAGGGTGCACGACTTTCGGGGGGTGTTGCATGACTTTGTTCGGAGGGTGCACGACTTTCAGGGAGTGTTGCATGACTTTGTGTGGAGGGTGCACGACTTTCGGGATATGTTGCATGACTTTATGCGGAGGTTGCACGACTTTCGGGATGTGTTGCATGACTTTGTGTTAAACACTATTATAGGCTGCCGAGTACTCCTCAACAGCCTATTATTTCTATAACTTGGAGGTTTCTATTGTTGTTCCAATATCTTTACGATAGAAAAACGCACCTGTACCATCCATGGAAGAGAGTGAACGATATACTAGATTAGTAGCCCCTTCCAATGAATCATCCTTTGCTCCCACCAGTAGAACACGGCCTCCGCTGCTAATAAGTTGTCCATCTTTTTGCTTCGTTCCAGCATGAACCATAAACGAGTTTTCCGCTAATGGGATATTCGGAAGTGGAACGCCTTTTTCATAGCTTCCTGGATATCCCGTGGAAGCCAATACAACACCAGCACACATTTGGTTTTCCCATTCTAATTGTGGATTTTGTCCATTCATTACATCTGTTATGACTTGGACAAGGTCATTTTTCAATAATGGTAGTACAACCTGTGTTTCAGGATCACCGAAGCGGGCATTAAACTCAATTACTTTGGGTCCATCAGAAGTCATCATTAAGCCAGCATATAAAATTCCAGTGAACGAACGCCCTTCCTGTACCAATCCATCTACTGCCTTTTGTAAAATTTCTTCTGTGCAATAGGTGATCGTCTCCTCCGTAATATCACTTACTGGTGCATAAGCGCCCATTCCGCCAGTATTTGGTCCTTTATCATCATCAAAGGCTCGCTTATGATCACGTGCCGGTACCATGGGATAGACATTGTTTTCATGTACAAATGCCATTAGCGAAAACTCATCACCTACTAAACATTCCTCCACTACAATCGTTGAACCTGCATCTGCAAAAACCTTTTCCACTAACATATCATCAATTGCTTGTATCGCTTCTTGTTTTGTCTTTGCTACAATAACACCTTTTCCTGCTGCTAAACCATCCGCTTTTACAACAATTGGAGCTCCCTTTGCTTCAATATATGCTTTTGCCTCTTCGGCATTTGTAAAGGTTTCATATGCTGCAGTTGGGATTCTATACTTTTTCATAAAGTCTTTGGCAAAGCTTTTACTCCCCTCAAGCATAGCGCCATCCTCCGTTGGTGCAAAAATGGCCAAACCTTCTGCATTAAATCGATCTGTAATCCCCAATAATAATGGTTTCTCCGGACCAACAATCGTCAAATCAATTTCGGTTTCTTTTACAAAACGAATTAATGAATCGATGTCTGTATCCTGGATATAAACACATGTTGCATGTTCTTCGATTCCACCATTGCCTGGTGCGGCATACAACTGATCGACCTGTTCACTTTTAGCTAACTTCATGATCATACTATGCTCACGACCACCACTACCGACAACTAGTACTTTCACCAAACCATTCCCTTCCATGTAAGGATTTAATGTTTAAAATGACGCATACCTGTAAAGACCATGGCGATTCCATATTCATTACACTTGTCAATGGAATCTTGATCTCGTTTAGAGCCACCAGGCTGGATAATAGCAGTTATGCCAGCTTTTGCAGCAACTTCAACTGTATCTGGCATTGGAAAAAATGCATCAGAAGCCATGACTGCACCTTTTGCCTTTTCCTCAGCTTGTTCGGTTGCAATTTTTGCTGCACCTACTCGATTCATTTGTCCTGCACCAACACCAACTGTTTGATTATCTTTGGCTAACACAATTGCATTGGACTTCACGTGTTTTACAGCTTTCCAAGCAAATAATAAATCTGTTATTTCTTGTTCAGATGGTCTACGTTTGGTTGTAACTGTAAGATCGTCTTTCATTACAACAGCTTTATCAAATTCCTGGATTAAAACCCCACCATTAACGGTTGTAAGTTTATGGGTAGTTGATTCATTATCAGCTGAAGCTAATTCAAGTAACCGAATATTTTTCTTCTTCGTCAAAATACGAAATGCATCCTCTGTAAAACCTGGTGCAATAATGATTTCTAAAAAGATTTCACTTAATTTTTCTGCTGTTTTTTCATCTACCTCTCCATTCAATGCAACAATACCACCAAAAATAGAAATCGGATCAGCATCAAACGCTTTATCAAATGCCACGTTTAATGTATCAGCCACTCCAATACCACATGGGTTCATATGCTTCACCGCAACAGCAGCAGGTTCCTTGTAATCGGATAATATTTCAACCGCTGCATTAGCATCTTGGATATTATTATAGGATAATTCTTTTCCATGTAACTGGTTGGCAGTCGCTAGGCTCATCCCGTCTTGAATTGGATTTTTATAAAATGCTGCTTGTTGGTGTGGATTTTCACCATATCTTAGGGATTGAACTTTTTCGTATGTAACTGTGTAGGTCTCTGGGAAGGACGCTTCTTCTTTATCCGTAAAATAACTCGCTATCAGCGAATCATAATATGCAGTGTGGCGAAATACTTTTGCTGCTAGCTGCTGTCTTTTTTGTTTATTTAACTTATCATGGCGTGCTGCTTCGAGAACTGTTTCATAGTCTTTCGGATCCACGACAACCGTTACATCTGAAAAGTTTTTCGCTGCTGCACGAAGCATCGTCGGACCGCCTATATCAATGTTTTCAATAATTTCTTCTTCTGTCACACCTTCTTGATCAAACGTTTGTTTAAATGGATATAAGTTCACAATTACCATATCTATTGGGGTGATCGAATGATCTTCTAGTTGCTGACGATGATCAGGATTATCTCGTTTGGCAAGCAATCCACCATGGATCATTGGATGTAATGTTTTCACTCTACCATCTAGTATTTCAGGAGATCCTGTAACCGCCTCAACCGGTTTTACTGAAATTCCTGCTTCCTCTAATACGCGTAAAGTACCTCCAGTAGAAATAATTTCATAATCCAAACCTACTAGTCCTTGGACAAATTCGGTGATATTTTCTTTGTTGGAAACACTGACTAGTGCTCGTTTTCGCATAACGATCCCTCACTTTTTTAGTAACTGTTTAATAACACTTGGGTAAAGCTCGTGCTCCGCTTTTTGAATTCGTTTTTTTAACGTTGTAATTGAATCCTGTGGTAATACTTCAACTGTCTCTTGCGCTATAATTGGCCCAGTATCAATGCCAGCATCAATATAATGTACGGTTACACCTGTTTTGGTAACACCTGCTTCTAATGCCTGTTCAATTCCATCCTTTCCTGGAAATTGAGGAAGCAAGGAAGGGTGTATATTAATTACTTTCCCTTTATACGCCTTTAGAAGGGTTGATCCAACAATCCGCATATATCCCGCTAGAAAAATCCACGAAACATTTGCTTCTATTAGATATTTTATAATGACTTGTTCATATGCTTCTTTTGATTCATAGTTTGTTGGTTGAAATACGAAAACTGGAATGTCATGATATTTAGCCTTATCAATTACCGTTGCATCAGGGTTATCACATACAAGTAATACAATCTCACAACCTAAGTCTCCCGCTTCCATGATTGCTTGAAAGTTGCTACCCGTCCCTGATGCGAATACGGCTGCTTTCACTTGTGTCATGATGTGAAGTGCACTCCTTCTTTTGGTACAACCGATCCAATTACAGATGCATTTTCTCCGGTTTCACGTACTAGTTTTAATGTTTCATCCACATCATGCTCATTAACCACTAATGCCATGCCAATTCCCATATTAAAGATGCCATACATTTCTTCATCTGATAAGCTACCTCGTCCTTGCAAGAATGGAAAAATAGCTGGTACATTCCAGGAATTTTTCTTTAATTCTACTCCTAGGCCATCAGGGAGCATTCTTGGTAGATTTTCATAAAATCCACCACCTGTAATGTGGGACACCCCTTTGATGATAATCCTTTTCTTCACTTCCATTATCGGTTTTGCATAAATTTTTGTTGGCGTTAGTAACACCTCACCTAAAGACTGTGTAAAAGGCTCATAGATCGTATGTAAATCTAGATCTGATACAAGGTTGCGAACTAAGGAATAACCATTCGAATGAATACCACTAGAAGAGAGACCAATGACGACATTTCCTTCTTGGATTGCATCTCCTGTAATAAGTTGTTGTTTGTCCGAAATACCTACCGTAAAGCCAGCTAAGTCATATTCATTTTCTGCATACATTCCTGGCATTTCAGCTGTTTCTCCACCAATTAATGCTGCACCTGCATCCACACACCCATTACTAATACCGGCTACAATTTCTTCCATCATTTGTGGTTCATTTTTCCCACAGGCGATGTAATCTAGGAAAAATAAGGGTTCTGCACCTTGTGCAACAATGTCGTTTACACACATTGCAACTAAATCAATACCAACTGTGTCATGTTTATCCAATTGAAATGCAAGCTTTAGCTTTGTTCCCACTCCATCTGTTCCAGAAATAAGTACTGGCTCTTTATAACCCTGTTTACTAATATCAAATAAACCTGCAAACGCCCCAAGTCCTCCCATTACCTCAGGACGACTTGTTTTTGCAATGTGTTTTTTCATGCGATCTACCGCTTCATATCCTTTTTCTACATCCACACCCGCATTTTTATATGCATTGGACATACTTACACCGCCTTTTTTCAACTTTTTGGCTATTTTTGCTTATTTTATTGTTTACCTTCTATACGTTGTAAAGTTTTCGCTATAACAACCGCTACGGAAAAACACTTCGCTTTCACCAGGGGCATAAGTGCGACATCTGTTCAAACTATTCGTTTTCACAGTGTCTACTTTACCGCGGACTCCCCACGAGCCTCCTCGTGAAACCCACACTGCGGAGTCTCTTAGGCTCGTTTTTCCGCAGGAGTCTTCGTGTTTTTCCTCAGCTAGAAATGAGTCCAAAATACATAGCAACTTAAAGAATTGATTGGAGCTTAGGACAGTAGACTCCTGCAGGAACAGCACGAGTCTAGACTTGAACAGGAAGTGGTTTTCGCTTCCTATGTCTAGCTTCGAGCGATTGATGTCCTAGTGCCGATAGACATAAGAACGTGTCGTTTTCATCGGCCACGCCTACACCCTCGAGGTCTTAAGTCAATCCTCTTTGTGGCACAATACGCCACGCCGAGGCTCGGCTTAAGCTTGGCAGATAAGAAACTACTTACTGCATAAGTGCAACTAAGGCTTTTGCCGCTTGGCGACAAGCCAAGTTTTCTAATTGGGGTGACCAAGGCACTTCCTCTTTTCTATAGAGGAAGCTGAAATGTTGTCCGCGGTAAAGAAGACACTGAGAAAACGGATAGTTTGAACAGATGTCGTACTTATGCCCGTGGTGAAAGGGACTGTCTGGAGCGGAAACCAAAGCCTCTAAGTTATGACGCATAATCTATCAACTATTCATCAGAAAAAACAACAATCTTATAGAAAACAGCCAACTTTTGTCACAGTAAGAAGCTATTAACAATTGATACAGCGATATTTTAATAGAAAATGGACTAACTTTCTGTATTTGTTACTGCTTTTTGATTTCTTTCGGTTACAGGATAATTACCAGTGAAACAGGCTTTGCAAATTCCTTGGTGTAATGTTTTATCTTTTACAATCGCGTTTTCTAAGCCTTCCGTTGATAGATACGCTACACTGTCGGCACCAATTATCTCACAAATTTCATCGACAGAATGGTTTGCAGCAATTAGCTCTTTTCTTGTCGACATATCAATTCCGTAATAACATGGATTTTCAATAGTTGGCGAAGCGATTCGAACATGCACTTCTGTGGCACCCGCTTCTTTTAGCATGCGAACGATCCGTCTACTTGTCGTTCCTCTTACAATGGAATCGTCAATCATAATGACACGTTTTCCCTCCACAATACCTCTTACAGGGGAAAGCTTCATTTTCACACCTTGTTCTCGTAATTCCTGTGACGGTTGGATAAATGTACGACCAACATAACGGTTTTTAATTAACCCCATTTCATACGGAAGACCACACTCTTCTGCATAGCCAATCGCTGCTGAAATACTGGAATCAGGTACACCTGTTACCACATCTGCCTCTACTGGAGATTCCTTCGCCAGTTCAATTCCCATTCGTTTGCGTGATGCATGGACATTGACATGGTTTAAATTGCTATCTGGTCTTGAAAAATACACATACTCCATTGCGCACATGTTACGCTGTTCCCGTAATGCAAATCGTGTTGTTTCGATTCCCTTATCACTTATTGTGATTAACTCACCTGGTAATACTTCTCGTTCGAAGGTAGCACCTACAATATCAAAAGCACATGTCTCAGATGACACGACATAACTATCACCTAATTTACCAATAGATAATGGACGCAGGCCTCGTGGATCTAGTGCAACATACATCCGGTCTTCTAATAAAATGACAAACGCATAGGCTCCAACAATATGATTTAATGCCTCTGCAATCGTTGTCTCATTCACTTGATTGCCGTTTCGTTTAATTAAGTGTGCAAGTACCTCTGTATCGGATGTGGTTTGTAAGATGCGTCCCTCTTCTTCTAACTCTCCACGCAGCTTATAAGCATTCATGATATTTCCATTGTGTGCTAAGGCCATACTTTCTGTTTGCGAACGAAAATATAATGGTTGCACATTTTCAATACCCCCATCGCCTTGAGTGGCATAGCGAACATGACCAACCGATGCATTCCCTTTTAACTCGGAAAAGTTAGCATCCTTAAACACATCATTAACTAGTCCTAACCCTTTATATTGTTTTAAGGTTTCACCATCACTAATAACCATTCCCGCGCCTTCTTGACCCCGATGTTGCAAGGCATGTAACCCGTAATACGTAATTTCTGCTGCCTTCTCATGACCCCAGATTCCAAATACCCCACATTCTTCATTTAAGCCTTTGATTTCAGCAAGCATGGAATTGCTCCTTTCCAAAGTTGGCTAAGCGTTTCGACGTCCTCCTGTATTCCATCTTCCTTCTGCGCCTTTACCGAAAATGTCCCATCAGCCGTGACAACACCAATCTGAGATGCATCATTTACTTTATTTTCAAATTGTGCTTGATGTTCAGGTTTTACCGATACAACAAAACGCGATTGTGTTTCACTAAATAATTCCGTTGTGAAGTCCCCTTCAAGTTCTACCGAAACACCTAATCCTTTATCATGAAAAACACTTTCCGCTAATGCAACAGCTAATCCTCCTTCTGCTATATCATGTGCAGATTGGATGATACCTTGTTGAATAGTTTCTAAAAGTTCTTGTTGCCGTTTCGCTTCAACAGAGAGATTGATTTCCGGTGCTTTCCCTTCATATTTACCATTCAGTACATTTTGTAATTCACTTCCACCAAACTCACACTTGGTTTCGCCAATCACATAAATGAGATCTCCTGCTTCTTGGAAATAACTTGGTGTAATGTGTTCAACAGATTCATGGAGTCCAACCATTCCAACTACTGGTGTTGGGAAAATAGCCTTGCCTTGCGATTGATTATATAAGGAAACATTCCCACTAATAACGGGAGTTTGTAATGTGGATGCTGCCTCACTCATTCCTTCTACACTCTTTTCCATTTGCCAGAAAACTTCCCTATTCGTCGGATTACCAAAGTTAAGTCCATCCGTTAATCCTAGTGGACGTGCTCCAGAACAAACAAGATTACGTGCTGCTTCAGCTACGGCAATTTTTCCACCAGTTTCAGGATCTAAATAAATATAACGGGAATTACAATCAGTAGTAATCGCAAGCGCCTTATCTGTACCTTTCACTCGTACCACTGCTGCATCTGAACCAGGTGTCACTACCGTATTGGTTTGGACCATTGAATCGTATTGATCATAGACCCACTCTTTACTAGCAATCGTAGGCTGTTTTAGTAATTTCTTTAACATATCCACATGGTCTGTTACGGCTGGGATCATATTATCCATTTCTTGAAATACCTTATAATACGATGGTTCTTGTGATGGTAAATGATAAACGGGTGCTTCTTCCGCTAATGCATCAACAGGAATATCTGCCTGAACTTCACCATGCTGCTTAATTCGGAATACTTGCTCCTCAATTATTTCACCGACTGCAACTGCCTGAAGTCCGTATTTTTCAAAGATATCGATAATTTCTTGTTCACGTCCCTTTTTGACAACCAATAACATGCGTTCCTGAGATTCAGATAGCATTAATTCATATGCATTCATATTCAGTTCTCGTTGTGGAACACGATCTAAATCCATTTCCATACCTGTTCCTGCTTTACTTGCCATTTCACTTGCAGATGACGTAAGACCTGCTGCACCCATATCTTGCATCCCAACAAGTGCATCAGAATGAATCACTTCCAAGCATGCTTCAATCAATAATTTTTCCATAAACGGGTCCCCAACTTGCACAGCTGGACGATCTTTATCCGAGTCCTCCGCTAAATCATCAGAGGCAAAGGTTGCTCCATGAATCCCGTCACGACCAGTTGGAGCACCTGCATACAATACGGTATTTCCGACACCTGTTGCAATTCCTTTTTGTATGTCATCATGATTAATTAACCCTACACACATGGCATTTACAAGTGGATTATCTTCATAACTATCATCAAATTGAACTTCTCCACCTACTGTTGGTACCCCGACACAGTTGCCATAGCCTGCAATTCCGTTTACAACTTCTGAAAATAAATATTTCACCCGTTCTGTCGTTAAATTGCCGAATCGTAAGGAATTCATTAAAGCAATCGGACGGGCTCCCATGGAAAACACATCACGAATAATACCGCCTACCCCTGTAGCTGCACCTTGATATGGTTCAACCGCAGATGGATGGTTATGGCTTTCTACTTTAAATACAACGGCTTGGTTGTCACCAATATCAATAATTCCTGCACCTTCTCCTGGACCTTGTAACACATGTGGAGCTTTGGAAGGGAATTTTTTCAATAATGGTTTTGATGTTTTATAACTACAATGCTCCGACCACATGACAGAGAAAATACCAGTCTCTGTAAAGTTAGGTCGGCGTTTTAAAATGGTCTTCACCATGTCATATTCTTGATCACTAAGCCCCATATCTTGATAGATTTTGTCTTTTTCAATTTTCTCTGGGCTGATTTCATGCGTTAACAACATAGGATTCCCTCCAATTTTGGACGAGTGATTGGAATAGTTTCAAACCATCATCACTACCTAATAACATTTCCACTGCACGTTCTGGATGTGGCATCATGCCAAGAACATTGCCTTTTTTATTCACAATACCTGCAATATCTGCAACAGATCCATTTGGATTATTTTCATACGTGAAGACAATTTGGTTATTTGCCTGTAAATCTTTTAAAGTGGTTTCGTCACAAAAGTAATTTCCTTCACCATGGGCAATTGGTAGTTTTATTGTCTCTCCTGTTTGAAAGAGAGAGGTAAACATGGTTTCGTTATTCGTCACGATTAGATCCTCAAAGTGACACATAAAGGATAGTTTCTCATTACGCATTAACGCTCCTGGTAGTAACCCTGCCTCTGTTAAAACTTGGAAACCATTACAAACACCAAGTACTGGTTTTCCTTTTGATGCATGCTCTTTTATTTGTTGCATAATCTCAGATGTTGCAGCTACAGCACCTGAACGTAAGTAATCCCCATACGAAAAACCTCCAGGCAAAAGGATGCCATCATAGTTTCCTAGATTACCAGCTGATTCATACCAAACTAAATCAGCTTCCTCCCCCAGCACTTCTTTTGCCGCATAGTACATATCACGATCACAATTAGATCCTGGAAAAACAATTACAGCAAATTTCACGACTGAACAGCCTCCTCCACATCAAAGCGATAGTCTTCAATAACAGGGTTTGCTAGGAGCTTCTCACACATTTCGGTAATACGTTTCTCTAAATTCGGACCATCCTCTATTTGTAAAGAGATAGTCTTGCCTACACGTGCCGATTGAACCTCATCATAACCTAGTGAGTTTAACGATTCCTGTATTGCTTTTCCCTGTGGATCCAATACTCCAGACTTCAATGTGATATACACGGTTACATTTCTCATGACGTTGCCTCCAGTCGGTTTAATATTTCTTCATAGACATCCAATAAATCGCCAATCCCTTGACGGAATACATCTTTATCCATTTTTACTTGTGTATGACGATCCCATAATCGACAAGTGTCTGGTGAAATTTCATCACTCAGCACAATCGTTCCGTCTGGCAATCTACCAAACTCGAGCTTAAAATCTACTAATATTAAATTGATCGTTTGAAACATTTCTTGTAAGACAGTATTAATCATTAAGGCATCTTTTTTTATTACTTGTAACTCATCTTGTGAAATATCACTTAATCGTAATGCATGATCATCATTGATTAATGGATCATCCAATTCATCATTTTTATAAAACAATTCCACTAATGGTGGTTGGAAAGGGGTTTTTTCCGTAAAACCTAAGCGCTTTGTAATACTGCCTGTTGCCATGTTGCGAACAACGACTTCTAGTGGGATAATATTCGTTTCATACACAAGCTGTTCTTTGTCATTTAACTTCTTGATAAAATGACTGGCAATCCCTTTCTTTTTTAAATAGGAAAAGACTAAGGAAGATATCTCATTATTTAAACGGCCTTTTCCAGTAAAGCTTTCCTTCTTTTTACCATTTAATGCGGTTGCATCATTTTTATAGGATAAAACGAGTTTCCCCTCTTCATCAGCAGCACGATAAACCTTCTTAGCCTTCCCTTCATAAAGCAGTTCAGCCTTCACGTTATTCCCCTCCTAAGCCAATGCGGTCGAAAATAGCATCGACATTTTTTAAATGGTAGGTGTAGTCAAAGCAAGCGTCAATCTCTTCTTCTGTCAGTAATTCCGTAATTTGATCATCTGCTTGAACAAGTTCTTTAAAATGTGTTTCTGTTTCCCAAGCTTGCATTGCTTTTGGCTGGACGATATCATAGGCAGTCTCTCGTGCCATACCTTTGTCGATTAAAGTTAATAAAACGCGCTGTGAAAAGATGACACCATGTGTTTTACCAATGTTTCGTTTCATATTTTCTGGGAAAACGGTCAAGTTCTTCACAATATTGCCGAAACGGTTCAACATATAATTCAACGCAATGGTGACATCTGGTAAAATCACACGTTCTGCAGAGGAATGAGAAATATCTCGTTCATGCCAAAGAGATACATTTTCATACGCTGTTACCATGTGTCCTCGCACAACACGTGCCATACCGGTCATATTCTCTGAACCAATTGGGTTTCGTTTATGTGGCATAGCAGAGGATCCCTTTTGACCTTTTGCAAAACGTTCCTCCACTTCTCGTGTTTCTGTCTTTTGAAGGCCTCTAATTTCTGTTGCGAACTTTTCGATTGAAGTTGCAATCAAGGATAGGGTCGATACATAGGCTGCATGACGGTCACGTTGTAATGTTTGCGTCGAAACGGGAGCTGGTGTTAAGCCAAGCTTTTCACAAACATACTTTTCCACAAATGGATCGATATTGGCATATGTCCCAACTGCACCTGATAGCTTGCCAAACTCAATATTTTTCGCTGCTAGATCAAAGCGTTCGATATTCCGTTTCATTTCTTCATACCATAATGCAAGCTTCAAGCCGAATGTGGTTGGTTCTGCATGGACACCATGTGTTCTTCCCATCATAACCGTATGTTTATGTTCAACTGCTTTTTGTTTCAAAATTTCTAGGAAGTTATTTAGATCTTTTCGGATGATATCGTTTGCTTGCTTTAATAAATAGGAAAGTGCTGTATCGACAACATCTGTTGAGGTCAATCCATAATGAACCCACTTTCGCTCTTGGCCTAGTGTCTCTGATACTGCACGAGTAAACGCTACAACGTCATGTCTTGTTTCTTGTTCAATTTCGTAAATACGATTGATATCAAATCCTGCCTTTTCCCGAAGCTTTTGGACATCCTCTTTCGGAATAACCCCTAGTTCACTCCAAGCCTCACAAGCTAAGATTTCAACCTCTAGCCATGCGTTGAACTTATTCTCTTCTGTCCAAATGGCTCCCATTTCTTCTCTGGTGTAACGACCTATCATTGCTTTGCCTCCTCAAATTCCTGGATTGCTTCTTTATGTGTATCACCAATAAAGGTGATATGACCCATTTTCCGCTTTGGTTTAATGCCTTCTTTGCCGTATAAATGGACAAACCCACCTGAGACTTTTTGCATTGCACTTAGTACACCTTCCATATCTTCGCCTAAAACATTGATCATGGTAGCTTCTTCTAGTAAGTTAATTTCCATTAATGGTAACCCACAGATTGCACGAATATGTTGAGCAAATTGCGAAATATTGCAAGCTTCGATTGTATAATGACCAGAATTGTGTGGCCTTGGAGCCATTTCATTCAAGTAAATAGTTTCTCCTTGTACAAACATTTCAATTGCAAACGTACCAACAATATTCATTTTATTTGCTAAAATTTTCGCATGATGGATAGCTTTTTCGTTGACCGCTTCACTTATGTTAGCAGGAACGGTTGTTTGATAGAGAATATGGTCCTTATGTGTATTCTCTGCAATTGGGAAAAAAGCTATCTCCCCAGATTGTGATCGTGTAAAAACTACAGATATTTCTCGATCAAATGAAATCCATTCCTCCATAATGCAATGCTCGTTATTTTCTGCAAATCGAATTGCCTCTCTGTTGTCATCTTGTGATGTTAATTTAAGTTGGCCTTTTCCGTCATATCCACCACTACATGTTTTAATAACTGCTGGGTAGGAAATCTCGTTTAAAGCTTCTTCACACGAATGATGGTCCGTTATAACGTGAAAAGCTGGTATTGGCAATCCCAAATCCTTCATGAGACGTTTTTCTTTTTCTCGGTTTTGTGTGACTTCCAGTGCATAGGCACCTTGTGGTAATTTTTCTTGTTGTTCGATATAGGATGCCGCCTGTAAATCTACATTTTCAAATTCATACGTAATGACATCACATTGTTCGGTTAATGTCTGGATGGCTTCCATATCATCATAAGGTGCGGTGATTTGGCTATCCGCAACTTGGGCTGTTGGACAGTTTGGCGTTGGATCCAGCACTGTCACATTATACCCCATATACTTCGCTGCAATGGCCATCATACGCCCCAATTGGCCGCCACCGATAATCCCAATCATTTGTCCTGGAAGAATTGTTTTAGTTGTTGGCAAGGTCTTCCCTCATTTCTTCTACTTTTTCTTTCATTGATTTTCGGTATGTATCTAATTTAGCAGCCACGTAATCATCAAATGCTCCGATTATTTGTGCTGCAAGAATGCCTGCATTTGACGCACCAGCACTTCCGATTGCGACGGTAGCAGTCGGTACACCCTTAGGCATTTGTACGATGGAAAGAAGTGAATCTAATCCATTTAATGCTTTACTTTGTACAGGAACACCAATAACTGGAAGCGTTGTTTGCGCTGCTACCATTCCTGGTAAGTGGGCTGCACCTCCAGCACCAGCAATAATGACATTTAGTCCTCGTTCACGCGCTGATTTTGCATATACAAACATTTCATCTGGTGTACGATGAGCTGAAATAATTTCCTTGTCATAAGGAATTTGTAATTCATCTAACACCTTGCAAGCATGTTGCATTGTTTCCCAATCTGAAATACTTCCCATAATGATGCCAACTTTCATTGATATCCCCCTCTTATGTCTTATAGAAATGCTCTGTTCAGAAGATTATCTTTCACATATGTTATTTATTTTCTTACCATCCAAGTTGAAATAAACTGTGACTAACCGTTATGTTAACTTTCTTCCATCCTTTATTACGTAAGTGCTAATCCAGCGCTACGGGAAAACACTCGCTTTCACCATGGGCACAAGTGCGACATCTGTTCAAACTCTCTCTGTTCGTTTTCACAGTGTCTTCTTTGCCATGGGGAACGCTTCAGCCTCCTCAAAGAAAAACGTAAGCGCCTTGGTCACACCCGATTAGAAAACTTGGCTTGTCGCCAAGGGGCGAAAGTCTTAGTTGCACTTATGCAGTAAGAAAGTTTTTTCTTATCTGCCAAGCTTAAGCCAAGCCTCAGTGTGGCGGTTTTTGCCATAAAGAGGATTGACTTAAGACCTCGAGGGTGTAGGCGCTGAAGTTAGACATCGCGAGCAAAAAGCGCTCGCTGTGGGGTCTTCAGACTGTTCCTTTTCCCATAGGAGTCTCGCATTTTCCCGCCGCTTAGAATAATTTTCGGTTCAGATTAGAAGAAGTCCATGAAAGGTCCATTTGTGCAAACTACAATCCAAAGCACCAATCTTTTAGCTAATAGCAATAAAAAAGTCTATTCGTCTCCCCATTTTATGAGAGAAGACGAACAGACTTTTAGCATGCTTAAATCGGATCATGTGCTAGCCACAATGATTCATCCTCCCTCATAGTCCAGCATTTACGGTGCCAGGTAGAAACTTTTGAGCCATATTCTCAAAAATATATGAGGTTCCGTATTGATTTGTCGATTTAAGCATAACAAATTTATTACAGTCACGTCAATAAAAAATCGAACAATTCATCAATTATTAACATTAATGTTCGGTTTTTGCTTAACTATTACGAACTTACTATTGTTCCGCCATTTACATGAATGACCTGACCGGATACATAACTGCTATCATCTGAAGCTAAGTAAACATAGGCTGGTGCTAACTCATATGGTTGACCGGCACGATTCATTGGTGCATCTTGGCCAAAAGTTTTGACTTGTTTTGCTGGATAACTAGATGGAATTAGTGGTGTCCAAATCGGTCCAGGTGCAACCGCATTAACACGAATACCATCCTTCATTAGGTTTTGGGATAAAGAGCGAGTAAATCCGACAATTGCACCTTTTGTAGCACTATAATCAATTAATTGTTCATTGCCTTCATAGGCTACAATTGAAGTTGTATTGATAATAGCATCACCACTTGTTAAGTGTGGCAAAGCTGCTTTTGTGAGATAAAAATATGCATAAATATTCGTTTGAAAGGTCGCATCCAATTGTTCTTCGGAAATATCTAATAAACTCTTTTGTATGAATTGGACAGCATGGTTGTTTACTAAAATATCCAATTTCCCAAAATGCTCAATGGTTTGATGTACAACATACTTACAATGGGTGGCATCACGTAAATCACCTACAATTAATAAGCAATATCTGCCCAAGGCTTCTATTTTTTGCTTCGTACGAAAGGCATCTTCATTTTCATACGTATAATAATATGGGATAACAACATCTGCACCTTCTTTCGCAAATGCAATGGCAGCAGCTGCTCCAATTCCACTATCGCCACCCGTAATAATTGCAACTTTATTTGCTAGTTTATTTGAACCCACATAGTTTACATCTTCTATAATTGGTCGTGGCTCCATCATTGATTCAATACCTGGCTGTTGCCCTTGGTGCTGTGGTGGAAATGATTGTTGGTGTTGGTTATTTCCATGTCCCATACTACTCCTCCTCTTGTAAAACATATTTTATAATGAAAAAAGGACAGGTTGCTGTGAACCTATCCTTCCACTATATAATTAAATGTATGTTATCGTTCTATTTTTGAGCCTGGCTGATCACTCTGTGGATGTATTCCTGCTGTATTATCTTTTTTCGGATTAAATAATCGGCCTCTCCGAACTTGTTTCACCCAGAAACCGCCATGAATTTGCTTCGGTTCGTATGAAATTATGAATGCTTTTGGATCAATTGTTTTAATCGTTTCGTATAACTTTAATTCGTATTTTCGAGGTGTTAAAATTTGCATCGCTAAACGGTCCCCATCCATCCCATAGGCAAACCAACTCGTCACACCATAGCCTTTATCCCGAAGCTTACGGGTAAATTCAATATTCGGATCGGAGGAAATAACATTTACCGTTATGTAGCCTAGTGCAAGTTTTTCTTCAATTTTCGAACCGACCACTACACCAATTCCAAACCCAACTGCATATGCAATCAAATTTTGTATTTGATCTAAATTATCTAGAACCAAGCCAAGTCCAACTACATAAATAACAATTTCAAACATACTTACTACTGCTGCAATATATCGGCGACCTTTCAAGGTTAATATCATGCGAATCGTTGAGAATGATACATACACAATATTTATCACTAGAATGATAGCGACCATCACATATGCATTGCTTAACAAGTAAATCCCTCCAATTTCTTGTACCTAGAATAACGCATTTTTTACATTAATGAAAAAGTATACTCTCTATCATTCCCATTTATTCACATGAATAAAGAACTATTTAAGAGGAAATTTAAGCTTTATTCGGACCAAACACTCTTTTTGTAACGGAGTCTTTTTGGCCTTTTAGCCTTTTGTGTAATGTTTGCTTCCATTTATCAGCTAACAATGGACAAGATGCTAGATCATCGGCTAAGCGGAGATTATCTGTATCCACATACATCACTTCATTGCAGGCAGCAATTGTCCACTGTGGGTAAGTGCGGTCTATCAATTCCAAATCAATGCCAGATAAAACTTCCCCTTCTTGTAATACCCGAAAATACCATCCTGTTCGGCCACTATTTTGAATCCGTAACGCAAAGTCCATCACACGAAAACGGCGTGCGGGTTTCCAGCATGGTCTCCGTGGTTGGGATACTTGAATCACAGCATCGCCAAATTTATACGTATCCCCAATACATACAGAAAACTCATCCATTTCCAAGACTGCTAAGTTTTCTCCCATTGCACCTATTCCAATGTCTATATTTAAGTCCTTTTTCCAGTATGTATAATGTTTAATGGGATAGGTAAAGACCGCCTTCTCTGGACCACCATGATTCTTTTTATCTGCCACATCATCACCAGCAAGACCCGTTTTTTTCAACCAGATAAAATCATCTGTTTTCTGTTTAAAAATTGCCGATTCCCATGGCTTTTCCATCCGATCAGTTGCATTAGCATCCCCTACTTGTTTAACGTTTCCGGTTAAAATTTTATGGACATGTGGTTCATTCATCGTGTCACCTTCCCCCAAAATATGTTATAGTCATTTTACTTGAAAAAATCATTTTTTGCACGATTTGAAAAATATATTTTTAAGGTAGCTTCCTTTATTGTAAAGAACACGATAAAACTAAAAAGACTTTCCATATTGGAGGGAAAATAGATGACAAATCATTTAAAGAAAGCAACATTTGCAGGTGGCTGTTTTTGGTGTATGGTCAAGCCATTTGATCAGTGGGATGGTGTCAAAAGTGTAGTTTCAGGTTATACTGGAGGACATTTAGAGAACCCTACTTACGAAGATGTCAAATCTGGTACAACTGGTCATTATGAAGCAGTTGAGATCACCTATGACCCTACTATTATGCCATACGAAGAGATCCTAAAAGTCTATTGGCAACAAATAGATCCAACTGATGATGGTGGACAATTCCAAGATCGTGGCGATTCTTATCGTACCGCTATTTTCTATCATGATGATCAACAGAAAGAAGCAGCAGAAGTATCAAAAGAAGAATTAGCGAATAGCGGTAAGTTTAATAAACCCATTGTTACTAAAATTCTGCCTGCATCTACATTTTATCCTGCAGAAGACTATCATCAGGATTTTTATAAAAAAAATGAACAGGAATACAAAGAAGATCGAGCAAAATCAGGCAGAGATGAATTTATAGAAAAAGTGTGGGGAAACAATTAAATAGTCCTTGCCTCTAGTAAAGGAGTGATTTTGGATCACTATTCAAGGGTTGTCTTGTCACAAGATTAAATTTGAAGGATATCTCTGAATTGATAGGATTTTTTAAGTTACTTGCTTGAGATATTTGAGTGATTTTTGCTTGAGACCACTTCTCTGTTACTTTTTTATACTTGTTGAAGTGGGTTTCGGCATTGAGACTGCTTCTCTGTTACTTTTTTAGGCTTGTTGAAGCATGTTTCGGCACTGATACCGCTTCTCTGTTATCAGTTTATGCTTGTTGAAGTGTATTTCGGCATTGAGACTACTTTTCCGATGCATTTTATCATAAAAGTATAACCATCACCCAAAGGAGTAGGAGCGAAATAGTTTGGCTAAACACGAATCATTAATTCCATTACGAATGCTGTTATTTAGTTTCCATGCAGCAAATACGATAATTATTAGCTTTTTGCCTTTGTATTTAAGGGACAAAGGATTAAGTGGAACCGAAATTGGCTGGGTTCTCGCGATCGGGCCATTTGCTGCTCTATTTGCTGAACCTTTTTGGGGATATATGAGCGATAAATTTAAATCTGTTAAGCGAATGCTATTAATTTGTATTATTGGGTTAATCATTGGTAGTGTTTTCTTTTTCCAAATGAACACCTTGATTGCTATCTTAGTCATGGCTGCCGTCTTTTACTTTTTCACATCTCCTATTGGGGGACTTGGGGATAGTTTGGCACAACGACGCGCAGATGAATTAGGGGTTTCATTTGGCTCCATCCGGACGTGGGGTTCTATCGGGTTTGCAACCTCTTCCCTAATAGTTGGAGCACTGCTTGATATCGTCGGAATCGAATATATCCTATGGCCTTATTTATTTTTCGGGTTCATGGCTCTTTTCGTTGTATTTCGCTTAACTGATGTAACAGTTGATCCTGATCCCATTCAAATAAAGGATGTAAAAGAATTATTGAGCAATAAACCCTTTCTCTTGTTTTTACTTTTTATGATGTTCTTAACTATTTCCCATCGTACCAATGATAGTTTTATTGGCTTATATATTGAACAGCTAGGTGGGACGGAGGGGTTAATTGGATTGGCATGGTTTGTTGGTGTTGCAAGTGAAGCACTTGTATTTGCTTTTGCACATCGGTGGTTTCAAAAATTTCATCCACTTGTGTTTGTTATTATTGCAGGAGCTTTATACACCATTCGGTGGTTTATTTACGCCTTACTTGAAAATCCAACCTACATCATTCCACTTCAAGTGTTACACGGGTTGACCTTTGGTGTATTTTATTTAGCAGCTTTTGAGTATATTACACGTCTAGTTCCAAGATTATTACAGTCTACCGGACATCTTGTTTTTTATTCCATCTTTTTTGGATTATCCGGAATCATTGGTTCGTTAATGGGTGGTGCCATCATTGATTCATTAGGAGGAAATACCCTATATACCATATTAGGTGGCATTACATTAGCTGGGACAATTTGTTTAACGATTTACCATGTGGTCCCCTATCGAAAAAAGACGGGTAATAACTAAGCTAGAGAAAGAACTTCTAACACCAGGACTAAGTAATCCTCTTTTTGGAGGAGAAAATCTGAATAATAACGAGCGAAATAGCATCCAATTAGTAGATTGGATGCTATTTTTATTGACATGACAAGTATAAAAACCACACATAAAATATGATTTTTTGTAAAAACTATCTATATCCTTTATGTTATTAGGAGGCTCATGATGAATACAAAAAAAGTTCATCTAACATCTGCTGAAATTGGTTCTCTTTGGACGGCATATATGAATGATAGTATGTCTAAATGTATTACAGGTTTTATGTTAAAAGATATTCAAGATCCCGACATAAAACCAACTGTCCAAAAAGCACATACTATTTCATCCAAGCATTTAGAACAGTTACATGACCTTTTTGAAAAAGAGCAATATGCCGTTCCAAATGGATTCACAGAAGAAGATGTTAATATGAACGCTCCGTGGTTATTCACAGATACGTTTTGTTTATCCTATGTTAATCATATGGCAAAAGTAGGGATGCTATCATATAGTGGATTTGTTAGTATGAGTGCTAGGGAAGATATACGAAACTATTTTACACAATGTTTAACAGAAACAACTGGGCTTTACAATCAATCAATAGAAATCGCACTATCAAAAGGAGTAAGTGCCAGACATCCTTATATAGAAGTACCAAAGGAAACAGATTATGTAGACAGTAAAAAATATTTTAGTGGCTTAAATCCCTTTAGCGATAATCGGCCATTGAATTCTGTCGAAATTTCCCATCTGTATTTAAATACCATGACAAACACCATTGGGATGAAATTGTGTCTAGGCTTTGCTCAAACCTCACCATCGAAAGAGGTACAAGATTATATGCTCAGAGCAAAAGATATCTCGCAAAAACATATTAAATTATTTATAGATACCCTACTGAAAGAAGATATTGAAGCACCACAGGTCCCTGATGTCAGTATAAGTGATTCAACCACCAAAACTTTTTCGGATAAAATAATGATGTTTCATATGTCATTAATTATTACTGCAGGAATCGGTAACTATGCTACTGCAGCCGCTGCTAGTCAACGGAGTGATTTGGCAGTTAATTATGAAAGACTGTCACTTGAAGTAGCTAAGCTTGCCAAAAGTGGTGCCGATTTGATGATCAAGCACAAATGGCTTGAACAGCCACCTGGTGTAAAAAATCGTAAAAAACTGGCAAAAGAAAAAGGCTGATACAACATGATCGATGCTATCAGACTTTTTCTTATTCCTTTTATCTATTAACTCAAGAACATAAAATACAATACAAAGATGATAAACAATGCATACATGATTGGATGTATTTCTTTTGCACGACCTTTTAACAACATCGTAATTGGATAGAAAATAAACCCAATTGCAATACCAGTTGCAATACTATAGGTTAATGGCATTGTAGCTATTGTTAAAAATGCTGGTACTGCAATCTCAAATTGATCCCATTCGATATTTTTTAGTGCGGTTGACATCATGACACCAACGATAATTAATGCTGGTGCTGTAACTTCTGATGTGACAACACTCAATAACGGAGAGAAGAATAAAGCTAATAAGAAAAACCCAGCAGAAACAACTGCGGTAAAACCAGTTCTTCCTCCTACACCTACACCTGCAGTGGATTCTACATATGATGTTGTTGTGGATGTACCAACTGTTGCACCGACCACAGTCGCAGCAGAATCAGCAAATAATGCACGACCAGCTCGTGGCAACTTATTATTTTTGACTAACCCAGCTTGCGACGCTACAGCAACTAATGTTCCAGCTGTATCAAAGAAATCAACAAACAAGAAGGTTAGGATAACGACAAGCATTTCTAATGTGAAGATATCTCCAAAATGAAGAAATGCCTGACCAAATGTTGGAGCAACACTTGGAACACCACTTACAATCCCGCTAATTCCAGTTGGTGCACTAATTAATCCAAATAAAATACCGGCTATTACTGTAATGATCATCCCATAAAAAATACCGGCTCGAATCCCAATGGTTATTAAAATAACCGAAACGACAAGTCCAAATATAGCTAATAATACAGATGGAGATGTAATATCTCCAAGTGCTAGCAATGTATCTGGATCCCCTACCACAATTCCTGCACTTTGTAGTCCAATAAAAGCAATAAATAAACCAATACCAGCACCTACTGCCAATTTTAAGTTTGCTGGAATCGCATTAATTACTTTTTCACGAATGCCGGTTAACGTTAATACAACAAAAATGAGACCCGATGCCAAAACACCAGCTAAGGCTGTTTCCCATGGTATTCCTCCACCAATAACAACCGTAAAAGCAAAGAATGCATTTAACCCCATACCTGGTGCAAGGACAATCGGGTACCTTGCAATAATCCCCATAAATAGAGAACCTACTGCAGCAGCAATTGCAGTAGCAGCAAATACTGCTCCCTCATCCATTCCTGTCTCACTTAACAACGATGGATTAACGAATAAAATATAAGCCATTGCAAGAAACGTTGTTAATCCTGCTGTAAATTCTGTTTTGTAGTTTGTGCCAAGCTCTTCGAATTGAAAATACTTCTTCATGGCTTCTCCTCCTCTAGGTTTTATTAAATTTGGCTCTTTTCGTACTCTTTGGTGTTTTCTTAAATCGTAGTTTCTATATAATGCGCAATAACATTAAGCTAAAATTACCGCTACAGAAAAACATTTCGCTTTCCGCGGACTCCCCACGAGCCTCCTCGTGAAAACCCACACTGCGGGGTCTCTTAGGCTCGTTTCGACGAACAGGACGTTCTAGTGTCGGCGTTAGTCACAGGACGTGACCGGTGTTAGCCGACGACGCAGGAGTCTCCATGTTTTTCCTCCGCTAGAAATCAACTATTGCAATATATAGGCCTTATTATTAGTGATTAGAGCGGAAGGGAGCCAACTCCTATTCTGGGATTTTGCTATTTCCGTAACTTATAAATGACATTTTGATTAGAAAATCTCTACAGTGAAGGCAGAATACGGAGACTCCTATGGGAACAGCACGTGTCCGAAGACCCCTAAAAGAAGTTCTGTGCGTCACGGGAGGCTGAGGCCGTGTCCATGGTAAAGAAGACACTGTGAAAACGAATAGTTTAAACAGATGTCGCACTTATGCCCCTGGTGAAAGCGAAGTATTCTGCCGGAACGGTAAGTTACGTCGCAATTTACATCAACTATTAATTAAAATTCATCCTAAAAGCAACAGACTTTAGAAAACAGCAAAACGTAAAAATAAAAAGACACTCTTGGTGTGAACCAAGAGTGTCTATACATACCCAGAAAAAGCAATGAGGAAAGAAGAAGCCTGCACCACACAAATGAATGGTGACGTATCTTTTTCTTCATTACTCAATCTGCGTAGTCAGACTATTTACGGTAGTCCGGTAGAAACTCTTGGGCCATATCCCCTAAATTATACGCAGTGTATATTCATTTTTAACTAATTTCTATCCTTATCTTACTACTATTTCCCTAACAGGTCAAGACAAAAAACGAACATTAAACATATAAATTATAATATCGTTCGTATATTATTCCCATTCAATGGTTGCAGGTGGCTTACTTGTAATATCATATACTACACGATTGATATGCTCGACATCATTCACGATTCTTGTAGAGATCTTCTCTAACACATCCCACGGAATTCGCGCCCAGTCTGAAGTCATTCCATCGATTGATGTAACCGCACGTATTCCAATCGTATAATCATATGTCCTTGCATCACCCATAACGCCAACACTTTGGATATTTGGAAGTACCGTGAAATATTGCCAAATATCACGATCAAGTCCTGCTTTCGCAATTTCTTCTCGCAAGATCGCATCTGATTCACGTACAATCTTTAACTTTTCTTCTGTTACTTCTCCTAAAATACGTATTGCTAAACCTGGTCCAGGAAAAGGCTGGCGCCACACAATATAGTCTGGTATTCCAAGTTGTGTTCCAAGTTCACGTACTTCATCTTTAAAGAGTGTATTTAATGGTTCAATTAATTCAAATTGCATATTTTCAGGAAGTCCTCCAACATTATGATGGGATTTAATCGTTTGTGCTGTCTCTGTTCCACTTTCAATAATGTCCGTATATAAGGTACCTTGTGCTAGAAAATCAATTTCTTTTAATTTAGCTGCTTCATCGTCAAATACATAAATGAACTCATTTCCGATGATTTTCCGTTTCTTTTCTGGATCATCTACACCTCTAAGTTTTGATAAGAACCGTTCCTGTGCATCTACTTTGATGATGTTCATGTTAAAGTCGTCCGCAAATACGTTCATGACATCGTCTGCTTCATTTTTGCGCAATAACCCATGATCGACAAAAATACACGTTAACTGATTGCCTATTGCTTTATGGATAAGTGCTGCTACAACGGAAGAGTCTACCCCTCCACTTAAGGCACATAATACTTTACGATCGCCAACTTTAGCTTGAATTTTTTCGACTTCCATTTCAATAAAATTTTCAATTGTCCAGTTACCTTCACTACCACACACCTCAAAGACAAATTGCTTCAATAAATCATTCCCATATTCTGTATGACGGACTTCTGGATGAAATTGCACACCATAGAGTTGTTTCTCTGGATTGCTCATCGCTGCAATTGGTGTGGAAGCACTTGTCGCATCTACTTGAAATGAAGCTGGTTCTTGAATTACCTTGTCTCCATGGCTCATCCATACAGTTTGTTTACTTGGAGAATTATTAAATAAAACTGGTTCATTTTGTATATCAATGACCGCTTTTCCATATTCTCGATTTTTTGCTTTCTCTACTGTTCCACCATAATGATCCGCCATAACTTGCATCCCATAGCAAATTCCTAGGATAGGAATATTTAGTTCAAATATATCCATATCTGGACGGAAACTATTTTGATCATAAACACTATGTGGGCCACCTGATAAAATAATTCCTTTTGGATTCATCGCTTTAATTTCTTCTGCTGTTAGCTTATGCGAATGCAATTCACTATAGACACCAAATTCCCGAATCCGTCTGGTGATTAATTGATTGTATTGACTACCAAAATCGAGGACAAGAATCATTTCGTTATTATTCATATCGATGCTCCTTTAAAATTAATTGGCTTTTTCGGATCCGTTGTTAAAACGTTTTACTTAGGGTTGCCTGAATTCTGCATATTGTTGCACGAGTTTGGTGCTTGGTTGCACGAGATAGACCTGTTGTCGCACGAGTTTAACTTAATGTCGCGCGAATCATACAGTTTGTCGCACAATTTTTTCTAGGACGATAGAAAAACCTAGACTTCTCCTGTAAAAAGGCAGAAATCTAGGTTTTATCATACACACATAGAACTTCCGCCTTCATAGTCAGAGCATTTACGGTACTCTGGTAGAAACTTTCGAACCATATTATCGAGGATATACGAAGGGCGACTTGATCGTTATTTAATTAATATCTTTATATTCTACTAACCTATTAGTGTATGGTCAAGACAATATCTTTTTAATTAAATCTTTCCATATTTGTGTCAATTCTTCTATTTTCGAATCATCTATTTCATTCCTATAAAGTATTTGTTCATAATAATTGGTTAACTGGTTCATTGCTGTTGTTTCGTAACGCCGATCAATACGTTCGGCATATTCTCTTAATGTCTGATCTTCTTCTTTACCTAGTCCAGTGTGTTTTAAGACTTTAAGCATGTGGTGGTATGCCAGTTGGAATGTTTCCGCGTCCTTTTTCCGCATTAGTTTCACCAAAACAAAATAAGACGTGATACGATACCAAATTTTATAGACAACATACCCAAGACCTAGAACAAAAGCGATAATTCCGATAATAAGCCACCAATTGATAGAGCCTTCATTCGTTTCTGATGTTGCATCAGCGGATACAGCTTCCCCTTCTTGAAGGTTAGGATTTTCTTCTAATTCTGGTGTTTCATAAGCTGATTCTGTATCAGTTTCTGTTGAATCCTCACTCCCGATATCCTCAGGATCAATATTCATATGAAAATCTGTTAGGTTTGAAAATCCTTGTGTTGGTTCAAAAGGTACCCAACCGATACCAGGAAAATGTACTTCTACCCATGAATGAGCATTGTTATTTGTTACTTTATAGACATCTAGGCCAACGTTCGTTTCCGATATTTTTTCTCCACTTGTAAATCCTTTTACCCATCTAGCAGGTATATCTAACGAACGAAGCATCACAACCATAGAAGTTGAGAAATTATCACAATAACCCACTTGACTATCAAATAAAAATTGGTCAACATAATCCTGCTCCTCTTCTGGGACAGGTACATCACTGATTTGATACGTAAATCCATTTCGGCCAAAATACTGTTCAATGGCTTTTGCCTTATCATATCGATTGTCTTCTGATTCGGTTACTTCTGCTGCCAATTCACCAATTCGATCTGGTAACGCTTCTGGCAATTGAGTGTAATGTTCTTTAAAATCTAGGTTATCTTCTTCACCACTTTCCCGCAATTCGTCAATGGCAAACGAAGGATGCTGATACGTAATCGAATAATTTGTAAGGCTAGCTTTTTCGCCATTTTTTTGTGTCTGTACTGCTTCAGAATATGGATCAAACAAAAATTGACCTGTCTCACTAGTTTCTACTTTTGTCATACCATAAGGGTAGATTAATTTTTGAAGGTCCGCACTTCCATCAAATCCAATAATTGCTTCCAATTCCTCAGTTTCTACACCTTCTGCAAATGTTACAACCTCAAGTTCCTCTTTCTGACGTAACTGATAATCGGATGGATTCGCGTTTTCCCAACCTTTCCCTGTATAAACATCCTTTGTTTCAATTCGCCAATAATGTTCTTCCTCTACGGCAGCTTGAAATACAGGTGTATCATCTTGGACAAATGAACCACCTAATTGGGAGTCGTCTTCACCATAACCTACCTTACGAATTGTTGACCCAGACCCAGAACCACCAGCATTTTCTGCAGCACTTTTTAGAAATGGAACTGGATCTGGCCATTGTGGATCGAATTTTGGTGCCACGTACCCAATAAAGGAAGCTAACAAGACGATAGAAATTAGTGGCATCACCCATATTGCTCTTCGTTTAGCCCACGGGAACCGAATTTCTTCTAAATTGATATTTTTAATGAAGTTTGTTAATCCTAACACAATAAATGAAATAATAAATGTCCGCACAATAGCCATACTAGCATCATAGGTTGTAAAGGTATCTAGAACTGTTATATAAATAAAGGTGAGAATGACAAATAGGAAAATTCGCTTCATCACAACAAACCAGTAATATAACAAATAGCTCATTAACCATATTAGTAATAAAAATAAAAAGCTACGAAATAATGGCGTCAAATTATATAGTTGCTGGGAAAAAAGGGAACCTATATTCATGGATAATTCAGCAAATAACTGTTCAAACCACCATTTGCTTAGAAATGCTTCCGTAAAATATAAGCTGTTTAGAATAAATAACATTCCAAACCCTTTTAGGAAACAGGATAAGATCCAATTCAACTTTAATAAGGATATAAAGAAACAAAAAAGTGTATAAATAAGAAACACGTTTACATCACTTGTATTGGTTACTTCTTCAATCGGATACAGCCATTCTAAAAATAAGAAAAAACCACAAATATATACAATAGAGGTGTAGAGTATTGGAGTTTGGTTCTGCTTTATTGATTTCATGTAATACTCACCTCAATTGTATTTTGTGTTAATTGCTCTTCTGAGAGGTTGGTAATTACTACACCCTCTATTTTAAGTTGTTGTATAATAGCATGTTCCTGCTTCGTTACTTTAGATGCGGATTGGATGAATAAAACGATTACTCTTTTAGCACGTTGCATCATTCGCCTTAAGGATTGCACAAACGCCTCATTTAAATTTGTCGTAATGATCATAACCACATTATCTCTTGCAACCGTCATGGACACTTCACGCAATTTAACAGCGAACTGGGTATTTAGAGATGGTTGAATACGCGTTAATTGTTTACGCACCAAGTCTTTTTGAGCTGGATCTTGATGTACTGCAAAAAAGGGCATTTTTTCCCCTACTATTAAAAAACCAACTTGTGATGCTTGTTGCTGCATCGTATTGATTAGGGAGAAAGCCACTTCGATCGCAGCTTCATATGCAATGATGTTAGTACTTCCTTCCTGACAATTATCCAATACAATTAGTGTATCCGTACTCTTCTCTTGTTCAAATTCCTTGGTCATCATAGTATTTTTCTTCGCTGTTTGTTTCCAATCAATCCATGTGAATTTATCACCTGGTATATATTCGCGAATACCTGTTACCATATTGGTGTTATTCGTGTTCACAGAATAGGTAGGAGTTGAGCCTTGTTCATAGCTGCTCACCTGTTCTAGCAAACGAATCGGTCGTTCATTTGGGTAAACGATTAATTCATCTGACACCTGAAAAATATGTTCTTTTTTAACCATGCCAAATACATCGCCAGTTTTGATGCGAACCGCTTGTAATTGATGTTCTCCACGAGGGATTTGTTCGATCACATAGGGGAACTCAATTGTTCGTCTGAACCATGGAAAAACGATTTTTTTTATTTTTCGTTGTACATTTAATTTCTCTGGCTGATCAAAGTAATGGTATTTCTCTTTATAGCTATCTATTTTATTTAATGAATCTGGAAATACTTCTTCACAAATACAATAATAAAGGGGAAAAGGCATGCGTCTTATAATTCTTATGGTTACAGAAACACGATCCCCTGCTTTCACAACATGCCCAGAAAGCTGACGGTTCACTTCCCATTTTCCTATTGGATAAAATAACAATGCGATATGATAAAGAAAGATTGGTAGAAAACTAAAGAATAAAAACCAACTTACAAATCCACCTTGAAACATCGCATAGGAAAATAGAATAACAAATAAACAAACAATAAAGCTAAGTTTGCTCACAAATTGTATTGTCCCATTCATTAATGAAATTCCTTTCGAATTGGAATAGATGTATTTCCAATCACATTTGCTATTACTTGCTCCTGTGACACCCCTTCATATTTTGCTTCCGATGTTAAGATTAATCGATGTGATAGAACATATGGAGCTAAATATTTCACATCATCTGGGAGTACATAGTCACGAGCACAAATGTATGCATATGCTTTTGCTGCTTTCATTAATGCAATAGATCCCCTTGGACTAACCCCAAGATAGATTGTAGCATGGTTTCTAGTAGCCGTTACTAGATTAATAATATAACGTTGAACATTTTTATCCATATAAACTTGGTTAACTTCTTCTTGAATTTTTAGCAAATCTTCTTTTGTCATAACGGATTCCACTTGTTCAATTGGGTGATTACGAGAAGTACGTTCAAGCATTTCTAATTCATCTTCTAGAGAAGGATATCCCATTTTTAATTTTAATATAAAACGATCGAGCTGAGCTTCAGGCAGTGGATATGTTCCTTCATATTCAATCGGGTTTTGTGTTGCCATTACAAAGAAAGGCTTTTTAAGTGGAATGGTCTTTCCGTCAACAGTAACACTTTTTTCTTCCATTCCTTCCAAAAGAGAGGACTGTGTCTTAGGAGAAGTTCGGTTTATTTCATCTGCTAATACAATATTACCAAGTATTGGTCCCCCACGAAACTCAAATTCTAACTCTTTTGGGTTGTATATCGAAACACCTGTCACATCGGAGGGTAATAAATCTGGTGTGAATTGAATTCTTGTAAAATCACAATCCAATGATTTTGCTAATGTTCGTACAAGCATTGTTTTTCCGACACCTGGAACATCCTCTAATAAAACGTGACCTTGTGCAAGCAAGGCAACTAAACTTAATGTCGCGACATCTTCCTTGCCAATCATTACTTTATTTATATTTTCTAACACTTTTTCAACATTTTTATTATAAACTAGCGTATCTTGCATTAAAATGGTCCCCTTCCTGATACCGCAAGTTTTATTTACGTATCTACTATAACTATACTAAAATTACGGAATGAAGTAAAAAAGAATTTTGGGTGTGTGAATGCCTTAGTTATGTTGTGAATGTTATGGATTTAATGAGAAGCTGTTTTCTAAAAGATTGTTGCTTTTCCAGTATGAATCTTAATGAATAGTAGATAGATAATGCGACGTAACTTAGCGGCTTTGATTTCTCGCTCAGGCAGTTGTTTTTTCACATTCAATGATAGTTGAGTGCTTTAACCCTTTATGAATGAGAAAGGCGACAGTCCTCCACTTCAATCACTTTAAAAAAAAGTTATAGCATAATGAAGGTTTTGGATAGCAACACTAGCGAAGGAAATAAACGAAGACTCCTGCGGAATAACGAGCCTAAGAGACCCCGCAACGAGGACACGAGTGAGGAGGCTCGTGGGGAGTCCGCGGTAAATCAGACATTGTGAAAACGAATAGTTTGAACAGATGTCGCACTTATGCCCCTGGTGAAAACTGAGTTTATTTCCGGAGTGGTATTTTAAGTCGTATCAACTCCGATGTTAAGAAAAGACAACAAAGTATGCGAAAAAAGTTAAAACCAAGAACAAAAGCTAGAAGCGCCTTGATCACCCCCGATTAGAAAACTTGGCTTGTCGCCAAGTGGCGAAAGTCTTAGTTGCACTTATGCAGTAAGAAGGTTTTCTTATCTGCCAAGCATAAGCCAAGCCTCGACGTGGCGTTTTTTGCGCGTAATGTGGATTGGCTTATGACCTCGAGGGGGTAGGCGCTGGCCGATGAAAACTCGTGCGTCCTTATGTCTATCGGCACTAGGACGTCAATCGCTCGAAGCTGGACGTGGCCTTTCCTATATAAGACAGTAATGAGGCCAACTTTTTATACTTTCTTACCTTTTAAGAAAAACTGTTCCATTAGGTATATTAATTCTAATGGAACAGTTTTGTTTGTTTATTAGTTATTGTAAAGGATTGGTGATCCTGGACCAAGATCTATTCCAAATAACATCCAGACAACTAATACAAGCGTCCACCCAACGAGGAAATAAATGGAATATGGGAACATAACAGAAATTAATGTCCCAATCCCCATCTTCTTATCATACTTCTGCGCAAACGCGATAATAATCGCAAAATATGTCATTAACGGCGTTATAATATTAGTTGAAGAATCAGCTACACGATAAGCCATTTGAGTTAGCTCTGGTGAATAGCCTAATTGCATCATGATTGGGACAAATACTGGAGCCATCATAGCCCATTTAGCAGATGCACTTCCAATAAACAAATTAATGAACCCTGCAATTAAAATAAACAAGAGGATTAAAGGGATTCCCGAAAGGTTAATGCTTTGCAAGAATTCGGCACCATACACACCTAATACCAATCCCATATTTGTTTCATTGAAATACGCAACGAATTGACCTGCTGTAAATGCAAGAACAATGAACATTCCCATAGATGCCATTGTATCGGACATTTGGTTTGCAACATCTTTATCATCACGAATGTTTTTAGTCACTTTTCCGTAAATAAGACCTGGCACAAAGAATAAAAGCGCGATTACTGGAACTAACGAGCTCATAAATGGTGATTGAATAATTGCTCCATCTTCTCCACGCATTGGTGCATTTTCTGGAACAATTAGTAATGCAATCAATGCTGCTGCAATTGCAAATCCTACACCAGCCCATATAAGTCCTTTTTTCTCTTTCGCTTGTAAACCTTCTAATTTTTCACGATACTCACCTTTGTATTCCCCTAAACGTGGTTCAACGACACGCTCGGTTACCCATGCACCAATAAATGTAAGGACAAATACAGAAACAATAATGAAGTAGTAGTTCATTGCAATATTCATTGTCTCAGCATATGCTGGGTCAATAATAGATGCTGCTGCAATGGTTAATTCACCTAGCATCGCATCTGTTGCCGATAAGAATAAGTTAGCACTAAATCCCGCAGAAACCCCAGCAAACGCAGCTGCTAAACCTGCTAATGGATGCCGTCCTATTGCAGCAAATATAACAGCACCTAATGGAGGTAAAACAACATAACCTGCATCTGAAGCAACACTTGACATAACCCCTGCAAATACCAAGCCTGCTGTGATTAATTGTTTTGGTACGGATAAAACAAAACCACGTAAGAGTGCACTAATTAGTCCAGTTCGCTCAGCTACCCCAATACCAAGCATTGTTACAAGTACAACACCAAGTGGTGCGAAACCAATGAAGTTATCCGTCATACTTGTAAAAATATATTGAATACCTTCAGCACTCAATAAGTTTGTAATCTCTACCATTTCACCCTCTTCACCTGGGTGTTCTACACTTATACCAAGTGGAGATAGAACTGCAGACAGAAGTATAACGAGTAACGCTAAGAGTGCAAATAATGTAACGGGATGTGGTAGTTTATTCCCTAATACTTCAACGCCATCTAAAAATCGCTGAAATAAACCCTTCCTTTCTTTGTCCATATAGGATACCCCTTTCTTGATGTATAAATTTCGACAAATTTCGGGTGGTGCCTGTCACCTGTCGAATGATCGGTAATATTCTGAAAAAAGTGCAGGTTATCTTTCACGGACTTCATTATATAGTGGATGGGTTTGCTTGAAAATAGCTATAGAACAAGTAAAAATAGTGGAACTTTTCCTAAGGTTTACCCTTCGACAAACGGCTTCTTCATAATGATATTCACATATTTCTACCCTTCTTTATTTTAGGACCTAAAATCAACTTTTATACAGAATCCTGGTAGAAAACCCAACATTAATTTTTTATTATTTTTTTATATGAGGATGTTCAAAAAGTCCAGTAAAATGACACATCTAATTTCTTCGTTGGCTTATTTTTTTAGCTCCTTGGAAAAGAACTACACTTTACCTTCTTACGATGTAGATTCTAGGGAGCATTCCTTGTGGTCACGTATTAATTGCATACGCTCCGCTGTGGGAGCATCGCCGCTCGAACTTTCGACTCGACAGGACGTGCTAGTACTGGCGTTACGATTGACGTGACGGTTTTACCAGTGAGATTCAACAGGACGTTAGCGTGAGGCGTTGCAACAGGACTCCTGAGACCTTAGCCGACTCGGTCCTTTTTATCCACCTTTTTGAACACGTACAATGTGGGACATAGTATTAGCATGCTCAAAATACGGATTTCCTTGCATACCAATCCAAAGGTCGCTCTGTTCTAGTTGATATGCTACCTGTAATAAACGATTTTCTTGTCCTTTACCAGCCATAATTTGAACACCTAATGGCAATCCATCTTCCGTTACATATAGTGGTAACGAAATAGCTGGTTGTCCTGTTAAATTTGCCAATTGGGTAAATGGTGTATACGTTAAACTTGGTAAAAACATGTCATAAATAATCGCTTGTTGTTTTTCTTTATCACCTGTTTCTTTCATCTTTTGCCTTAATATTTCTTGTTCCTCTAGATCATACGTTAACTCCCCAACTCTTGGTGCAGGGTATGCACTTGCAGGTGTAATATACAAATCGTAATCCTTATGAAATGCAGCCATTTGTGCACTAGCTTTATCCCAAGAGGCTATACTACCAGCATATTCAGCAGCAGAAACATTTTTCCCTGCCTCATTTAATAGCCAAGATTCCATTTCTAAATCATCAGTTGTCAGTTCCCGTCCAAAAGCTTGCTCTAAGTTTTTAACAACAGAAGAGATTTCACCACTATTCATCACATAATAGTCTTTCATCAATTGAACTCCATCCACATCATTTTCCTGTTCAACAACATGGTGTCCTTCTTTTTCAAGCCATTTCACGATCTTTTCAACAGCTAATTTGGCATCCTTTGAAACTGGAGTCCCTACTGGTGAGTTCACCGTGTAGGCAATGGTTAATGGCTTCTGAAAAACACGTTCCATCTCCTTTTTGTACGAACCTGGAAATAATGGAGTTTGAAAGGCTGCCTCTGGTTGAATAACTTGTAATACATCTAACAATGCTGCACTATCTCGCACTGTACGAGTCAAGGCAAAATCAATGGATGCACCTTGCCATTGTCTTCCAACACCTGGACCTACTGGAGTTCGGCCTCTCGTAGGCTTCAATCCTACTAAACCTGTAAAAGAAGCAGGAATACGAATGGATCCTCCACCATCACTTGCTCCTGCTAAAGGGACAATACCAGCGGCAATCGCAGCAGCTGAACCTCCACTTGATCCACCTGGGGAATGTTGTGGATTCCACGGATTTCGTGTAGGACCATATTCAGTAGGCTCTGTTATATTTTTCAATCCAAATTCAGGTGTATTCGTATGACCCATAAAGGTGAAACCCGCTTGATGGAGTTTCTCAACCAGATTAGAATTCTGATTGGCAATTGACTTTTTTAGTAATTTAGAACCTGACGTTAATGGTTCTCCTTTTAGCGATTGCGATATATTTTTTAGTAACAAAGGAACTCCAATGAATGGACTCCCATTAAGTTGTAGTTGTTCTGCTTCCATCATTGCTTTTTCTTTTCGGCTTTGTATCACTGCATTTAATGTCGGATTCACCTTTTCTAGCTGTTGAAAGCTAACCTCTAAAAGTTCCTGTGGTTTTATTTCCCTAGCTTGTACAAGTGTAGCCATCTCTGTTGCATCCAATTCTAAATAATTATGTAAATCCATCAACTCACCCCTTGTAATATGTGGTAGAACAAGTTTACCATTCCGTCCATTGGAATCACAATTAGTACTTATATCAGTATGTTCGTCAATTAACTCATACAAACTCTTGCTAATACATTTTATAAAATTCAAAAAAATTATTGAAATAAAATTTAAAATTGTGATATAATTTCGATAATAAAAGGATGGTACTTTATAATTCAATCGAGGTGAAACCAAATGACGCAAAATCCATTATTAGATGTAGAAGGATTAAAGACATATTTTTACTTGGAAGATAACCAAGTAGCAAAAGCGGTTGATGGTGTGGACTTTTACATAAACCCAGGTGAAACACTGGCAATAGTCGGGGAATCGGGCAGTGGGAAAAGCATTACCTCCCTATCCATTATGCAGTTAATTAATAAACCAGGAAAGATCATTGACGGCACCATTACATTAGAAGAAGAGAACTTGCTCAAAAAGACTGGAAAACAAATGTCAAAAATTCGAGGTAATGATATTGCGATGATTTTCCAAGAACCAATGACGGCATTAAATCCAGTATATACAATTGGCAATCAAATTATGGAAACTATACGTAAACATAAAAATGTATCAAAAAAAGAAGCACAGGAAAGAGCAATTGAACTTTTACGTGTTGTCGGGTTTCCTAGAGCAGAAGAAATCATTAATGAATACCCACACCAATTGTCAGGGGGAATGAGACAACGAGCGATGATTGCGATGGCGATATCGTGTGAACCGAAATTACTGATCGCCGACGAACCATCAACTGCACTGGACGTTACCATTCAAGCACAGATTCTGGATTTGTTGGCAGAAATGAAAGAAAGACTGGATATGGCAATACTTCTTATTACACATGATTTAGGCGTTGTTGCCGAGTATGCGGACCGAGTGTTAGTGATGTACGGCGGCCAGATCGTTGAAGAAACAGCTGTTGAACAAATATTTGAAAATACAAAACATCCATATACTACAGGATTACTCGACAGTTTACCTAGTCTTGAGAAAGATATGAAAAGACTCGGCGCAATAAAAGGTACTGTCCCACCAGCACATAGCTTCCCAAAAGGTTGTCGTTTTTCAAGCCGTTGTCCACATGTAATGGAACGGTGTTTAGAATCTAATCCAGATCTAAATGAAGTTGAATCAAATCATAAAGTTCGTTGCTATCTTTATAATTAAGGGGGACTAACATATGTCACAGCAACAAGTATATAAACAGATAACTGAAAATAGGGAAGAAACAGATAATAATGTTCTCGTTCAAGTAGATCATATGAAAAAATACTTCCCAATTAAGGGTGGTATTTTAAAACGAACGGTTGGACACGTTAAAGCGGTTGATGATGTTTCTCTCACAATCCACAAAGGTGAAACACTAGGAGTTGTCGGAGAATCTGGATCAGGAAAGTCAACTCTAGGTCGTGTTATCTTGCGCCTATTAGAACCAACAGAAGGTAAGATCCTTTTTGAGGATAATGACATATCTCATTTAGGTAACCGTAAACTCCGAGATTACCGAAAAAATATGCAGATTGTCTTTCAAGACCCATATGCTTCACTGAATTCAAAAATGAGTGTCGGCGAATTAGTGGAGGAACCATTGCTCGTTAATACATCAATGAGCAAATCTGAACGAAAAGAGAAAGCTGTTGACCTGATCGAAAAAGTAGGTTTACGTGCGAGTGACCGTACGAAATATCCGCATGAGTTTTCTGGCGGTCAGCGCCAACGAATTAGTATCGCACGTGCTTTAGCACTAAATCCGAAATTTATTATTTGTGATGAGCCAGTATCAGCACTTGATGTCTCGATTCAAGCACAGGTGCTTAATCTAATGGCTGATTTGCAAGATGAATTTGATCTAACCTACCTTTTTATAGCGCACGATTTAAGTGTTGTTAAACACATTAGCGACCGTGTTGCAGTTATGTATCTTGGCCGTATTGCCGAGATTGCACCAAAGAAATCACTATATGATAACCCGCTACACCCATATACACAAGCATTGCTTTCATCTGTTCCATCAACAGATGTGAAAAATCGCCGTGAAAAAATCAAGTTGTCTGGAGATTTGCCAAGCCCTGCTAATCCACCATCAGGATGTGTCTTCCGAACGCGATGCCCACGCGCACATGATCGTTGTTCTGTTGAACGTCCAGAACTAACTAATATGGGGGATGGCCATTATGTAGCTTGTCATTTATACGATAATACAGACACTTAAAACATAATAGGCGGGTTTTACTACATAGTGGGGGGTGGTTACATCTACAAAAATAGCAAGAGTCGCTTAAGTGGCGGATAAAAAATCAAAGGGGTGAGTATTTTTGAAGTTAAAGAAAAACTGGATACTGCTGTTTGTATTGATGCTTGGATTGTTTCTAGCTGCTTGTAGCAGTGACTCATCAGGGGATGAACCAGAAGAGGATCCTGAAGAAACAGAAACCGATCAGGAGGAACCTGCCGAGGAGGAAGAAGAGGCTGCCTCAGATGAGCCACAAATGGGTGGAACGATTACAGGAGCAATGGACACAGCTCCTGCGGGGATGTTTAACCCAATCTTTTATGAAGAAGCATATGAAACTAATATTTTAGATTTTACTCATGAAGCTCTACTTAGTCAAAATCAAAATCTTGAATTTGAACCAGGCCTTGCTAGCGATTGGGAAATGAGCGATGATCAAACCGAAGTGACGTTTACACTTGAAGAAGGTGTTACATGGCATGACGGTGAACCGTTTACAGCTGATGATGTCGTCTACACTTACAAAGCTATTTCGAGCCCAGGATATATAGAAGCTGGAGGAGTTCGTACTGAATATGTTATTAGACTATTGGGCTATGAGGAATTTAACAGTGGAGAAACGGAAGAATTTGAAGGTGTTGTAGCTGAGGATGACCATACTGTTACCTTTAAATTTGCTGAGCCGAACGTAACTGCTTTAAAAGATGCGTCCTTCCCAATTATTCCAGAACACATCTTTGGAGACGTTCCAATTGATGAAATACCTGAACACCCAGCATCACTCAATGCTGGAGAAGTAATAGGAACTGGGCCATTTCAATTCACAGAAATGCTTGACCGTGAACAATATGTCCTCGAAAAGAATCCTGATTACTGGCAAAGTGAACCATACCTAGATCGAATTGTCTGGCGTGTTGTTGAGCAATCAGTAATGCTTGGGCTATTAGAGAATGGTGAAATTGACTTTATCGCTGAACCTAATGGTGTTCCAGCAGCTGACTTTGAAACGGTAGAAGGTTTTGATCATGTTGAGATTATCGAACAAACCGATTTTGGATATCAGCTGATGGGCTTCAAAATAAACCACCGAACAGATGCTGATGTCGAAAGTGGTACGATTGAACCAGATAACTGGGTACCGAATGAGGATATGAGTGAACAACTAGTACGTCAAGCAATGGCTTATGCGATTGACCGGCAGGCAATTGTTGACAATTTGCTACATGGACACGGATCTGTTATTAACGCACCAATTGCACAACAATTCTGGGCATATGATGAGTCCGCTACTACAGCATATGAATATGACCCAGAACAAGCAAAAGCATTACTTGATGAAGCTGGTTATGTTGATACAAATGATGATGGATTTAGAGAAACACCTGATGGCGAAGAATGGGTTGTTAATCTGAACTATCCAACTGGAAACCAACTTCGTGAAGATTCTGCACCAATTCTAGGACAATTCCTAGAAGATGTAGGTATTCAAATGGATGTACGTCAACCGAAGGAAATGACTGCATATGTTGAAGATTTAACAAATGATAATAGTGATTGGGATCTTTATTTACTCGGTTGGAGCTTAGGAAGTGGTGACCCAGACCCATCTGGTTTATGGAAATCTGATGCAGCATATAACTATGGACGCTGGAATAATCCAGAATCTGATCAGTTATTGCAAGAAGCAATGCAAGCTCCAGAAGCATTTGAACAAGAGTACCGTGCAGAGAAATACAGTGAATGGCAAGGTGTTTTCTCTGAAGACTTACCTGCTCTTCTCTTATATGCACAAAATAAAATTTACGGATTCAATGAACGTCTTAATGGTGTAGATCCGATGCCATATTCGTTCAACAACGATCCTCACCTATGGTGGGTATCTGAGTAATAACCATTTATCAGAAGAAGAGCGTGCGGATATCGCCGCATGCTCTTTCTTTTAAAAAATACATAGGGAAAGATTAGCCTTTCACGATGTTTTAAATTATTCCTAGTCGTATGAAAAATCTTGTTTAGATCGGGGGTTAATTTATGTACAAATATATAATACGTCGTATACTCGTTTTCATTCCAATGCTTTTCGCTCTTACCGTTATTGTATTTACGCTAGCTCAACTAGCACCAGGGGATGCTTTAACAGGACAGTCCTTAGCTGATCCGAATGTTGATCCAGAAGTATACGAGCAACAACGAGAAGCACTAGGATTAAATGATCCGCTACCTGTACAATATTGGCATTGGGTAAGCTCTGCTGCACAAGGAGATTTTGGAGACTCGTTAGTTTTTAACGGCCGTACCGTAATGGATTTAATTGAAGCGCGGTTTGCAAACACACTTTATTTAGGGCTTTTTTCGTTGTTTATTACGATAATTGTAAGTATTCCTATTGGTATATATTCGGCGAGACGTCCCTATTCACTACTTGATTATGGTGCAACAGGATTTGGCTTTTTAGGGCTGGCAATTCCAAACTTCTTTTTTGGATTGATTGCAATTTACTTTTTATCGATTCAGTTAGGGTGGTTCCCAGCACAAGGAACACTTTCTTCTCCAGGTGCTGCTGGCTTCGGAAGTTTTCTCGACCGTCTGCATCACATGGTATTGCCTGGAATAACACTTGGTTTGGCCGGAACAGCAACCTATATGCGCTACATGCGTTCGGAAGTTCTCGATGTTCTAGGTAGTGACTATATTCGTACTGCAAGAGCAAAAGGGATGACTGAAAATAGTGTTCTCTACAAACACACACTTCGCAATGCGCTTATTCCGATTATCACCTTAATGGGATTTGAAATTGGCGTTCTATTAAGTGGTGCGGTGATTACCGAGCAGGTCTTTCAATACCCTGGTCTAGGAACGTTGTTTATAAGCTCTGTTACAAACCGTGATTTCCCTGTTGTGATGGCTATTGCCTTAATACTTGGAGTACTTATCCTAATAGGTAATTTACTGGCCGATATTTTTTACAGTATTGTGGACCCACGAATCCGATACGATTGAGGTGAGATGATATGCAATCAAATTCACAAGAAACATTATCGACACATCCGGAAATGGAACCTAGAGAAGAACAAAAGAAAAGTAAAAGCCCATTTCAATTAGCATTACGTCGATTCATGAAAAATAAATTAGCCGTAATTAGTGTATTTGTGTTATTAACGATTACGACCACCTGCGCTCTCGCTCCTTTATTTACAGATTTAGATCCAGAAAGAACAAATCTTTTGTTAATTGAGCAAGGACCAAGTGATGAACATATTTTAGGAACAAATGGCCAAGGTCAAGATAACTTTGCAAGGTTGTTATATGGTGGCCGTATTTCGCTAATTGTCGGCTTTAGTGCCATGTTTTTCACACTTGCCATCGGAGTTATTTTAGGATCAATTTCTGGTTACTACGGTGGGAAAATTGATGGTGTCATTATGCGAGCAGCAGATATTATGCTTATGTTACCATTTCTTGTGCTTGCCTTAACGATTATAGCTATCATAGAAGAACTGACCATCCCTTTGTTTATCACTATTATAGCATTAACATCATGGCCGAATTTAACGCGTATAATTCGGGGAACATATTTGTCGCTGCGTGAACAAGAGTTTGTTCTAGGTGCACGTGCCATTGGGGCAAGTGATATTCGCATTATATTTAGACACTTTATCCCAAATGCAATTGGACCAATTATCGTTAACGCAACATTAATGATGGCTACCTATATTATTATTGAAGCTGGACTAAGTTTTATTGGCTTTGGCATACCGCAGCCAACGCCATCATGGGGGAACATGATTTCAGAGGCAATGAATGTACGTATTCTAAGGGAACATCCAGAAGCATGGGTTCCTCCAGGGTTAGCCATATTCATAACAGTTTTGTCCATAAACTTTATTGGGGATGGTCTTCGTGATGCCTTTGATCCAAAAAGTAAAGAACGTTAAGCTTCAAGGCAATCAATTGTTTGTCTTTTTCCATGGTGGGTCTCCATATTTGTGGAGGCTCTTGTTTATTTTATAGATAATATATGGAATGAAAAAGGACAGTACGGTGCATGCAATTGTTATCCTATTTAGAATTCGATCTGCAAGTTCCTCCAACATTAGTAATCACGCCTATTTTTATTAGTAATCTTATCTGATACACCACTCTCAATAACCTTCACATCTGCTTTTACGTTGATCGTACTTTGCACAAAGTAATTTTCTCCTTTGTCCCAGTCTTCTCTTATTTCTTTCCATAAATCATAATGTTCATTCTGGAGGACATTATCAATTCCTAGCACATCTGCCTCGTATTGTTCTTGTACTTTTTTAATTGTTTGATTCACTATTTCTTTTATTTGATTACTTCCTGCTTTCTCGGCCTTTTCAATAAATTTCGGGCTGGTGATTCTTCGAGAGCCAAATGTTTCTGCAATTCCAACCTCCATATCAATTTTAATATCAATTTTTAGATTTCCCCTTTTTTTATTTTTAAGGGTAATATCACTTTTAGAACGTTCAATTTCCAATGTTACTATTTGGTCATCTATCGTTGTTTTTACGACACCTCCTTTATTTTCTTTTGTTACATAGCCCAATCCTTTTGCCTCATCTCCCTCCAATATTCCGACCATCTTGTTTGTATCCCCCTGAAATACTGCTGCTCCTTCATATTCAACACTATTTCCTAATGGGAAAATACGGGGTAATACAAAACTACGATTCCCTAACAAATATTCATGTACTTCTCCTAGATGGATCGGCTCTAATACATTAGCATTAGCTGTACTATTTTCCATCACAGATTCAATAAAGATTGCTGGCAAATCCTCATTTTTCGGTTTCATATCGAAAGTTTGTTGTGCTTGTCCCTCTGAAATTACGACCTTTACACCTCTACGCATTTCATGATCACGAATGAAAATGTCCATCACATTCCCAAATACATGTGGCTCACGTACAACTTCTTCGGATATAATAATTACTTTTAAATGTTCATAAAATGGTGTTAAGCTCGTTAATTTGGCCATATCTCGGTTCATATCAAATAAACTATTCCCTGTAACAGAAAGATTCATAAATGCTCCACTACTATTTCCTCCATCAGTTGGTGCTCCAAGCCCAGAAGGTACGACAAACTGACTTGTCAGCATTAATTCTTGATTGTTATTTTGGTGGTTTTCCGCTAAATCAACGGATGCACCAATAATAAAACCACGTTCCTCAATCTCAATCCGATCCCAACATCCAACTAATAGGATACAAAGTGCACAATAAATAGATATACATATTTTAGCCACCAGTTTTTCCCCCTTTTCTACTAGCGATGATTAACAATAAGGTCGTAACAAATCCTGTCAATATCAATTCATAGTAGCTAATAAATCGACCTAATAGAGCAATTTCCATATAGTTTTGTGGAAACATACTAATGACAAAAATAAGGGGAGTTAAAAACAGTAACAGTTTTACCTTCTTTATCCTTGTAAAGATAGATTGTAATCCATATACAGCAATATCCAAGGCCATAAGCGTTGTATTAAAGATAGCCATAATCCATACCACGAAAAAGATGGATTCAAATCGTTCAAAAAATCCACCTGGTACTTCAATAACTTTCCCTAGTTCAACGATTGGATAAATTAAGTGTGCTGTTGCGATACCAAATACACCAACACTTGTGATAAATAAAATCAAATACAATAACACAGCAATTGACACACCTGCGACCACCATTTTTGGTACCTTCTTTGGTTGGCGAACTAAGGCGATATAAAATAGTAAAATACTAAATCCACTATACGATAATGTACTTACCTTAAGGGTCTCAACATGATCGGTGAGACTCGTTTCAAACATAGGTAGTAAATTTTCAACTTTAAACCAGCCAAGTGAAAAGAATACTATTGAAACGCCAATAAAGCCAATAATGGGAAAAAACATCATATTTAAACGAAAGATTCCTGCTCGAGAACCTGATGCCCCATATACCACAACAAGTAAAAAGGCGAGTGCTATTACTTCAACTGGGGTCTGATCAAATAAATAATTACCCGCCAAGTCAGAGAGTTCTCGTACTTCATAGGCTGCAAACATAATCCCTAAGACAACATACAACAAAGTAAATACGATTGCCACAGGTTTTGGAACTAGCCTTGATGCATACGTAAAGAAAGTTTCATTTGGAAATTGAACTGCCAATTTAGCTACCATCCATGTTAAAAAGCAAAAGAGGATACCACTTATAAGTATAGCTATCCACCCATCTGCACTTAAACTATTTTCGGCTAAATCCCTAGGAAGTGTTAAGATTCCAACTGCTACAATCATCGAGGGTATAGCAATCATAATTTCTTTATCACTTATTTTCTCATCAGCATATTCAAACTGTTTCATGATTAGTGCTCTCCTTTGTCAGCAGCCTCTTTATCATTGGTTTGCATATATTTTGGCCGTTTTGTTAGCATTGGAACAGGAGCACGTAAAACGAGATCAGTCCAATCCCCTAAGAAATTTGGAGCAAATGGACTAGAATATGGAACACCAATACTTTTTAAGTTTACAATATGTATATTGATCATAATGTACACGAGAATGATCCCATATAGTCCTAAAACTGCAGCTGCTATCATTAAAGCAAACCGTAGTATTCGAAAGGAAATTGCAACACTGTAAGATGGAATGGTAAAGGAAGCAACAGCTGTTAATGCAACAATAATAACCATAATCGGACTAACAATCCCTGCTTGAACAGCTGCTTCACCAATTACTAAACCACCTACAATCCCAATTGTTTGTCCAATTGCCTTTGGTAGTCGTGCCCCTGCTTCTCGTAACAGTTCCATCGTTATTCCCATAAAGATGGCTTCAACAAAAGCAGGAAACGGGACACCTTGTCTAGTCGCAGCAATAGAAAAAGCAAGGTCAGACGGAATCATCCCCTGATGAAACGACACTAACGCAATATATAAGGAAGGTGCAAACATGGCAATGAAAGAAGCGAGATATCGCAACGCGCGTAAAAGTGAACCGATCAACCATCGTTCATAGTAATCTTCAGGAGATTGTAACGTATTTCCCAATGTTACAGGCGTAATCAAAACGAAAGGTGTTCCATCTAATAGAATGGCAACCTTTCCTTGCAAAAGGGATGTAGCAACTTTATCTGGTCTTTCCGTATTATCCATCTGCGGAAATGGTGACAAAAAGCTATCTTCAGTCCATTGTTCGATAAACCCTGATTCTGGTGCATCATCCATATCTATCGTTTCGAGTCTACGATTAACCTCTTTTAAAATATCTGGATGAATAACACCATCTATATAGCTTACAACAAGCTTTTTCTTGGAACGACGTCCTACTTGATGTGTCTTAAAGCGCAAATTTGGATCCCGAATATAGCGGCGAATTAAGACCATATTCGTTCGTAAATTCTCTACAAACCCTTCCCTTGACCCACGGATTAATGTTTCAGAAACAGGTTCTTCAATAGATCGAGTTTCCCACCCCATCGTTTCCAGTACTAAAACCTTATCGATTCCCTCTAGATAAAGAATCGTACTACCAGATAGCAATGCATTGGATAACTTGTCAAATGATGTCTCCTCTTTTAATCCAGTTACAGATATGATTTCTTGATAGATGACATCTAATAGTTGTTCCGCATTGTTTGGCAATTCTTTTTGTTGGATTCTTAGCTGTAAATTTTTAATAATATTGTCATGAATAAGTTGTTTATCTACTAATCCATCAATATAAGCAATCGCACATGTATGCTCACTGTCCCCTATTGTAAACTCACGGATTACTAAGTCATTCGGGTCTTCTAACATTCTTTTTAAATTGGCTATATTTTCATCTAGACTCTTCAAGATCGTGAGTGAAAAGTTTTCTTCGTTATCCTTTATCTTTTTCTTTCGTCGTCTAAAAAATGAATCCAACACCATCATATTCCCTCCATCCATTGGAGATACTTATTATTTCTTTCCCATAAGACGGTAAAAATATTCTTAGAAAAACTCGCATTCGCTCGTCTTTTAGCGAAGGTGATAGTTTTTCTTATACTTGGGACGTAAAAATTTTAGCTACGTCGAGTCCACATCTTAGCTAAAATTTTATACTTTCCTAACGTGGAACAAAGGCCTTATTAAACGCATTTTTCCTATTTCTTTTTCAACAACCATTTTGTATATTTCCCATCTCGATTCGAGAAACTATACCAAAATGATCTTATCGTCTTAGGAGGAATTTGTTATATGGAAAAGGATAAACAAGTAAATTTAACAGCATCAGAGTTATCCCAAATATGGGGAGCCTATATGAATGCTAGTGTAACATCCACTGTTCTTGCGTATTTTCTTGAAAAAGTGGAAGACGAAGACATCAAACCCGTTCTACAGGATGCCCAGTCGCTGTCACTATCACAAATGGAAAAACTTACTACGATATTCAAAAAGGAAAATAAGCCTATTCCTTTTGGTTTTACAGATGATGATGTAAATTTTGATGCTCCACGACTTTACAGTGACAATTACTTTTTGCAATATGTTCTTCAAATGGGGAAACTAGGCTTATTTTCTTTCTCGGGATCGGTAACCATGTCTACTCGAGAAGATGTCTATTCCTTTTTTTCAGAGGGGCTTCGGGAATATAACGAGATCCATCAAAAAGCAATGACTGTTGCATTGTCGAAAGGGGTTTACACGAGACCCCCCGTTATTCCTACACCTAATAAAGTGGATTTTGTAAAAAAACAAGGATTCTTAACTGGATGGTTTGGCGAGCGTAGACCACTAACCGCGATAGAAATTGCCAACCTTCATGACAATATTCAACGTAATAGTTTAGGGATTGCTACATTGACAGGCTTTAGTCAAGTAGTGAAGTCAAAAGAAGTAAAAGACTTTATTATCCGTGGAATCGAAATAGCAAAAAAGCATGTAAACGTGTTTAGCTCTATTCTAAAAGACCATGATGTCCCTACACCATCAGGTTCAGATGCAATGGTAACCGATTCTGCTACTATCGCGCCTTTTTCCGATAAATTAATGATGTATCATGTTACAGAAATGATCACGCTGGGGATTAGTTTCTATAGTATGGGTATAACCACAAATGTTAGAAGAGATTTAGCGACACATTATACGCGTCTTAGTGGTGAAATCGCATTATATTCCGAAGATGGTTCAAACATCATGATTGATAATGGTTGGGTCGAGGAACCGCCTCGAATGGTTGATCGTGATGAACTAGTAAAAAACAATACCCGAGAGGAGTAAAGGTGAATGAAAGACCAAGCATACATCCTACCCCAAATAAAAAAAACGCTCTTACATTCTAATCCTTTTCATGGTGGCTGGGTATTAATCAGTGAATCGTTTAATGCTGTAACACCAATATCGAAAGCCTTTCGCGTACTCCTAAAAATGCGGTATTCATTACGAAAAACAACAACTAAACAGACATCCAGATCCAGAAAAAACGATTATAGGGCGAACATTTACGTACACTCTGTTGGGTTACATGTCCCATTAATAGCAGCGAACACAGAAATCATTACAATATAGGTACAACCATGGAACAGTTAATCGATAAAAAAAATAAAAAACTAGAAGCGCTGCTATGGAGTATTGCCCTACCTGGATTTGCACAGTTACTAAATGAGAAGTATATTAAAGGTTTGTTGTTTGTTGGGTTAGAAATCATTGTTAATGTAATGGGGAATTTCAATAAAATTATTATTTTAAGTTATCACGGGAATATTCAAGGAGCAATTGAACAAACAAATTACCAATGGCTTATGTTTTATCCGTGTTTGTACTTCTTTACGATGTGGGATGCCTATCGGGATGCAAGTGATGATCATGAACCTTTTATATTCCTCCCTTTTGTTTTCGGTGCCTATTTTGTTACATTAGGCCTGATTTTTTCTCCATCGTTTTCCATTTTCGGATTTCTGATTGGGCCAATGTGGTTACCGATATTTTGTTTGCCAATCGGCTTAGTTATAGGATTTATCTTACGACGAATATTATTGAAAAAATATAGCTAAAAGCAGCCTTCACTAACGAAAATTTGGCAGTACGATACTTAGGATAACGGACACCTCTTTGGTTAGGATATTAATGTAGGGGGTGTTTATTTATGGCTGATAAGAATAATAAAAAACAAGAAAATGTAAATATAGAATTAACCGAAATGGGGCTTTATGGGGCAACTGGTAACCGGGAAATTGGAGGTTACCAAATGTCTGGTGATATAGAGAATGCTGGCCAGCTGGATAAGGGCTATAAAAGAGGCCATACGGGGGCATCCGCTTCAATTGAACAAGATCCTCAAGTAAAAGATAAACGTTAAATTTATGATGACTTTTACCAAAAAAGAGAAACATGTCATTCACTCATTGACATGTTTCTCTTGGTACAAAATGTTAAAACACCTGTTTCCCTTCCTGTTGTTCCACACCTTGCATATATTTAATTCTATTTTGTTTGGAAGCCGCACTCACCTGTTCATCTGCATGATAAGAAGATCTCACTAATGGACCAGATTCACAATGCTTAAAGCCTTTCTGTAAAGCAATTTCTTTTAATTCTTCAAATTCATCTGGATGATAGTAGCGCTCTACATTCAAATGTTTTTTAGTTGGCTGCAAATACTGGCCAATTGTTATAATGTCTACATTATGAGCTAATAAATCATCCATCGCTTCGATAATTTCTTCCTTTGTTTCCCCAAGTCCAACCATAATACTGGACTTTGTTGGTGTAGTTGGTGCTATTTCTTTGACACGCTTTAATAATTCCAATGAACGCTCATATCGAGCAATAGCACGTACTTTCTTTGTTAACCGTCTAACTGTTTCAATATTATGGTTGAAAATATCTGGTTTACTATCCATTAATGTATGGAGGCTTTCGTAATCCCCTTTCATATCGGACGGTAATATTTCAATACTGCAGCCAGGGTTCTCTTTCCTGATTGCACGAACTGTTTCCGCAAAAACAGCTGCACCCCCATCTTTCAAATCATCACGGGCAACAGCAGTTACAACAACATGTTTTAACCCCATTACTTTCACAGAGTCTGCTACTCGTTTTGGTTCTCCCCAGTCAAGTTCATTTGGAAGTCCTGTTTTAACCGCACAGAATCGGCATCCTCTTGTGCATGTGTCACCTAAAATCATAAATGTGGCTGTTTGCCGTTCACTCCAGCACTCATGAATATTAGGACATCTAGCCTCTTCACAAACCGTATTCAAACGGTTTTCCCGCATTAACTTTTTTAAACCTTTATACGATTTATTGGTATTAATCTTCGTTTTTAGCCATTCTGGTTTCCGAACATAGGTTTCTTGTTTAGACATTTGTTATAGACTCCTTTAGTAATCGATTATAATTCCATTCTGCCGAACTATATTTCGTCTTCGCTAAATGATGTACTTCATCCCACTGTTCTTCTGTCAGTTTAAACGGTTTCAATGAAATGTTTAAGCCCGTTTTAAATCCATCCGTGAATGCTTCTTTCAACATCTCAAAGGTATGTGTTTTATTTGTAACCTGATTAATGGTAACCGCTTTATCTTGAAATGCGTTCCGTTTCTTTTGTTTTATTTTTTCAGAAGGGAATTGGAACAAGTCGTAAAGCATGTTGGTATCTAAACTCATTGGGATGGAACCATGTTGAAGCAAGACACCTTTTTTCCTCGTTTGCGCATTTCCTGATAATTTTTTGCCATTTACAATCATTTCGTAAAACGCAGCTTTTTCGAAGCATACGGCTGATCTTTCTTTAGAACTCCGTTTATCTGGAACCGCATAATCTACCTCAATTCCGAGGTTTTTAAATCCTTTTGCCAACCCTTTTGATAAAATGTAGTAAGCTTCCTGAATTGAAGCTGGGATAGCTGGGTGTTCTTCTGAAATCACAATACTGTATGTCAGTTCATTATCATGTAACACTGCACTACCACCAGTTAGGCGACGAACAAATTGACAATTATAGTCCTCAATGGCATCAAAATTAATCGATTTATGTACTTTTTGAAATTGACCAACAGAAAGTGTCGGTCGGGACCATCCATAAAAATGTAAAGTCGGGGGAATCTTACCTTCACTTTGCCAATTTAATAGTGATTCATCTAGTGCCATATTTATTGCTGCATCATGGTGCCCACTATCTAAAAAATACCATTGTTCCTGCAACAAATCATCTCCTCATTAACTTGTTCCTGCATTGAAAAACTTGATTTTCGCCAAGTCCTTATGGCGAAATTCTTTGTATCAACCGATTCAATAAAATTTTGATAGTATAAAAAACTGCACCCCAAAAAATTGAATGCAGTCCATTTCGTATATCCATAAAATATAACATATGTATCGAATAGACCACACTTACCCACGCTAGTATTACCTATATCGGGTGCAAAGGGTTTAAACCACAATAGTTATTCTCAGCCATCCACGGCTCCCCTAGTGCTTTTTATATTACGAAATTATTATATCAATTTAAAAAATCCGTGTAAAGATTTTTGGTAATTATAGAAAAAAATTACAGTCACACTCTATCTAGTATGACTTCCAAATAAGATTGTTGTGCTAAAATGCCAGCACTCCAAAAAACAAGAAAATCACGACGTAAAATTATTCATAAGAGATGTGTTTCACCTAATGCAAGAAATGAAAAAAGACGTTAAATTATTATTTTACTTCCAAAGTAGGATTTCTTGTATTTTTAGTAGCTATTCCAGTGAGTTACTCTTTTTTAAAAAGAATGAGAGAATCAATCCAGTAATGGCAAATAAAAACGCGACGAAAAAGGCTTTTTTCACTCCGGCCAGGTAATCAAGCGGATCTGGTATTTCAGATTCTGCAGCAGTCCTGCTGATAAAGGAGATAATAAATGTTAATCCCAACGATCCCCCAAATTGGCGGGCAGTATTGATAACCGCAGTCCCATGAGGAATTAAAGCATCAGGCAAAGCATTGATACCAGCGGTCATGATTGGCATATTAATCAATGCGACACCAGCCATAGAAACCATAAATAAGACCATTGTAATAACGAAAGGCGTATCTAGGTCGAGCATAAAATAAAAACCAAGTGTGCTTAGACAGAGTAAAACAAAGCCAATAATCGCAATGGTTTTATCACCGTATTTATCGAACAATCTGCCTGCGAAAAGAGACATGACAGCGAGTGTTAAGGCACCAGGCATAACAATCAAGCCTCCATAATAAGCTGAAAACTGCTGCGTGTTCTGCACATGCATCGGCAAAATCGTCTCAATGGAAATCAATAAACTGAAAGAAAGGATTGAAACAAACGCGACAAGTGCAAAAACAGGTACTTTAAGCACACGAAGTTCCAAAATAGGCATCTGCAACCGCAACTGCCGAAATACAAATAACCCCAATGCTAAAGCGCCCGCAATCAGACTGGCAAGCGTGACTGCATCCGTTATTCCTGCTTCCTCTATCTTGTTGAATCCATAAAGCATCCCACCAAAACCAATTATTGATAAAAAAATAGATAAAATGTCAATTTCTGTTTTTCGTTGCTCTGTAATGTTACGCATAAACAAGAAGACCAAAAGCATAATACATGCTGCAACCGGAAGTGTTAAGAGAAACAAGGCACGCCATTCGAAATATTGAATTAAAAGACCAGATATCGGAGGGCCAACCGCAGGAGCAACATTAATCACGAGCCCAGCAAATCCCATTGCAAGCCCTCTTTTTTCTTTTGGGTAAATAAGAAACATTATTGTTTGCATTAATGGTATCATGATCCCAGAGCCAATTCCTTGAATGACGCGTCCCACAATTAAGATGGAAAAGGAAGGCGCAACGAAGCCAAGCAATGTACCTGTAAAAAACAAGATCATCGCGCTCATCATTAATGTCCTTGTTTTAAATCTATCAATTAAATAAGCCGTTATCGGGATAAGAATGGCTACTGTTAACATAAAGCTGGTCGTCAGCCACTGAACGTCACTTGAGTTAATATCAAATTCAATCATGATTTTTGGAAAAGCCGTGATGAGTAGAAACTGCGTAAGAACAGATAAAAAAGATGCAGACAATGTAGTTGCAACAATTAAACGTCTATGTAAAGGTGATAAATTTGCCGAAGTCATATTCTGACCCTCCCTCAACATACTCCCTCCACAAGCTCCCACTAACAGCTATCACGTAATCGATATGCATTTTAGGATTTTGGATGGAACCAATTTCTTTAGAGTGCTTAGGATAAAATTAATCTTTCCATTGTTTCGGATGATTATGGAATAAAAAATAGATGCTAGTATGTAGATATACACACCGTCTTTTTCTTGGTTTCCTCATTAAACATAACACTACATACCATATCATGTTTCATCAGTAGATCAATAGTGAATTACCTTTTCATCTATTAATTCATCATCGATTCAACATTCAGAATACCACTTATTTCGATCATGGGTAAGGATGGCAGGTTTATAGGAGAGTTTTTGGGGAGGCTGGCAAATCTTATTTTAAGGCGCTTTTCGCATATTTTGTTTCTTTCTTACATCGCATTTTCTATATTATACGCAGTAACTTTATTGGATTTCATGACTTCCTTTATTATGTATGTGCTAATCCTGCGCTGCGGGAAAACACTCGCTTTCCATGGGGAACGCTTCAGCCTCCAAAGGAAAGCGGAAGCGCCTTGGTCACCCCCGATTAGAAAACTTGGCTTTTCGCCAATTGGCGAAAGCCTTAGTTGCACTTATGCAGTAAGTAGTTTCTTATCTGCCAAGCTTAGGTCGAGCCTCGGCGTGGCGCTTTTTGCCACAAAGAGGATTGACTTAAGACCTCGAGGGGGTAGGCGCTGCAGCTAGACCTCACGAGCAAAAAGCGCTCGCTGCGGGGTCTTCAGACTGTTCCTTTTCCCATAGGAGTCTCGCATTTTCCCGCAGCTTAGAATAACTTTCTGCTCAAATAAGAAGATACTGACAATATAAAACGAATAAGTCTATCTTGCGCTCCAATCAATTATCGCATTAGCAACAATAATAATAAGAAATAGTAGCACGAACTAGCGAAGGAAAAACACGAAGACTCCTGCGGGAAGAGTAAGCAAAGTGAGACCCCTAGAAACGTGTGTACGAGTTGAGGAGGCTTACGGCTTACCCGCGGAAAGCGAAGTGTTTTTCCGTAGCGGTTATTAACAGCTATATTATTTATTGCGCATCATAGATCTTATGTGTCATGACGTTTTATCCCGCATGTAACGGGCAGTAAGACCCCCACTTCAAGATTTCCAGGAGGTCCAAGAAAGATAAGTGGGGGATCAAACTGCCCGTAAATGTCCGATTCGTTCAACTAACAATCAGTGGGAGAGGAAAGGAAACACCCACTGATTGAAGTTTCACTTTATACTAAAAAGCAACAATCTTTTAGAAAACAGCCAATATAAAAAAGTTGGGTTTTCTTTAAATTTACCCAACCTTTTTTGTGTGCTAATTATATTGTGATTTCTTTTGCTAATTCAAATATTATTTAACCTCATGTTCAACCCATCGTAGTGTGGATAAAGAGACGGCCGATAAACTTAAAATAGCCTTTTGAAAGGACTTTGATTCTTTTACGAATATCGTCATTTTTACCGGGCTTTTTGAACAACTTCTTAAATTTATAGACTAATATTTTTTCCTGATACTGCTTCTTAGCGTACGCTTCATTGTACTTATACAGTTTATAAGACTATCAGACCATGCTATTGTTCAAAAGACAACCATACTTTCCAATGCTGCTGATCGGAAGAAAATTTTAATCATCCGTAGTCGTCTTTTTAAAACAGATATACATGAATATAGCGGCACCCATGACCCAAAGTGCTACAATGCCAGTGGGAGACCAAGAGCTAGTTTCATGTGCCTCAATTGCCTGCATGAGCGGGAATGTATCGGCAATTGCAATGGCCATACTATCTTCGCTAAGACCGAGTGAGTAAATCATCGGTGTAAATCCGAATAAAAACATAAGCGGCATCAGATAGGCTGAGGTGGCAGCAATCGACTTAGAAAACAGGCCGATTCCGATACCAAGTAACAGAAAAAACAGAAATAACAGGATCAATCCAATGATAACCCGAAAATCAAGAAATGGTCCAATACCAACGATCATTAAAGACACGATAAGTGAAATAAAAGTTATTAATCCAGTTACCAAACTTTTTCCAATTATAATGTCAAGAAAAGAAGCAGGGGACAGAATCAATCCGCGTAATGTTTTCTTTTCATTTTCCTCAGCCATCATCGTCATCATAACGCTTGATGTCACAGCCGAAAAGGTTACGCCGACGATTAAATAGATCAGAGAAATCGGAAGTTCATTACCCATACGCTCGTAAATTAACGCAAGCACAACCGGGAGAAGCGGCATCGTCAAAAGCATCATATTTTTCAAGAAGTCTTTCATATCTTTTTCGAAAATGGCTATTATACGTTTAGCGTTCATTATACCAGCTCCTTCCCGGTTATTTTTAGAAAGATTTGACCAAGTGTTGGATTGTCTGTATTTATTGCTTTCACCGATCCATTTGCGATAAGATCCCTGATTTGATCGGCATTATCACGGTTATTTTCTATAACCAGTTTATCACCATCAAATGTTTCCACATGAAAAGCATGTGTTGAGTATTTATAACGGAGTGTATCTGGACTGTCCATTTCCTGTATTTCCCCATTGTGCAAAAAGGCCACACGATCACATAATACTGTCGCTTCTTCCATATTATGGGTTGTTAAGAAAATCGTTGTCCCAGCTTCATTTAACCGCTGCAACCCGCGGTGAATTTGTGCCATATTAGCTGGATCCAAAGCAGACGTTGGCTCATCAAGAAAAACTAATTCCGGTTTATGAATAAGTGCTTTTGCGAGCAAAACGCGCTGCTTCATTCCTTTAGACAGCTTTGAGACCGTTTTTGTTCGCTCTTCTTCCAAATTGACTTCCTTTAATATCACATCAATTTCTGTGAGCGGTGCATTGTATAATTTACAAAATAATTTCAGGTTATCATAAACAGTCAACCGCTCATAAAGTGAACTGTTATCCGATAAAATACCAATTTTGGATTTGAAACCAGACGTTCCGAATTGTTTCGAATCCATTCCAAGCACGGTTACATCACCTGTGGTTTGACCGAGTTCACCGGTTAAAATTTTAATGGTTGTTGTCTTGCCTGATCCACTTGGTCCAAGTAAACCGAAGATCTCTCCCTTTTCCACATTAAAACTGACTTGCTTAATGGCCTCATTTTGGCCAAAGACCTTTCGCAATCCATTGACTTCGATTGTATTTTCCAACTGGAAACCTCCTTTGATCAACTGCTTCAATCATAGCGCAAAATACAGGAGTGCACAGTCAAATTCAAATGGAATGTACCGTCAGAATGGTGAAATGTACCGAATAGATAGTAAAAAATCAGAACAAAAGCGCAAGCGCCTTGATTACCCCCGATTAGAAAACTTGGCTTGTTGCCAAGTGGCGAAAGCCTTAGTTGCACTTATGCAGTAAGAAGTTTCGCTATCTGCCAAGCATAAGCCAAGCCTCGTCGTGGTGCTTTTTGCGCGTAATGTGGATTGACTTATGACCTCGAGGGGGTAGGCGCTGGAGCTGGACGTGGCCTTTCCTATAAAAGGCAGTAATGAGTCCAACTTTTTATACTTTCTTATCTTTTTAGAAAACTTGGCATTCGCCAAGCCTTTTTGGCGGATGCCTTAGTTGCCTTATGCAGATAGGGAAATTTTATATTTCTTATCTGCCTTGGAGAAATCGCCAGTTATCACTTTTCATGACGAACTGTTCCTATTTCAAGCTGAATTTTTCCTGAATATCCTGAACTTTAGTTCGTGAAAGCGGGATGGTTGACTGTATTTTATTGTCAATTCTGAGAGAATAAGTGTTTTTCGACCATGTAATAATCTCGCGCACTTTTTGCAAGTTTACGATGTAGGAACGGTGACACCGATAAAATCCATAAATCTCCAATTTTTGTTCAATTTCCGCCAATGTGGAATCCATGGCATAAGACTCATCATTGATAATGATCTTAGCTTTCCCATCTTGGCTTTCGATGTAGTCGATCTCAGTCGGGTCAAATAAAATCATTTTATCATCCACTTTAGCCGGGATTTTAAATAATTTGGTAGTCACTGGTGCAACAGAGTGCTCAGTATTGGAATTTTTTTCATCTTCATCTTCATCATCAACCTCAATTGACTGCATGCCGTTGTCCTTTAGTTTGTACACCACATCACCCAGAAGCAGTGCGTGTTCCATATTAGATACCAATACAAGCACAGGTGTACCATCCTCCTTGACCTTCTGAAGCATATTGATGAAAGTATTGATGGTACTGGCATCAACACCATGAATCGGCTCCCGAAACACCATCGGATTGACACCACTCATATAATATTTGGCAAAATAAACCCGTCTGATTACCGACCCCGAGCATTTATACAGTGGGGATTTTGCGCAGTTGTGCAGTTCAAACAAGACAAGTATTTCGGCTAACGGCATCTGACAGTCAAACCATTTATGAAAAAAGGCGATGTTTGCCTCCACCGTCAGACGTTTGTATAGCCCTTCTTGCAGATCAAAAACCGGAATCCTCATATGGCTTCGAAGGAATTCGACCATTTCAGCCTGTTTGTCCGTATCACTGTAAACCGCTGTGGAATACGAATCATCTATGGTAAGGGAAAATGAGGGAAGCGACTCACTGTTTGTCATCTCATGATCTATTTTAAAAAGTGCCATTTATTCATACTCCTGTTCAAAAAAATCTATAAGTTTAGATTAGTATAACATGAAGTGATTTTGACAGGGACTCATAATGCGTAAATTTTTATCAAGATCTGATTTGATGTTTCTACTTGTTTAATTTGTAGATTTCTAAAACAGCAAATGTTTCAATGATAATCACATTGGGTTCATCGATTTCTAACTACATGGGTAAAATATTCATTCTCAAAATCAAAAAAGCTTTGGATCTAAGTCAGTAACTTGATTTTATCTTTCTTCTGATCAATTTATAAAAGATGTATATCTGCACGTTACCTAAGAATCAAAAAAAGAAGCTTCTCACAAGTTACAGAACTCATGAGAAACTTCATTAAGTAGTATGGTAAGTAACAAAAAGCTTCACTTACTATTGATGTGATAGGTAGGGATGGAACGGCTGAATAATCCAGCTACAACTCCTAGGTCCTCGCTGTGATAAGCAATTGTTTACTTTATTCTATATTTTCCCCTTTTCTAACCTCTAGAATTAAAATCAATAATCAATTTATTTGAAGAAAAAAAGTCACTACCAATAATCCCATCAAAACCGTACATTTCCCTAACATCACCGAGTTGTAGGGTAAAATCATTTAGTTAGAATTTGTCTATCACCATGCCACCCACTTTTTGTTCAATACAGATTTCAGTTCCACCTATACCGTACATCTTTCGTGTGATCGCATTTTCTAAATCTAGTAATAGCCCAATTTCCTCACATAAATCTTAAATCTGTGTCTAATATCGTTGAAGAACAGCCGGTATCAAGCAAGACATTACTAAATGTCTTTACCTTTCCGTTATATTCAATCTTAATTGAAACCAGAGGCAAAAATTCATCCATTTCAAATTTCATATTCTCCTTCGCACTCCTATATACGGTTGCTCAATTACCTTAATCTCTTCATTATTTGTGTGAAAGATATATAATTCACGATTTTGATTTTCAGCATGTAATTTTTTATACACTTTCCATGCTGCATTTCCATTCTCAAAATCATCAATTACTGACATTTCTTGAATAACTCTTTCATTATCTACCGTTTTTGATTGCAATGCTTCGACTAAGACACATCGATCTGGAAAATGCTGGTGAACTTCAGGCCATTTCATAAATATACAACTCCGACCTATTAGTGATTACTTTTTTAGAAGCTCATAAAAAAGGCAAAACTTTCCTGACTAAAATTGAATATTTATTATTTTTATTTTATTATATCATGTATTACTTCCAGTCACCGTTTTGAGAGCAGTGGTCTATTCTTTTGTTTAATCTGAGGAGTATTAATTTGTAGTATTTTCATAGAAGATATATTGAGGAAATTTGTAAAAGGGCAAAACTTTAGCCAAAGTACACTGTTACCTTCCCTTCTTCTCGTGCTGTTGCTGAACAGTTTAATAGAAAGCTCAGAATTTGTTTTTCATCCCAACTTAAAGATTCACTTTTTAACAGGGTGGGATCGCCGTTATTGCATGATTTTTTATATAAATCCATAGCCTTGTCCATTTGTTGTACAGAAAAAGTAGTAGTGTCGCCTGACCCGCTGACTCCTGCATTATATTCATCTGCATCAAGCAAACTGTACAGTATAGCAGCATTATAGTTTCCCATACTGAATCGTGCATAAGCAATTTCTTCTCCGTTTATATTATGTCCTGTAATATCATGACTCAAAATTAACCCACCTCCTTTTTAACTAAAAATTTTATACCTGAAACAAAACATACCTCAACCAACGATAGTACATAAATAAAATATATTAGATATATCACCCCTTTCCGGTTTGTTTACTAGGAAAGTGCTTTCGAAAAAGTATGGAAAAGATGTTAAGAAGGCCAGGCTATAAGTGAATTACGAAGTTTTGTTTTAAAAACAGAAGCATCAAATACTTGCAGTTTTATTTTATAGGGATTTTGGATATGTCAGATTATATAAAAAGGTAAGTGAGAGGAAATCCGAGGTTTTCTAATAAATATCATAATCTACTAAACTTGTCAATCATCATGGATTTTAAGTTTTTTGATTTTCCCTAAGCTAGTAGTGGGCTGTAGATATTACTCCGATCTTAGATTGAACTATCCCTATTCTCATAACTCTTTTTCCATAACTCTATCTTTTCATATTTAGTGAAGTTAGCAATCTCTTTTACTGCATCCCCTTTGCTAAAAGGCGAATATATAATATTAGTTCTTAAAAAAGAATGGGATTTAGAAAAACTCACATTCACTCGTCCTTAGCGAATGTGTTAGTTTTTCTTATACTTGGGACATTAAAATTTTAGCCACATCGAATCCACTTCTTAGCTAAAACTTTATACTTTCCTAATGTGAAAAAAGAAGCTTCCCACAAGTTTACTCAACTTATGAGAAGCCTTCGTTAATAAATCTCCATGTTAGCAAAATGTTAGCATCCCACTATCATTTCACTCACAACTCCTTATATATCAAGGGATGGAACGGCTGAACAATCCAGCTAAAACTCCTAGGTCCTCGCTATGATAGGCAATTTACCTACATGTGTTTAAAGAGCAAAACACATTACGGTATCTTGCTTATCCAGTCGGACCTAACCAGTCGTTTCCGCTTTTTGATGTAATCCAGTTGCATGGGCTAGATGCTCGCGTCATAAGCAATTCCTCTCCAAGCAAGGCTTTGCTTATGCGTGTCGCATCTGAGCAGACCCACTCCACTTTTTTGAATTACATCATGCCGCCCATTCCGCCCATGCCACCCATGTCTGGCATGCCAGCACCGCCGCCATCACTTTCTTCAGGGATTTCAGCGACTACTGCTTCTGTTGTTAAGAACATTGCTGCTACAGATGCTGCGTTTTGTAGTGCAGAACGAGTAACTTTTGTTGGATCCACAATACCAGCGTCGATCATGTCTACCCATTCACCAGTTGCAGCATTGAAACCTACACCAACTTTTTCACCTTTTAAGCGTTCGACAATGATAGATCCTTCTAAACCAGAATTATGTGCGATTTGACGTACTGGCTCTTCTAAGGCACGGCGTACAATATTTACACCAGTTGCTTCGTCACCAGTAAGGTTTAGCTCACTTACTTTATTGAAGATATTCATTAATGCTGTTCCACCGCCAGATACAATACCTTCTTGGACTGCTGCACGAGTAGAGTTCAATGCGTCTTCAATACGTAGTTTACGCTCTTTCAGCTCTGTTTCCGTTGCTGCACCAACTTTAATAACAGCAACACCACCAGCTAATTTTGCTAGACGTTCTTGTAATTTTTCTTTATCAAAATCTGATGTGGTTTCTTCTACTTGTGCACGGATTTGTGCCACACGAGCAGAAATAGCTTCTGGATCCCCAGAACCCTCTACAACAGTTGTATTGTCTTTTGTCACAACAACTTTAGATGCACGACCTAGTTGTTCAATAGAAGCATTTTTAAGATCTAATCCAAGGTCTTCTGTAATCACTTCTGCACCAGTTAGTGTAGCAATATCTTCAAGCATTGCTTTACGACGGTCACCAAATCCTGGAGCTTTTACAGCTACTGCATTAAATGTACCGCGAAGTTTGTTTACAACTAATGTTGCAAGTGCTTCCCCTTCTACATCTTCAGCAATAATTAAGATTGGTTTACCTTGTTGGACAACTTGTTCTAGTACTGGTAATACTTCTTGGATATTACCAATTTTCTTATCTGTAATTAAAATGTATGGATCTTCTAATTCTGCTTCCATTTTATCTTGGTCTGTTACCATGTATGGAGATGCATATCCACGGTCAAATTGCATACCTTCTACTACTTCTAATTCTGTATTGAACCCTTTAGATTCTTCAATTGTAATAACACCATCATTGCCAACACGTTCCATCGCTTCAGCAATTAGGTTACCTACCTCATCATCACCAGAAGAAATAGCTGCAACTTGTGCAATTGATTCTTTGCTTTCAATTGGGTTAGAAATTGACTTAAGTTCATTTACAGCAACTTCTACTGCTTGTTCAATCCCACGGCGTACACCAACTGGATTGGCACCAGATGCTACGTTTTTCAAGCCCTCTTGAATCATAGATTGTGCAAGTACTGTCGCAGTAGTTGTACCGTCCCCAGCAACATCATTTGTTTTTGATGCTACCTCGGATACAAGTTGTGCACCCATATTTTCATATGCATCTTCTAGTTCAATTTCTTTTGCAATGGTTACCCCATCATTTGTAATTAATGGTGAACCGAATTTTTTATCTAATACAACATTACGACCCTTTGGCCCTAATGTTACTTTTACAGCATTTGCTAATGTGTCTACACCGCGTAGCATTGCACGACGTCCGTCTTCACTAAATTTGATATCTTTAGCCATGTAAAATGCCCTCCTTAAAAATATGTTCTAAGTATATGTTCGAATATGTCTTAATTAACTACCGCTAAAATATCGTTTTCACGAAGAATTAAGTATTCAGTGCCCCCATATTTTACTTCTGTACCAGCAAATTTAGAGAAGATAATACGATCTCCTTCAGAAACTTCTAGTGCTACTCTTTCCCCATTATCGGTAACACGGCCAGAGCCAACTGCAACAACTTTCCCTTCTTGTGGTTTTTCCTTTGCGGATTCTGGAAGTACAATACCGCTTGCAGTTTTCTCTTCTTGTTCAACAAGCTCAATTACTACTCGATCTCCAAGTGGTTTAATCATGTAGACAACCTCCTTAATTCTTATTTTATTGTGATAGTGGTTTATTAGCACTCACTTAAGTTGAGTGCTAATTCCAATTAATATAATAAATAAATCCAAAAAAAAATGCAAGTGGGAAGTATACATTATTACCGTTTTTTATATATTAGTTGTAAATCATACTAGTATTAGGATCTAGGCAAATATGATAAACTATATATAATGCGGTACAATTAAAAACTTCATCTTTTCTATATATTGCCCAATATAGATAGATATAAACAGTAAGGAGTCGTTTCAATTTGACAAGACGGTATTGGTATGTCATTTTAACGTATATTATCATGCAATTTTCTGGAATCTTATTTGCACCGATTCTATATTTTATTTTTCCCTTAAGTGAGATGGAGGCCATTATATATTGGTCTATTATTAGTTTTGTTCTAGGATTGATTATTATCCTTGTTTTATTAAGGCAAGATATGAAACAAGGATCTGCACGGGATGCAGCACCAGCCAGAAGTATTATTCTATGGGCAATTGGTGGACTATTCATGGCCTACTTCGCTAATGGCATTGCTTCCACAATTGAAATGGAACTACTAGGCATTCAACCAGAATCGGAAAACACGCAAATGATTATGGATATTTCGAGAATGTCTCCAATCTTTATGATCATCCCCGCCATCATCGCGCCAATACTAGAAGAGATAGTTTTTCGTAAAGTTATTTTTAGTACATTATACAAACGAATGAACTTCTTTTTTGCAGCATTAATCTCATCAGGGGTATTCGGCATTATTCACGGTGAACCAGAACATCTTTTAGTTTATTCATCAATGGGATTTGTCTTTGCCTTTTTATATGTAAAAACAAAGCGAATTATTGTTCCAATTATGGTTCATGCCGCCATTAATACGATATCTGTTATGATTCAGTATTTCTTTAATCCAGAGGAACTCGAACAAATATTAAATGAATTAGAAACTGCAGTAATATTCATTGGAGGCTAATACGTTATGAGAATATCACCGAAAGCAATGTCCATTATCTATTTATTAATGGGTGTGCTTTTCGTGTACATTGCTATTCAAAGTGTTGAGGATACGATATGGAACATTACAACAATGGTTTTTGCAGTTGTGGCATCACTTGACTTTGGGGTAGGGATTCGTTTAATGTCCCTACATTTTCGGCTTAAGAAAAAGAAGTAGAACAATTTTTTGTTGTTCTACTTCTTTTTTTGTTGTAAAAGGGAGTATAAAAAATTGGCCTCATTACTGCCTTTTATAAGAAAGGCCACGTCCAGCTTCGAGCGATTAACGTCCTAGTGCCGAAAGACATAAGGACGCACGAGTTTTCATTGGCCAGTGCGCCTACCCCCCTCGAGGTCATAAGTCAATCCACATTACGCGCAAAAAGCACCACGTTGAGGCTTGGCTTATGCTTGGCAGAAAACGAAACTACTTACTGCATAAGTGCAACTAAGGCTTTCGCCACTTGGCAACAAGCCAAGTTTTCTAATCGGGGGTGTTCAAGGCGCTTCTAGCTTTTGTTCGCCTCAAGCATGTTTTCGTTCCAATTTTTCCTCTTCTTGGGGGCCTTTTAAAACAAACGATAATGGGACAATACATAAAATAAATATTCCTGCAATCATAAATGCCTCGTTTAAGGATTGTAGTGTTGCTTGTTGCATATCTGAATTACTGGCTACAAGTTGCGCACGACGTACTTCATAGTAAATGGAAAAGAAAACAATCCCAAATGAGGAAAATACTTGTCGAATGACATTATTCATTGCCGAACCTTGTGCTACTTGTGGATCTGGTATTGCATTCATCCCAGCTGTTGTCGCGGGCATATTACACATTCCTAATCCTGCACTTCTTATACAATTTAATACTAAAATGGTCCAAAATGATGTTGATAATGTATTAAATCCTAAGGCTAATGTAAAGGAACCTAAAATAACTAACCCGATTGGAATAACAAATTTCGGACCTTTGATATCTAATATTTTTCCACCCACTGTCATAAAAACACCAGTTAATAAAGCAGCTGGCAAAAATAATAAGCCTGTTTGAACTTCACTTAAACCGTACACTTCCTGAATTAATAATGGTAATAAAAAGATTCCAGAAAAAAGACCGATGGATGCCGTAGCAGTAACGACTATGGATACAGAGTATGTAGGAATTTTAAAGATAGCTAGATTTAATAATGGCTGATCTTGTTTATTTTCATAATAAACAAAGATTAGAATTAAAATCAGACCACCTACGATAAGTCCAATACTGAAGGGAGAAAGAATTAATTCCAATGTTGATCCACGACCTAACGCATACAAAATGGAACCTACACCAGTTGTAATAAGTAAAAAGCCGACTAGATCAAAACGTAAACCTGGATCCTGTTCGGTAGGCTTCAAATATTTGGCAGAAAAAAATAATCCCAAAATTGCAAATGGTAAATTGAATAAAAATAAAAATTGCCATGGTAAAAATGCAACCACTATCCCACCAACCGTTGGACCAATAGCAGGTGCCACCATCGCTGCAATGCCATAAATACCAACAGCTAATCCTCTTTCATTCCGTGGAAACGCATTGAAAATAAGTGCCATTGCAATAGGCATCATTAAGCCTCCAGCAACACCTTGAATAGCACGAGAAATAATAATCATTGGTAAGGTGGACGATAACGCGCCTGTAATGGACCCGACTAAAAAAATCGAAATTCCTATAACATATATGCGTTTTTTGCCAAATCGGTTTCCTAAATAACCAGTTAACGGCATTGTCATTCCCATTGCTACCATAAAAATGGTTAGGATCCAACTTACTGCAACAGCATCAGTCTGAAACAGTTCGATAAAGGTTGGTATAGTTGGATTAAGCATACTGTTATTTAAGATAACCGTGAATGTACCAAACAAAACTGCTACGACGACAAGCCATTTCGGCGGTAAATTACTCATGCTGTTCCCACCTATTCTCATTTATTTCGTATAACGAATTAATTTTAGCTTATCGTATTATCCCTAATTTTTCAACTATTGCTTATTTTTCTGATAGCCAATGGTCACTATCCCAAGCTTTTTCTTGGTAACAAGCAAATTGGTTCTTGCCTTTTTCTTTGGCTGTTTTCTAAAAGATTGTTGCTTTTGGTTATAAATTCATAGAAATAATTTGTAATGTAAAAAGTATTTAACATTTTTTGAGCTAATGATACAATATTAAATGTCAAATACTTTTTACTTTTTTATGAGGGGGAAATAAATATATGGATTGGATTGTTTTAACCGTATTTTTTAGTATCTTAGCAATTTGTGCTATTTTGATTATAATTACGCTTGTTTCATTACCCCAATTGGGCGATGAAAGAAAAAATTACATCAAAATGAAAGCACAGTCATACTCATTTGCAGTTGTGATTTTTTGGATGCTAATTGAAATTGTCGAAAATTTTTATGTAACTACTTGGACAGATGGTTCTTATGGGGGTGTAAATCCATTTACCTTTCTTATAGTGCTTTCAGTTGTATATTTAATCACGTTACTATTTTTCAAGAGGAAATATGGTGGTTAAATGAAGAATCATATTAGGGAATTAAGGAAAACAGCAAAGTTATCTCAGGAAGAAGTGGCTAAACTTTGTAATGTGTCAAGACAAACGATAAATGTGATTGAAAACGATAAATACGACCCTACTTTACAATTAGCTTTTAATATAGCCTCTCTATTGGACACCACAGTAGACGAACTCTTTATAAACGATTCTATTAGAAAGTAACTACGAGACGACATCTTATTTGAAGTCGTTTTTATGCACTTCTTAACATCTGTACAGTCCTATAATTTGATTTTCGACACGCTGAAATAAGCATTTGTTCTAATTGTTCATCAAACGGTGCTCTATTCTTTAGTTTTGTTAAACTATCATGATAAGCAATATAGGCTTGTTTTTTTAACGAACGATGAATAATAAATGATATAAAGCCAGTAACTAGAAAGATGATTAGTAACTGTATGATAAACGTCTGTCTATTTTTTAGTAAGTGTAGCTTGCAAGTCATCTTCTTAACTGAAATTTTATACTTTCCTAACGTAAAAAAGGATTATTTTCTGGATAGACAGGCTGTAACGGCCGATTCCATCGTATTTTGAGAGAGAATCAACCGATAGAAGGTTGGCAAATGCCACTTTTCTAATATTTTATGAGGTGGTTCCTATATTAAAAAACACCCCCGAAAGTTAGATTTATTACTCTAACTTTCGGGGGTCGGTACCCTACCCAAGCGTTTTTATATGTGAATTCAAGTACTAAAATAGGTGCCAAATACACTGCAAAATCTTATGCTATTCGTTATGTGATTTACCGTTTCCTCTATGGTAAGTGAACTACTTATTTTTAGATAGTCCCCTTGATACCTTATTCACTTTTCGATAATGGATAATGTTTTAAGAAATAAACGAGTGCTTGTAATTCGACTGCAAGGTCAATATGATGTACGCGAATATGACTTGGTACGGTAATCCTTGCTGGTGTAAAGTTAAGAATCCCTTCTACACCGTGCTCTACTAGTCTTGTTGTAATCCCTTGTGCTTCTTTTGATGGAACAGTTAATATACCTACACGCACATTCCCGTTCATTTTTTCCTCTAATTCATCTATATGATAAATAGGGACACCACCTATTTCGTCTCCTATTCTTTGTGGGTTTGCATCAAATGCCATCACTATTTTCGTATTGTTATTTTTCGTGAAATTATAATGTAAAAAGGCAGTACCGAGGTTTCCAACACCAATTAAAGCTACTTCAGTTGTTTCATCCTGATCAAGCGTTTTTCGAAAGAATCCAAGTAAATACTCAACATTATAGCCGTATCCCTTTTTCCCTAGCGCTCCAAAGTAGGAAAAGTCCCTACGAATTGTTGCTGAATCAACTTTTACAGCCTCACTTAATTCTTTAGAGGATACACGTGTTTTCCCTTGATGCTGTAAATTATTTAAAAAGCGATAATATAATGGTAACCGTTTTGCTGTTGCTTGTGGTATCTTATTTTGGTCCACTTTTACTCCCCCATTTCATCCCGATAATAATCGCCAGACTTTCCACCCTTTTTCTCTAGTAGGTATGTTTTCCCGATTACCATTCCTTTATCAATTGCCTTACACATATCATAGATCGTAAGTGCCGTTGCAGATGCCGCTGTTAATGCTTCCATTTCAACACCAGTGGACCCTTTTGTTTTGACAAAAGCTTCTATTTGAATTTCATACGTATCTGTTATATTCCAATCAAAGGAAATATCAATTCCTTTTAATTGTAATGGATGACACATCGGTATCCAATCAGAGGTCTTTTTTGCCGCCATTATACCTGCTACTTGTGCTACAGCAAAAACATCCCCTTTTTTAATCGTCTGATTTGTGATGTTTTCATATACTTCTTTTGTCACTTCTACACTAGAACGTGCAATTGCTATGCGTTCTGTTTCCTTTTTTTCACTAATATCAACCATATGAGCTCTACCTTGCTCATTAAAGTGTGTAAAATCAGCCATATGCTCCACTCCAATTACATTGTGCTATTCTTATTTTAGCAGAAAATAAAATAAACGTCGTGATTAATTTCACAATTGTATTGCTTGATGAAATACGAATACGGTAAACTGAAGTAGATGAGGTGAACCTAATGATTATTATGCAATTAAACGACGTTTCCAAATCGTTTGGGGCAGAAGAAATTTTATCGAATGTAAAACTTGAAATAAAAGAAAAAGACCGAATTGCAATAGTTGGCCGAAATGGCGCTGGGAAGTCGACGTTACTGAAAATCATGGCGGGAGAACTGACCTATGATACAGGCGAATTAATCCAGCCAAAAGGGATAACGATTGGCTATTTAGCTCAACATACAGGCTTAGAATCCGAACAAACCATATGGAATGAAATGGTAGATGTTTTTAACAATTTAGTCATACAGGAAAAGGAACTCCGAAATCTAGAAAAGAAAATGGAAGATGCTACTGCATTTTCAGATGAAACTTATGAACAATTATTAATGGATTATGATAAAAAGCAACAAGCCTTTGAATCTGGTGGTGGATATCGTTATGAAGCAGATATTAAAGCTGTCCTAACTGGGCTTTCCTTTTACGAGGAAGACTATGACACTTCTATTAGTACACTAAGTGGTGGCCAAAAAACGAGACTAGCTCTAGGAAAACTTCTTCTCACAAAACCAGATCTATTAATTTTAGATGAACCGACAAACCACTTAGATATTGAGACATTAGGATGGTTAGAAGGGTATTTAATCAATTACCCTGGTGCGGTTTGCATCGTATCCCATGACCGTTACTTTTTGGACAAAACCGTATCCATTGTATATGAGGTATCCAGACATAAAACAAAAAAATACCTTGGTTCCTATACCAATTATTTGGAGCAAAAATCACTTGACTATGAACAAGAGTTAAAAGTATATGAAAAGCAGCAAACCGAAATCAAAAAAATGGAAGATTTTATACAGAAAAACATTGTACGTGCTTCCACTACCAAACGAGCACAAAGCCGTCGTAAACAATTAGAAAAAATGGAGAAAATGGAAAAGCCAAAAGGCGATGAATCTTCTGCATCCTTTTCCTTCCAAATCAATCGACAAAGTGGAAATGACGTATTAAAAATAAATAATTTATCGTTCCAATATGAGGATAGTCCCGAATTAATCTTTTCCAATGTCCAATTCAATGCTAATCGGGGAGAGCGACTTGCACTGGTCGGTCCAAACGGGGTAGGTAAAACAACACTACTAAAGATGATTATCGGAAAACTTCATCCAACAACTGGAACGATCCAGATCGGTACAAATGTCCAAATCGGCTATTATGATCAAGAACAAGCTACATTATCCTCCTCTAAGACAGTATTAAATGAATTATGGGATGAATATCCTACTATTAATGAAAAGGATATCCGGACTGTTTTAGGTAATTTTCTATTTTCGGGTGATGATGTATTAAAACAGGTAAATGATTTAAGTGGAGGAGAAAAAGCGAGACTTTCCTTAGCAAAATTGATGATGGAAAAAGCGAATCTCCTTATCTTAGATGAGCCAACAAACCATTTGGACATCGATAGCAAAGAGGTCTTGGAAGCCGCACTAATGGATTTTCCAGGTACGATTATTTTTGTTTCCCATGACCGCTATTTTATCAATCGAATTACCGACCAAGTAATAGAAATGCAACAGCACGGCACAACTACGTATTTAGGGGATTATGATTACTACTTAGAGAAAAAAGAAGAAGAGGCAGAAATTAAACGTTTGAATGAAGTAGATGTTGAAAAGCCAAAGCAAAATGAACGAAAACGAAACTTTAAAGAGGAAAAGGCACTACGTAGTAAACAACGAAAAAAGGAACGTCGCATTGCGGAGTTAGAAGGTTTTATTGAAGATTTAGAAGAAAAGCTTGCTGCTACCGAAGAAAAAATGACGGAACCTGAGGTATATGAGGACCACGAAAAATCATTAGAGCTAACAGAAGAAACAAATAAGATTAGACAAGAAATTGATGAGTATATGGAAGAATGGGCGACATTACAGGAGGAGCAATTATCTTAATCACTTTAGACCGATCTCATGCTAGATCGGTCTTTTTAATTCTTGTTATCAACAATCCTGTGAGTAAATCCTCCGTTTATCCACAATTAGTATTGTGATTTATTGCTGTGATTATAAAGGATCGTAGAGTTATGCACACTATCCACCAAGTGTTCAGTATGTTATGAACAAGTTTATCCACAACAATGTGGATGTTTACCCTTCATCAAAAATGTTCTATACATATGTATAACGTAGTTGAAGTATTATGCGTCATAATATAGCAGCCTTGATTTCCGCTTCGGACGGTCGCTTTTTCACATTCAATGATAGTTGAGCACTTGGATACGTTCCGGCAGAACACTCCGCTTTCACACAGCGTTGGATTAGCACTCATCTTATAAAGGATGGGAGGAAGGCATGCTAAACATTTAAGACGCATCATATGGAAATTAGTCAGCAAGTTTCATTAAAAAAAGATACCCACAATATGTGGATATCTAGCGTAATGGCAAAGAGGGATTTGCATTTAAGTCCCAACCTGATCGTCTACCCTGTTCATATGCCATACTTCCTGCAGCTCCAATCATCGCCGCATTATCTGTACATAATGACAGTGGTGGAATCATTAATGGTATGTTACTTTGTGCAAACTTCTCTTGTAAGGCTGTTCGTAAACCTTTATTTGCTGCAACCCCTCCAGCAATGATAACTTGTTTAACAGAAAATTGGTTTGCTGCTTTCCATGTCTTCTCCGTTAACACCTCAACGACACTAGCTTGAAAGCTTGCTGCTATATCTTCAGGACTGATTATTTCACCTCGTTGCTTAGCATTGTGGATCGTATTAATAACAGACGACTTTAACCCACTAAAGCTAAAATCAAATGAATCTTCTTCCAACCACGCTCTTGGAAAAGCTATCGATTCTTCGCCTAAAGCCGCTAATCGATCAATTTGTGGACCACCAGGATATGGCAACTCTAATATACGAGCAACCTTATCATATGCTTCACCTGCAGCATCATCCCGAGTTTCCCCAATCACCTCAAATTGGCCATGTTCTTTCATTATAACAAGCTCTGTATGACCTCCAGATACAATTAAAGCTAATAATGGAAATTGAAACTCTTGTTCAAATCGATTTGCGTAAATATGCCCTGCAATATGATGTACCCCAATAAGTGGCTTTTGCTTGGCAAATGCTAATGCTTTTGCAGTATTAACACCTACTAATAGTGCTCCAACTAGACCTGGCCCTTCTGTAACAGCGATAGCATCGATATCCTCCCAAGTGATGGCTGCCTTTTCGAAAGCCTCTTCCAATACAATTGTCATTTGTTCTACATGATGACGTGATGCAATTTCAGGTACTACTCCGCCAAATCGTTTATGACTTTCAATTTGAGACGACACAATATTGGTTATAATTTCTGTCCCATTTTTCACGATAGCAACAGCCGTCTCATCACAACTTGTCTCTACTGCTAATATATATTGGTCATGATTCATTTAAATTCACCCACATCACTAATGCATCTTCTTGATTATCTTTATAATAGTTTTTACGAATACCACCAGGTACGAGTCCAAACCTGCGATACATTCGCTGTGCAACAATATTTGACACCCTAACCTCTAGCGACAAGCGTTTGACCCCTAAATTAATGACATAGTGTAACGTATATTGAAATAGCATTTTCCCCAAACCCTTCCCGCGGTAGTCAGGCATAATGGCAATATTCGTCACTTGTGCATCATCTAACACAATCCATAATCCAACATAACCGATTACTTCCTTATCCATTTGCAACACCAAGTAATGTGCATGGTTATTTTCACTTAGCTCTTGATAAAACATTTCCTTTGTCCAGGGAGAATCAAAGGATGCCTCTTCCACCTTCATAACCTGTTCAATATCGGCTATTTCCATTTTCCGAATAATTGTCTCAGCCATGATTTTGTTGATCCTTTTGTGCCTTTAGCCATTTTGCCTCGGCTTCTGCTAGACGTAAATAATTGGGAGCTAATTCATGTGTGTTATCAGCTTTTTTTAATGTACCAGCTAGTGCCAAATGAGCTGGACGAGGTATATGAAATGTTGGATCAGGTATAATTGCTCGTTCACCTATTATTTCTTTAATATGTTCCTCGTGAATTTGCTGATCAGGACTAAGAAACATAATACTTTTATCTTCTTTTTTCAATGGTGCTAGCCAATCACCCAGTAAAATATTAATATCGTTTTTGACAACATCTAGTTTATTTTCTTTCCATTGATATAATCCCGTATATACTAAATTACGACGAGCATCAAAATAAGGACAAATATAACCGTCAAAATACCTGCCTTGATAAGCTAAAACTTCTAAGCTAGACACCCCAACAACAGGTATATTCAGTGCCCACGCCATTGTTTTTGCTGTCGATAACCCTATACGAACTCCCGTATAGGATCCAGGACCTTTTGCTACAACAATTCGATCCAATTGGTTTGGATTCATGTTGCTTTCTTCCATTAACTGATGAATCGCAGGCATCAGTCGTATAGAATGGTTCTTTTTACTATTTGTCATGACTTCACCAACGACTTTATCATCGTGAAGCAATGCGACACCTAATACTTGGGTAGATGTATCAATTGCAAGTATGTTCATACAAACTCCTCACTATCTTTAGCCTAATAACTCACTAATCATTTCTTCATAATGGGTTCCAATTGGAAAAAACGCTAACAACCTACTACGTTCATCGAGATAAGATATCTTTATATCTAAACGTTCTGCTGGTAAATAATCCTCTATGAATGTCGCCCACTCAACAATGGAAATACCATCACCATAAAAGTACTCATCAAAACCGATGTCCTCATCAGAATCCTCTAAACGATAGACATCCATATGGTAAAGGGGTAACTCTCCTTCATATTCTTTCACAATCGTAAAGGTAGGGCTATTAACATTGCGTTTGACTCCCAGACCATTTGCAATTCCTTTTGTGAAAGTTGTTTTTCCAGTTCCTAAGTCACCTTCTAAGGTTACCACATCTCCTGGCCTAAGTAATATTGCTAACCGTTCCGCAAATTGAATCGTTTCTTCATGGGAATGTGTTTTTATTTTATGTACTGTCATTCTTTCACCTACTTTAAATGCGTATAACCATGCTTTTTTAAGAGTGACGTTTTTTCTTCTTCATGTAAAAAAACTTTTCCTTCCGTTGATTTTGGATCCGTCACATATCCAACTTTGGTTAGCTTCGTATCTGATTTTTCGGCCGCTTCTTTTACGTTTGGCCAATCCTTTGAAGAAACTGTTCCAATTAATTCAAAATCCTCTCCACCAAATAATTTCCATTTTCGTTGGTCCATAAGTGTAAATTGTTCAAGCGATGCATGAATTGGTATATTATCTGCTATTAAATGAATATCAACATTGGAATCCTTTGCTAGCTCAGAAGCTTCATTTGCAATACCATCACTAATATCATTTAATGCTACCCTATTGATGTGCTCCAATTGTAATGCAAATGGGACCCTTGGACTTGGCATCTGATGTCGTTTCTTTAAATAGGCTTCTTCAATGTATGATCCCTCATGTGTCATTATATGCAATCCGGCACTTGCATCACCTAATGTACCTGTAACAAAAACAATATCTCCGTTTACAGATAAACTCCTATACCTAGCATGCCCTTTCATCACATAACCAATTACTGTTATCGAAATTGATAACTTTTCCCCTGATACCGTATCTCCACCAATCAGATCCATCTTATACATATTTGCTAGACTTTTCATTCCCATAAAGATTTCTTGAATCGATGAATCAGACCATTTGTCTGGAATAACAATTGATACTAGGTAGAAAGCTGGCTCAGCCCCCATAGCAGCCAAATCACTTAAGTTGGCAGCAAGAGCGCGATAGCCAATATAATATGGATTCATTGTTATGGGGGAAAAATGTATATTTTCGACAAAAGTATCAACCGAAGTAACGATATCTTTAGCTGTTTGTCGAAATACAGCAGCATCATCCCCAATTCCTTTTATAACTGACGACTGTTTATAGGTTTTTGGTTTAATGGATTCAATAAATTCAAATTCATCCATAACTATATCACATGCTCCTTTAAATCAGCTATATTTATCATATCAAATACCCTTTATAAATGAAAAAAAGTCGTTCTCACTTTAAAGAACTTGTCTATCTCACTTCTGTACGATAGCCTTAGAAAGTAGTCTCCATGCTATTTATATCAAAATTTTTTTATTTCTATCATTAAAATAACAAAGTGTACCAATACATTAAATATAATGCTCATATTTTAGTAGGCTATTTTCTAAAAGATTGTTGCTTTCTATATGAAACGTCATGCATATAAGGTGTAAGATGCGCAATAAATAGTACTGTTGATTTTCGCTACGGACAGCCCGCTTTCCGTAGGCACGGCCTCAGCCTCCTCAGAAGCAAAAAGCGCTTCTTGCGGGGTCTTCGGACGCGTGCTATTCCTACAGGAGTCGATTGTCCTTCGCTCCAATCAACTATCATAAAAACATAATATATAATAAGAAGTGTTGCTCCTATCAGTTGAGGAAATACACGTAGACTCCTGCGGGAGGAACGGCCTAGGTAAGACCCCTAGAAACGTGTGACGAGTTGAGGAGGATCAACAGCCACCCGCGGTAAAGTAGACACTGTGAAAACGTAAAGTTTGAACAGATGTGGCACTTATGCCCATGGTGAAAGCGAATTGTATTTCCGGAGCGGGTAAATGCTCCAACCATCACCTCAAGTTACTGCGTATAATATAAATTATGCGTCGTAGAAAACAACAAAGCATGCAAAAAGTATCTTCTAGTATTAAAGTTCTCACTAAAAAGTAAAAAGCACATAATTTCATATAATGAAATTATGTGCATCTATGTATATAATCGTTATTTATATAAGGTGGCGGTCCGGACGGGACTCGAACCCGCGACCTCCTGCGTGACAGGCAGGCATTCTAACCAACTGAACTACCGGACCATTGAATTATTTTTATTGAAGAGAAATTGATCAAACTCTTTCATTTATTACTAAACTTCAATTTATAATAAAGTGTAGTAATGTCTTTAATGAAAATATTTTGGTTGCACTCTTTCAAGTACTACTTATTTTCAACTAGCTATGATGCTTACACGACGTAGTTAGTTGAAGTATTTTGGTTGCGGGGGCAAGATTTGAACTTGCGACCTTCGGGTTATGAGCCCGACGAGCTACCAGACTGCTCCACCCCGCGATATAAAAAATTATATAAGAATATTCATGCACCAAGTAACAATAAATACTGTTCATCGTGTTACAAGTATATCTGTGAAGTATCACTCCTCACAACTCAATGTATCTCGGTGGATGTTTTGCTCGAAAACAATGCTCATCGTGTTGTAAGCTTATACAATGATGTTGCACTCCTCGCAAACCTTCAGATTGTAGCATCTTTGATAACGGCTTGCTCCATCCCGCGATAAGAGTTAATATTTCAATTAAATATTGCCTGGCGGCGTCCTACTCTCGCAGGGACAAAGTCCCAACTACCATCGGCGCTTGAGAGCTTAACTTCTGTGTTCGGAATGGGAACAGGTGTGACCTCTCCGCCATTGCTACCAGGCATTTATACATCTTTACTTTTTTCAAAGACAAGATATATTATATTTATTTTTTGATAGAAATGCAAGGGCTTTTTTAAATTTATACCCTAAAAACTAAATAAGAGTCTTGTATCAACGAAACAACTAAATAGATAGTTAAGTCCTCGATCGATTAGTATCCGTCAGCTTCACGTGTCACCACGCTTCCACCTCGGACCTATCAACCTCATCGTCTCTGAGGGATCTTACTCACTCGAAG
>NZ_WIXL01000005.1 GCF_010993955.1 Oceanobacillus halotolerans | reverse complement strand
TCCCATCACTTCGAGTGAGTAAGATCCCTCAGAGACGATGAGGTTGATAGGTCCGAGGTGGAAGCGTGGTAACACGTGGAGCTGACGGATACTAATCGATCGAGGACTTAACTATCTATTTAGTTGTTTCGTTGATACAAGACTCTTATTTAGTTTTTAGGGTATAAATTTAAAAAAGCCCTTGCATTTCTATCAAAAAAATAAATATAATATATCTTGTCTTTGAAAAAGTAAAGGTAAATACATGCCTGGTAGCAATGGCGGAGAGGTCACACCTGTTCCCATTCCGAACACAGAAGTTAAGCTCTCCAGCGCTGATGGTAGTTGGGGCTTTGCCCCTGCGAGAGTAGGACGCCGCCAGGCAAGTAAATAAAAAAACCTAAGATAGGTAAATTCTATCTTAGGTTTTTTTTGGCTCTATATAAAATTTGGTTGTGTCTTAAACTTCAGAAAGAAAATATAATACACACTCATCCATTCTTCGTTCTTTTGTAAAGTTGCAGACAAAAGGCAAAAAAGATAATCCTATAACAATGTCATCCCAGCTTGAAAATCTGCAAAAAGGAATTGCTCAAGGTATCTCAGTGCCCACCAGATGGTGTAACTAATTCCTCTATGTTTTACTAGTTGAAATTACATCAGTTAGTACATTTGCTATAATTTTACCTGCTGTTTTTGCTGCTGTTTTCCCAGGCAAACCGAGTGCATGTATAGCATGCACTCCTTCCTGTTTCGCAGCAGAAAAGTCTGTACCACCTGGTTTGGAAGCAAGATCAATGATCAGACTATTTTTCTTCATAGTAGCAATTCGCTTAGCATCCAATACATGATGGGGAACCGTATTAATGGTAATGTCCATCTTACCAATTATTTTATCTATTTCATTAAAGGATACGGCCTTTAACCCCATTTCAGTAATACGTGCTATATCAGCGGGTTTTCTTGCTGCTACATAAACATTTGCTCCCACTACTCCGAACAACCGTGCTACTGTTATTCCAACCCTTCCAAAGCCTAAAACGGTTACGTTGGATCTATGAATCGTTTCATCTGTTTCTTCAATAGCGATTTTTAAAGTTGCTTCTGCTGTTGGGATAGAATTCATAATAGCAATATCGTCTCTTGCAAACAATTTTACTAATTTCCGATTCGTTGTTTGTGCAAGTTTTTCCAAGTAGGAATTTGCCGTACCAGTATAAATGGTACAGTGTTTAGGCGTTTGAGCTAATAGTTCTTCTGTAAGCATAAAAATTTCATCAGAGAAGGTCGCTTCAATATTGCCAGAGGTATCTGTTCCTGCAACTGGTAAAATAATGGCATCCATTTTACTGAAATTAACATTCTTTACTGATGTCTTATGTATCGAGGATGAAAGTGCTAAATGGTCATAACCTGCTACATATACAGATGCCCCTTTATCCGCAAAAGCATCAATCACCTCAACGTAGCGCGTATCTCCTCCAAGAATTAAAACATTCAGGTTATCCAACAACTTTATCCCACCTTTCGTATGAAATTTAAAGTATTAATGCATTAAGTATCTGATAATTCATACATTTAAATAAACATATTTTTTACTTCATAATCCATTGTACATGATAGTTGCCATGTTTATGATTATTTTTTACGCAGGAGGGAAGTGCCAGTGAATGATATGATTATATGTCGATGTGAGGATGTTACCTTAGGAGAATTAATATCGCATATAGAGAATGGATCTCAGACTGTAAAATCACTTAAACTCCAAACTCGTGCAGGGATGGGAATATGTCAAGGAAGAACATGTCGTGTGCTAGTCGAACAGGTTATGACATATTATGCTGATGAATCTAATATCATTTCTTCTTCGGTAGGAACAAATTTTCCAATACGGCCAATACGTTTAGCTGAACTTGCACAGAATGGAAAGGGTGATCCATGATGCGGATAGCTGATCACCCTATTCTAGGAAAGCAACGAAAACGAGAGGTTACGATAACCTTTAATGGAACTTCCTATACTGCTCTTGAAGGAGAATCTATTGCAGCTGCATTACTAGCTAATAATATTCGTACTCTCCGTTATTCGGAAATCGCAAAATCCCCCCGTGCTTTGTATTGTGGAATTGGGCATTGTTTTGAATGTCGGGTAACTGTAGATGGTGTTAGAAGTAAACGTGCATGTATTACTACTGTAAAAGACGGAATGTTCATTTCATCACAAGGGGTAGATTCACCATGAAATTTGACCTTGTTGTAATTGGAGCAGGGCCAGCAGGGATTAGTGCAGCCATAAAAGCTAGGAAAAACGGTGCACATGTATTAATTGTGGATGAAAATCCCGTAGCTGGTGGAAAATTACTAGGCCAACTATATGAAGTCCCTGACAAAGGTTGGTGGATTGGTCAACGTATAGCAGAAAAACTAGTGGACCAGGCAACATCAATAGGTGTTCAATTTCTACAAGAAACAGAAGCTTGGGGGATTTTCCCTGGTTGGAAAGTTGTATTAGAAAATAGTGAAACAATTGATACTTCCTATGTGTTAATAGCAACTGGTGCAGCTGAAAAAGCACTCCCTATACCAGGATGGACGAAACCAGGGGTGATCGCGATTGGTGCTGCACAAGTATTAACCAACTATCACCGTGTAAAACCAGGTAAGCGTGTAGCAATTATTGGTGTCGATCCTTTATCACTATCGATTGCGCAGGAATTACAACTTGCTGGGGTAGAAGTAGTTGGAATTTATTTACCTCCTATAAATCCGTTTTCCCAAGAAAAAGCAGATCCTCATTATCTATTAACCAACTTAGCTAAGATGTCCCACCTTGCGCCAAATCAACTTTTAAAAACAGCTGGTAAAATGCTACACAATCCTTTCGTTAAAAAACTAGCTGCAAAATGGTACCCAGCAAATGGTTTAAAAATAGGGAACATTCCATTGTATTTACGAAAAAGAGTTATGGAAATAGGGGGAGAAACGGAAGTAGACCATATCCGTGTTGCACCGATAAATCGAAATGGTGGGACTGTTTTAGATGATTCAATACCCGTTGAGGTTGATTGTGTTTGCCTTTCAGGAGGGCTTTATCCACTATCAGAATTAGCTGGATCTGTTGGCTGTAAAATGGTAACTATTAAGGAGCTTGGTGGTACGATTCCTTTATATAGTCCAGAGATGGAAACAACACAAAGTGGATTATTTGTAGCTGGTAATATAACAGGAATTGAAGGTGCAAAAGTAGCAATGGCACAGGGAAACCTTGCAGCAACAGCAATTAGTTCTAGACTAGGATTACTAGAGAATCCATCGTCAGCCCTGGAACAGGCAATATCTGAAGTAGAAAAAGAACGAAAAAATGCGATACTAACCTTTATGCCACAAGTAGAAGAGGGAAGAGAGAAGGTTACGACGATGTGGAAAACAACTTAAAGTGAGTGTTTTAAAAAGAGGATAAAAAGGACCGAGTCGGCTAAGGTCTAAGGCGTCCTGTTGCAACGCCTCACGCTAACGCCCTTTGCGTCGAAAGTTCGAGGCAGTGAAGCTACCAGCAGCGAAGCGTAGCAATTAGTACGTGGGTAGCGGAAAAGTAAGCCAACGAAGAAATTAGATGTGTCATTTTTACTGGACTTTTGGAACATCCTCTTAAAGGGTGTAAAGGAGTTGTTAAAGGATGGAAACATACGATGCCGTTGTGATAGGTGGAGGTGTAATTGGTACGTCCATTGCGTATCGACTTGCAGAAACCCGGCATGTGTTACTAGTTGAAAAAACAGACATCGGAGCACAAACCTCAGGTGCATGCGACAAAGCAATTTTTCTACAATCCAAAAAACCTGGCTTTCCGATAAAACTAGCAAAAGCGAGTAGACAAATCTATGAGAATTTAGAGGAAGAATTAGAAACATCGATTGAGTTTCATAAAGGAGGTGGGATGATTGTAATTGAGGATGAAGATCATATAGAGTTCATGGAATCGTTTGTTAAGAAACAGCAAAAAGCGGGTATTGATGTAACCTTATTGGATTCAAAAGAAGCAAGGTCGATACAGCCAAGTTTAGCAGAGTATATTGTCGGTGCAACGTATAGTAAAGAAGATGCGGAAGTAAATCCGTTGAAACTAAGTCAAGCATTTGCACAAGCAGCTAAACGAAGGGGAGTCGATATTCGTACCCATACAGAAGTAATCGATATCGATATTCAAAACGGAAAAGTAGTGGGAGTAAAAACAACTAGCGGCTATATTGCAACAGAATTGGTCGTTAATGCTGGAGGTCCTTTTGCTGGGAAAATAGCAGAAATGGCTGGTGTAGGGTTAACGATTATGCCACGCCGGGGTGTTATTTTAATTTCCGAAAAAATCAACCCAATGATATTTGGTAATATTCTATGCTCCCAATATATTGCTGCAAAACATCAAACAGATGAGGAAAATAAAAAGAAACCCCCATATGGGATTGGCCTGTCTCTTGGTCAAACGAAAAGTGGCAACTTATTAATTGGAGGAAGTCGAGAATTTAAAGGGTTTCAGAAGGCGATCAATGATGAGATTTTAGCTGCTATTGCAAGACACGCAACCCGCATTGCACCCGCCATAAAACCGATTCGGATTATTCGGTCCATGGTAGGATTTAGACCATATACAGGAGATGGATTACCTATCATTGATAAAGTCGAAGGTGTCGAGGGATTTGTCATTGCTGCTGGTCATGAGGGGGATGGGATTGCACTTGCTCCTATTACTGGGAAATTAGTTGTGAGTTTAGTAGAGAACCGTAAAGAAGATCAGTCATTATTAAAACCGTTACAGTTCAAACGGTTGAAAGCTGTATAAGGGAGAAAAGGGGGAGGGTAAATATGTGGGAGATTATTATACCATTAGCATTGTTATTTACGATTGCATTGGTTAAGCAAATTCCAAAAATTGGCGGTGATATTCGGATTGCGCTTTTGGTAGCAGCTCTTTCTTCAGCTGTTATAGCTGGCCTAAATCCTGGAGAAACACTGTGGGCTTTTGTAGATGGAATTGATCGGTTATCATGGGTTATTATGTTATCGATTTTCGGTAGTCTCTACGCGGAATCACAAGTAAAGCTCGGTGCGATGGATACAACCCTTAATAGTTTAAGAGCCGCGTTTGGAAGCTCTCCAAAAGGATTAATTGTTGCGATATTTATTACGTTGATTATTGCTGGGTCATTTCTCGGAGATGCCATTGCTGCAGCAACTGTAATTGGCTTTCTAATTATTAATTCCCTTTCAGAGTTAAAATTAAAACCCGAACAAATTGGGATGATTATCTTACTTGGTGCATCCATTGGTTCGATTATGCCTCCGATCACACAGGGTGTATTCCTTTCCGCTTCTCTAGTAGATACAGATCCAAACCCTGTTATTCGTATTGCTTATATAACAGTTACATTAGGCGCAGCACTCGCTATTTTAGAATCATTTCGTTTTGTCCGCGGGAAAAAGATGCCTCAAGAACTCATTCCTACACAATCTGTCTTTCAAATTTTAGCAGATAGATGGAAGACATTAATTCCACTACTCGTCTTAATTATCATTGTGATGGCAAATACCCTTTTTGATTACAATATTTTTATAGAAATTGGATTTTTGGCAGCGATTACAAACCCACTAATGGATATTCCAATCGTGCAAGGTGTTACATTCCAAGTTGTTAGTGCAATCATTGTAGCTATTATCGTTAGCTTTCTTTTTCCGTCTGTACGCAAACAAACAAAAGGTGTATTTAAAAACGGTATTAGTAAAGTAAGTCAAACGGTACAAATTCAACTATGTGCTGGTGTGATGGTTGGTGTGTTTTATGCTTCTGGCTTAATTGATAAAGTGGCTTTAATGACAGAAGGGTTAGCATCATCTATGGTAAAAATAGGTGGGTCCTTATCTGTGGTTGTAGTAGGGATGCTTACTGGATCACAGACAACAGCTCAATCAGTAAATATTACGTTTCTTGGCCCTATTTTAGAAAATATGAATGTGGATCCAACCCTAATTGCCTTAGGTGCTTCTCATATTGCAGCAGCTGGTCAAAATATGCCACCAGTTGGGTTAACTGCATTTGTTGTTTGTGGTTTAATTGGTGGTATATTAAATAAAAAAGTAGACCCATTAAAGGTTATGATATTAGCACTTCCTAATTCATTATACTTTTTACTAATTGGTTTATTAGTGTGGTTTATTTAATGCAAAAGCCAATCATTGGTGTTTTAATGTTAGATACGAGTTTTTATCGGCCAAAAGGGGATATAGGCAATCCATCTACATTTGGATTTCCGGTAGACTATGAAATGGTCAGTCATGCTACCATTGACCGTGTGGTGAAAAAGAAAGATAGGGCGGTTGTTGGGCCGTTTGTTGAGAAGGCAAAGCAAATGGAGAAAAGAGGTATTAAAGCGATTACGACAAGTTGTGGGTTTCTAGCGTTGTTCCAACAAGAAATTCAACAACAATTACGTGTTCCATTTTTCTCCTCCAGTTTATTGCAAATCCCATTGGCACATGCACTCACAGGTGGAACGGTAGGTGTGTTAACGGCACGAAAGGCAAGCTTGACAGATCAACATTTAAAAAGCGTGAAAGTGACAGATGATCCCTTTGTCATTGCTGGAATGGATAATTCGCCAGCCTTTACTGCTGCAATTGTGGAAGAAACCGCCATATTAGATCAAGTTACAATTGCAAAAGAAATGAAAAAGGTAACAATGGATTTATTAACCCAACATCCCGCTATTACTGCTATTGTATTAGAATGTACGAATATGCCGCCATATAAATATGCCATACGAGAAGTAACGGACTTACCTATATTTGACAGTAATACATTAGTTCGGTATTTGTATGAATCGTTTAAAGTGAAATAAATTGCATTCTATTTTTATTAGGATCTTTTCACATACTTTGTTTTTTTCTACTGCGCATAATCTATATTATGCGCAGTAACTTGAGGTGATGGTTGGAGCATTTACCCGCTCCGGAAATACACTTTGCTTTCACCATGGGCATAAGTGCGACATCTGTTCAAACTTTACGTTTTCACAGTGTCTTCTTTACCGCAGGCACGGCCTCAGCCTCCTCGGAAGAAGACCACTTCCTGCTCAGGTCTGGACACGTGCTTTTCCTGCAGGAGTCGACTGTCCTTCGCTCCAATCAACTATTATATTAGCATCAATGATGATCTAAATATGATTAGACCACGAGCTAGCGTAGGAAAAACACGGAGACTCCTGCGGGAAGGAGATCGGTGAGACCCCACAGGGCGCTAGCCCGAGGAGGCTCACCACTCCCCCGCGGAAAGCGAAGTGTTTTTCCGAAGCGAAGCAATGTGCATATTCTAGTTACTGCGTATAATCCATCTTATATGCATGATGTTTCATACTAGAAAGTAACAATCTTTTATAAAACTGCCTAATAATAAGCACATGCTGTCATGATTTGATTTATCATGAATATGAATGTAAAGGAGGAGTTGTCCTAATAGTAGAAAAAAAGAGGGAGCCGAAACAGATGGAAGCATTCTTGAAAAAATATTTATTTGTCATGTTAGGTGGTATTTTTCAAGGGTTTGGCATGGGTTTATTTTTATTTCCCCATGCCATTCCATCTGGAGGTGCGGGCGGTTTAGCGGTAATCTTAAATTATTGGTTTTCCATCGGGATGGGGCCTGCTCTTTGGATCGTTAATTTCTCGTTAGTGCTAGTTGGGATAAACTACTTAGGGAAACGTTTTTTCTTATGGACTTTTATGGGAATAACGATGACTTCTTTATCGATTGATTTTTTTGAAACATACGTTACCATTCCGAATCGAAACTTGTTTTTTGATTTATTGATTGGATCCATTTTTCTTGGGACAGGCATTGGGATTCTAATGAAAAATGGCGTATCTAATGGTGGTGTCGGTGTCATCGCTATTATGATAGCGTATGGACGAGCTATTCCCCCTGGTAAGCCCTTATTTTATATTAATACATGTATCTTTTTACTGACTGCGGCATTAATTGACTGGAAAATAATTTTTCTAGCGATTACAAGTCAATGGATCGCCACAACCGTTGTAGATGTTATCTATCGGATCAACTTTGCTTGGCGTATCATTCCTAGTTGGCGTAAGAAACATTAACATTATCAAGCAAGTGGAGCATCTTACATATTTTTTAGTCAGTCAATAAGCTTAAATAAAGGCTTTTCTTAAAATGATCGTTTTAAGTGATGAAGTTTTAGTGAGTTGATTAATTATGCGTCGTAACTTGAAACGGTGCCTATATCTACTCAGGAAATATACTTCGCGCACCTTAGGGTAAGCCATGAGCCTCCTCAACTCGCCACATGGTTCTAGGGGTCTCACTTTACTTACCATCTCAGAAAAAGCGACTGTCCGAAGCCGAGATCAATGCAGTTATTATTCGCAATATAGGTGAACTACGAAGGTGAAAGGACACAGAGACTAAAATAAAGACATCAAATATACTTGTATCGAATCGGTGTTGTTTTCTTGTCTTTTCCATCTTTTCCTTTGACATGCAGCAGTAATAACACAAGAATACCAACTAAAAAGGTAAAAGCAGCCACCGATAAAAACATACCGTTACGGGACCATTCCATTAAACGGGAAAAAATAGGTGGTCCGGCTGCAACACCTAGAAATCGAACAGACCCATATAGAGATGTTACAAAGCCTCTACGTTCTTTTCCAACTGCTCCAGTAATGAGACTGTTAACACATGGTAAGATAAGCCCTGCTCCAACACTACTAATCCCTAAAATAGCTAGAAATAGAGCTAATTTTTCAAAAAAGACTAATGTTCCATAGGAAATGGTCATCAAGATAAAACCGATAATCATAATTTTTTTCATTTTTTCTAAGTTCTTTCCAATTTTGCTACCAGTAATATAGGATGTTGTAACCATGATGAGCAAAGGGATTGCTAATATAAACCCTTTTGGTACCCCATCAATGTTATAATCCTTTTCTAAAATATCGGACAAAAAGAAGAGGATTCCAAATAAGGTAAATAGACATGTTCCACCAGCAATATATGTTGTTATGAGCCACCTCCCTTCTTGTTTGAAAACCCCTAATAAACCATGTATATATTTTCGAAAGGGAGGAGGAGCTTGGCGATTTTGTTTTTCTTTAACAAAAATAAGGACGAGTAAAAAAGAAATTAAACAAATGATGGGAAAGGCGAAAAATACAGCATACCAAACCATGATAGCTAAAATAGATCCTAAAATAGGAGATAATACTTTCCCTAAACCATTTGATGCCTCGAATATTCCTAAGACTCGACTTTGTTCGCCACCTTTAAATAAGTCCCCTGTAAGAGCCATTGCAATTGGTGCAGTACCAGCAGCACCAATACCTTGAATGGTACGACCGATGAGAACCCATGTATACCCATTTGATAATACTGAAGCTCCTAGTCCAGCTAGAAGCCCTCCAAGTCCAAAAAGAATGAGTGATGGGATAATCACGATTTTTCGAGAATAGCGATCAGATAAATAGCCAACGATTGGAATAAAAACAGCACCAGCAATTGAAAAAACGGTAATTGTCAGACTGACTTGCATTTGGGATAGATTTAAGGAAGACTTCATTGCTGGTAAAATGGGGATAAGCATGGAATTTCCTAATGTCATGATTAGTGGGATAGATCCAATAGCAATGATAATCATTGTTTTATTTTTTTTTGCCATTTAACTCACTCCAGTGTTTGTATAGTCTTATTTGACATTAATTGGTGGCGATACAATCCAACCTTTCTCTTTTGAAATTTGTAAAAGTTTTGCTTCATATTCTGCTTTTTGTGTATGAAATTCATCGAACATCGTTGCGATATCTTCACGAAGCGCAATCCCCATGATGTAACTACAGATCATTCTTCCGTTGCTCAATTCTTTCTGGGTTAATAAAGCTATTTCAGGATCTTGAAACCTGGCACCTGCAGGGATATCTTGTACTTCAACATTCGGTCGATCTGGCGGTGCAGGAGGAAGACGTATTCCTGTTTCTTTTAAAAGAGCTTCCACTTGTTGTTCTTCTTGGGTGAAACAGCTCTCATACACATCTTCTAAAAAAGTTTTTAAATCATAATCTCCTGTATGATTAGTTAGAACTTGTAAGGTAACTAAGCTCGCTTTGGTTCCATGTAAATAGGACCATAAATGAAATACCTCGCCTGAATGAAACGGTTCTTCTTGTTGTTTACCATCTAAAATGCCCAAAAAAATACCCCCTATAAACTTTTTGATTAGTTTTTTCTAAAGTAGTTAAATTATGTGATGGGAAAAACGTAAATAATTTTATTCGCTCTTATTTGTTACTTGCATAAGCTAAATATAAGTAAACATTATTAGAGGAGGAGAGTAGTTTATGTATTATTGGATACCTCCATTCAATTGCTATATAGTCGGACCTGCATGGACTCCATACATGTATCGTCCCCAATATCCACCTGTCAATCCAGATTATCTTTACGAGTCGGCAAATTATATGCAACCCCTCATTCAAGATATAAATCGTGTATTAGATAAACTAGGATCGTCCAAAGAATTTGATGAAAAATTAATGGAAGCTGCACAGGTCAATGATAAAGAAGAAGTAAAACGGTTAATTGATACATTAGATATAAATGCTGATGTAAAAATAGATTATACCCCTGACAGTCTTTCCTTAACATTTGAACCAATGGAAGAGGAGCGGAAGGGATGTTGTAAAGTTGAAACACGTCTGCGTTGGCGCTAAATTTTGTCATAAATTCCTGTTTTAGTGTGCATAATGCCAATAAAATGAAGCAATTATAATAATATGAGATACTTACTATTATTTTTACTAGCCATTGTTACGTGTTTATTTCCAGAACCAAGTCATGCTGATGAAATGGTCACCGTGAAATTATTGAATCACATTGGTGAGACCGATTCACTTAGCATCGAAGTGAATGGGGATTATTTCAATCTTCATCCTACTGTAAACGTTAAATCTGGTGAAACCTATACACTAAAGGTGAAAAATGATAATACACTCGTCTTAAAAGGGGGAGGTGACTCTTATACTATAAATGACTCGTTTGTGTTATACCCAAAAAGATATAGTGAGGATCACCAGATTTACGTAAATGAACGTCCTTATTTAGGCGCGATGGAATTTGTTATCGAGGAAAAAAAGTATATTCGTCCAATTAATCAACTTCCATTAGAAGACTATTTAAAAGGGGTTGTCCCACTTGAAGTATTTCCATCTTGGGAATTAGAAACGTTAAAAGCACAAACATTAGCTGCAAGAACGTATGCTGTTAGTCATGTGGATAAGTTAATTGATGATACCATTCAATACCAAGTATATGGAGGTTATGAATGGGATGAAACAACAACACAGGCTGTAGAGGAAACAAAAGGAGAAGTCATCACATATGATGACGAGCTTATCAATGCATTTTATTCTGCTAGTAATGGCGGAAAAACAGAAAGTAATGAAAATGTATGGGGAGGGGAATCGAAACCATACTTTCCAGTCAAAGAGGATCCATTTGATCCCACACATCCCTGGGAATTTAGCTTACACAAAACACAAATAGATTTAGATGAAATAAATTGGGATGACCCCTTTTGGTGGATCATGGAAAATGAACAAGATCCAGAAATAACGGAAACCATGAAAAGTTGGTTACAAAAAAATGGATATCCAGGTGAGATTAAGATTCTATCGATTCCCCATTTTTCTTTAAGTGAGGAAAAGTTAGCATCTGGACGTAGTGTACAAGGCTCAATAACAATAGAGTTTTTACGCCGTTTAATGGAAGGAACGATTTTGTTTCAACAAGTTAAATTGGATGATGTTCCGCTAAATCAAATTCGGCCTATGATTGGTGGAAATTCTTTTAAAAGCTATTTACTTGATTCCTTGGAAGCTGATGAGGAAAAATATACGCTTAGTGGAAGGGGATTTGGTCATGGTGTCGGGATGAGTCAATGGGGTGCACAAGTAATGGGGGAAAATGGAAAAAACTATAAAGAAATTATTCAATTTTATTACCCTGGCACTGAAATAAAGGATTTAAATCGGAAATAGGAGACCCATAAAACTAAATAGAAGAAATGATAGGGAGTAGAGGTTTGTATGACCGACTACTCTTTTTTAAAAGAAAGAAAAAGTTGGCCTCATCACTGCCTTTTATAGGAAAGGTCACGTCCAGCTTCGAGCGATTGACGTCCTAGTGCCGATAGACATAAGGACGCGCGAGTTTTCATCGGCCAGCGCCTACCCCCTCGAGGTCATAAGTCAATCCACATTACGCGCAAAAAGCGCCACGACGAGGCTTGGCTTATGCTTGGTAGCTAAAAAAACTTTCTTACTGCATAAATGCAACTAAGGCTTGTCGCCACTCGGCGACAAGCCAAGCTTTCTAATCTCGGGGTAATCAAGGCGCTTCTAGCTTTTGTTCTACGTTAGGAAAGTATAAAATTTTAGCTAAGAAGTAGACTCGACGTTGCTAAAATTTTAATGCCTAAGTATAAGAAAAACTAACACATTCGCAAAAGGACGAGCGAATGCGAGTTTTTCTAAGATTTTTAAAAACAACACGTTCATTCGTGTCGTATATTAACGTATTTTGTCGTTTAACGGAAATTTTCAGAAAAAATTTTCATTTTTGAATATGTGAAAATCTATTGTATATACAGGTAAAAAGTCGTATGCTACTTAAGTGCTAGCTTTATTTAATATAATAGAAGAAGCTACTAACTTTAATACATTCAATTATGTTGGAAATGAAAAAACTTTATTTCGTTGATTGGAGGATGAAAATGGATAAGACATCGGTTTTTGGTATTATCATTGGAATTATAGCGATTGGAGTTGGAATGGTATTAAAAGGTGTTAGTATCGTTGCACTTTTAAACCCAGCTGCTCTGTTAATTATTTTCTTAGGAACTTTAGCGGCAGTCTGTATTTCATTTCCACTCAGTTCGTTAAAAAAAGTCCCCGCTCTTCTCAAAATTATCTTTACCGAAGAAGAGAATCAAGATATAAAAGGACTTATTGGCAACTTCACAAACTGGGCTGATGTAAGTCGGAGAGAAGGATTGTTAGCATTGGAAAAAGAAGTGGATGAAATTAATGATCCATTTCTATCATCTGGATTACAATTAGCTATTGATGGACAATCAAACGAGTTTATCCAAGATGTGATGCTCGAAAAGATCGATGCGATGGAACAACGCCATGAGAAAGGTGCGTCCATTTTCACACAAGCAGGTACATACGCACCAACACTCGGGGTACTGGGAGCTGTAATTGGTTTGATTGCCGCACTTGGTGATTTAAACGACATAGAAGCTTTAGGGAAAGCTATTTCTGCTGCATTTATAGCAACATTATTTGGGATATTTTCTGGATATGTCCTATGGCACCCATTTGCTAATAAACTTCGCGAGAAATCCAAAAATGAAGTATTAGTAAAGCAAATCATGATAGAAGGAATTCTCTCCATTACGAATGGGGATTCACCACAAGTGATACAAGATAAGTTAGGGTCATACTTATCACAAAAAGAATTAGCAACGATCAATCAGGAGGACGAAAATGAGAAAAAAGAAACAGCGTAATCATAATTCTCATATGGATGAATCCTGGTTACTTCCTTATGCTGATATGCTAACATTATTAGTTGCTTTATTTATTGTATTATTTGCGATGAGTGAAATTGATACCCAAAAGTATAAAGAATTAACAGAAGTTTTTAATCAGGAATTTAGTGGCAATGATGGTATTTTTGAAGAAGGAGATCCAACTCCAATTGATACCCAGCAAAATGAACAGCAGCCAGTGGAGGAAGAATCAGAAGAAATCACAGAAGGAGAACAAGAGCGGTTAATGTTGGAGGCTTTGCAGGAAGAAATTAATGCTTACATTGAAGAAAATAATTTGTCAGAAATACTTGCAACAAAGCTAACAGGAGAAGGCTTATATATTACAATATTGAATGAGGTTTCATTTGATTCTGGAAGTGCTGAGGTAAAGGAAGAAGGAAAGGAATTAGCAGAAGAAATTTCAGAGTTCCTTTATACTGACCCACCACACCAGATCATTATTAGTGGCCACACGGATGATGTTCCGATTAAGAATAGCGATTATGCATCAAACTGGGAGTTGAGTGTTACACGCGCTGTTAACTTTATGACTCATATTTTGACAAATGAAAAACTCGAACCAGAGCGGTTTAGTGCAAAAGGGTATGGAGAATATCAGCCTGTTGTACCAAATGACAGTGAGGAAAATCGAGCTAAAAATAGACGTGTTGAAGTGTTAATTGTTCCGAACTATGATATAGAAGGAATCGATGAAAAAAGATAGCAAACAAAGGAATACTATCAAATTGTCAGATTTTGTAGAATTTTATCACGTGTTAACTGGCAGGCTGACTAAGAACGCCACGTCAATCGCAACGTCAGCACTAGTACGTCCTGTACGTCGTAACCCTCCACTTCAAGACTTCGAGAAACAAAGAATTATAAGTGGGGGATAACTGCCAGTAAAAGTGAAGTTCAAGTTCAACTAACATTCGGTGGGGCTTGAAGGGAAAACCCCCACCGAATGAGTCAAGCTTTATTGTTTTTTCAGTTATAATGACTCACAATAGATTACATAAAAATTTAAAAATAGAAGATAAAGGCAAACTATCTGAAAAGATAGGACGCAAAGCAAAGGGTCTACGGTTCTTGTTAAAAACTATGATCGCCTGGCTACCAATTTTACTAGTGGGTTGGCTATTCTATTCAATTAGAATAGCTTTTTTTATTGATGCTGGAGGAGCGTGATTACGTTATGTCAAATACAAGTATAGGGACAAAAGCTGATAATGCAAGGAAATACAAGCCTCTCAGGACATAAAACAGCACTTCATGTCACAGTGCGTTATGAGGAAATCGGTGATAAACATATTTATTTATTACTAGATTAATATATGGTGATCGATGCTATTAAAGCTAGAAAAAATGCCTTCATCGTGAAACCTTTTACACGAGGACGAATTCAAGAAGCAGAGATACGGTTTATAACTATACAAAAGATATTGGAGTGAGAAATGTGTTTAATAAGTTAAAATTTAAAAATCTAAAAATTGGTTGGAAATATGGACTTATTTTGTTTATTGTTCTTGGGCTAGTTGGAGCTTCATCAGCTGTTGTTACGATTCTAATTAATAATATTGGAAACGATGTTGATGCTTTAGAACGCAGAGGGGATCGCTCGATATCTATTACAGAAATGGGGTCTTTAACTCGGTCTAAAGGTATTCGTATAATTAGCTATTTGCAAGATGAAAACGATCTATATATCCAAGAATATGAAAGTCGCCGTGAGGAGTTTAACACCTTAGAAGCTGATCTAAAAGAAAGGATGGATACACCAGAACAACAGGATTTATTTGATCAAATTGTAGCCAATGACAAGCAAATAAATAATTTATTTTTAGAAAATATTGTTCCTGCATTAAATAAAGGTGATAAAAATGCCGCAGTAACCTTTGTTTCTCAAGCAAATGAACTTCGATCAGAAACGGTTGATTTACTAGGGAATTTGGAAACTACTGTTAATGAAGAGCGAGAATTAGCTGTCACCGAGACTAAGGAAAGTCAAGAACTAGCGATGATTGTGCAAATTACATCCATCATTGTATCAATCGTGATTGGTGCATTACTTGTATTTTTTATTAGTCGAGTCGTTTCACGTAACTTAAATAAAGTAGTAAGTGTGAGTACAAAAATTGCTGATGGGGACCTTGTAGTTGAAGATATTGATTATAATGGGAACGATGAAATTGGAAAATTAGCTTATGCAGTTAATATAATGAGTGCGAATCTACGAAATGTGATTAAACAAGTTTCTCAAGTATCTGAAACAGTAGGCAGTCAAAGTGAAGAGTTAACCCAATCTGCAAATGAGGTGAAGGCTGGCTCCGAACAGATTGCTACAACGATGCAGGAATTAGCATCAGGATCTGAAAAACAGGCAAGTAGCTCTAGTGAATTGTCAACTGTAATGGGAACATTTACGACAAAAGTACAAGAAGCAAACGAAAATGGAGAACTTGTGCAACATGCTTCTAATGAAGTACTAACGATGACAGATGAAGGCAGTCAATTAATGGAAAAATCAACACAACAAATGGCCAAAATCGACCAAATCGTTCAAGAAGCGGTCCAAAAGGTACAAGGGTTGGATAAACAGTCACAGGAAATATCAACATTGGTTAATGTGATTAAAGATATTGCCGATCAAACGAATTTATTAGCATTAAATGCTGCAATTGAAGCTGCCAGAGCAGGAGAACACGGAAAAGGTTTTGCTGTTGTTGCAGATGAAGTGCGAAAACTTGCAGAACAAGTATCTGAATCAGTAACAGATATTACGGAAATCGTATCAACCATTCAAAACGAATCTAGTATTGTGACTTCTTCCCTTCAGGATGGCTATACAGAAGTAGAGGAAGGTACAAAACAAATTGAAACAACTGGTGAAACGTTTAAAGGTATCAGTTCATTTGTTACAGAAATGGCGGCAAACATTAAAATAGTGTCTGATAATCTAGCAGATATTGCAGCAAACAGTCAGCAAATGAATGGTTCTATTCAAGAAATCGCTGCCATATCAGAGGAATCAGCAGCAGGAATTGAACAGACATCTGCATCATCCCAACAAACGTCGAGTTCTATGGAAGAAGTATCACAAAGTAGTGATGATTTAGCAAAACTAGCCGAAGAATTAAATGGGTTGGTACGTCAATTTAAATTATAATTAGTAAAAACAGGATAATTGATTGTTGGAATTATCCTGTTTTCCATTAGAGTATGATTATGGGTAAAGTGGGGTATTTACGTGGAAAAGTCGAATATGTTTTTATTAGATAATGAAGTAGATTTTTATCATGTTTTCCAACCAATCGTCGAGCTTAGGACAAAGGAAGTACACGGATTTGAGCTGTTATTACGTTCAGAGCAATTCAAAAATCCGGAGCACTTTTTCCAGTATGCGAAAGAACAGAATCAATTACTACAAGTTGATATGCAGTCTATCAAAAAAGCATTGTTGACATTAAAAAAAGATAACTTGTCATTACAGGAAATCCCCTTTTTTATTAATGTGTTTCCCTCTACGTTGATGGATCCGTTATTTTATGACCATTTAGAGGCAATCCTATATGAATTACATCTACAGCCGAATGTGATTGTGTTTGAAATAAGTGAGGCAGAGAAGGTGTCCGATTTAACGATATTGAAAACAGTTGTAGAACGATTGAAAAAGAAAGGATTTTACATAGCGTTGGATGATATTGGAAAAGGGGAGTCTTCGTTAGTTTCGCTTTTAGAAATTGAACCTGATATAGCAAAAGTAGATCGATACTTTGCAAAAGATCTATCAACATCATCCAAAAAGCAACGTTTAATTGAGTTAATGGTTAAGCTATTAGGAAAGGAAACAATGTTTATTTTAGAGGGATTTGAAACAGAAGCAGATTTAAATGTAGCTAAATCGTTAGGTGTTGAGTATGGTCAAGGATTTTTCTTAGGGAAACCTAATTCGATTCATCATTACTTAGCGTAAATAGAAGAAATGAGGATTCCAGATGACTTTTAAGGTGAAGAATATACGATCCAATCGAATCGTACAGGCAACAGGTGAGCAACTAAAGCAATATATCATACAACGAACAAAATCAAAGTATGTAGAACAAGCTGTCAAACCAGAAGGGACTGGGTTAAGACCAACAGCCTTAGATGGAATAACGGATAATTTATCCAATGACATAACCGTTTGGAAGAATGTGTATATTGTATCTGCTTTGTATAAATTCAATGCTAATCCGAAAACAAGATATCTCATCTTAGTAGATGGTTTTGTTGAGCCAGAAGAAGAAGCATTATTAAAACAGATGATAAAGGATCCCATTCCGATATGGTGTGTACAAACAAAAGAGGATATAAAAGATGAAAACATCAAACATAGTTTTTTAAGCAAATGGTTCCGGCAACACATGGGGAATGGATTTAGTTTTGTAGATATTGATTATTTCCTTTTTCACAAGCAGCCTAATATGATCTTATTAGTGGAAGAAAAACATACAAGGCATTATGGGATCGGTTATGGGCAGCTGTTAAGTTATCGTGAACTACTTTCAGATGTTGTACAGTCAAGAGCGAATTTACTATTTTTATTCATGGCAGATAATCAGTGCCACTATTTTAGTTGTGATCAATCAATGTTAACGCCACAACAGCAAAATACCTATTTTATCAATCATTATCCGCATGGAAAGGGATTTTCCATTCGTCCAGAGTGGATAAAAGAAATCGATCACCCTGACACCCTCGTCAAATGGCTAAATAGCAATGATAAATAAGTATAGAAGGCTGTTTTTTGAAGTACTTGATGAATAAGCTTATATATACTACGACGCATCGAGCTCCTTTATGCTCGTGATGTCTGGCGTGTGTCAGAAGAGGAACTCAATGGTGTTGTAATTGTCGGACTTATAGCACTCCGATGGTGAGTATGAGAAAAGACCTTATTAGAAAAACTCGCATTTGCTCGTTCTTAGCGAATGTATTAGTTTTTCTTATACTTAGAACATTAAAATTTTATACTTTCCTAACGTATAAAAAAGGGAGCCTCTGTGTGAGGGCTCCCTTTTCGTACGTTTGTTTATTGTGTTTTGTTTTGTTGCGCTTGCTGTAATTGTTGCTGTGCTTGCTGAACAGCTTGTTGTGCTTGTTGTAGTTGCTGATTTTGTTGTGCATTTGCACCAGCTTGAGTTTGTGCATTTTGAACTTGCTGCTCAGCTTGTTGTAATTGTTGCTGTGCATTTTGTAATTGCTGAGGATCCGCATTTGCCTGTGCCTGTTGAACTGCCTGTTGCGCTGCTTGCGCTTGTTGAACAGCTTGCTGTAATTGTTGTTGTGGATTTTGTTGTGCCATAAAAAATACCTCCAAAATATATATTTGAGCCTTTAGCCCTTACTCCGTATGTATTGTTCCACTAGTTCTATTGATTATGTATATTTTTTCCTTTTTCTTTATCAAATTTATTAAAAAAAGAAAGGGGAATTTTCTTAATCATGGAATAAATAGAGTAACGTATAAAGTTTCCTATTCCCGTTCATCATGCTATAGGGAAAGCAACATAAAAAGGTGGTTTTTATGAAGCGACTAACGATAGGATTTGTGATGGCATTGGTTTGTACAATGATTGTAATTAGTATTAGTATAATAAATCTATTTTCATCAAGTGATGATAGAGGAGAGGAGATGAACAAGGAAGGAGAAAGTAGAGTGGTAAATGCTGTAAATAAGAAGACCTCACCATTATCGGGAAAACTGGATGATTATATACAACAAGAATCCATATTAGATGGTTCTTTAATTGGCATTAGTATTCGTTCAGCAGAAACAGGTGAACTATTGTATGATCATTTTGGTAATATACGAATGCGTCCAGCATCAAATATGAAGTTAATTACGGCAGTAGCAGCTCTAGATACGTTGGGAGGGGATTACACCTTTAAGACTGAGATATTGACTGAAGGTTCTATTACAGATGGCGTGCTTGATGGAAACCTTTATTTAAAGGGAAAAGGAGATCCTACGTTATTGGCTTCCGATTTTGCTGATTTTGCGAAACAACTGCAAAAAAAGGGGATAAATAAAATAGAAGGAAATATAATTGCAGATGATACGTGGTATGATGATGAACGTTTATCACCAGACTTAATTTGGAGTGATGAACAATGGTATTATGGTGCACAAGTTTCTGCATTAACGGCATCACCAGATCAGGATTATGATGCGGGTACAGTTGTTGTGACCATTCGACCTAATACGGTTGGAGAAGCTCCTACTGTAAGTGTATCCCCAACCACAGACTACATAACGATAGAAAATAATGCGACAACAAGTGAGCAAAATAGAGAAGAAGATTTAACCATCGAACGTCAGCATGGAACAAATATAATTAGGATAGATGGAACTATTCCAACAGGTTCTACACCTATAAAAGAATGGATGGCGGTCTGGGAGCCGACGATGTATGCAATGAATTTATTTCAAGAGGCACTAAAAAATGAAGGAATAACTTGGACTGGTGATAAACAATCGGGAAAAACACCCGAAGATGCCAAATTGTTACACGCCCATGATTCTATGCCACTTTCTGATCTATTGGTACCATTTATGAAAGTAAGTAATAATGGACATGCGGAGATTTTGATAAAAGAGATGGGGAAAGTGGAGAAAGGTGAAGGTACCTGGGAAAAGGGATTAGAAGTAGTGGAAGAAGTACTATCACAATTAGAAATAGATACAGAAACAATGGTACTGCGGGATGGTTCGGGTATTTCACATATGAATTTAATTCCTGCAAATGTTTTTTCCGAACTATTGTATACCATTCAAGATAAAGATTGGTTTTCAACGTATCTTAATGCATTACCCGAGGCTGGAGAAGCAGACCGAATGGTAGGAGGAACACTTCGAAATCGGATGCACGAGCATTCAGTCCAAGCTAAAACAGGAACAATTTATGGCGTTAGTACACTTTCCGGATATGTCGATACGAAAAGTGAAGGAAGATTAACTTTTTCCATTTTGTTAAATAATTTGATCGATGAAGACCAAGGACCTTCGATTGAAGATGAGTTAGTGAACATAATTGCTACTCAATAGAATGAAAGCAGCTTTTAGCGACAGCTGTGATGGTTAGCTTTGTACGCTTTGTCTCCTTAATTCCTTGTGGTTTCTTACTGCGTATAAGTATTTCCGTAGCGGTATTCATAAGTTAAACTATTGCGTATAATACATCATCTATGCAGTATGATTAATGTTTGAAAAAGCAACAATTTTTTATATCAACTTTAATCATATCTGTATACTATGGATTAATTTATTGACATTTCGAACACCTTACTTTATTATCATATTAAGCAATTAAATAATAACATTAAGTTCTTATCGAGAGAGGTGGAGGGATATGGCCCATGGAAGCCTCGGCAACAGGTTCTTTGCGTCGTTTAAAGAATACTGTGCCAATTCCAGCAAGCAAAATGCTTGAGAGATAAGAAGAGGATAATCTGTTTACTAGATCACTCTTTTCTTCTTATCGAGGGAAAGAGTTTTTCGTTTTACAGAAAAAATAAGGGGAGTGGAGTAAATGAAGTATGGATTTTGGTTACCAATTTTTGGAGGATGGCTTCGGAATGTAGAAAATGAGAATATGCCACCTACCTTTGATTACGCTAAAGAGGTAATCCAATCTGCAGAAAAATGGGGATATGATACAACCTTAATTGCAGAGTTGTATTTGAATGATGTTAAAGGACCTGAAGCAGACGCGCTAGAAGCTTGGTCTACTGCGGCGGGATTAGCTGCTGTTACAGAAAAAATTGAGATTATGACAGCAGTTCGTCCTGTATTTCATAATCCAGCTGTAACAGCTAAAATGGCGGCAAATATTGACCATATTAGTAATGGACGTTTCACGTTAAATGTGGTTTCTGGTTGGTGGGAAGGAGAGGCCAAACAATATGGTGGTGACTTTACAGCCCACGATGAACGATATGATCGGACGACTGAATTTTTAGAGATTTTAAAAGGCTTATGGTCAGAAGAAACATTCTCCTACCATGGGAAATTTTACAATTTAGAAGAAACGAAGCTTTCGCCAAAGCCAGTACAAAAACCAAATCCTACCCTGTATGCTGGCGGAGAAAGCAATAAAGGAAAACAAGTAATTTCTTCTTTATGTGACGCATATGTGATGCACGGGCATACAGTAGAAGAAGCAAAGCAGAAAATTGCTGATATGAAAGTACGACGACAAGAAACAGGTCGAGAGGCATTGCAATCATTTGGCATGGCTGCCTATGTGATTTGTCGAGATACTGAAGAAGAGGCTCAAGAAGAATTAAAACGAATTACCACTGTAAAAGATGCAAGTGGCTATGCTGGATTTAAGGATTTCACTTCCAAGTCTGAATTGGAGCAGCAAATCCAATTACAAGATTATTCTGTTTCTAATAGAGGCTTGCGTCCAAACCTTGTTGGAACACCAGAACAAATTGCAAAACAAATTTTAGCATACGAAGAAGTGGGTGTAGATCTATTGCTGTTGCAGTGCTCACCACAACTTGAGGAGTTAGAACGTTTCTCCAAACAAGTGATGCCTAAGGTAGAAGAGTTACGGAAAGCGACAACTAACATTAAGTAAAGGGGATGTGTCTATGGGAAAAATTTATGTAATCCATGAAAATGAAGAATGGACAGAACATTTATTTAATAGATTAGAAGAATTAGAACTTCCATATGAAGATTGGTTGTTAACAAGGGGGACGGTTGACTTAACGTCTGTACCCCCTGAAGGGATCTTCTATAATCGTATGAGTGCTTCTTCACACACAAGAGGAAATCGTTTTGCTCCAGAGTTAACGAGTGCAGTTTTAGCTTGGTTAGAGCAGCATGGTCGAGTTGTTATTAATGGATCACGAGCATTAGAACTAGAATTGAGCAAAGTAAAGCAATATATCGAACTCGAGAAGTTTGGTGTAAAAACTCCAAAAACGATTGCAGCAGTTGGGAAAGAAGAATTATTAAAAGCGGCGGCATCATTTGAAGGGAAACAATTTATCACCAAACATAACCGTGCTGGTAAAGGCTTAGGAGTACAATTGTTTCAATCGGTGGAAGCATTACAAAAATATGTGGAAAGTGACGCTTTTGAAGAACCAGTGGATGGGATTACCTTGATTCAAGAATATATCGAATCTCCAGCATCTTACATTACGCGTTGTGAGTTTGTAGGTGGAAAGTTTGTCTATGCAGTTCGTGTAGATACATCTGAAGGATTCGAATTATGTCCAGCAGATGCATGCACAATCGATGATTTATTCTGTCCGGTTGGAGAAGAATCAGAGGAACCTGCAAAATTCCAAATAAGAGAAGGTTTTGACCATCCAATCCTTCAAAAATATGAAAATGTGTTAGCAGCAAATGATATTAAAATAGCAGGAATTGAATTTATTGAAGATGCAAATGGGACACTTTACACGTATGATATTAACACCAATACGAATTACAATAGTGAAGCAGAAGCGGCAAGCGATACAAAATACGGTATGTTAGAAGTAGCTAAGTTCTTAGGAAAAGAACTAGAAAAAGTGGAGGGAATCGTTTCTTCCAACTAGAGAAAAATAAAAAACTGGGTCTGTGTGGCTATTTCCATCACACAGACCCAGTTTTTTTGCACGTTAGGAAAGTATAAAATTTTAGCCAAGAAGTGGACTCGACGTAGCTAAAATTTTTACGTCCCAAGTATAAGAAAAACTAACACCTTCGCTAAAAGACGAGCGAATGCGAATTTTTCTAAAAAAGAATTCTATTTCCACAACAGCATCATAGCTTCCACTGCCAGCATAGGTAGACTTATAGTTACCACGACAAATATTCATTGTAATGGTCATATCTTCTGGTTTGTCCGCGATGGCTTAATTAGTTTTATTGGCAAAAAGCTGTCATATTGCTTTTTGGTATCTTTTGAAATATCTTCAAAAAGTATCGTTGTTTAGAAAAGGGAAATAACCAATACTTATTTCCCTAACCTCTGCACTAATCATTGATCCTTTCATATAGTAGTTACATACACCCAAAAAGGCGGTAAGCTAGATGGATATGCAAACTTTATAAGACAAAGCTTATATTTACAAGCGTTACCAGTCTACGAGGCTGGTATCCCCTATATTCATTATATACTTTACATGATCAATCAGGCTGGGAGGTCCCTCAATACATTTCCTTATCTAAATGGAAAAGTGCCGATTACGATTGTGAGTAAGGAGTTGGACTTATCTTTCTAAACCGCTGGCAGTTTGGAAAAACTATTTGAACTAATCAAAAAGCTAACTCAAAGTATCAGGTAACTAGGAAAAGTAAGATAGGAGAAGTATGTCCTATGATTCTATATGCTGTAATTATACGTTCCATCTAAGTCATAAAAATGTTCTAATTTCAGAAAAAAAAACATATTTATCTAAAGGTGTGTTAAAAATTCTAAGATAGGATGGGTGATTAAATGGATAAGGACAGAAACAAAAAACCAGTTGATAAGAAAGATGAGCAACTGGAACGAGATCGCGTAAAAAACACTGGTCCCGGAAAGAAGATGACAGATGAGAATGGAGTAAAAGTTTCAAATGATCGCTGGAGCTTAAGAGCAGGAAAGCGTGGTCCGCATTTATTACAAGACTTTCATTTTTATAAAAAACAGACACATTTTAACCGGGAACGAATACCAGAAAAGGTGGTTCATGCTCGGGGCTTTGGTGTATATGGGGACTTTGAAAGTTATAAATCAATGAAACATGTTACAAGTGCTCACTTTCTGGGAGAAGCTGGACGCAAAACTCCTGTATTTGTTCGATTCTCTAATTTTATCGGAAACAAAGGATCGAAGGATACAGCAGTAGATATACGTGGTTTTGCAACCAAGTTTTACACACAAGAAGGAAATTATGATATGTTGGCTCTCCAATTTCCTGTTTTCATTTTGGCTGATGCCATGAAATTTATGGATGTGACGCATGCAGCTAAACCGAATCCGATAACACATATCCCACAAGCAACTGTCGCACAAGATGGTTTTTGGGATTATGTCGCGAACAACCCGGAATCAGCTCATATGGTAATGTGGCTAATGTCTATGCGAGGCCGTCCGAGAAGCTGGCGAATGATGGCTGGCTGGCCGATCAATACATTTTGGTTCATTAATGATCAAGGAAAAGGGACTTTTGTTAGATTTAAATGGATTCCAAAACTTGGTGTTCATTCATTGTTACTTGATGAAGCAAATGTTATCGGAGGGGTAGATCCAGATTTTCATCGACGGGATATCATTGAGGCAATAGAAAAAGGAGCCTATCCTGAATATGAATTAGGTGTACAGTTAATTGCTGAAGAAGATGAATTTAAATTTGATTTTGATGTATTAGATGATACAAAACTATGGCCAGAAGAAGAAGTACCTGTTGAAACTATCGGTAAGTTGACATTAAACCGGCTTGTAGATAATTTCTTTGCAGAAGAAGAGCAGTCGGTATTTGATCCAGCCAATGTTGTTCCAGGAATTGACTTCACGAACGACCCCGTCCTGCAAGGGAGAGCAATTGCTTACAGGGATACAGAACTATATCGACAAAATTCCGCAAATATTGAGGACATCCCAGTTAACAGACCGATTGTACAAAGGAATTATAACCTTCGAGATAGCTATCAGAGACACCGGATTGATGTTGATTATGTAAATTATCATAACAATTCATTAGCTGGAAATACACCAGCCGAAGCCAGTCCTGAAGAAGGTGGATATACCCATTATCCAGGGGAAGTAGAAGGACACATTACGAGGGAACGTCCAAGCGAGTCGTTCTATGATTACTTTTCACAGGCTAGACTCTTTTGGAATAGCTTATCATCCGTAGAAAAGCAAGACCTTGTGGAAACATTTATCTTCCATCTGCAATACGCAAAAAGTAAATCGGTTAGGCAGCAAAACGTTGAAATGTGGGCAAACGTAGACAAAGAGATGGCATGTATTATGGCCGACGAACTTGGCGTAGATCGTCCAAAAGGTTCACATGTTCCAGTAACAAAAAGTTCCCCCGCCATTAGCCAATTAAATACACCTCATTATGCTTATACACAAAAAGTTGGTGTATTAATAGGCAATGGATTTAATGGAGAAGAAGTTAGAAATGTATTGAATATTTTACAGCAAAATGGAGTTTTTATGGATATTATTAGTGATAAACTTGGTACTGTTACAGGAAACGATGGGACCAAAATTGAAGTAAACGAAACATTTCGAACAAAATATCCTGTCCTTTATGACTCGCTCTATGTAGTTGGTGGAAGTGCTAAAAATCAAAAAAAGTTTAATTCTGACATAATGAACTTCATCCATGAAGCATATAAACATTATAAACCAATTGGTGTTGCAACAACTGGACAGTCTTATATTCAAACGTCAAGTGAAAATAACTTAGAAGGTGTCGTTTTTGCTGCAAATAATCCTGATTTCGGAAAGGATTTTGTTGCCGCAATTGGCAAACAACGTTTTTGGAATAGAACTTAGTGTTGTTGGGATATCATTACCTTATCAACCTGTGCTAACCCATTTTCTTAATTTTGGTAGCTAAATTGTAATAAATTATTCTCCCCAAAATATTAACCCTTTCGTACTAGGCACTTCCACAAAGACTTAGCCAAAAAGAAAGTTTACCTATATGTTGTTCAACCTACCAATGGATGGCGAAATGCTCCTAGGACATTGGGTACTGGACTGAGCATGGATAGTCTTGGAACATTTAACTATGTAATAGATCCTATATACTAGCACCAGCACTAAAACATAGCTCAGTACCACCTTATCAATTTAAATATCTAGAGTGAAAGACTATCTAAATGAAAACATTTAGATAGTCTTTACTAGTTATGGTAAAATATTAGATGACTCTATTACGTGTTAACTAAGCAGGCTGACTAAGAACGCCACGTCAATCGTCCTGTGCGTCGGAAATTCCGAACGAATGAGTTAAGCTTTATACAACTTCTGAATACTCTCCTCCCATTTCTACCTTCCTGCTACTTCCTAAAATAAAACAATAGAATAGGTGATAAATATTGAAGTTAATTCTTGCAGAAAAGCCTTCTGTTGCTAAAAACATAGCAGATGCATTAAACATTAAAACAAAAAAAGATGGCTATTATGAAGGGGACAACTATGTGATTACATGGGCGTTTGGCCATTTGGTAGAGCTGTATGATGCGAAAGACTATGATAGTAATATGGCAAGGTGGAAAATGGAAAAGTTCCCATTTATTCCTACTGACTTTAAATATAAAGTAAAAAGCAATCCACGAAAAAGAGATGTGTCAGATCCAGGTGCTAAAAAGCAATTACGTATTATACATGGGTTAATGAAAAGAAATGATGTCGATCTAATTATTTCTGCATGTGATTATGATAGGGAAGGGCAATTGATAGGAGATAGCATTATTTACCGAGCAAAGCCGAAAAAGCAAGTGGCCCGATTACTTTTAAATGAATGGACACCACAAGAAGTGTTGCATGGACTTAATTCGTTACGACCTAATGAGGAGATGACTCCACTACGAAACGCAGGTATTAGTAGACAATGGGCTGATTGGGTAATTGGTATTAATTTAACATCTGTTGCCACCTTAAAGTACCAAAAAGGAAAAGGAAAAGTGTTAAATATTGGTCGGGTATTACTGCCTACGTTGAAAATCATTTACGACCGTGACCAGGAAATCGCAGATTTTGTTCCAGAGGATTATTTCAAGTTAACAGCAACGTTTGAAACGAAGGACAAACAAACATATGAAGGAACCTATGTAGAAGACTCTAAGGAAAAGTTTAAACAAAAACAAACATTAGAACCGATTCAGGCTGCCGTCCAACAAAAAACAGCCACTATTATGGAGAAACAGGTTGTAAAAAAGAAAGAATATCCTCCATTCTTATTTAATCTTTCAAACTTACAAGGATACATTACTAATAAATATAAAGGATGGACATCCGCTAAAGTGTTAAAGGTCGCACAATCCTTATATGAGAAAAAATACATTACATACCCACGAACAGCAAGTACTGCCTTAGAAGAGAGTTTAGTAGGGAAAACGAAAAAGGTGTTAAAAACATTAGCAGAAGACGTTCCCTATTGTGATGACATTCAGTTTCGAAAATCAAAACGGATATTTAATAACTCGAAGGTAGAAAGTCATAGTGCGATTATTCCTACCTATCTAAAACCAAGACGTTTAACAAGTGATGAAGAAATCGTTTATACCGCTATTAAAAATCGTTTTATTATGCAATTCATGCCATTAGCAGTATATGAAGAAACAAAGATCATAACAAAAGTTGATGGAGTGAAAGGCATTTTTGCATCTAAGGGAAGAGTCCAATTGATAGAAGGGTGGAAAAAGGTAGAAAAGATTCAAACAAAAGAAACCCTCCTACCAGTAATCGAGAAGGGGGATCTTGTTGAGGTAATCGATTCAACGGTAACATCCCATGTGACGAAACCTCCGAAACATCATACGGAAAAAACATTATTACGAGTTATGGAAACATGCGGAAAAAATGTGAAAGAAGCAGATTCAGAAGAGACGATGGAGCATGTGTTAGCAGGGTTCAGTATTGGGACCCCAGCTACAAGAGCAGAGACAATCAAGAAGCTCAAAGATGTTGGGTATATTACAACAAAACAAAAAAATCTTGTATGTACGGAGTTAGGGAAGAAGCTTGTTGATACATTTCCAGTCAAGGATCTTTTTAATTTACAATTTACTGGACGCTTGGAGAAGGCCTTATCGGATATACAACACGGAAATTTAAGTAAGAAGGAGTTTTTACAGTTTATTTTTAGCTTTACAACTAAATCTGTCGAAACAGTGAAACATGATAAAGAGGTGACGATCCATGAAGTTTCCCGTAAGAAGCAATATACAAAACAAGTAATCGGAACCTGTCCTCAGTGTGGGAAGAACGTAATTGAAGGTAGTAAAGGGTTTGGATGTAGCAATTGGAAAAACGGTTGCAAGTTTGTGATTTGGAAAAATGATAAGTATTTACGTACGATGAAAAAAAGAGTGACGAAAACGATGGTGAAAGAACTACTACAACATCAAAAAGCATATGTAAAAGGACTAACGAGTAAAAAAGGCAAAAAATTCAATGCCTATTTACGCTATGAGAAAAATAAAGACAACGATTATTATAGTTGGAAAATGGAATTTGAGAAGTAGATGTTTATTTCCTGAGTTAAAGATTCTGATAAAAAGTTATAATCATTAAGTAGGTTAATCCTATGTTGTTCAATAAGTGGATGTCGAAAAGTTCTAGGTTCTTTTCGCATTCTTTGTTGCTTTTTAACGTCGTATCTTCTATATTATGCGTCTTAAAGTAGTTTCAGCTATAATTTCCGCTACGGAAATACACTTCGCTTTCACCATGGGCACTTATGTCCCTGGTGAAAGCGATTGTCCGAAGTGGAAATCAACGGCGTTAATTTACTGCGCATAATCTATCAACTATGCATTAAGATTTATATTTATAAAAAAGCAAAAATCTTTTAGAAAACAGCCTTTTTACTAAAATAAGCTTGTATGGCTACAACAGACACATAAAGGATAAAATAGGGACTCGCTTCCTTCACTATTCCTGCATAGTATGAATACAAAGATATGAGATAGGTTTTTAACCTAGTCTGTTAATAAATGTAAAGGAAGTGAGCGTCTTGTTTTATCATGTAAAGGAATTACAATATCATGCTAAACCTGAACGCCCAGATCCGGTGTTTGCAAAAAAGCTACAGGAAATTTTAGGTGGGCAATTTGGGAAAATTTCGGTAGCATTGCAATATTTGTTCCAAGGTTGGAATACGCGTGGTAATGACAAATACAGGGATTTATTAATGGAAAATGGTACAGAAGAATTAGCGCATATTGAAATGCTGGCAACGATGATTGCTAGATTATTAGACGGAGCTCCTGATGTCGAGATAGATGAGACTGCGAAAAACCCGGTTGTCGAGGCCATATTAGGTGGATCGACCCCACAACATTCCATAGTTCATGGCCTTGGAGCAGCACCAAAAGATAGTGTAGGAAATAGTTGGACAGCAGATTACATTATTGCAAGCGGTAATTTGTTGGCTGATTTCCGTGCCAATTTAAATGCTGAATCACAAGGAAGATTGCAGGCTGTTCGACTTTATGAACAAACCGATGACCCTGGTGTAAGGGATATGTTATCTTGGCTTATTGCTAGAGATACCATGCATCAGAATCAATGGTATGCAGCATGTTTGGAACTAGAGGAAATTGAGGATATCATTGTACCAAGTACATTCCCACATGAATTGCAAAAGGATAAAGTTGCTTACACATATTATAGTAATTCTGCAGGAGCAAAGAGTACCAAAGGTCTTTGAGCACATGGACCAAGTATTGATGGATGTGGCCAGTTTAGCTACTACGAAAACCCAGTACCGTTTGGGGATAAACCAAAGCTTCGTCCTGCACCTCCTTATATTCACGACACACCACCAGGTGCATTGCATAAATCTGACGATGATTCAACGGATTCAGACGATAAATAAAATGGCTGGATGTCCTATGGAGCTTTGTCTTTGCTCCATAGGATTTTTAATGTGGATGTTTCTAACATGATATTCCTTTGAGAATTATTGTATAATTTGGATACAAGGTAAATATTCTATCTAGGTAAAACCATTATTATACAAATTTAAATTTTTTGCAGCAACGATTAGCTGATTGACTGAATCATAACATGATGGAGGTAGGTTGATGATGGATTTAAATGGAATAACTGCGATTGTAACGGGAGCTAGTAGTGGTATTGGTGAATCAGTAGCTAAACGGTTAGCTAGCCAAGGAGCGAATGTCCTCTTAGCGGCTCGCCGGAAGGAAAGGTTATCGGAAGTAGTAACAGCAATTCAATCAGATGGAAAAGGACAAGCATTAGCTGCAGAAACAGATGTAACGGATCGGGATAGTGTTGAAAGTATGGTAGCAAAAGCTGTGAAAGAATTTGGTCCTGTTGATATATTGGTAAACAATGCAGGAGCTGTTCTTTCATCAACCATTAAAGATGGCGAGGTAAAGAACTGGGACCAGATGATTGATGTTAATATAAAAGGGGTACTATATGGAATTAATGCAGTTCTTCCTGGAATGCTGGACCGCTCTGTAGGACATATTGTAAATATTGCTTCAGTATCTGGACTAGAAGCAGCAAAGAAAGGGACGGTATATAGTGCAACAAAATTTGCTGTAAGAGCTATTTCAATGGGTTTAGAGAAGGAGCTAGCTAGAACAGGAATCCGCGTTACCAATATCTCTCCTGGACAAGTCGATACAGCTATCCTGACTAACTCGCCAAAAGACCGAAAACCGCTACAGCCAGAAGATATAGCTCGTGCTGTTGTATACAGTGTAACCCAACCTGATTACGTAAATGTGAATGAAGTAACCGTTAGACCAGTATAAGCGTTAATGAAGGCTTGGATTCTTTTGATCCAAGCCTTCTAGAGAGAATAGTTATATTTTTCTTTGGATACGAGGTAAATGAAGACTCCCTCACTTTGGTGTTAATTTGTTTCTTCGATTGGTAGTTTGACTGCTTCTTGAGTTGTCCCGATTGAATTGAGCAACACAATACCAGTAATAATTAATAATATGCCAAACACACCAGATATATTTATTTTGTCTTTCCATATGAGAATACTTAATATTACAGCTCCTGCTGTACCAAGACCAGACCAGGTAGCATATGCAACACTTAATGGAATAGACTTAAACGACAAAGCTAAAAAAAACAGTGCTATGATGAAACCGCCGAGTCCTCCAATCACTGGGAGCACTTTTGTAAATCCATCCGATAGTTTCAACATCGTAGTTCCGAAAACCTCTGCTATAACACCTAGTAATAAATAAATATAAGCCATACATTATTCCCCCTTACTTAACGTAATTAGCTCATGAAGCACCTCTTCCTTTAATTCTTTCGCTAATGGAGCTAATCCGAATATCTCTGAAAACCATAAACCATCAACGGCGAGTCGAAGAATAGTGGCCTTTACAGGATCTAATTCATCTTCTTCAATTTGTTGCTGCCAATGTTGATAGGCTTCTTGAATGGGGTTTAATAAATTAGGATCATAGGCAATCGCAGCTAATAATCCAGCATCCAATTCTTTGTTAGAAGTACTTTGCCGAAATGTTTCCTGAATAAAGGAACGAGTCCATTTTCCTTTGTTCGTTGTATCATTTTCTGCTCCAGCTTTAATATTCTCCATATAAACTTGCATTTGGTGATCAACTAACCCTTTTACTAGATCTTCTTTTGAGGGAAAATGATAAAGTAACCCACCTTTACTAAGGTCTGCCTGTTTTGCTACGCTTTCTAGTGTCATCTCTAAAATCCCATCTTGGTGAATAATTTGTGCTGCTGCATTCATAATAGCTTGTTTTGTATTAGAACTTGCCATAATTTTCTCCTTCTTTTTATTTCTAATTTTAGTATACCGTCTGGACGGTTTTTTGTCAATCTTAATTTGCATAATGACTTATAACTGACGATTGAACAAAAATTAGTGACTAACCCCTTTAAAATCTTCAATTTAGTGGGGGTTAGTCGCTAAGGTCTTTATTTCTTTTGCTCTTCACTTTATCTTTTGATAACACCGATTGTTGCTCGCCAGTTGGTGGGGGAAGTCTCTCTACAGCTTTAGCACTGGAGCTGGAAGAGGCTGTTCTTTCTTTTTTTAGTTATCCACAGGTTTAATTTTTTTATAATTTCCTAGACGAAAAAAAACCTTGCCAAGTTTGGGAGTGGCAAAGTCTATCACGCCGATTTCTCGGGGTCCTATAACACTGGTGCTCGCTATTTTATTCGGTTTATTTAAAAATCCATACCTGAGAAGAAATGGTTGACTCTCCTGAATTATCAAAAGGAACACAAGCAAACCTTATCTTCTTGTTACCATCTAAGGAATAAAAGTGTTTTATGCTGGTGCATGCTAGTTGATAATAATATCATCAATGGAATCATACTTATGAATATAACCAAGATCGACAATCTTCCATAAGTATAAAGAGGCAATGGTAAGGTGCGGATCCCATGATGATGCTTTTTCTTGTAAGATAGTGCGACGCTTCGACTGGTCGACTTGGTAGAGCCATTGTGCACCACGCTGCAGTCCAATATCATCAACCGCTAAAACATTCATTCTTCCTAGCGAAAAGATAAGAAACATTTCTGCCGTCCATCTGCCAACCCCTTTAATACTCGTTAATTGTTTTAAAACAGTAGTATTATCTTCCTTGTTTAACTGATACAAATGTAATTCCCTTTTTTCAATTTTACTGGCTAAATCCTGAATGTAAGACAATTTACGACCTGTTAGACCAGCACTTCGTAAGGTTTGGTTGTCCATCTGATAGATTTGGTGAGGAGTGAGCTGGCCGTTTACAGTTTCTAATAGTCGCTGATAGATGGCAGATGCTGCTGCCACGGATATTTGCTGTCCAACAATAGACCGTACAAGTGACTGGAAATAATCTGTTCGCATGGAAACGGTAAAATCACCAATAATAGTGATGAGTTTTTCCATAAGTGGATCCCGTTCTTTTAATGTGATGACATCTGGATCATTTTGGGTAATGAATAAATTTTCCATATAATCTACCTCCTTTTTTACACGTTAGGAAAGTATAAAATTTTAGCTAAGAAGAAGACTAGACGTTGCTAAAATTTTAATGTCCTAAGTATAAGAAAAACTAAACACATTCGCTAAAGGACGAGCGAATGCGAGTTTTTCTAAACTTAAAACGTGATATCAATCATGATTTATTGGCAAATACTGCATTTTCGTTGTAAAATATACTGATTTATTAGCCCTTCTAGAAAATATTTGCTATGATAGTTATATAGCCCAATTGTTATTCTTTATACTTTGTACTTATTAAAAATTATAGAGGAAAAGGAAGGAGCATGTAAATGAATGCAAACAAACCAAGAATCGTTGTCCTTGGGGCAGGATATGCTGGGATGATGACGACTAAACGATTAACCCAAAAATTTGGAGCTGAAGAAGCGGAGATTGTGCTCGTCAATAAGCACAATTATCACTACCAAACAACTTGGCTACATGAAGTTGCGGCTGGTACCATTAATCCAAACCAAGCAAGGGTAATGATTAAAGATGTCATTAATCCTAACCGTGTTCGATTAATTTATGATTCAGTTGTAAAAGTCAACAAAGAAGAAAAACAAGTTGTGTTGGAAAATAGTGAATTAAGTTATGATTACTTAGTAATATCATTAGGCTTTGAAACCAATACTTTTGGAATCAAAGGAATGGAAGAAAATGCGTTCTTTATTCAAGACATTGATTCCTGCCGTTATATTTACGAACATATTGAGTATCAATTTGCTAAATACAACAATGATCCAGAAGCAGATGAGGATAGCTTAAATATTCTTGTTGGCGGTGGTGGATTCACAGGTGTTGAGTTTGTTGGGGAATTAGCAGAAAAAATTCCAGAGCTTTGCAAAAAATATGATGTTGAACGTAGTAAAGCGCGTATTATCAATGTAGAAGCAGCTCCATCTATTATGCCTGGCTTTGATAAAGAATTAGTTGCATATGCAAAAAGTTCGCTTCAATCACGTGGGGTTGAATTTAGAGAAGGTGCAGCGATTAAAGAATGTACAGAAGATGCCTTTATTGTCGGGGATGATAATGAAGAAATCAAAGCCGGTACTATTGTTTGGACAGGTGGCGTAAAAGGTAGTCCTGTATTAGCCGAATCTGGTTTTGAGATAACAAAAGGAAAAGTAACAGTAGATGGCGATCTACGTGCACCTGGTGAAGAAGATATTTTTATCATTGGTGATTGTGCATGGGTCATGAATGAAGCAGAAGGTCGTCCGTTCCCACCAACTGCTCAAGCAGCAATTCAGCATGCTGATACGTGTGCAAATAATCTTTACGCACTACTTAATAATCAACCATTAGAAAAATTCGTATTTGATGACAAAGGAACTGTGGCATCATTAGGTATAACGGATGCAATGGGAACTGTTTTTGATCGTAAATTATATGGTAAAACAGCTGCAGCAATGAAAAAAGTGGTAGATAACCGTTATGTATTCATGCTTGGTGGTCCGAAACTATTCCTTAAAAAAGGAAAAATCCGCCCGTTCTAATTCACGAATGAGTACCATTTGTTTATCCCGCATGTAACGGAAAGTAAGCCCACCACTTCAAGATTTCTTAGGAGATCCAAGAAAGATAAGTGGGGGATCAAACTGACCGTAAATGTCCGATTCGTTCAACTAACAATCGGTGGGGGAGGGAAGGGAACCCCCACTAATTGAAGCTTCACTTTATAAGAGGAGGGAATGTTTCATGAAAAAAAGTACATTATATTTTGTATTAGCAGCGTTAGCCGCAGTCGTGGGATATGCTATTTCTGCACGTACATTGGAGGACACGAGGGATTTCCGTTAAGTCTATTCATACCATCTTGCTTATCAAAGCAGGATGGTTTTTTGGTGACCACTTATACATAGAAAATCCTCTTTTTCGAATACTACAAGGTAAAAGAGGAGGCCTGGTCATGCGATTCATTTTTTTCCTATGTATATGCTTTAGTTGGATACCAGGACAAGCATTTGCAGAATCAGTTTCTCTAATGGATAATGATGATAAGATTGAAACGATCGAATTAGAGGATTATGCTCTAAAGATGATTGATCCTATTTTTATAGATGAAAAAAAGGTAGAGTTCTTAGAGGAATATATTGCCTCTATTATTTATGAAAAACCAGAAAATGCATACCTAGATGAAGTAGGTAACATTATAGAGGGACAAAAAGGAGTAACGTTAGATCAAAATCGGTTTCAAATGGAATTATGGAAACGATTTTATACTAGGAATTCTAATCAAATCAAAATACCAACAAAACCTATCAAGCCACGGATACACGCCACATTACTAGATGAAATCACAACAAATAAACTAAGTACATACACCACAAAATATCGAGAGCAAAATCAAGAGCGGTCCCATAACGTAAAGCTTGCAACCGAAGCAATTAATAATTATGTTTTATTTCCAAAGGAGACCTTTTCGTTTAACAAAGTTGTTGGCAAAAGAACGGAAGAAAAAGGGTATAAGCGAGCTCCTGTAATTGTAAAAGGGGAGCTAGCAGAAGATATTGGTGGGGGTATTTGCCAAGTTTCTTCCACCCTATTCAATGCAGTGGATTTAGAAGGAATTGAAATAGTCGAGCGATATTCACATAGTCGCGATGTTCCATATGTTCCACCTGGCAAAGATGCAACAGTAAGTTGGTATGGTCCTGATTTTGTTTTTACCAACATGTATAATGAGCCTATTTTCATTCGTGCAATCGCAAAGAATGGGAATTTACAGGTTGATATTTACTCCTCTAGGTCGATTCAAACGAAAAGTAATTAGCTATTAAAATGACAGTGATAGGTATAAGTAATCCCCGATTCCACTCCATCTGACAACACATGACGTATTTCCTCTATTAAAGTGGTTAATTGGTAAGTATGAAAAATTATTGAAAAGTAATGAGTAGAGCGTATTCCAATATATTATGACCATCTATCACGTGTTAACTGGCAGTAAGCACCCCTTTAAGACTTTGAGAAACAAAGAAATATAAGTGGGGATAACTGCCAGTAAAAGTGAGATAAGTTCAACTAACATTCGAGGAAACCCCAACCGAATGAGTTAAGCTTTATCATACTAAACAATTATCATGTTCGACACTTCCATTATGTTTAGTTTATTATAGGATTGGAGATAATTTGTAGGTGACATTGTAATGTTGTAAAGTAAAAATTGTACACTACTTCTAGAGGGTGAAAGAATGACGGATATGGATATTATTAATATAGATGATCTATTACAAGATAAGACTAATAGTGAGGACGAGGAAGCATTAACAACCATTATTGAGGAATTTAAACGAAATCATTTTCCAAATGTTTTATCCAAATCAAAAGCGTTTCGGGAGTCTTATGAAGGTGATAATGCGAAACTAATACAAAAACTATTAAAAGTTGAAGCAATTTGTCATGCACAAATTGGAGAAAATCGGGCAGCAAGTGACATCATCCGAGGATTGTATCAGGATAAAACAGCCCAAACAAGCAGTGAGTTAATATTATTAGGTGAACTAGCCTTTATGAGTGACTATAAATTAGCTCGCCGTATTACATCAGAAGCTGTAACGCAAATGGAGCAAGAGGAAGAAACAGATCGAATTAAGCTAGCACGTGGTTATTTAGTGTTAGGAGAAGCAGAAGAAAATTTAGAAAAACTTCCACGTGCGATTAAATATTATAAACAAGGTCTTACATATTTTCAGGAGGACGACAGACGAGATGCTTATATGATTCTTTATTTGCACTTTAAAATCGGCATGCTCTATACAATGCGAAATGATGCAGAGAATGCTGTAGCCTATTTAGAAGAAGTAATTGTATTAGCAGGTGAGGAACATCTTAATATGAAGATTAATAGTCTTGTTAGCATTGCGAAGACTTATGGAAGTGAAGAAAAAAATGAACAAGCTTTTCCATACTTAGAAAAGGCATTAAATTTGTTGCCTGAATCCTCATTAGAAAGCACGATGGTACATGCTGAGGCAATGACGGAAATGGCGTTCTATTATTTTGATCAATCGAAACTAGAAGAAGCAGTTCCTTATTACAAAGAAGCGTTAACTATGTATGAAAAAATTCCAGAAGCTTCTGCTCGAAAAGTAGGAATGATTTACATGCAATATGCGTACTGCCTGGAGCATAAAGAGAAATCGAATAAATCGAAAGCTGGCCAGAATTATGAACGAGCCATTGAAAAATTAGAAAAAGCAAATGACAGGGAATTACTTGAAAATGCTTTAGCTGATGTGATTGCCTTCTTTGATGTAACTGGGAATGAGAAGAAAAAACGCTTTTATGAAAATAAATTTGTAAAAATGACAAATGCCAATTAAAATGAATGTTTTTTACTAATAAAAAAGAAGATAAGCATTCGTATAATTTATGGGAATTTATCATTGACGAAACTAGCCAGAAAGCTTGTAAATAAGGATAAGTAACTAAGCTTGTTTGTCAATGCCCGAAACAGGAAGCAGGTTGGCAAAAAGGGAATAGCTAGAACTTATCAGTTGCCAAATAAGTAAGAGAAGTTTGCAAATAAGTAACAGAGCGTAGTCAATGCCCAGATCAGGAAAAAAGTCTCACAAAATGGGAACAGAGCAATCTCAACAGTATTCAAATCAGCAAAAAAACTCCCGAAAAAGTAAAAATACACACGCCATTTCAAAAGTGAAATAGCGTGTGCATTTGTTGTTAACTACGATTGTCTTGCTTTGACCCAATTAATTAAGCCACCATGAATAATAATGTCCTGTTGACGCGGGGATAATGCATGTTCTAATAGGATTGTATTATTAGAACCTTTTAATGAAACCGTTACATCTTTTCCTTGTGTGATCTGATCTTTAAGATCGTTAAAGGATAGGACTTCCCCCTGCTCTAATTGATCGTAATCTTTTTCGTTTTTAAAGGTTAAAGGCAAAATTCCGAAGTTCACAAGGTTTTGCCAATGAATCCGTGCAAAATCTTTTACGATGGCAACTCGTAGACCAAGATAACGTGGTGCTAATGCCGCATGTTCACGACTAGATCCTTGGCCATAGTTGAACCCTCCGACAATAGCGTGGCTACCTTGGTCTTTTGCTCGTTTTACATAAGAATCGTCGACATGCTCAAACGTAAATTTACTTATTTCCGGAAGATTGCTTCGGTATGGTAAAACACGAGCACCACCAGCTAAAATTTCATCGGTTGAAATGTTATCCCCAACTTTTAGTAAAACTGGTACCTCTAATTTATCTGGTAATTCATCCATATTAGGGATAGATACAATATTTGGTCCTTTTTGGATTTCCACTTGTCTGGCTTCTTCTACGGGAAGTGGTTTATCTAATAGACCTTCATCCACTTTTGTATTTTTGGCCTCTTTAACGGTTGGGTATGGAAATTCTAGTTTGCGCGGATCGGTAATAACACCTTTAAGTGCTGATGCTGCCGCAACTTCCGGACCACTTAGGTAAACACTGTCTTCAGGTGTACCTGATCGACCTGGGAAGTTACGTGGTGTTGTACGTAGGCTGTTTCGTCCTGTTGCGGGCGCTTGCCCCATTCCGATACATCCATTACACCCAGCTTGATGTAAGCGAGCACCTGATTGTAAGAAGCTTGCAATGTGTGATTCTTGCACTAATTCGGTTAGCATTTGTCTCGATGTAGGATTAATATCAAAGGATATTCCGTCTGCTATTGCGCGATCTTTTACCATCTCAGCAGCAATAGCAAAATCACGAAATCCAGGGTTAGCAGATGATCCAATATAAGACTGATATATTGGTGTTCCTTCGATTTCTGTTACTGGAACAACATTACCAGGACTAGACGGTTTCGCAACCATTGGTTCTAGAGTGGAAAGGTCAATTTCATCGTGTAGATCATAATCTGCATTTCGATCTGCTATTAATTCAGTCCAATCTTCTTCACGGTCTTGTGTTCTTAAAAATCGCTTAATTTCGTTATCAGAAGGGAAGACAGTTGTCGTTGCACCAAGTTCTGCACCCATATTTGCAATTACATGACGGTCCATTGCAGATAAATTCTTTAGACCGGGACCGTAAAACTCAATAATTTTTCCTACGCCACCTTTGACATCATAGCGTCGTAGTAATTCAAAAATAACATCTTTCGCACTTACCCAGTCTGGTAATTTACCGGTCACTTTGATACCGAATACTTGTGGCATTTTAATATAAACCGGTTCACCACTTATCGCCATTGCAACATCAATTCCACCTGCACCCATTGCCAGCATTCCCATACAACCATTTGCACATGTGTGGGAATCTGATCCTAGTAATGTTTTGCCTGGTTTCGCAAGGCGTTGCATGTGAACTGGATGGCTTACCCCATTTCCTGGACGGCTAAAGTGAAGTCCAAAACGTTTGGATGCACTTTCTAGAAATAGATGATCATCAGGGTTTTTACTATCCACTTGAATTAGGTTATGATCGACATACTGTGCAGAAGCCTCTGTTTTAGCATAATCTAAACCCATTGCTTCTAGTTCTAACATGACCATCGTACCAGTAGCATCCTGTGTTAATGTTTGGTCAATTTTTAAACCAATTTCTTCACCAGGTTCCATCGTGCCAGATACTAAATGGTCTTTAATTAATTTTTGCGCAACATTAAGCGCCATGTTAGTTCCTCCTTTAGATGTATTCGTAAACTTCGCATCTACTTATAATATGTTTATCTCCTATATCATTTATGAATACTACTAGATAAAAATTTTCATAAAAAAACGGAGCATTATTTTCTATTGTTCCCGAAAATAATGCTCCTTATAATTTATTGTGGATTTTAACGAATTATGCCTGTTTATGTGCTTCAATTTCAAAATTAATGGTTACTTCTTCACCTACAAGCACACCACCAGTTTCAACAGCTACATTCCATGTTAGACCAAAGTCTTTACGGTTAATTTTAGTGCTTCCACTGAAACCAGCAGCTTCATTGCCACTCATTGGATCTTTACTTGGTCCTTCTACCACAACATCAAGTGTGACCGGTTTTGTCGTGCCTTTAAGCGTTAAGTCTCCTGTTACATCATAGTTATTGTCTGATTTCTTTTTAATATCTGTTGCAACAAATTCCACCTTTGGATAGTTTTCTACATCAAAGAAATCTGCTGAACGTAAATGATCATCACGATCTTGTTGACGTGTATCAATACTATTGACATCAATCGTAAATTCGATTTTTGCATCTGTTAAATCTTCTGGATCTGCTTCGATGGTTGCATCAAACTCGTTAAACGATCCTTTTGCCTTTGAAATCATCATGTGTTTGACTGAAAATCCTACCTCACTATGTGCTTTGTCGACATTCCAAACTGCTTTTGTCATAAAATCTCCTCCAGTAATTTTTAATATGTTACTTACTTTATGTAACCAAGTATATATTGATAAAAGTTAGATGTCAACAAAAGAAGTCCTAATTCGAGATATTTTTTTATAGGCGCGGATAGTAGGTTAGATGAGACATGCTATAATAATTTTATACAATAGGGAGGGGGGTTTAAAATGACACAATTAAGCATTATCCCTTGTGGACGAAAAAAAATATGGGATATCGATGAAACGGTTGGAAATGCACCTGTCAAGAATGTGTATTTATCACGCTTTCACCGGCTTTGTCGGGGGTATGCAGAGCTTTTTACGGACGATTGGGTTGTTCTTTCAGCAAAGCATGGCTTTATGTTCCCAGATGATGTGGTGGATGGACCGTATGATGTAACCTTTAATCAAAAAAGCAATGAAATTATTTCCATTGAGGCGTTACGTGATCAAGTTGATAGAAAAAGTTTAAATAGATATGACCAACTTGTTATATTAACTGGGAAAAAATATGAACCAATTATTAATACCTGTTTTGAAAATAATAAGATGGTATTTCCACTTAAAGGCTATAAAGGGATTGGATATATGCAACAGGCATTAAAAGGTTCAATAGAAACGAAACAACCCCTTCATTCTAGGAAGGATCGTTAAATGAATTCACAATTGTATACAAATTTCCAAATGTAATGATACAATTTATAGTGTTCGTTATGTGACAAATGGCATTTAATCTAAAGGAGTGGTGAAATGACAAAAACAGAAACCTATTTACCAAGGTGGGATTTGGATAGTATTTTTCCAGGAGGTAGTGAATCCGAACAGTATGATACATATGTAAAGAATGTTACCAACGATTTAGATAAGTTAGATAAGCTTGTTAATAAGTTTGAACTTAAAGAAGGGAATACCAAAGCTTTAAATGATATTGTTACGTTATTAGAACAGACAACAAAAAAAGTAAAAGAAGCTTCATCGTTTGTTAGTTGTTTAAGCGCACAAGATGTGAAAGATGAAGGTGCGAAACAGTTAGTAGGAAAACGTAGTGAATTAAACGCTAAAATGGATGCTGTGCAAACAAAGTTAGACCAAAAACTAATTGCCATTGATGACAAAGAGTGGCAAAAAGTGTTAGAAGCACCAGGACTAAAGGAAATCGCTTTTGTGTTAAATGAAAGTAGAGACAATGCAAAAGAAAAATTACCAGCAGCTGAAGAAGTATTGCTGAATGATTTAGCAATTGATGGCTATCATGGCTGGAGTCAAATGTATGATACCATTGTTGGGAATATGCAAGTGGAATTAGAAGAGGATGGAAAAGTAAACAAATATTCCGTAGCTCAGGCGGCGAATAAGTTAACTAACCCTGATCGACAAGTTCGTCAGCATGTGTTCACACAATTACAAAAGGCATGGGGAGAGCAGACGGACTTGTTTAGTCAAACATTAAACCATTTAGCAGGATTTCGATTACAAACGTATAAACATCGTAATTGGGATAATGTCTTAAAAGAGCCACTTTCCATTAATAGAATGTCAGAAGAAACCTTAGACGCGATGTGGAATGCAATTGACAATAATAAGCATCACTTTGTATCATTTTTAGAGAAAAAAGCAGAAATTCTAGGGTTACATAAATTGAGTATATATGATGTTAATGCCCCAATTAGCCAATCTGTCAAAAAATCTTCTTATACAGAAGGTGCTCAATTTATTATTGATCAATTTCATCAATTTAGCCCAAAAATGGCAGATTTTGCGAAGATGGCTTTTGAAAAGCGGTGGATTGAAGCAGAGGATCGATCAGGAAAACGTCCAGGAGGATTTTGTACGACTTTCCCAGATAGTGAAGAAACTAGAATTTTTATGACATACTCTGGGACAACCTCCAATATTACAACGCTTGCACATGAATTGGGGCACGCATACCACCAACATATCATGAATGATGTCAATGGCTTAAATCAAGGGTATGCGATGAATGTTGCAGAAACAGCATCAACATTTGCAGAAATGATCGTGGCCGATGCTGCTGTTAATCAAGCAACAGATAAAGAAGAAAAGAAAGCCTTATTAGAAGATAAGATTAAGCGTAGTATTACCTTTTTTATGAACATCCATGCCAGATTTACATTTGAAAAAAGATTCTATGAAGAACGTAAACAAGGATTAGTATCTGCTGATCGATTGAATGAAATCATGGTTGAAGCACAAAAAGAGACCTATTGTGACGCATTAGAAGAATACGATCCAACATTTTGGGCATCGAAGTTACATTTTCATATAACAGGTGTTCCATTCTATAATTTCCCATATACGTTTGGTTATCTATTTAGTCTTGGTTTATATGCCCATGCAAAAAACCAAGGCGGTAGTTTTGAAGATGACTATATTGCGTTGTTACGTGATACGGGTTCGATGAAAGTGGAAGATTTGGCTGAAAAACACTTAGGTGTAGATCTGACAAAACCTGATTTTTGGGAAAGCGCAATTGGACTATGCAAAGAAGATGTAGAAGAATTTCTTTCCCTCTAACCTTTAAATTAGGCCCCCTAAAGACGAGCAGCACGAGGAGGCTCAACAGCCGCCCGCTAAAAAGCGAAGTGTATTTCCGTAGCGGTTTTCATGGACAAACTACGACGCATAATATATAAGATGCGACGTAAAAAACAATAAAGGACACGAAAGAGCCTCTAAAAAAGTTATGGTATTGCAAGAAAACATGTTGTCAGTGTCTAGTAACTAGGCTATAATAAAACTAACGAAAAAAGCATACGGATAGAGGCCTGCAGGGGGAGCCATACGGCTGAGAGTGAACAAGATTGTTCTGACCCTTTGAACCTGTTAGTTAGTACTAGCGTAGGGATGGTGGCTTTTGATGGATTTAAAAGCAATGTGAGCGGATTTTCCCATCAGGAAGCTTCCCCTTTGGCATTGCTTTTTTTGTGTACACTAATTCGCGTTGTCGCTGTTTATGACAATAAAAGGGGAGGAGAAATGATATGAGTTCCAAACGTATTTTATTTTTAGTGGAGGTAGCGATTTTTACAGCTTTAGCCCTAGCTTTAGATTTAGCTCCATTTTTATCGTTTAAAATATGGGCACAGGGTGGCTCCATTTCCTTTGCTATGATACCAATCTTTATTGTTGCATTTCGCTGGGGATTAAAAGGTGGCCTGTTATCGGGATTTTTGTGGGGCGTGCTACAACTTCCACTTGGAGCGTATATTTTAACGCCTTTACAAGGGTTTATTGATTATATTGTTGCGTTTACTGTCTTAGGGCTTGCTGGTATATTTGCCAATCAAGTAAAAAAAGGAGTAGAGGAAGGAAATACAAAAAAATACCTATCCTATATAACGTATGGTGTGTTACTTGCATCTACCTTACGATTTATCGCCCATTTCACAGCAGGTGTTGTATTTTTTGAATCGGCAATTGATAGTATTGAATCGGTATGGGTTTATTCATTATTGTATAATATCTCTTATATGTTACCATCATTTATATTAAGTACAGTGATTGTATTCTTCTTGTTCCATAAACAACCAAGAACATTGTTAAATGCGGCTTAACTAATATGATCCGCTCACACGTGATACCTCCATCGAAATGGGGGTATCTTTTTTCGTTGAATTTCCCATATACTAATAAGAAGAGGTGATTGTATGAGAGAAATTATAGGTAAATGTCAGGCGTGTCATAAAGATGTATTTTGTGAAAATGGCTTTTTTGAGGGAGAGCAGTTAGATGGTAAATTATATTGTGTTATATGTGCTGAGAAAGCATTAGAGGGATATACTTCCGAAAAAAATGAGTAGCATCCTTTCACCGCTTTTTTAGTTTGTGCATAGGCTGTAGCACATTCTAAAAAGAAAGGATGCGGTTGTGTTGGAATTAACCATCTCTCATTGGTTATACGGTGCCTTTACGTTAATCATTATCATAACGATGGTTTTTCGTCGAGGTGTTGTACTCCCTACGTTACTCGGGACCTTTATTATCGCTTGGGTTTATAAAGGGAGTATAGTAGATGGATTTACCGCTATCTTTAATGCAAACTTAGTAGCAGCCAAAGAGTTATTTAATATATTCCTAATTATTACGTTTATGTTAGCGTTGTTAAATTCTTTGCGCGATCTCGGTGCTGATCGTAGGATGATCCAGCCTATTGAAAAAGTAATGGTAAATGGTCATATATCTTTCTTTGTATTAATTGGAGTAACCTATGTTATTTCCTTATTCTTTTGGCCAACACCTGCTGTACCATTAATTTGCGCTTTACTAGTACCAGCAGCAGTTCGAGCAGGATTACCTGCCATTACAGCAGCAGTAGCAGTAGCATTAGCTGGTCAAGGGATGGCATTGTCATCTGACTATATTGTTCAGGTGGCACCAGGTTTATCTGCCTCATCAGCAGGGATTGATCAGGGTTTAGTAGCAGACCAAGCTCTTATTCTATCATTGATTACGGGAATCATTGCAATAAGTTTGGCATATGTGTTTTATCGGAAAAATATTCGGGACAAAAACGACCCAGCAAATGATGAAGAATTAAAAACGTTACAAAACACGAAGGAGTCTGAAGAAACAAGTGAACCCAGTGAAGATACACATTTAACGAAATGGAGTAAAACGTTTGCGGTTCTTGTTCCAATTGCATTGTTAGCCGTAGTTATTTATATGATGTATGAAAAACTAGTTTCTGGACGAATGAGTGGTCTAGAAGGTGGGGATGGTGCAGCCTTTGTTGGTGGTGTCGCTGTTATCTTATTGTTATTATCTACCGTTGCATTTGGTAAACAACGTGCACTAGATTATATTAGTAATCATATAACAGACGGGTTTGTATTTGCATTTCGTGCTATGGGACCTGTGATTCCAATTGCTGGGTTCTTTTTCCTTGGAAGCTCTGATTTTGCTGGAGAAATTTTAGGTGTTGAGGAGAATGTACCTGCATTATTATTTGACCTTGTAGAGTCAACCCAAGCATTCTTGCCACAAAGTGCCTTATTGGCCGCATTGAGTGTCCTCGTTATTGGTATTATCACTGGTTTAGATGGCTCAGGATTCTCTGGACTTCCATTAACTGGCGCATTAGCAGCCTCTTTGGAAACTAGTTCAATTGATGCATCTACACTAGCGGCAATTGGCCAAATGGGCTCCATATGGACTGGTGGCGGAACACTAGTAGCATGGTCATCCCTTATTGCAATTGCTGGTTTTTGTGGCGTTTCGGTGATGGAATTAGTACGTAAAAACTTTTTACCAGTAATGATTGGGTTAGTCATCACAACTATTATAGCCGTATTTTTTCTATAAGACTGTTTTCTAAAAGATTGTTGCTTTCTAGTATGAAAAATCATGCATATAAGATGGATTATACGCAATAGCTTAGCTATGAATACCGCTACGGAAATATACTTCGCTTTCCGCAGGCGGCTGTTGAGCCTCCTCGTGCTACACACTGCGGGGTCTCACCTACGCCTCTTTTCCTGCAGGAGTCTGCGTATATTTCCTTCGCTAGTTATGCATATTTCACTTCTTATCAATGCACTACTAGTACAAGGCTTGATTGGAGCGTAGGACAGTCGACTCCTGCAGGAAAAGCACGTGTCCGAAGACCCCGGAGGAAGTGGTCTTCTTCCGAGGAGGCTGAGGCCGTGCCTGCGGAAAGCGACTGTCCGTAGTGAAAATCAATGTACAACTTTATTGCGTATAATATATATTATGCGTCGTAGAAAACAACAAATTCTGCGAAAAGGGCTTTCTACAAAATGAAACAAACTTAAAATTATACCAGCTAATGAATAAAGAAAGGGTAAATAGAAATGATTTAGGAAATACTGTAATTTATTGGATTAAGATTGATCTTTTGCTATCATTCTAGACGATCGACTAATTAATTGAGGAGGGTTTGATCCATGTCTAAGCAAACGGAAGCTATCGTACAGGAATCATTAGATGCATTGTTTGATGATGAGTCATTTTTACCCGAATTAGAAAAAGAAATGAGAGAGCAGGCATTTACCTCTCTCACTTCTATTCTTTCAACTCCAAATCATATTAACAAGTCGTTTCTTCGTGTCCCGCTTCAGAATCATGAAGTAAAACGAATTCCAGCCTTTCGTGTCCAACATAACAATACACTAGGCCCATATAAAGGGGGAATACGTTTTCATGAATCCGTCAATGAAGAAGAAGTAATTAATTTAGCTTCTTTAATGACGTTAAAGAATGCAATTCATGATGTCCCTTTTGGTGGGGGAAAAGGTGGAGTTGTTATCAATCCACGTGAGTATAAGCCAAAAGAACTACATGCCATTTGTAAAAAATATGTGCAATATTTTAGTGATGTCTTAGGACCTGAAAAGGATATTCCAGCTCCTGATATGGGAACAGGGGACCGTGAAATGGATTGGATGATGGGAGAATACAAAAGTATACGCCCGGGCGAAAAGTACCGTGGTAGCTTCACTGGAAAAAGTATTGAAAATGGAGGATCATTGGGTCGGAGAGAGGCTACAGGTAAAGGTGTCTATTTTACATTTCGTTATCTTATATATGATTTCATCAAAGAAAATAATTCATGGCTATCGGAACAGGATAATGTATTTGCTAAGACAACATTGGATTACTATGATAAGCCATTAAATATTGCTATACAAGGATTCGGAAATGTTGGTTCAGTTGCAGCACTAGAAGCATACTATTGTAAACACTGTAACAATAAGGTTGTTGCAGTTAGTGATCGCAACGTAACCTTATATAATTCAGAGGGACTAGATATTCCTAGCCTTATCGAATATACATCCGAACATAAAGGGGATCTCCCAAAAGATGATGCAGAATTAGGAGAAACCAATGTTAAAGCGAAGATCATGAATCGGGATGATTTGCTGACACTTGATGTTGATGTATTATTTTTGGCTGCTTTAGAGGACCAAATACATGAAGATAATATGGAAGCGATTAAGGCGAGAATTATTGTTGAAGGGGCTAATGCACCTGTAACAAGTGAAGCAGACCAGTATTTGAGTGATAAAGGTGTCGTTATCATACCAGATATTTTGGCAAATGCTGGTGGTGTTATCGTTTCCTATTTTGAATGGATACAAGGAAGGGAAACACAGTTTTATAGTGAAGAAGAAGTGTTTAAACGATTGTATGACAAAATGCGTGAGACCTTTGATCGTGTTTTACCTAAGTTTTTTCAAGATCCATATCCATTACGAAAGAACTGTTATATTCTTGCAGTCACAAAGCTTTCGACTATTTTATATCGTCATGGAAAATTATATTAATCGAAGTGGACATTTCTTTTAGAAGAGGTGTCCTTTTTTAATGGAATTATGATACAATATAATCAAAATTCTGTAAACATGAGAAATGAAAGCGTTTCATAAGAGGAGGGGAAATAGTGCAAGATGATCGGTTATCTTTATGGAATATCACCAAATATCAACAACAAGCCAAAACGACGAAATTAGATGAGGTTGCCCGAGAGAGCGCTGTCACAGTCCAAATTAATGGCGAGCAATATGCAACCATTGTCTGTTCGCCAGCAAATTTAGAGTTGCTCGTAATCGGCTTTTTAGCTTCAGAAGGAATAATACGGACTACAAATCAAATCAATACGCTTTCAATTGATAAGGATAAAGGTTTTGCTTACGTGGAATTAGATTTTCCTGTCAAGCTTGAAACGAAATCAGAACGTTGGATTGGTTCTTGTTGTGGAAAAAGCAGGGAATTTTATTTGAAACAAGATGTAAAAACGGCTAAAACAATCTATTCTGATATGGAACTTTCAACAGACCAAGCTACAAAGCTAATGAAAGCTTTTGACCATCAAGCAGAAATCTTTGATCGTACAGGTGGGGTTCATCAGGCGGCCTTGGCTTCTAGTGATCATATCATTGAATCATTTATCGATATTGGTCGTCATAATGCACTAGATAAGTTATATGGATATATATTAAAGCATCGTATACCAATGAAAGAAAAATGTATTTTATTTAGCGGCAGAATGTCATCAGAGGTAATGTTAAAAGTTTCGAAAATGGGTGCTGGCATTTTATTGGCAAAGTCAGCTCCAACTGATTTAGCGTTAAAATTAGCGAGTGATTTAAATATTACAGCTGCTGGCTTTGTTCGTGAAAATAGTTTAAATGTGTACACACATACCAATCGTGTATATCAAAAGATCAATAAAAATGTAACCATTTAACCTAGAGGGGGAATGAAGGTGCAAGAACATGTTATTGTAACCATTAATGGTGTCGAGTATTTGGCATCTCCTGGACAAAACCTATTAGATCTAATGAATGATTCTGAGGTCTCTGTGCCACAAATATGCTATAATGAATCACTTGGACCTATTCAAACATGTGATACGTGTATGGTGGAAGTAGACGGTGAGATGGTACGTGCCTGTGGGACTACCGTACATACAGCAATGAATGTGAATACAACAAAAGATGATGTGTATGATGCTCAAAAAGAAGCATTGGATCGCGTTTTAGAAAAGCATGAGTTATATTGTACTGTTTGTGATTATAACAATGGAACTTGCGAAATTCACAATACGATCGCAGATTTTGGTCTAGAGCATCAGTCTCGACCTTTTCAATCAAAGCCATATGAAGTAGATCGTTCTGGCTCTTTCTATCGATATGATCCAGATCAATGTATATTATGTGGCCGTTGTGTTGAAGTTTGCCAGGATGTACAAGTGAATGAAACGTTATTAATCGATTGGGAGCGAGAACAACCACGTGTCGTATGGGATAATGATGTTCCTATTGATCAATCATCTTGTGTTAGCTGTGGACAATGTGTAACGGTTTGTCCATGTAATGCATTGCTGGAAACGTCGATGGAAGGAGAAGCTGGTTTTATGACGGATACAAAACCAGGATTACTCCGATCTATGATTGATGTAACGAAAAAAGTAGAATCTGGTAATGGGCCATTATTTGCTATTTCTGACACGGAAGCAGCGATGAGGGAAGAGCGAATTGAAAAAACAAAAACCGTCTGTACGTATTGTGGGGTTGGATGTTCTTTTGATGTATGGACAAAAGACCGTAAAATTTTGAAAGTAGAACCACAAAAAGACTCCCCAGCCAACGGAATTTCCACATGTGTTAAAGGGAAATTTGGCTGGGATTACGTCAATTCTGAGGAGCGTTTAACGAAGCCGTTAATACGCCAAGATGATCATTTTAAAGAAGTAGAATGGGATGAAGCATTAACCTATGTAGCAAATCGATTCCGTACTATTAAAGAAGAAAAAGGTTCGGATGCATTAGGATTTATTTCGTCGTCGAAAGCAACCAATGAAGAGTCATATTTAATGCAAAAATTAGCAAGACAAGTAATTGGTACGAATAATATAGATAATTGTTCCCGTTATTGTCAAACACCTGCAACAAAAGGACTTTTCCGAACAGTAGGGCATGGTGGTGATTCTGGTTCTATTGATGATATTGCTGAAGCAGATCTAGTTATGGTAATTGGGTCGAATACTGCAGAATCACACCCTGTTTTAGGCTCGCGGATAAAACGATCACAAAAATTATTTGGTCAAAAATTGTTTGTCTTTGATTTACGGAAGCATGAAATGGCTCAACGTGCAGATCGCTTTATCCAACCAAAAAGTGGGACTGATTTAGTATGGCTTTCTGCTGTTACCAAATATATTATTGATCAAGGCTGGGAGAACCGTACATTTATTGATAAATGGGTTAATCATTTTGATACGTATAAAGAAAGTCTAGAAAAATTCACATTGGAATATGCAGAGAAAATAACAGGTATTTCGATTGATACATTAAAAGAGATTGCCTGGGAAATCGCAAATGTCGACAAGGTAGCAATTTGTTGGGCAATGGGAGTTACACAGCATCAATTAGGAAGTGATACAAGTACTGCTATTTCCAATCTATTATTAGTAACTGGTAATTATATGCGAAATGGAACAGGAGCTTATCCATTACGAGGGCATAACAATGTACAAGGTTGTAGTGACTTTGGAAGTATGCCAAACTTCTTCCCTGGTTATGAATCCGTGGAAGATGATGTTGTGCGTGATCGTTATGAAGAGGCATGGGGAACGAGCTTACCTGGTGAGACAGGGAAGGATAACCATGAAATGATTCATGCTATTCACAATGGTGAGCTTTCGTCATTGTATGTATTAGGAGAAGATACTGGAATTGTTGATGCAAACATCAATTATGTAACTGCAGCATTTGAAAAACTAGATTTCTTCGTTGTACAGGATTTATTTTTGACAAAAACTGCTGAATATGCGGATGTGATTTTACCAGCTGTTCCTAGCCTTGAGAAGGATGGTACATTCACGAATACAGAACGACGTATACAACGGTTGTATCAGGCATTAGATACGTATGGGGATGCAAAACCAGATTGGGAAATTATTATGGATATTGCAAGTTATATGGGTACAGATTGGCAGTATCGTCATCCATCTGAAATCATGGATGAAGCAGCTTCCCTCGCGCCACTTTTTGCTGGGGTAAGTTATGACCTTCTAAAAGGCTATAATAGTTTACAATGGCCTGTTGATCCAAATGGGAAAGATACACCATTATTGTATAAAGATGGTTTTCCATTTCCAGATAAGAAGGCTCGTCTTTATGCACTTGATTTCGACTTGCCATATGATACAAACGAAGAATATGATCTTCATGTCAACAATGGTAGATTACTAGAGCATTTCCATGAAGGCAATATGACGTATAAATCTGCTGCTATCACTAGGAAAACACCAAATGCCTTTATTGAGGTATCGCCAGAACTAGCAAAAGAACGGGGAATCCAAGAAGGAGCTGAGGTGAAGTTAACATCTCATACAGGTTCTGTGACTGGAATGGTTCATGTCACCGATCGTGTCCGTGGTAAGGAATTATATTTACCGTTAAATGATAATGGAAAAACAGCCATTAATTTATTAACGGACAATCGAGTGGATAAAGATACAAACACACCTGCCTATAAAGAGGTTGCTGTAAAAATGGAAGTAATCAAGAAAAAAGGAAAAAGTCCTATTCCACCAAATAATTTCCGGAGGGGTAATCGCCAACCTCAAATTAGTGTTAATGTCGAACGAAAATGGCAGCGAGCAGATTATCATATGCCAGGAAGTCAGGTGAAACAAGATGGCTAAACCAATCTCAACCGTTAAGAAATTGGAAATACCAGAAGAAACAAAGCATGAGCAACATTTAGATGAAGTTACGAAAGCAGTAAGTGAGAATAAAGAAGCAATTTTAAAAGGAATTGAACTTGTTTCCTCATTACATGAAAGCGGAGCATTAGATTTTGCAAATGCATTAGTAAAACGACGGGAGGATGCATTAGAAAATATCATTACTGAAATCAATAAAGAACAATATGCTTCCCTGTTAGAAAACATGAGCAAACTAGTCTTATATATCGGTGAATTAAATGTGGATGAATTATACTATTTTACCGAACGGATTAATGATGGAATACATGAAGCAGCCGTTGCCAGTGAAGATAGCCAAACCTCTTATTTGGATTTATTACGTGCATTAAAAGACCCACAGATCAATCGAAGTATTACCATGTTATTAAACTTTTTACGTGGGATGGGAAAAGAATAGAAAACGATAAGGCTGTCTCCAATATGGAGGCAGTCTTTTCTAATAGAAGTTGTAAACCAATCGAATTACTTGCGTATAAAATTCACATGTGGAAATATTAATGATAATGGCTCTTTTCACATACTTTGATGTTTTAGCATCAGCGGAGTTGATACAAATTGCGACGTAAATTGCGTCGTTGATTTCCAGAACGGATAAACACTCTATACATCGCCTTAACTTACGTCGCATTCTATATAAATAATTTATCCCGCATGTAACGGGCAGTAAGACCCCCATTCAAGATTTCTTAGGAGATCCAAGAAAGATAAGTGGGGGATCAAACTGCCCGTAAATGTCCGATTCGTTCAACTAACAATCAGTGGGGAAGGAAAGGAAACCCCACTGATTAAAGTTTCACTTTATTAAGATTCGTACTTTAAAACCAAGAAATTAGCGACATTTTGTAGCTAGAGTGGTAGATGGAGAGATTTAAATAAAAAGTAGAAAGGATGGGTAAATAAATGAAAGCATTTGTTCATGAATATGAAGAAATTACAATCAAAGAGATGGAATCCCCTTTACCAGCAAAAGGAGAGGTTGTCATTTCCCTGCGTGCTGCAGGATTAAACCGTCGTGATCTAAATATTCCAAATCGAAGAGGAAATGAAGCAGAAGCCTTAGTACTTGGTTCAGACGGAGCGGGGGTAGTTGAGGTAGTAGGACAAGGCGTATCTAATGTAAAAGAAGGGGATGAAGTGATCATTAATCCCGCATTACGGTGGGAGAAAAATAGTGATGCACCACCAAAAGGATTTGATATTTTAGGGATGCCAGATCATGGAACATTTGCTGAAAAGATTGTTATTGCTGCTGAACAAGTTGAGCCGAAACCTACATATTTAACCTGGGAAGAAGCAGGTGTTTTAACTTTACCTGCACTCACTGCATATCGCGCATTGTTTACAAAAGGCAACGTAAAGGAAAATGATACTGTTTTTATTCCTGGTGCAGGAAGTGGTGTCGCTACATACTTAATTCAATTTGCGAAAAATGTTGGAGCCAAAGTGATTGTAACCTCCCGTAGTGAAGAAAAACGAGTGAAAGCAAAAGAATTAGGTGCAGATGTTGTGCTAGATACGAATAGTGATTGGGTAAAGGCACTTACTGATGAAACAGTTGATCTTGTTATCGAAAGTGTTGGAAGAGCAACATTTAATCGATCGCTAGAAGTATTGAAGAAGGGAGGACGTATTGTTACATTTGGTGCAACAACGGAAGATACAATTGATTTTAATTTACGTTCTTTCTTCTATGGTCAATACCAATTGTTCGGTTCGACAATGGGAAGTAGAGAAGAACTTCGCAATATGCTGGACTATCTTGAGCAATTTAAAACAAAGCCAGTAGTAGATGAGGTCTTTCCGTTAGAAAAAGCACAAGATGCCTTTGACTATCTTGCACAAGGAAAGCAGTTTGGTAATGTAGGATTACGGATTGGGTGAAATAATAGACCCGGAGACAGAATTTAGTCTCTGGGTCTAACCTGTTCATAACATATATCCCAATCTGTTTTTTTATCATGAAATATTAGCGAAACGTCAAGGTTTTCTATTGTTTAATATCTCCTGTATAACAGTGTCAGTTAAATTAGGTACTATTTCAAAAGCGTACCTTTTTTCTACTCGTTCTAGTTTTTTATGTCCATCATTTCCATAAGGACCGATATTAATGATCGGAACGTTAAGTGCACGAACATCTTCGTAATCAACAAAATGTTTTGTTCCCCAACTTGGGTTATTAGTAGTGATAGCATTGATTCCTTCCTCATCATCATTTAAAGCCATAAAGCTCATATCCGAAATATAAGGATAAAAGTTCCGAGTCACAATTGGATGGGAATAGTTCGGTTGTACCTTTTCAATTGCCACGTCAAGTGCTTGGAGTAGGTCCTTTTCCTTTTCCGTTTCTCCCGACAAACTGATGCTTGGCGAATACAAAGAGGAGTAAAATAAAATGATTGTCGGGCTTTTATCCTCCATCCATTCCCAAGCTTCTTCTACAACCCTTGCAGCAAACATTCTTGTATCAAGCTTTTTATTCTTTAATAACATTTCTTTAAAATCCTTCATGTGATTGGTATATTGCTTGTCATGCTTCTCGACAAGCATATCGTCCATTTCTTCATACGTATAGACGCGTGGTTCATATGTCAGTGTTTCAACTGATTCATTTCTAAGGTTACTAAATTTTCGTTGCTTTTCCTGGAAGGAGTCCAGAGCATTCTTGAACGCTATATATGCTTGGTCTTTTAATTTGTGTAATACTTCCTTAGGTGTCCATGAATGGGTGAAAAAATTGTAATAAACATATGCAGATAAGGCAGTTTGGACTGTATAGGATGGCTTTAAATCGGTTTGTTTTAAAGATACTGGTGGGACAGTCGTCTCTTCATACGCTATATCACATAGTTCTGGGTTGTAGTTTATCTGTCTTGTTAGTTCTGCTGCAATATAATTGGGATCTAATCCACTAAAACAAGATCCGACGTGTGTTTCTTCTCCTGTTATAAAAAAGGAAGGGAGGAGCTTGCCGATTGTACCTTTATAAATGTAACGGTTTGGATCACCATTATACCGAGGGGACACAAAATCTGCATTAATCGCTGCAACGTAGTTAAAATGATGCTCCTCTTTCCATTTTATTAATGTTTTTAGAGCAGATAATATACCATGTGAACTATCTTCTTCGTCACATTCTGCGAGGAAAACGATGTTACCTTCTAGTTTTTCTGGGTGCAAGGCATAATAGTTTACTAGATACAAATGACTTGCTAACCCACTTTTCATATCAAGAGCCCCGCGACCAAACATCCATTCATCAGAATCTAACTCTTTTTTAATGTCTGCAGGTAATTCCTCATTTTTGATCTGTTGCATTAGTTCATCTGGGTAACAGGCATATTGTTTTAACTGATTAAAATCATCAATTCCTACTGTATCTGTATGCCCCATTAAAATAACAGTACGATCACACTTTCGTTTTGTTCCTTTGACAAAAGCAAGAACATTGTATCTTTCTTGCGTATCCTGTGTTGTTTGTTCAATCATGAGGTGAGATGGGTTCTGTTGAAAGTAAGGAAAAGACGAAATGATTTGATGTATCGTATTGGCAATATCTTTTTCTCCTTCTGTATTAACAATGCTTTTCGTTTCCACTAGTTGTTTAGTGTATGCTTCGACCTTTTTTCGACTATCTAACATTTTGAAAACTCCTCTCCTTATTTAATAGATTGTGGTTGAAAACCCCTCGTCGGTCACATAACCTTCTATACTCCATATACCAATTTGTTTCTTTTTAGCTTTCTTTTCAATTTCCCTAAACTTTTCCACATACTTATCGTTTGGTGGGAAAACATAAGCAACTCGTGCTAACCCTTTTGCAAGTAACATCTCATTGAACATCTGTCCGTCTTCTGTATATACATATGCCAGGATTCGGTCATAATTATCACGTTCACTACTTCCATTTTCGAGTACAATGGTATCGTTAGGGGAGAAGGTGTTTTCCATTAATTTACTGGCTTCAGGTCCAAATGGTTGAACTGCTTCATCTTGTTTTTTTGTCTCAGGCGTATCCACCAATAATAGTCGTATGTATTCTTCTTGCCCATCAACCTCGGCAATTAGTGTGTCCCCATCGACAATTCGAATAAATGTAACTTCTTGTTTTTCATTATGAGGGGAAGAACAAGCAACTAGAATGAGAAATACAAAAAAGATTAGTTTTTTCATCATGTGAAAAGCAACTCCTCACGTATTCTCTTGTAGTATACATGATTAATGACAAATTCAAGATGAAAAACTAACCTTAATATTTTATTGTAAGTATGGTGAGATTTTATCAATTGCTTGCTGTAGTTTTTGGCTATTTTTTTCATACATCGCTTTAGACTGTTGGTTTTCGGTACCAAGTGCAAAAAGTTCTAAATCAGCTTGACATTTTTTCATCGTTGCAAGTAGCAAAGGCTTTTCAGATGGACTTGGAACTGCGATTTTATCATCATACAAGTCCACTGTTAGTTGTCCATCTGTATCTGCTTGTGCTAAAAATACGTTTTCAATACTGACATTCATCTTATCCAATTCAGCCTCTAACCAATTAGTGTTTAAGGAAAGATTTGCTAATGGTTCAAGCAATACCTTTCCATCCATAATAACGGTTTGGGGTTCCTTTTTTGGTGCTACTTTTAACCCCATATCTTTTGGTGTTAATGGCTTGTTTTCACTTTTGGGTAGTACACTAAGTGATCCAGTTGGTTCTAACACAGCAAATTCCACATCTGCATATTGGAAGATATCTTTTTGACGTAAACTTTCTAATAAATCATCTGTTGTATACCCTTCTTTTTTCAAATTATCTTCCATTATTTTACCATCTTGAATGACGACGGTACTTTTACCTTGTGTAAAATCACGTAGACGTTTACTTTTTAATGACAACCTTTCTATGGTAAATGGAATAATAAACCATAGTAATAATGCAATTACTGCATGCATGAAAGGTTGGTCAGTATCGAAGGAATGGATGGCGACAATTCCCCCTAAGACAATCCCTGTTATATATTCAAATATACTCATTTGTGCTAGTTGTTTTTTCCCTAATCCTTTCGTCATGAAGAATAAAATCATTAACAAGGCGATTGAACGTAATATAACTTCAACCCATCCTGGCATCGTTACCCTTCCTTCCAGTATGATATCTCTTTAAACGCTTATTGTTTATATTGAGGTTCTTCTTGTGATAAAAAGATAACCTGTTGTTGTAAATCTGATTTAATTTCTTTAATAATCCTTTCGGTCTCATGAAAGACTTTTTTTGCCTCATTATGTTGTGCACGTTCATTCAATGTTTTCAAATTCGCTTCAATACTTTTTAAACTGGCATAGCAGCTTTTAACATTGGAACCAACTGTCATTACGAATCATCCTTTCGGTTTAAAAATTAAGGCACCGATAAAGCCAAAGATTATAGCAGCTGAAATACCTGCACTTGTTACTTCAAACATACCTGTTACCACACCAATAATGCCATGTTTCTCCGCTTCTTGCATCGCCCCATGAACTAAGGAATTACCGAAACTTGTAATTGGAACCGTTACGCCTGCTCCAGCAAAATCAATTAATGGTTCATAGAGCCCAAGTCCATCTAATATCGCACCTGCGACGACTAGAGTGGATAACGTATGTCCAGGAGAAAGTTTAAAAACATCCAGCATAATTTGTCCAATGACACAAATAGTGCCTCCGACAACAAATGCCCAGAAAAAAATCATCCAACATCACTCCCTGATTCAATAGATACAGCATGTGCAATGCATGGAATAGGATCTTTTTGTTGTACACTTAAAGGAGAATGTAGAGAACCTGTAGCAACGACAAGTATTCGATTAAGTGCACCTTCTTTCATTTGATTTAAGAAGTGGCCATAAACAACAGCTGCTGAGCATGCCGAACCGCTCCCACCTGCAAGGACAGGCTGATCCTCACGATAAATAGTTAACCCACAATCTACGTATTGATTTTCATTAATATTTATTCCGTTTTGCTTTAATAGATCCATGGATACTTCTCTGCCTACATGACCAAGATCCCCTGTGATGATTAAGTCATAATAAGATGCATCTATATTTCGTTCTTTTAAATGTGTTGTAATGGTATCAACGGCAGCAGGTGCCATTGCTCCCCCCATGTTATAAGGGTCCGTTATCCCCATATCGACTACCTTGCCAATAGTTGCAGATGTCACTTGAGGACCTGTCCCATTTTTGGAAACTAATGCACATCCAGCCCCCGTTACAGTCCATTGAGCAGTAGGTGGCTTTTGTGCACCATATTCGGTAGGATAACGAAATTGCTTTTCGGCGGCTGCGTTGTGACTGCTACTTCCACTCAAAATATAATTTGCACCTTGACCATTTATAATCATTGCAGCTAATGCTAAACTTTCCATTGAAGTAGCACAGGCATTAAATAAGCCTAAATAAGGAATTCCCATTGTTTTTGCTGCAAAATTGGAGGGAGTTATTTGGTTTATTAGATCCCCACTAATAAAAAACTCAACTTGTCCTTTGTCAATTGGACTTTTTTTTAATGTCACCTGACAGGCTTCTTCCATCAATAATTGGTGTGCCTTTTCAAAAGAGTCTTGTTTTAACCACATATCCTCATGTAAGATATCAAAATCATTTGGGATATTGCCATTTGCTTCGAAGGGACCTCCAACTGTACCTGTTGATGTAATAACTGGTTTATTTTCAAAGATCCACGTGCTGTGGCCTGTTAGCATTATAAGCCCCCCCATTGAATCAAAATAGTCTTAATTAACGCAATTACAAAAGCAGAAAAAACACCAAAAACGATTACCGATCCTGCTAATTTAAACATATTACCACCTACACCGAGGACAAATCCTTCTGAACGGTGTTCAATTGCAGCAGAAACTACAGCATTTCCAAACCCTGTTACTGGAACGGCAGAACCTGCACCAGCAAATTGGCCAATGCGATCATATACACCAAACCCTGTTAATAGCATGGTGATAAAAATAAGGGTTGCCACTGTAGGGTTTGCAACGGTTTGTTCGGTGAAGTCAAAAAAGTACATATAAAAAGTTGATATTAATTGACCAATAAAGCAAATAAAACCACCGACAAAAAATGCTTTTATACAATTAATCAAGACTGGACGCTTTACTTCACGCTTTTGTTCAAAAGACTGATATTTTTGTGCTTCTGGTGGTAACTTTTTCTTTTTTTTATCTGCCATAATCCTTCACTCTTTCTTATGTTTTTTCTTTCATTAGTTTTGTTAAATCTTTAATTTCCTTTTTTAATTTTTTTTGTGAAATGTCATTTTTATCAATTTTCTCTTCAAGTCGTTCTAGCTCAAAGATGAGTTTCTGATCAGTTGATACCTCAACTTTGTGGTTAGGGTACATTTCCTCTATTTTTGTTGTGTATTTTTTTCGTAATTTTGGTAGTTGTAGTTGTTTTATTTGGTGAAACTCCATTGCAACGACAATTGTTTTTGCCGTATTGACTGCATATATTGCGGTTACTTCATTATTTTCACTTAATTTCTCTTTAATATGATTCGAAGCTTGTTGATCTAATGTATTGGTTCGAACTTGTGTATACTCGACATCATTTTTATTGTTTGTTCCTTCTGCTCCAGAATCAGGATTACAACCGATAGTGACAGAAAGAATAAGTGTAATCATCAAAATCCGTGCCATTGTCAGTCATCACCTCTCTTTAACTTGAGGTTGTTAAGAGGCTGGCAATCTATACCAACCTCTTAGTTCACATTATATTTGTTTATATTGTGGTTCTTCTTGTTCAATTTGTTGTAATCGTGGTTCTACACTTTGTAAGATTTGTTGCGTTTGTTGTGCGGCATTATCATAAATTTGCTTAGCTTGTTTGTTTTGCGTTTGAAGAGCGAATTGTTCAAAGCTTGCTTGAGCACTTTTAAGTCCAGCGATTGTTTGTTTTACTTGGGTTGATACTGTCATTTACTTTCCCCCTCATTTTTTGGACTCATTTTTAGCGTCTTAACTTTTAGTGTAAATATACTTTCTATTTTTTACCTATATAATTTGAAACCTTTACACATATGAAATCGTCATACTATTAAAGAGAAAAGGATAGGGTGGGGAAAGTTGAAAAAAAGAATAATCCTCTTTTTAATTAGTGTTTTTGGCATTGTTATATATTTACTTTTTTATCATAATGATGTCATGTTAGCGAATAGCAAAAATGTGACATACCATCAGGGAGATTTTAGTATTCATCTAAGAGTGGAAAATATACATAATGGAATAAAGGTTTATCGTGCATTGGAATATAATGGGGATCGTCCAGTTATGGTGAAGCATCGGACACCATTAGTATCCATATCATTAGACGAAAAAAATCATGATTTTACGGGGAGTAATGTATCAAAGATGTTAGAACCAGGAGACAGTTATCGACCACAAGGAACGAAGCAATTCCGTATACCTGGTAGAGGACAGTATAAGATCCACTTTTTAGCACGTTTTCAAGTTGGAGAGGAAGAGGTAGTTAGAGAGGAATCTGAAATATTACAATTTGAATAAAAGAGAAAAGGACAAGCATTTCCATTCTATAATGGATTTGCCTATCCGCTTATCCGCATGTAATTGGCAGTAAGCCCCCCCTTTTTCAGCATATGAGGTGAAACCAAATTGGGTAAGTGGGGATCAACTACCAGTAAGTGTCCGATTCGTTCAACTAACAATCAGTGGGGAATGAAGGCCGACTAAGAACGCCACGTCAATCACAACTCAGCACAAGCACATCCTATGCGTCGAAAACCCACTGATTAAAGTTTCACTTTATATTATCGTTTATTTAATTGTTTTTGCCGAACAAAGGAAGATACATCCATCCGAATAGGATTTGTATACTTTCGTAGCATTTGATTTGTCCATGTATCGACTCGTTTATTGTTGGTGCGTTGCTGATAATATTCTGTCAGTTCTTGATTAAAATCTTGAAGTTGCTTCTCTGTTTTCTCATTATGCTGATATGTATTTTCATGATACACAACTTCTAATGGTAATCGTGGTTTTTGTTCTGGTTGTTCGGCTGGATAACCAACAGCTAAACCAAATAATGGAATGACATATTGAGGTAGATCTAATAAGTCGTTTACACGGGAAATATCATTTCGTAAACTACCGATATAACAGACACCTAACCCTAATGATTCAGCTGCGATAGCTGCATTTTGAGCTGCAAGTGCGGTATCAACTGTCGTAACAATAAATTGTTCGGTCGATTCAATACTGGTTTCCATTTGTTTTTGATCTTCTATTGACCCTTGCTGATAAATTCGGTTTAAATCTGCACAAAACACAAAAAGATGACCGTTTTCTTTCACATAAGGCTGGCCAGAAACTTCTGCTAATTGTTCTTTTAACTGTGGGTCTGTAATCCCTATAATACTATATGCCATCACATAACTCGAAGTTGAAGCTTGTTGAGCTGCACCTACAATGGTATGTAATTGGTCTGTTGAAAGTTTTTCACTTGTAAACTTTCGGATTGATCGATGATTTAAAATTGTTTGTAATGTTTCGTTCAAGTAACATTCTCCTTTTATTTCATTGAATTAATGTGTAGTTGATTAGTTGTTGTTGGGTAAGGCTCAGCTTGTTGCCATTCTTGGATTAGTGTTGGTGTTGGTTCTGTGACAGCTGGTCGCTCAATAGAAATTGTATCATTATCAATCCATTCTGCAACTAATATGGGCCATTGATAAGAAAGGATATTTGTTTCGGTTTGATTCACTAGAGGTAGCAACTCCCAATTTACAACATCGACAACAACTATATCTGTAGCTGGAATTGGCAAAGTACCTGTACGGCTAAATAGAAATAAGAGCTTGTTATTGTCTGGTGACAGTTTCATTTCTGCTTTTTGAGCTAAATCAGCTACCAAATATGCTCGATTATCTTCACTTTGATTGAGCACTAAATAAGAGCATAGGTCATTATGACATGAGAACTCTAATAAATAGAGATCCTCTGATGCATTAATTTTTTCAATTTGCATCTTCTTAATCGTTTTTTGCCGATCGTCTACCCCTTCTAGATATTGCGCTATTATCGGCACCATTTTCAAATTTATCAATACTTGTTCATCTGGAAGAGAGAATTCAATAAATTCTTCCGTTTCATTTTCCTCAATTTCTTCTTCTACCAACTCTGGTTCTTTTTCACCATTAGCAGATGTGGGTTGGTCCTTTTTCATAATTAATGGTTCATTTGAAGAACAAGCGACCAATAGTAATAACCCACCAATTAACATAAATCGTTTCATGAATATTACGCTCCTATTGTATAATTTAAATGAGTATAATCAATTATACAATAATTCATAAAATAAAAAACCCATTCCATAAAACGAAACGCATTAGGTTTTATGGTTAGGCTGTTTTCTAAAAGATTGTTGCTTTTTCCAGTATGAATATTAATGAAGAAAACTTGGCTTGTCGCCAAGTGGCGACAAGCCTTAGTTGCCTTATGCAGAAAGAAGTTTTTCTTATCTGCCAGCTTAAGCCGAGCTTCGGCGTAGTGTCTTATGCACGTGATGAGGATTGACTCGAGGATGTAGGTGCTGGCCGATGATAACGCCACGTCCTTATGTCTATTTGCACTAGGATGTCAATCGCTCGAAGCTAGACATCGCGAGCTAAAAGCAATTGCTGTGGGGTTTTCAGACTGTGCCTTTTCCCGTAGAGTCTTGCATTTTCTGGGGCTTAGAACAATCTTTTGTTAAAGTGAAAAAGAACTCCACGAATTGATGATTTCAGGAGTTATAATTACATAATTATTAATTAGAAAATCTCTACCAGTGGAGGCAGAATACATAGTCTTCTACCGGACGACGATACGTGTCAGAAGCCCCCTGCGGTTCGTCGGCTAACGTCGGTCATGTCCTGTGGCAGGCGCCGACACTAGAACGTCCTCGCAAAAGAAAGACATTTTTACTTCGTGCGATATTTCGCTGTCGCAGCTTTCCTTGCCCTGCTCGTCTAAAAGGCATCGGTGAGACCCCTAAAGACGAGTAGCAGTCTTTTTTGCACGTTAGGAAAGTATAAAATTTTAGCTAAGAAGTAAACTCGACGTAGCTAAAATTTTAATGTCCCAAGTATAAGAAAAACGAACACATTCGCTAAGGGACGAGCGAATGCGAGTTTTTCTAACGAGGAGTGCGGCAGCAATGTATAGCTTTCAACACGACGAGCACAAATGTGGCCTAACAGCCGCCCGTTAAAAAGCGTAGTGTATTTCCAGAGCGGATAAACGATCCAAACTAACGCCTCAGTTATGTCGCATAATATAGAAGCTGTGATGTTAAGAAAACAAAAAATACGAAGAGAACCTATGATTATAATTTTTTTCGATCTTCATCATCGTCTCGTGTCCCCTGTGATAGGTAATCTTTTTCTAAAAAGTCAACCTCACTTTCTGTTAAATCAGCATCTTTAGATGGATCCTCTTTATTTGTTTTCGTTACATAAATGAGCAGTAAAATAATGATCAAACCAATAAGAATAGTCCAAAACATAAAAAAACACTCCTTGTGGTTGTTTACGTTTAGTATTCCGCATATTTTCTAAAAAAAACATTTTTGTGTCGGTAGAAGTCTGTCATATCAATTAGGCGTAATTTTTGTTAAACTATCATTATAGTAGGTGTTCAAAAAGGTGGATAAAAAGGACCGAGTCGGCTAAGGTCTCAGGCACCTGTTGCAACGCCTCACGCTAACGTCCTTTGCCTCGAAAGTTTGAGCTAGTGAAGGTCACAGTAGCGGAGTGTGCAATTAATACGTGGGCACAAGGGATGCTCCCTAGAATCTACATCGCACGCAGGAAAAGTGTAATTCTTTTCCAAGGAGCGAAAAAGTAAGCCAACGAAGAAATTAGATGTGTCACTTTTACTGCACTTTTTGAACATCCTCTTATAGGCATTATTAGTAACGAGGAAAATAAAAAATGTTCCTACTCAACGAGATTATTCCCATTAAAAGAATGCCAATTGAAGGAAAGGTTTGATGTTTTGTGGTAGAAAGGCGTAAACCTATTCCAGTAATGGATGCAGTTGAACGTGTTATGGAGTATCAAGCACAAGGTAAAATTGAACAAGTTTCCATCCAACATTGTGATAATCGTTTTTTAGCAGAAGATGTTGTTGCAACAAATCCTGTACCTTCTTTTGATAAATCACCATATGATGGATTCGCTATACGTTCCGAGGATACAATCGATGCTTCCTTAAATAACCCAGTGGAATTGGAAGTAGTGGAACATATTGGTGCAGGACAAGTGCCAACGAAACCACTGAAAAAAGGTCAAGTAACTAGAATAATGACTGGTGCACAAATTCCTGAAGGTGCAGATTGTGTAGCGATGTTTGAAGTATGTAAAGCGTACCAAAGAGATGGTAAAGACCTTATGTCGATAAAACGTACCATGCAGAGCGGACAAAATATTATCAATAAAGGTTCTGAAGTGACACAAGGAGACATACTTGTGGAAAAAGGAACCATTATAAATCCAGGGGTCAAAGCGTTACTCGCAACATTTGGGTATGATACGGTAAAAGTAGGGAAGAAACCAGTTGTAGGGATTATAGCTACTGGTACGGAATTATTGGACGTAGATGAACCGTTAAAACCTGGAAAAATACGTAATTCCAATGCGTACATGATTGCCTCTCAAGTTATCCGAGCAGGAGGGGAATATCGATATATAGGTAAGTTAAAAGATGAATTAGAACCTAGCTTTAAAACGATAAAAGAAACACTAGATCACGTAGATATTTTGATTACAACTGGAGGCGTTTCGGTAGGTGATTTTGATTTAATGCCTGCCATTTATGAGAAACTGGGTGCTTCCGTATTATTTAATAAAATAGCAATGCGCCCAGGCAGTGTAACAACTGTTGTGGAATACCAAGGAAAGCTTTTATTTGGACTATCTGGGAACCCGTCAGCATGCTATGTAGGATTTGAATTATTTGTTCGACCAATTATACGTTCTTATTTATATAGTAAATATCCATATATGAAACGAATTAAGGCAACACTGGCGGATTCATTTCCTAAACCAAATCCGTTTACACGTTTTGTTCGAAGTTACATTACCTATGAACAAGATGGGATTTATGCCCATTTAGCAGGAATTGATAAGTCAAATGTTGTTACCTCTTTAGCACATACAACCGCCTTAATGGTGTTACCTGGGGGAACAAGGGGATTTGAACCTGGTAACGATGTGGAAGTCTTACTTATAAATGATGTCGATGGACAAAAGGCGTTTTAATTATATACATGAAGGAGGGCTATTGGTGACTGATAAAACACCAATTAAAGATCATTTCGGAAGAACGCTAAAAGATCTGCGTATTTCCGTTATTGATCAATGTAATCTTCGTTGTACGTATTGTATGCCAAAGGAAATATTTGGCGAAGATTACCCATTTTTGCCTGAAAGTGAATTATTAAGTTTTGATGAAATTGTACGTCTTGCTGAAAGCTTTGCAAAATTAGGCGTCGAAAAAATCCGGATTACTGGTGGCGAACCATTAATGCGAAAAGATTTAGACCAACTTATTGCAAGGCTAACTAAGATTTCTGGAATAAAAGATATTGCATTAACAACAAACGGTATATTTCTGCCAAAAAAAGCAAAGAAGTTGAAAGAGGCAGGACTACAACGTGTGAATATAAGCTTGGATGCTATTGAAGATGATGCCTTCAAAGAGATTAATGGAAAAGGTGTCGTGACATTACCAGTCTTAAAAGGTATTGAAGCAGCACAAGCAGCAGGATTACAGGTGAAAATAAATACAGTTGTCAAAAAAGGAATGAATGAAAGCCAGATACTTCCGATGGCCCGTCATTTTAAAGATACAGATGTTATTTTGCGTTATATTGAATTTATGGATGTAGGAAATCATAATGGTTGGGATTTCAACAATGTTGTATCTAAGAAGAATATTATTGATAAAATTCATGAAGAAATGCCACTAGAACCTGCAGAGGAAAATTACTATGGGGAAGTTGCCTCCAGATACCGCTATAAAGATGGGGGAGGAGAAATTGGAGTGATTTCTTCTGTCACAGATTCTTTCTGTGGTACATGTACACGAATTCGCCTATCTGCTGATGGAAAGTTATATACTTGCCTATTTGCTTCAGATGGATATGATATACGTGAAAAACTTCGAAAAGGCTACACTGATGAACAGTTATCAAATGCTCTTGAACAACTATGGGGCAAAAGAAAAGACCGATATTCAGATGAACGTGCAGAAAATAAACACCATGATCGCAAGAAAATTGAAATGTCCTATATAGGTGGTTAGAATAAGGTAAGGGAGGGAAGGTATGAAAACATTTAAATTAAAATCGCTTGAAATTATTGAGAATAAAGAAGAAGACATTGTACAACATGATATACAAATTATTGATGGGTTAGCGATTAATCGAGAGGATGATGAGAATCGCTGGATAATTGAAGTTTATGTTGATAAAACGTACATGGACTTTTTCAGACGATTACAACAACAACAAGAAGATGTAATGATACAAGTGAAAATCACTAAAGAAACCAACCCTCCAGCTACTTTCCTTACATCTGTCATAGGGATCAATGAAATTGGTGAAAACATCAACGTATTATTTATGGGAATTATGATTGATGAACAAAAAAGTATTATAAAAGATTTGTTAAAAACACTAATTGAAGAAGGATACCAAGGAGTTTCTCTCTTAGAGAAATTTAAAGAAAGAATTTAATAGCTACTTACTATTACTAGTTAATTTACTTTGAAGAGGTTGTTCAAAAAGTCCGGTGAAAATGACACATCGAATTTCTTCGTTAGCTTGCTTTTTTAGCTCCTTGGAAAAGAATGACACTTTTCCTGCGTGCGATGTAGATTCTAGTGAGCATTCCTTGTGCTCATGTATTAAATGCATACATTCCGCTACTCAAAGCTACGCTGCCTCGAACTTCTCGGTCCTTTTAATCCTCCTTTTTGAACACGCACTTGAAGGAACAAGTGAAATAGCATACCTATTAACATGATTGGTATGCTATTTTTTAGTTGGTATTATGCGTTTAATAATAAATAGATGAAAAATGCCGAAATCAACTACACTTTTGCGACGCATAATCTATATTATGTGCAGTAAAGTTTTGTATTGATTTCCGCTACGGACAGTCGCTTTCACAACGGGCATAAGTGCGACATCTGTTCAAACTATTCGTTTTCACAGTGTCTTCTTTACCGCAGGCACGGCCTCAGCTTCCCCGGAAGAAGACCACTTCCTGCTCAGGTCTAGACACGTGCTTTTCTTCAGGAGTCGACTGTCCTCCGTTCCAACCAACTATTGTATTAGCATCAATAACAATATTAATAAGAAATAGAATAGCACAAACTAGCGGAGAAAATACACGTAGACTCCTGCGGAAAAACGAGCCTAAGAGACCCCGCAGTGTGGTTTTTGCAACGGAGGCTCGTGGGGAGTCCGCGGAAAGCGTAGTGTATTTTCGTAGCGGTAATTAACAGATATGTCACTCATTGCACATAATACATCAACTATTTATTAAGCAACAAACTTTTAGAAAACAGCCATATTTTTAAAGAAGACGAAATATGTTATGGTATTAGCATGCTATAGGATAATATTACTATTTTCTACAAAATGTATAAATTTTACTTAAAAAATGTCGAAAATGAGAGCGCGAATATATAATCACTGATATAATGGTGTAAAGAATTAAGGGCTCTTCACCGATATCAAGAGTAGACACGTAAGGAGTACCAATTATGTTCGATCGTCAAAAGGTGTTTGGTTGGCTAAATAAATTATCACCTGTACAGCTAATCTTTTTATTTTATTTCCTAGCCGTTTTTGTATCGACTGTTATTTTATCGTTACCAATTGCTTACCAAGATGGGGTAAACATAGCTTTTATTGATAAATTATTTACTGCTGTAAGTGCATTAAGTGTAACAGGATTAAGTACCATTACAATTGCCGATACCTTAAGTACAACAGGCATTATATTACTTGCCTGTATTCTTCAATTAGGTGCTATCGGGGTTATGGCAATTGGGACCTTTATCTGGATTTTATTAGGGAAGAAGATTGGCTTGCGTGAGCGACGCTTAATTATGACTGACCAGAATCAAACGAACTTCGCTGGAATGGTTGATTTAATCATACAAATCTTTTTTGTGATACTAACGATTGAATTTATTGGCTTTCTTATTTTAGGAACCTACTATCTACAGTATTTTCCAACGGCAGCTGAAGCTTATTTTCAAGGTTTTTTTGGTTCCATTAGTGCAACTACTAACGGTGGGTTTGATATTACTGGTGCCTCACTAGTTCCTTTTAAGGACGATTATTTTGTACAATTTGTCAATATGTTACTGATTATTTTTGGTGCGATAGGCTATCCAGTACTAATTGAAGTAAAAGATTACCTATTTGCAAGGTCTGGCAATAATCCGCTTTTACGATTTACGTTATTTACAAAGGTAACGACACTGACATTTTTCATTTTAATTGTTGTCGGTGCGGTCTTTATTATTTTGTTAGATACTGGTAAATTTTTTGCTGACAAATCTTGGCATGAAGCACTATTTTACGCCTTATTTCAATCGGTGACCACAAGAAGTGGTGGATTATCAACAATGGATGTTAGTCAACTAACTGAAGAGAATCATTTATTTATGTCATTTCTAATGTTTATTGGTGCTTCGCCTAGTAGTGCTGGTGGTGGAATACGGACAACGACGTTTGCATTAGTTGTTATTTTCATCATTACATATGCTCGTGGTGGGAATAGTATACGGATTTTCAATCGGGAAGTATATGAGGATGATTTACTAAAAGCTGTTACTGTGACGTTAATGGCAATAGGTACTGTGTTTTTTGCTGTTTTAATTGTCTCGATCGTTGAACCTTATTCAATGACGGAAATTCTTTTTGAAATAACATCAGCCTTCGGTACCGTTGGATTGTCATTAGGAATCACGAGTGAATTAACGACTTTTTCGAAAGTTGTACTAATGTTTCTCATGTTTATCGGTAGAGTTGGGATTATTACCTTTTTGTTTATCTTTAAAACAACTAAGAAAAGTGGTAAGTACCATTATCCAAAAGAGAAAATGATTATCGGATAATGCTATTTTTTGGAGGAGGGGAGTCCATGTCACATAAGTATGAGGATCCAATACACCAACGTGTACTACCATACTTAAATGATGCGATCCTTTTTGTCCACCGAGATGGTACGATCATGAATGGAAATAAACCTGCTTATTTTTTGTTGCAACTAGAGAACATGACGCAAATGGATATTACAGATTATCTAGATTTTGCTTTGCTAAAGGATAAGGATGATACCCATTTATTAATGGAACTTAAAAATGATAAAGAGCGGATCATGGAAGTGAAATCGATTCGTCTAGCAAATGATATGTATTGTCTAATTATAAGTGAATTATCTTTACAAAATAAGACAAGTGAAATAAAAAAATACATTAGTCATTTTGTGAGGGGCAGTACAGAAGGCACGGTTTTATATAATGAGGAAAAAATTATCGATTGTGATACAACATTCGCTACTTTGTTTGGGTATGATCGCTCAGAGGTCCAACAGATGAAGATAGAACAACTGATTGATCATCATAGTAGAGATCAACTTAAAAGGATGCACTTAGATCCAACAAAACCCTATGAATTAACTGGAGTCAAAAAAGATGGTACACCATTCTATATTGAAATAATCGAACATCCTTATAATGATCATGGGACCATTATTCGGGCTGCGGTTTTCAAAGATATTACAGAACAAATTGAAAATGAAAAGCGTATTGAGTATATGGCCTACTATGATGAATTAACAGATTTACCCAATCGAAATTATTTTCAAAAGGTACTAAAAGAGGCAATCAAACAAGCTGAAAAAGATAATGAAAAATTAGCTGTGTATTTTATTGATTTGGATTACTTTAAGGAAATTAATGATACGCTAGGTTATCAATTTGGTGACAGGTTACTACAAGCCTGTGGGGAAAGGATGAAGTCTTTTCTTGAAACAGATACGTTTATCGCACGGATGAGTGGTGATGAGTTTTTAATCTTACACCGAAACACAAGAGATCCAAAAGCAGCAAAAGAACTAGCAAAGCTTTTAATTAAATCATTTGAAAAACCGATAAAAATTGATGATTATGAAGTATATACATCGGTTAGTATTGGAATAAGCCTTTATCCAGAGAATGGAAAAACACCAAATGATTTAATTAAACACGCAGATTCCGCTATGTATGTTATTAAAGAAAAGCATCGAAATCATTATAATTTATTTGAATCATCCATTTCTGATAATTTTAAAACCATGCTAACAATGGAAAGTGAATTACGACAGGCGATAAAAAAAGAGCAATTTGAATTACATTATCAACCGCAAAAAAATTTACATACAGGAAAAGTGATTGGATTAGAGGCTTTGTTACGATGGAATCACCCTGTAAAAGGATACATTCCGCCAGATCAGTTTATTTCGTTAGCAGAAAAAACAGGCTTGATTATCGAGTTAGGTGACTGGGTAATACAAGAGGCATGCAAACAAAATAAAGCATGGCAAGACCAGGGATATGAGCCTGTTATCGTTAGTGTTAATTTATCAGCAAAACAATTTAACCAGCGATCTCTTGTAGAAAAAGTCGAAAGAGTGTTGATGACAACAGGATTACCTGCCAACTATTTAGAGTTAGAAATAACAGAGAGTATGGCGATGGCGAATGAGGAATATATTCTAAGTACCTTAGATCGCCTACGAAAACTTGGGGTACTTGTTTCCATTGATGATTTTGGTACAGGTTATTCTTCATTTAAATACTTAAGTATGTTTCCTATTACAAAATTAAAAATCGATAAAATGTTTATGGATGAAAATCAAAAGCAAAATCAAGCAATTGTAAAGTCGATCATCCATATGTCCCATTCGTTAGACATGAAGGTGATTGCAGAAGGAGTCGAAACAAAAGATCAATTGGCATTTTTAGAACAAGAAAAGTGTGATGAAATGCAAGGATACTTTTTTAGTAAACCACTACCACCAGAAGAATTAACAGAGCTATTACCAAGTACTTCATAAATTTTAGTTTTCTATTTAGTTTTTTCCTGTATGGGAAGTAGAGACTTAAGGTAGATACTTAGCTGAAGTATTAGTTTAAGTGCGTGTTCAAAAAGGAGGATAAAAAGGACCGAGAAGTTCGAGGCGGCGAAGCCTTGAGCAGCGGAGCGTATGCAATTAATACGTGAGCACAAGGAATGCTCACTAGAATCTACATCGCACGCAGGAAAAGTGTCATTCTTTTCCAAGGAGCTAAAAAAGCAAGCCAACGAAGAAATTAGATGTGTCATTTTTACCGGACTTTTTGAACATCCTCTTTAAAATAACCAAACAACGATAAGCGTTGTTTGGTTATTTTCATAAAGACAAACTCATTCAGTGGGGTTTTCTTTCATCCCCCACTGAATGTTAGTTGAACTTATCAGGACTTTACTGGCAGTTCATCCCCCACTTACACTTCTTTGAATGTTGATGTCTTGAAATGGGGGTTTTACTGCCAGTTATGACGTGATAACTAGTGAGGGAGAGGATGACTAAGAACGCCACGTACACTAGTAATACATACTGTGCGTCCGAATGGCCGATTATTCCTCTTCATTGGATATGTTTAGTATTTTGAGTTGGTCGTTTTCATAACCAAGTGTAAAATAATAAGAGATATTAGTCACATTATTTTCTTCTTCGTTAGGTAATTTTTCTTCCATTGTAACGGTTGTCGATACAGATGCTTGTTTATCTTCTGTTATTTCCATTGTAGGTTCGTCATATTCAATGTTAATCGTATGAATATACCCCTCACGAAAATCGGCATAGGAATGTTGACCTTGTATTTCACTACCTAAGAGTGCATAGGCACCTACATAGTCTCTGATAGAAATACTTTCAAAGAAATAATCTATGATATATGCTGCATCTTCCTCTAATTGCTCTGAATTTATTTTATCCACAATATCAGATGTACTAGCAAATTCTAGTTGATCATTTTGTGTTTCATTAGACCATTGTTCAATTTGGTCAATAACCTCATCGATCGGTATACTAAAACCAAGTGTTCCATCATTTGTTCCAACCGAATTGATCCCAACTACTTTTCCCGTCTCTCTTTTAATTAAAGGTCCGCCACTATTTCCTTCCGTAATTTGTGCTGAAATTTGATAAACATTATTATAATCAAACCCATCCACGGAAAAATTCCGCTCTGTTCCAGAAATGATGCCTAACGTTACTGTATTTTGGAAACCGTGTGGACTTCCGAGAGCAATAACCTCATCACTAATCTCTGCTTTAGTCTCTTTTTCTACTTCTAGTGGTGTTTGGCCAGCTAGCTGTGGTACTCGAATAACAGCAATATCCGTTTTGTCTCCCATTCCAACAACTGCAGCTGGGTAAACTCGTGCATTTGATGTCCGTACATATATAATATCGGCATTTTTCACAACATGTGCATTTGTTATAATATCTCCGCGATCATTATATAAAAAACCTGAGCCGGCGGTGGAATGTTGATCTTGTTGACCTTCAATTAACATTACATTTTTTTCTGCTTCATGAATAATTGTTTTTAAATCAAGCCCATCTGAATTACTTTCTACTTCGTGAATGACATCACTATCTGTTGTGATACTTGTGTTTTTCCAATCATAGTAGATAGCTATACCTATACTGACACCGATGATTACGAGAATACTAGATACGATAATTGGTGCATACATTTTCTTGTGCATCCTGTTCACTCCATTAGTCTATAATGCATAAATGTTACTCTACATACCATTTCATTTTATCCACTTCAACCCTATAATCATTTCCGTCATTATCTATATCATAATGAGTGAACTCAAACTTTCCTGATTCATTTGGATATAATTTGTCTGGAAATACATATACTTCATTTGATAAAAGTTCTGTTTCCTCTTTCGTCAAAATAGTATATTCTACTAATATAGAATTGATGGGAACTGTTGCGACACTTTCCACTTCCCCTTTGACAACAATATTATTTTCATCATCTGTTTCGACTTGAAGGGAAGTAACTTCTAACGCATTCGTTTCGTTCAACTGTTGCTCCTCAGTGGCAGTGTTGATCGCTTGTTCGATCCGTTCTTGTTGAGTCGTTTCAAAGGCTACCTTTTCCTTTTCGATGGTTGTTTTCAAACTCTGTAACTTTTCTGAGTTTGGAGCGTATTTCAATCCATCTTCAACAAGAATCAACGCATCGGAAAAATGGTTATGGTTTAATTGCTCACTTGCTCTTGTAAAGGTAAAATCCACGATCTTGCTGCGAATGTTTTCTGCAATCTTTGCAGCTTCTTCATTATTGATAGATTCTGCTTCCCAAAGTAAGATTTTTAAGTCATCAATACTTGGAGAACCTTCCATGATGTCATGTAACTGGCTTATTTGAATTTCATGACGTGTTTGCATGATTTTATTAATTAATTCTGTAACCCCAGTTCCATTAAAATCACTTATGTCCTGTTCCGCCTCTTGTATAAGACGTAATGCTTCTTGGAAGCTTTTCTTATCAGATAATTGTAATGCTTCTTCCACTTTAGCATCTACTTGACTTGCTTTTTTTAGAAATGATAAGGCAATAGTTGCTTGAGAAAATGAGCCCTTATAATCTAAGGCATTTTCAAAAGCTTCCTGTGCTGTATCATAATCCCCATCAAGAATGTGCTCCTCGCCTTGTTTATAAAGGGTTTTAGCCTGTGTTGTGTGGCTTTGTAAGAATAAATAATAGGTACCAATTGCAATCGTCGTTAATAGCATTACACCAACTGGAATTAGCCAATACTTATTAACATTTTTTTGGGGTCCAATTCGACTTTTTATATCTTTTGGCAATGCTTTCCCACATTTAATACAAAATAATTCATCTTCTTTTACTTTTGTTCCACAATAAGGGCAATGAGGCATAATGATTTCCAACTTTCATCTATAGAGATGTATATTTTTATTTTAACGTAGTTTGAAATAGGGTAAAACCTTATTAGCTAAAGTTTTTCTTTATTTTCGCTAGGGAAATTGGTATGATAAAGTAGGGTAGAATTAATAGTGAATAATGGTTTACATAGAGACTTTGAAGGGGGTGCTCTCGAAATGGAAATGTGGGAAGTACTTTTAGGGGTTGTTAGCATAGGAATCATCGCGCTAAATATTGGTTACTTGATTTTTGACCATGAATAAGGAACAAGAGCTAGAAGCGCTCTTACAGGCTAAGAACGCCACGTCAATCGCAATGCCTGAACTAGGAACATCCTATCCGTCGTAGCTGGACGTGGCTGTTCCTGTTGTTCAGTCATCCACAGTTCTAATATTTTGACGATTAGAAAAAATTGTATTCGCTCGTCCCTTAGCGAATGTGTGTTAGTTTTTCTTATACTTAGGACATTAAAATATTAGCAACGTCGATTCTACTTCATAGCTAAAATTTTATACTTTCCTAACGTGTAAAAAAGGGACAGACAACTATAGGGTCTGCCCCTTATCTTGTAATACCCCATTGATCAAAAGGAAAAAAGATAAATTCAGATCTTCCGATAATATCATCTTCTTCAATCAACCCAAGCCCATTTCGGCTATCCTTGCTAATCGCACGATTATCTCCCATTACGAAATAATTACCTTCAGGAATTTGAATAGGACCAAAATTCCCAGTTCGAAATTGAGCCTTTTCATTAATAAAGTGTTGCTGGTATTTTTCTCCATTTATATATAACAAATGGTCTTCCATCTTGATAGTTTCCCCAGGTAATGCGATGACTCGTTTTACATAATTTTTAGTTGGCCGTTGTATGATAACAATATCACCGCGTTCAGGTTCCCCTACTAAATAGACAAATTTATTAAATACAACACGTTCTCCGTTCTCTAGTGTTGGATTCATACTTTCGCCTTCCACAATTGATGTTGCGAATACAAATGACCGTAGTAAAAAGGCAACAAAAACGGCAATTAATATTGCTTTTGCCCATTCCACCCATTCATTTTTACTTCGATTGGTTTCTGTCAACGAAGACATCCTTTCTAGCATTGATATAACTGTAGAGTACGAAAGCTAATCCGTACGTTGATTATCATCGCTAAGTTTAGCAACGTATATTCACTCTTTAGTACCTTATTATATAGTAGCACAGGAAATATGTTTTTGTAATTCCTATGTATACTATCCATTATTATGATCCATTTCTTCATTGATCTGTGAAGAAACTTGTCAATAACTAAAGCCTTATGCTAGTGTAAATATACATACTAAAGGAGGTACAATCAACCATGAATACCTGCCATATGGTACTTGAAGAAATTGAACAGTTACGGAAAAAAATGTCACAAACTGCGCTAGAAAAAGGGGCGACTAGCTGTGAGTCTGTAACGCAAAGTCAAGAGTTGGACAACCTATTAAATTTATATGATAAGTTAAGAAATAAAAATTCGAATGATGATAACTCATCATCTAAATAAACCCCACATTATCTTTTTATTCTTAAGTATACCTCTAATCGATTTAATCCTTCTTCAATGGTATTCATATCATATGCATAAGAAAGCCGCATATAACCTTCGCCTAGAGGTGAAAAAGCATCACCTGGAACAAGAGCAACCTTTCCTTTTCGAACCAAATCAATTCCTAATTCGAAGGAAGATAGTCCATTAACCGATAATTTAGGGAAAAAATAAAATGCACCAGCAGGCTTGATGACATCAAGTCCCATTTTTTGTAAACGATTATATACATAATCTCGACGTTTTCGGTAGGTATCCCGCATCTCAATAGCATCTTCATGTCCATTGGCAATTGCTTCTAATGCTGCATGCTGACTAATTGATGAAGCGCATGAAACATTATATTGATGTACTTTTAGCATATGTTTAGTTAGCCATGCTGGAGCTAGCGTATACCCAATCCGGAAACCTGTCATGGCATGAGATTTTGATACTCCACTTATGACGATGGTTTTATCTCGTACCTCTGAAAAACTAGCAATTGAGGTGTGTACCTGGTCGTAAACAAGCGTGTGATAGATTTCATCTGCTAAAATAAAAATTTCTTTTTCTTTTATGAGATCTACCAATTCATGTAATTCTTGTTTCGTATAAGATACTCCTGTTGGATTCGATGGATAGGGGAGAACCACACATTTTGTTTTTCTGGTAATATGACGCTGTAAATTTTCCTTTGTCAATTTGAAACCATCATTAGTCGTATCAGCGAATATCACTTTTGCACCAGCCATCGTGATTAATGGCTCATAACCTGGATAAATTGGTGCTGGTAGAATCACTTCATCACCTGGATTTAAGATGGTACGAAATGTAATGTCGATTGCTTGTGAAGCTCCAGTTGTTACAATGATCTCATTATCTGGGTTGTATGTAATTTGATGATGCATTTCGTTATATTGTGCAATGGCCTTTCGTAATTCGATTAACCCTGCATTATTTGTGTAGGTTGTCTGGTTTTGATCAAGTGCTTTTTTTCCTGCTTGTTTTATATGTTGCGGTGTTTGAAAATCTGGTTGCCCGATCGTTAAGGATGTCACATCTTCAACATCTGCAACCATATTGAAAAATTTCCGGATTCCTGAGATTTCGATTGTTTGAACCGATTTATTTAGTAGATGCTGCAATTTATTTCCCTCCAACTTCTTTCTTGTAGTAAAAGGCTTGTTTCTAAAAGATTGTTGTTTTTTAAGTATAAATTTTAATGAATAATTGATGTATTATGCGCAATAAATGCTCCGTTAATTTCCGCTCCGGACAGTCGCTTTCACCACGGGCATAAGTGCAACATCTGTTCAAACTATTCGTTTTCACAGTGTCTTCTTTGCCATGGACACGGCCTCAGCCTCCTCGGAAGAAAACCACTTCCTGTGGGGTCTTCGGACACGTGCTTTTCCTGCAGGAGACGATTGTCCTACGCTCCAATCAATCATCGTATTAATAACAACAATGATAAAAAGTAGAATAGCACAAAACTAGCGGAGGAAATACACGAAGACTCCTGCGGGAGGCTCACCAGCCGCCCGCGGAAAGCGAAGTGTATTTCCGTAGCTGTAATTATAGATAAACATTTACGACGCATAATATATATGTTGCGACGTTAAAAACAACAAAGAATACAAAAAGCGCCTAATAAAAAGTTTACCATGTAATGAAGGAAAAAGAAAAAGTTGACGTATTATATTTGTTAAAAAATGTTCAAATAATTATGATTTATTGTGTAAATTTTTGGGTATAATAGATATTGAAAAAGAAATAAAGGAGTGTATAAGGATGCGCCAAAAGTTTCAAACATTCGAAGATCTCGTTAATGAAAATAAAGAACAATTATTACAAGATGAACACCAATTAGATAAAATTGAACTACGAATCGAGAAAAGACAAACAGAACAACAAGTAACTGATAGTAAAGAATGGACACACTAAAGATAGAATAAGTCTAAAATGAATAATGGTTAGATATGAAAAGGAGAGGCTTTATTAGCCTCTCCTTTTTGCAGGGATATGTTTTTGATTTTTTTAGTTTGCTTCTTGTAATCGTTTGAACAATATATTATTTTCTAAATGTACATGTTGGAAAGTATTTGATTCTAATTCAGCTAATCGAGCATAGGTGATTCGATAAGAGTTACATGCATCGGCTGGCGGTTCAAAATCATTTGTAATTTCTCGCATTTGTTTTAGAAGATCTCCTGCAGCGTCATGGTCATCTTCTAATCCACCATTAGCATCACTTATTTGTTGCAATAATTCAGCACTTGGGTTGTTTTCATATTCTTTAATTAAAGGAAATACATCATCTTCTTCTTTGATTAAATGCTCTTCCATATCCACTTTAAAATCGTGATAGAGACGGTGCAATTCTTTTAAATGTGGATGTTTAGATCCATGAACTCGGAAGATTTTAGTGACAAATTGACCTAATGGTACTAATTCTTCATTTAAAAATGCATGATGTGTGTGAACAATGTGATCAATGAGTTCACCATAAGGAACACGATCCCAATCTGTTATTTGATGGTCTTCTTGTTGCCATTTTTCATATGCTGTATTTAATTCGGATAAAACTTCTTCAGCATCCATATTCTTTTTCACGAACGTTTCTTCTAATGGCTTATCACCACCACAACAAAAGTCAATGCGACGTTTTTTAAATAAATCACTTGCTTTCGGAAAGACTTTTACAATATCAGCTGGCTTATGCTCAGCAGTAAATGTGTTCATTTTGAGTACCTCCTTGGAATGACTATAGGTAAATGATAAAGCTTTTCAATTAAAGATGTCGTGATGGAAATCACTTTGTAAGCATTAATTTGCTAATTTTTGTGGTTTTGGAGTCGAATACGCTTGAATTAATATGACTGCCCCTATAATACAAGCCATTCCAATCATTTGTATGAAGGTAAATGTCTCTTGAAATATAAATATACCAATTAGGGTCGCAACAACTGGTTCAATCGTTGTTAATATGGATGCTTTTGATGCTTCTGTTTGATTTAAGCCGATGGTATAGATGATGTAAGCGAATGCTGTTGGTAAGAAGCCTAAACCAAAGGCATAAAAAAGCACCATTGGATCAAGTAACAAATGAAACTTTTCTTCATAAGGAAAAAACGGAAGTAAAGAAATACTGGCTACAATAAAGGTAAAGGTTGTAATTCCTAAGCTGGAATATTTGGTTAAAGCGAATTTACTAAAGATACTATATAACGCATATCCAATACCAGAACCCAATCCAAACAGAATACTACCAATTTGGATAGACTCTAAATTGAAGGGTATTAACCCTACTACAAAAGCCGTACCAATTAATGTTATAAGGAGAGCAAGTACCTTGATTCTCGTTAGAGGCTCCTTAAATAAAAAGAATGAAAACAATGTTACAAATGCGGGTGCAGTGTATAATAATGCAGTTGCAACAGGTATCGTTGATAAGTCAATTGCTGTGAATAAACAGTAATTGAAAAAGATAATGCTTACTATTCCTGTACCTATAAAATATTTCAGGTCACTAAATTGATGTAGCTTTAATGTTTTTGGTGATGTCATCAAGACAAACGCGACCATTAAAATGGCAGTGGACCATGCGCGTAAGGTAACAACCTCCATTGGTGTAAACCCATAAGCATATAAATGCTTTACATACCAGCCAAGTGTTCCCCAAAGTGCCGCACCACTAATTATGTAGATAAATGGTTTATTTATTGGTAATCCCCCCTTACAATTCAATTAATGCGATTATATCAAATAATAGGGCTGATTTGGGAAGGCGAAGTATAGATTGATGGTTATTTGTGAAAAATGAAACTAAGGATAATAGATTACTATATAAAAAAGAAGTGATACAAATGATCGATTTATTTATTAATACATTTAATACAATTGAATGGTTCCATCTATCTAACTTAATTATGTTAGGGTTAAAAGAAGAACATATTATTTACATACTTATTTTTACAGTAGTATTACTCAGTTACATCGTTTTGCACCCATTGATTCATTTTTTTGTCATGACCCAATCTTCTAAAATGCTAAGTTATGTTTGTAGTAGCCTACTCATCTTAGTCCTTTTTTTGACAATTATATGGTTGGGAAATGAAAGAAGTGATGATCCAGTTCTATTTAAGATGGTCTTACAAACAATTGGACTATTTGGTTTTGCTTTAATCGTGATCAATGGGTTTAAACGGATGTTAAACAAACAATAATAGATTTAGTGTACAGCTACCATTGCAATAGATTGTTTTCTAAAAGCTTGCTGGTATCGATTCCTATTTTAAGTGAGTAGTCGAGTCCTGCTAAAAAATACTGCTAGTTCTATGTATGAAGCAGTTTTATCTCGGAGGAGGCTGAGGTGTTGTCTGCTAAAAAGCGCCTGACTGTGGCAGAATCGGGTGCAGCTGTTATGTCCCTATTAAAAAAGTGAACCCCCAACACATGACAACGTTTCCATGTTTGGGGATTCACTTTTTTTAAGGGAATACATCCTTATTGTCTATCGGTGTGAACGAATGCAACGTGATTTTCTCACAGCTTAGTAATGACGATGTTTTTTACTTGGGGGCCATTCCATTTTTCCTAATGATGAAGGGGTGAAATATGCTGAAGTATACTGTCTCCTTGGCTGTCTTTTTGGCTTCTTTGGTTGCCAATCTATGTAACGGTATACAATATTCTTTGCTTGTGACAAAGACATTTTCGTTTGGGGATTTCGATAATTTTGGTCGAGTGTCCCTAAATGTTTTAATTCTCGGAAATCTTCTTTAGATGGAGGGATATGAAAGTAATAGTTATCAACTTTTACTAGTAATGTAGAGTGTTGGTTACTCATTTTTGGATGATTTGAAAAGTGAAGTCCAATTTTTTTGGCATAATTTTGTTTTAATAGACGTGTAATGGCTTCTTTTTTAATGAAATAAAGATGTTGTGGCTCAGGGGCTGTTTTTGCATGTCTATTAATGGTATAAATTGCTTTTGCTATTGACCCTAATGATGGTTCTTGTTTTTGCTTCAACGCTGGATCCTCCTTTCAATTACTACTTATCTAATATCCTATCGTAAAGCCTGTCCTTTTTCAACATAAAAATGTTTGATCTGTAATGGAGAATAAATCAAATACTTTGCTATTATAATAAGGTCTATATGGATAATCCAGGATAGCCATAGGTGCAACTGGACTAGGGTGTAATACACCATATATAAACGGGCCAAATGCAAGCCCTGTTCAAAAAGGCAACACTGAAAAAACAACCACATCTTGATCATGCTGAAGATAAAGGGAATAGCTGTAGGTTTTATCATTCTATTGGTACATAGAATTATTCATGGAAACTCTCATGCAAATATAAGGGTCAAAGAATCCACTTTTTCAAGAACCACTTTTCTTATCAATAACGGAACGAGGACCCACCTATATTCTATTGATGAATCGTCATTCCGTTATTCCCTGCAAAACCTCTGTTTGGACGATGGTCGTGGACCCATCAAAAGAGGAGTATTTGTCGCTATTCATCATTCTCCAATGTGAAAAGATGAATTTCCGGTTTGCACAGAAAACGGTATGGTAACCTGGTTGTTCCAATACCCCTGCTAACAAAAAGATGAAGGTTGTTAGAGGTAAACGTATATTGTCCTTGGATATACTTTTCTGCAAAAACTGGTGTGTACAGGTGGCCAATAAATGGGAAGCGAATTTGCCCACCGTGGCTATGCCCTGATAATTGAATATCAATGGGATATTGTTTTGCAATATCAGCAAAATCTGGCTCGTGTGCTAATAACATGGTAAATTGATTCGTATCTATCTGCTCTAACGTTTTATCCAAGTCAGGATCCCCAAGAATAATGTCATCTACTCCCGCTAGTACAAATTGTTCATTATCACGTTTTATCTCTCTACTTTCATTTTGTAGGAGGGTAAAGCCTCCTTGATTCATTACATCTTTTAAAATGTTTGTACCATAACCACCGTGATCATGATTACCGTATACCCAGTATTTTCCATATGGAGCTTCTAATTGCTTTAATTCATGAATTAAATGGCTATTCCAATTATATCGATCTGGTTTATCGACTAAATCCCCAGTAAAAACAATCATGTCTGGAGATAGTTCATTTATCGTTTGTATAAGATCGGTAAATTGATCAATCGAATAATGGAAGCCCAAGTGGGTATCGGTAAATTGTACGATTTTAAACTGATGAAAAGCCTTTGGGATTTTCTTTGATCGAATTCGCTGATTATTTATTTCCAGTAAAGTAGGTTCAATATCTCGCGCATAGTAATAAGTACCACCACTTAACCCTGCTAATGTAAGAATGCTACCAAATACTCTTTTTAAAAATGTTCGTCGTTTCATCCCATTCGATCCTCTCCAGGAATTTTAGCATTACTTTTTATTATAGCATGGAATTTCATTTCACATCATATACAGATACGTTTTTTAACAGGAACTGAATTTTAACACTTATGTTATGGAAGGGAGAAGGTGAGAACTAAATGAAAGATAAAACAGTTGATGTTAATGCCATTGCACCTGGACCAATAGAGAGGACAGGTGGAAGTGAAACTTTTCCAATCAGAGGAAAGAATATAACGCACGATTGAGTATGTTCCTTTAAAACGCATAGGAAAGCCAGAAGAAATTTTGCGGAGTTTGCACAATTTCTTTTATCGGATAAAGCAAGTTACATGAATGGAGATGTAGTTACTATGGCTAGAGGATAATGGCTCAACCAATCACTATTCTAAAAGCAAGGGATAAAGGGATTGTAACGGTAATAGCCCCTAATTGTGTTAATTGCAATTGTCGCAATTTGTGTGTGGTCCTTCTATTTGTATTGTACAATGGCTAATTTGGAAGTTTTGTTTGATAGCGTTGATTGCTTTTTGTAATAAAAGGTCTCGATCTGTTTGTTTGTTTACCACTACATGACAACTCATTGCCGGGAATTCAGAAGTGATAGACCATACATGTAAATCATGAACATTTTCTACGCCATCAAGCTGTAATAATATCGTGTTTATTTCTGAGGTGTCAATGTGATGTGGTTTTCCTTCCATTAAGACATGGAGTGACTCTTTCGTAATGCGAATGGCTGATATGAAAATAAGAATCGCTACAACTACACTTGCGATGGGGTCTGCTATATTCCAATTAAACAGATAGATTAATACCCCTGCAACAATTGCACCTACTGAACCTAACAGGTCACCAAAGACATGTATTAGTGCACTTTTTATGTTCAAATTTTCCTTTGAATCTCCCCTCATTAATAAGAAGGCCACACCAATATTAATGAGTAAGCCGATAAAGGCAATGATCATCATACTAGCACTAACATTTGGTGGATCAACAAAACGGTGGAACGCTTCATAAAATATAAAGAGTGCAATTACGATTAACGTTAATCCATTAATAAATGCAGCAATAATTTCAAATCGTTTGTACCCGTAAGTTTTCATTTTGGTTGCTTTCTTTTCACCGATTTTAAACGCTAGTAAACTTAGGCCTAATGCTGCTGCATCACTAAGCATGTGGCCTGCGTCCGATAATAAGGCAAGACTATTTGTCAGATAACCTCCTATTGCTTCTACCATCATAAATACTGAAATAATAATAAAACTCCAAAATAAAACGCGTTTATTACTGGTGTGGTGGTGATGGTGGCCATGGTCATGTCCCATAAGAATCCTCCTAACTTGTATGTGTCGCGTGTTTCAATGTCTGTTCTAGTAATGTCATGACATGATCGTCATCAGGCGAATAGAAATACATTGTTTTGACACGACGTTTTTTTACAAGATGTAACTGTCTTAGATATGTTAATTGATGAGAAATGGTTGATTGCTTCATAGCTAAATGTGTTGCAATTTCCCCTACGGAACATTCTTTTTGAAGTAACAAATGAAGAATTTTAATCCGCGTAGGATCTGATAATGCCTTAAAAGTCTGAGCTGCTTTTTCGATGTATTCATCATCAGGCGGGGTATATGTCATTAATCATCACTCCTCTTACTATATGATCATATGCTCATATTATAAAACAAGTGATTCGATTTGACAAAAAAGGTGGTCTTTCGAAGGATGTTTCTTTTTCATGACTATGGTAAACTAATAAGCGGGGTAATTGGATAATGAAGGGTCGATACTCGTTGGGATAGAATAAATATGAAAAATGTAAGGGAAAACCTGGCAACTCCTTTTAACGTTTTACCATAAATAGATGTCAGTTTATAAAAGGAGAGAAATGTCTATGAGTACAATTCAAGATAAACAATTAACAGACATTACTGTGGAAGATATTATGATTAGCTCTGAGAAAGTTGCGCATGTCCAGTTGAATAATCCTTTAGAACATGCGCTATTAGTTTTAGTGAAATCTGGTTATTCAGCTGTCCCTGTATTAGATACGTCTTATAAATTAGTTGGAACAATCGGAAAGACGATGATTCTAAATGAGATTCTTGGAATAGAACGGTTTGAGATTGAAAAACTTTCAGAGAAGCGCGTATATGAAATTATGGATAAGGAAGTACCAAGGCTTTCTAAAGAAGATCAATTTATGGATGGATTAAAAATGACAATTAATTATCCTTTTGTTTGTGTCGCAGATGAGAAAGGTTATTTTGATGGAATTTTGACAAGACGCGCAATCCTTAAACAAATTAACAGGGATTATTATCAAAACAAGGCAAAATAGAATCGAATAGAGACTTTTTCGTTTCACGTTAGGAAAGCATAAAATTTTAGCGAAGAAGTGGACTCGACGTAGCTAAAATTTTTACGTCCCAAGTATAAGAAAAACTAACACCTTCGCTAAAAGACGAGCGAATGCGAGTTTTTCTAAACACCTTTGTCTATGACATAGGTGTTTTTGATGAGATTTAAAATGTCTTATATTTTTGATAACCTGATTGTTGCGCATGAAAATTCAATCTGCTAAAGTAAAAATTAATTACATATTAGGAGGAAATTGTTTTGAAAATGATGGATGCAAATGAAATTATAAGTTTTATTTCGAACAGTAAAAAGTCAACCCCAGTAAAAGTGTACATAAAAGGGGAAGGACTTCAAAAATTAAATGAAGAAAAAGAAATTCAAGCATTTGTAGAAGACAATAGTGGTGTATTATTTGGCGAATGGGATACTATTCAGTCATTATTAGAACGTCACAAAGAAATTATTTCAGATTATGTGGTTGAAAATGACCGTCGTAATTCAGCGATTCCATTACTTGATTTAAAAGGCATCAATGCACGTATTGAGCCAGGTGCAGTAATCCGCGATCAAGTTCAAATTGGAGATGGTTGTGTTATTATGATGGGTGCTATGATCAACATTGGTTCCGTTGTTGGAGAGGGCACGATGATTGATATGAATGCAGTTCTTGGTGGTCGTGCGACAGTAGGGAAAAACTGTCATATCGGTGCAGGGACAGTGCTTGCAGGTGTAGTTGAACCACCATCTGCAAAACCAGTTGTGATTGAAGATGATGTCGTTATTGGTGCTAATGTAGTTGTCTTAGAAGGTGTAACAATTGGAAAAGGCGCCATTGTCGCTGCGGGTGCAATCGTCACAAAAGATGTTGCACCAAACACATTAGTAGCTGGTACACCAGCAAAAGTACTTAAGGAAATTGACGAATCAACCAAATCTAAAACAGAGATTAAACAGGAATTACGTAAATTAAATGACTAAGTAGGGGTATAGATGGAATTTTCAACATTACAAACAATAAGAAGAGAATTGCATCAAATTCCGGAATTGGGTTTTCAAGAGGTGAAAACCCAATTCTATTTATTGGAAAAAATAAAAGAGATGCAAACAGATAATGTTTCAATTGAAACATGGAAAACAGGGATTCTTGTTCATGTACAAGGTAAAAAACCAACGAAGACAATTGGATTTCGTTGCGATATTGATGGATTACCAATGAAAGAAGAAACGGATTATGACTTCCAATCGGTACATGAAGGAAATATGCACGCTTGTGGACATGATTTCCATATGACAATTGCTCTAGGAGCACTCCAGAAGACAATCGATGAGCGGCCAAATGATCATGTGTTATTTATCTTCCAACCAGCAGAGGAAGGACCTGGTGGAGCATTGCCAATGTTAAAGGCAGATATATTTCAAAAGTGGAAACCTGATTGTATATTTGCACTCCACATTGCACCTGAAATGCCAGTTGGTACTGTTTCTAGTAAGCCTGGATTGTTATTTGCTAATACAAATGAGCTTTTCATTGATTTTAATGGGAAAGGTGGACATGCCGCATATCCTCACCTAACGAAGGATATGACAGTAGCTGCAAGTAATTTCATCGTACAAATGCAGCAAATTATTTCACGAAATATCGATCCGTTAGACAGTGCAGTTATAACCATAGGGAAAATGGAAAGTGGCTTTGTTCAAAATGTGATTGCGGAAACAGCTCGTCTTGAAGGAACAATCCGTACATTAAATGCAGATGCAATGAACTTAATAAAAACGAAACTAGAAAAGATGGCAAATGGTTTTGAAATAAGTAATGATTGTTCTGTTCATATTAATTATGGTGCACAATATTATCAAGTGTATAACGATAGAACCTATGTTGATCAATTTGCTAAAGTGATCCATGAAAATACTTCGATCACATATAAAGAAGCATCTACAGCCATGACTGGTGAAGATTTTGGATATATGCTGAAGGAAATCCCAGGTTTTATGTATTGGCTTGGCGTAGATTCTCCATATGGCTTGCACCATACAAAACTACAACCAAAAGAGAAGGCCCTCCTTGTTGGGGTAGACTCTGTATTGGAAACGATACAAATGCTTTCTGTTTAAGCTAAATTGAATATGATCTCCATTTTTGGAAAAGATACATACGAGACTTTTTCATGAACTAGGAGGTTAAACAGATGGCACGTATTGGTGTTGAAGAATCTTTAGCAGATGTTAAGAATGCACTAATGGAAATGGGACATGAAGTGGTGGATTTACGTTCAGAAGAGGATACAGCATATTGTGATTGTTGTGTTATCACTGGACAAGACAAGGATGTAATGGGTATGTCTACTACTAGCATGGCTGGACCTGTGATTAATGCACATGGCCATAATGCAGAAGAAGTGTGCCAAATGGTAGACAATAAATTAAGTTAAGGTGTGGAGTGCCTCGGTTAGACGAGGTGCTCTTTTTTTTGCCTTGATTATCGTACAAATATATTAGTGATAAGTTTCTTACTTGATAGTGGACGGGATTTATTTATAGCAAAAATAATAATACGAAAATATTATTGTACCTTGTACAAAATAAACCGAAATCGGAACTAAAATGAGCATTTTCTATTAACATTGCATCCTATATAATGTGTCGTAACTTGAAAATAGCGCTTTTTCCCACTTCGGAAATATACTTCGCTTTCACCAGGGGCATAAGTGCCCCTGGTGAAAGCGAGGTTCGGTTCGGAGCGGAAATCAATGGCACAATTTACAACGCATCATTTATCAACTGTGCATTAAGATTTATACTTAAATAGGCAACAATCTTTCAGAAAACAGTCTTCTAAATTAATTTCAGATAATGTTTAAACTACTCAATCCATGGTAATACTAGTTTTGTGACAGTTTCTTTAACTCTTTATATTTATTATTATTTGATATTGACTATTATTAAGATGGCCACCTATACTTACATTGAACAAAAAATAGGAGGAATTACATATGGTAGAAAGAATGGTGGGAAAACAAGCTCCTCGTTTTGAGATGGATGCCGTTATGCCAAATAAAGAATTTGGGAAAGTTAGTTTAGAAGAAATAATGAAAGAAGATAAATGGACAGTACTTTTCTTTTATCCAATGGACTTTACATTTGTATGTCCTACAGAGATTACTGCAATGAGCGACCGTTATGATGAGTTTGAAGATCTCGATGCAGAAGTGATTGGTGTCTCCACTGATACTATTCACACGCATAAGGCATGGATTAATACTTCTCGTGACGACAATGGTCTTGGAGATTTAGAATATCCATTAGCTGCTGATACTAATCATGCAGTTTCAAAAGAGTATGGCGTACTAATTGAAGATGAGGGTGTTGCATTGCGTGGATTATTTATTATTAATCCAGAAGGTGAATTACAGTATCAAACTGTTTTCCACAACAATATTGGCCGTGATGTAGATGAAACATTGCGTGTACTTCAAGCATTACAAACTGGTGGATTGTGTCCAGCAAACTGGAAGCCAGGACAAGAAACACTTTAAAACAATTTCGTATAAGATATAAGAGCTGACTAATGGAAAATAGCATTTCCTGTTTATTATGCAATAATTGTTGTTAAGTCAGCTCTTTTTTGTGATAGAGGAGGTTAGAAATTGAAATTAAGAGATCAAATGCCTGAATTAGAAGGTGCCACCGAATGGTACAATAGTAGTCCAATTGAAAAGGAGGACCTATTAGGTAATAAGCCAACCTTAATTCATTTTTGGTCTGTTAGCTGTGGGTTGTGTAAGGAAGCAATGCCAAAAGTAAATGAGTTTCGTGATGAGTACCAGGATGAATTAAATGTTATTGCTGTTCATATGCCTCGTTCTGAGAAAGACTTAGATCTTGATCAAGTGCAAGAAGTAGCGAATGAACACGACATTACACAACCTATATTTGTAGATAATGAACATAAGTTAACAGATGCTTTTGATAATAAATATGTCCCAGCCTATTATGTGTTTGATGAAGAAGGGAAATTAAGACACTTCCAAGCTGGTGGCGGCGGTATGAAAATGCTGCGCAAACGTGTAAATCGTGTATTAGGAAAACCAACAAAATAATAATCAAATTGTGTTCCTCCTTCTAGTAGAAGGGGGATTTTTTTGTAGATAGGAAAACTTCCCTCCTGCATAAGTGCAACTAAGGCTTTCGCCACTTGGCGACAAGCCAAGTTTTCTAATCGGGGGTGATAAAAAAACAACAAAGTATGCGAAAAGATCCTTCCTTTTTAAGTGTAATGAAATTCAAGGATAAAGGTATTTTCACTACGCCATTAGAAAGTATCTTTTAGGAAAAGAGCATTTGTTCATTAAGGAAATGGAGGTACAATAATTTTTATTTTTTAAGAAAATTTTGTAATATATATGGCAATTTTTTACGGAAACGGTTATATTAGTAATTATGAAATCACAAAAAGGAGGGGATCGATTGGATACATTTCAAAAGTTAAAAGAGTTTTATTGGCCATACCGAAAGTATTTTATATTCTCGCTAATTTTCTTGCTATTTGTAACGGCGATAACCGTTGTGTATCCGATTGTATTACAGCTAACGATTGACGAAGTGGTTTTAAAAGAACGGTATCCGTTAATACCCTATATAGCTATTCTGTTTTTTATCATGATGCTTGTAAAAGGTGTGGCAACCTATTTTCATCAATATCTAGGTGATTTATTTGGGGTTACATCGGTGTATACTTTACGAGAAGCACTGTACGATAAGCTTCAAGTATTGTCTTTTCGTTATTATGATAATGCCAAGACTGGTGACCTTATGTCTCGGTTAACTGCCGATGTTGAGGGATTTCGTTTTTTTCTTTCATTCGGTTTTGCGGAATTACTCCGAATTACCTTATTAATTTTGTTTAGTTTAGCTGTCATGTTCTATTATTCTATCCCACTTGCATTGGTAACGATGGCTGCAATGCCTTTTTTAGCTGTTGTTGTTTTTCAATTTGATAAGCGCGTCCACCCTGCTTTTCGAAAAATACGGAAATCGTTTGGGCATTTAAATACACGAGTTCAAGAAAATATTAGTGGTATGAATACGGTGAAGTCACTGTCTAGAGAAGATTTTGAGATTGGTCGTTTCTCTGACCGTAACAGACGCTATCGACAGTATTATTTAAATACAGCAAAAATTTGGTCCAGATATTTTCCGTTAATGGAGTTTATTGGAAATGTTTGTGCCGTTGCTCTACTTGCATTTGGTGGGTATTTAGTAATTAACAATAATCTTGGTCTAGGAGAATTAGTAGCCTTTTTTAGCTTGGTTTGGTATATTTTAGGACCCTTAATGAATTTAGGGTTTATTATTAATCAGTTTTCTCAAGCAAAAGCATCTGGTGAGCGATTATTAGAAATTTTAGAAGTGAAAGAGGATATTGTAGAAAGTGACCAAGCCATTGATGTGGCTATTAAGGGGCATGTTACATTTCGTAATGTTACCTTAACATATGTAGAAAATGATGATGCTGCATTAAAGCAAATTAATTTTGATGCTCCACCTGGTAAGGTGATTGGCTTAATTGGTGCAACTGGATCTGGAAAGACAAGTATAACACAGTTAATTACACGGTTTTATGAACCAGAAGATGGAGATGTACTTGTTGACGGGCGTCCTATTCAGGATTATACATTAACGTCACTACGGAAAAATATCGGATTCGTACTACAAGAACCATTTTTATTTTCCACGACGATCCGGCAGAATATTTCATATGGAAATCCTGAAGTATCAGAAGAAAGAATTAGAGATGCTGCGAAACGTGCACAAGCCCATGACTTTATCACGGAGATGCCAGATGGATACGATACTATGTTAGGTGAACGTGGAATGGGATTATCTGGTGGTCAGAAACAGCGAATAGCGATAGCGAGAGCAATTTGTATTGATCCAAGTATATTAGTTTTAGATGATGCTACCTCTGCTGTTGATATGGAAACCGAGTTTAACATACAAAAGGCATTGAAAGAAGTCATGAAAAATCGTACAACATTTATTATTGCTCATCGGATCTCATCTTTAAAGCATGCTGATGAAATTCTTGTATTAGAAGATGGGAAAATTGCTGAACGCGGTAACCATGACACCTTACTACAAAAAGGTGGTATTTACAAACGGATATATGATATACAATATCAAGATCGTGATGCAGTGATGAGTACAGCTACAATGTAAGAAAGGAGGCTTTTCATTGGCTAGACAAGTTACAAAAAAAGAAAAAAGTCCACATTTAAATCGGTTTTCTTATACGGTTGATCATGCGGTAGAAAAGCCATTCAATTGGCAACAAATGTGGCGATTACTTATCTATTTGAGCCCCTATTCTAAGACATATTTACCTGGTGCTGTGATCGCAATGCTTATTTCAACAGCTGTTCGATTAATAGTGCCTATCTTAATAGGGAAAGTAGCAATTGATGTAGCGATTGCTAATGAAGATATTACACTTTTAACCTATCTTGTGCTTGGCATTGGGATATTGTATCTACTAAGTTATGTTGGAAATGTGTATCGAATTAAATGGGTGAATATTTTAGGACAAAATGTAATATATGATATTCGACAACACCTTTTTAGTCATATACAACGTTTGTCACATCGTTTTTTTGATTCTCGTTCAGCAGGATCTATATTAGTACGGATCATGAACGATATTAATTCCTTACAGGAGCTTTTTACGAATGGTATTATTAATTTATTAATGGACATTGTTACACTAACTGGAATTATAGTAATTTTAATAACGTTAAGCCCGAAATTAGCTTTAGCTGTTATGATTATTATCCCAATTATGTTTTACATTTCCACTAAATTAAGGAGGAACATTAGACGTTCCTGGCAGAATGTACGTATTCAACAGTCACGCCTTAATTCACACTTAAATGAGAGTATTCAAGGAATACGGATAACCCAATCCTTCACCCAGGAAAGAGAAAATGCGGAATACTTTGATGGTGTCAACACGGATAACTATGAAAGTTGGCGAATTGCAACGAAAAAAAGTGCTATGTTTCGTCCTTTTGTAGAGGTGAGTAATGCGATTGGGACAATTATTTTAATCTCTTATGGTGCACATTTAATTCTAATAGGGGAGAATAACGGTGGAATTGCCATTGGAACATTTGTCACATTTGCTTTTTTTCTAGGTATGTTTTGGGAACCAATTTCACGTCTCGGACAAATGTATAACCAATTATTAATGGCGATGTCAGCCTCTGAGCGTATTTTTGAATTTTTAGATGAACAGCCTAACGTGAAGGAAAAGAAGAATGCCTATGTATTTGAAAACATGAAAGGTACCATTAACTTTGATCGCGTTCAATTTTCGTATGATGAAAACCGAGTTGCATTACACGACATTTCACTCGACATTAAACAAGGTCAAACAGTAGCGTTAGTAGGGCATACTGGTAGCGGAAAGTCGACGATAGCGAATTTAATTAGTCGTTTCTATGATCCAACTAAGGGATCTGTTTCTATCGATGGATATGATTTACGAGATGTTACATTAGATAGTTTACGCCAAAATATCAGCGTTGTATTACAGGATACCTTTATCTTTTCTGGAACGATCATGGAAAATATTCGTTTCGGACGTCCAAGTGCGACAGATGAGGAAGTGATAGAGGCTGCAAAGGTAGTAGGAGCTGATGAGTTTATTCAGCGTTTAGCTGATAGATATGAAACAGAAGTGGAAGAACGTGGAAACATATTATCTGCAGGAGAAAGACAACTACTGTCATTTGCTCGTTCATTATTAGCTAATCCACGAATTCTAATTTTGGATGAAGCAACAGCAAGTATTGACACTGAAACGGAAGTCAAAATCCAACAGGCATTACGTAGACTATTAAAGAGAAGGACCGCAATTATCATTGCCCATCGTTTATCCACCATACGGGAATCAGATAACATTTTTGTGTTGGAAAATGGGGAAATATTAGAATATGGGAATCATCAAGAACTCATGGCACAAAAAGGGGAATATTACCAGTTGGTGAAATCTCAGTTTCAAATGCTTGATTCTATTTAAATCAATTCTATGCTACTATGTCATGTCGCGTTTTAAACTTTTTGTAAGGATTCTTTTCGCATTCTTTGTTATATTATGAACGTCGTAATATAGATAATGCGTCGTAAATGTTTTCTAATTATCGCTACGGAAATACACTACGCACACCTTAGGATTCCCCACGAGCCTCAGTTGCGAAACCCACACTGCGGGGGTCTCTTAGGCTCGTTTCGACGGACAGGACGTCCTAGTGCCGATAGACATAAGGACGCAGAGTTTTCATCGGCCAGCGCCCACCCTCCTCGAGGTCTTAAGTCAATCCTCATTACGCGCAAAAACCGCCATGCCGAGGCTCGGCTTATGCTTGGCAGATAAGAAAAACTTTCTTACTGCATAAGTGTAACTAAGGCTTTCGCCACTTGGCGACAAGCCAAGTTTTCTAATCGGGGGTGACCAAGGCACTTTTAGCTTTTCTATAGAGGAGACTGAGGCCGTGCCTGCGGCGAAGAAGACACTGTGAAAACGTAAAGTTTGAACAGATGTCGCACTTGTGCCCGTGATGAAAGCGACTGTCCGAAGTGGAAATCAACTACACTATTTTAAGACACATCATATATAAACTATTCATTAAAATTTATACTGAAAAAAGCAACAATCTGTAAGAAAACGGCCTTTAGATAACAGCTTAACAGAAGTATAATAAGGCTTGATTCCACTTTTTTCGAATATATGGTAGACTAAATGTCAGTATGTTGTCATAGGGGGCGATTGGATGAAGCGTGATTATGCAGTAATTGGACTAGGACGTTTTGGTGGAAGTATTTGTCGGGAACTAAGCATGGAGGGCATGCAAGTTCTGGCAATTGATTTGGATGAAGATAAAATACACGAGTTTAAAAATATCGCTTCACATGCTGTTATAGCAGACTCTACAGATGAAACGACATTGAAAGAGTTAGGGATAAAAAATATTGATCATGTTATCGTTGCAATTGGGGATAATATACAAGCTAGTATTTTGACAACGGTTATTTTGACAGACCTTGGTATTAAAAAAATTACTGTTAAAGCACAAAATGATTATCATGAAAAAATACTTAATAAAATAGGTGCTGATCATGTCGTTCACCCTGAACGTGACATGGGGAAACGGATTGCACATAATATTATTTCCAATAATATCTTAGATTACCTCGAATTATCAGATGATCATAGCATTGTCGAAGTAAAAGCAGGGGAGAAGATGGTAGGTAAATCATTAGTAGATCTTGATATCCGTGCTAATTATGGTTGTAATGTTGTGGCGATTAAACAGGATAAGGAGATCAATGTATCCCCAGAGGCTGAATATACCTTACAGGAAGATGATATCTTAATTGTAATTGGTGCAGATAAGGATATATCGAGATTTGAAAAACAACTTGTTATCGATGACGATTAAAAAAGGACTTCAATGCGATGCATTGAAATCCTTTTTTTCTTTTATTTATACTTCCATGATAATTGGTAAAATCATTGGTTTACGTTTGGTTTTTTCATATAGAAATGGTGCAATCGTATCCGTAATTTCATTTTTAATTTCTGACCATTGTGTTGTCTTGCGCTCCATTACTTTATTTAAATGAATTGAGACTAATTTCTGTGCTTCCTTAATTAGGTCCTCGGACTCTCTCATATACACAAAGCCTCGCGATATAATATCAGGCCCTGATGAAATTTTGAACTCTTTCATGTTGATGCTTACCACAATAATAACAAGTCCTTCTTCTGATAATATACGACGATCACGCAATACAATATTACCAATATCGCCGATACCACTACCATCGACATAGATGGACCCAGACGGTACCTTGCCTGCAACCATTGCATTATCCTTTCCTAATGCTAATACATCACCATTATCCATTATGAAGGAACGATCATAATCTATACCGCAATTAGCAGCTAGATTAGTATGTTCTTTTAACATGCGATATTCACCATGAATAGGCATCAAATAGGTTGGTTGAATAAGTCGTAGCATAAGCTTTTGTTCTTCTTGACTACCATGTCCAGAAGTATGAATATTACTTAATGGGCCATGGATGACATCTGCTCCTGCTCGATATAACTTATTAATGGTACGGCTAACACTAATTGTATTACCAGGGATTGGTGATGATGAAAATACAACAGTATCACCAGGAATAATTTGGATTTGTCTGTGTGTACCATTAGCAATTCGGGAAAGTGCTGCCATTGGCTCACCCTGTGATCCTGTACAAAGGATAGTAACCTCATGTGCTGGTAGACGGTTGATCTGATTGGCTTCAATAAACGTGTCTTTTGGAGCAGTAATATAGCCGAGTTCTTGTCCAATTCTAATAGCGGATTCCATACTACGTCCAAATACTGCTACTTTGCGATTATGTTTAACGGCAGCTTCTACTACTTGTTGCAAACGGTAAATATTGGAGGCAAAGGTTGCAAAAATTAGTCTACCATCCACTCTAGAGAATATATCATTAATATTGCCGCCAACCACTTTTTCTGACATGGTAAAGCCAGGCACTTCACTATTAGTACTATCAGAAAGTAAACAAAGTACACCTTCTTTTCCTATTTCTGCCATTTTTGTTAAATTGGCAGGTTCCCCTACTGGTGTAAAATCAAATTTAAAGTCACCAGTATGCACAATATTCCCAGGTGGTGTCTTAACCACGATACCAAAGGAGTCTGGAATGCTGTGTGTTGTACGGAAAAAAGACACTGCTGTCTTACGGAATTTAATTACATCATCTTCTTGGATTGTATTTAATTTTGTATTTCGTAATAAACCATGTTCATCTAATTTATTTCGGATGAGTCCGATTGCAAGTTTTCCAGCATAGATAGGCACATTTATTTCACGCAGTAAATAGGGAATACCCCCAATATGGTCTTCATGACCATGTGTAATAAACAGCCCTTTAATCTTATCTTCATTTTGCTTTAGATAGGTGTAATCTGGAATAACATAATCAATTCCAAGTAGTTCGTCTTCTGGAAATTTAATACCAGCATCAATTAGAATAATCTCATCTTGAAATTGAATACCATATGTGTTTTTGCCGATTTCTCCCAAACCACCTAAAGCAAATACGGCTGTTTGATCATTTTTTACAAATTTCATACGTTTACACATTCTCCACTGTGAAATGTTCTGCTTGTTTTTCGTAATCTAAATGTGCTGTATCTAATGGCTGGATAAATTCGATATTAATTTTGTAATTCTGTCTACCAAGTTTTTGACGGACCTCTTTAACGGAGTCTGCTTCTACATAAAGACTTTTCGTACGTTCTCGAACAGGTATTTCATCTGGTAATTCTTGATATAAAACTTTGTAAATCATTTCATCTCTCCTAACTTCTTCTTCATTTGCTGACGTAATTTATATTGATGAACAATTGTTTATCGGAAAATACATAGTCTAATACAACATATCCAATTGAAACGTGTTTCAAAACCAAAATTTTGAAACACGTTTCGTTTAATGAAACCTCGGGTCACTAAAATAGGTTTTTAAATAGTGTATTTATCTGTGATTGGCTATATTAATATAATTCTTTATCACAAGTAGTAGGAACACGTTCTTTGCCTAAAAAATCCTTCCATCGTTTTTTTAGCTTTTCTTTAAGACGCCTAAGCATAAGGTACATCTCCTTTCTATTATTTAAGAAAAGCAAGTAAAAAACGCTCTACCGATCCAATCCCTCTTATTCATATTATAGTATGGTTTAACAAATTTTGAAACGAAAAAGTATGGTATTCTAGAAAATTTTGGTCGATTTGTATGAACGTTAAGGTTTTGTACTATATTTTTCGCACCAAGAGAATTCTTATACAAATAAAAGCAACAGTTATGTTTTTGCCTAACTGTTGCTTTTATTTGTTATTCTATTGCTTTTGCATTTTCTGGTGGTAATAGGGGGTTGTCTTGATTAATATGATCATAAAACATAATGCCGTTTAAATGATCAATTTCATGTTGAAATACAATCGCTGCATAATCACGTAATCTAAGTTTAAGTTCATTTCCGTCTGGATCAAATGCTTTAACGGTAATACGAGCATAACGCGGTACATACCCTTCCACATTTCGATCAACTGATAAACAGCCTTCACCAGATGTTAAGTAGGCTTTTTCAACGGAATGACTAACGATTTTTGGGTTAACTAAAATATAGCTATATTCATTTCCTTTTAAATCTTCAAAGTGAACAGCAATCATTCGTTTTGTTAGTCCTAATTGAGGTGCAGCAAGACCAACTCCGGGACGTAAGTTATATTTGGTTGCCATTTTGTCATCTTGACTATTTTTTAAAAATGTTAGCATTTCGTTTGCTAAGGTATGATCATTTTCTGATAATGGAACATCCATTTCTTTCGTTACTTCACGTAATGCTGGATGTCCTTCACGAACAATGTCATCCATTGTTATCATTCTTCGTCACTCCTATCGTCTAGCTTCCTCACTGAATTAGTAATAGTTTATCATGATGCGGTGAGCCCGTAAATCATTGGGGTTAAATTCGTAATCTATATCATAAATAACACTTTCTTTGTCATATACTATGATGGAATTATTTTTTTATCTTCTTCCATATTTTTGGTATGTTATACTGTTAATAAACAAACAAGGAAATATAGCTTACATAAAGTGGGGAATGAAGGAGGAAATATTGTGTCACTTAAAAAACTTCGTCTAGTTGTAGCTATTGGCTTAATGCTATTCTTGATAGCATGTAACAGTACATCAACCCAAGATCAGATTTATAACCATTTAGAAGAAGCAGTATCGTTAGAAGAGGTATTTGAAAACCAGCAACAACCAATTGCCGAACTAGAAAAACAAGAACAAGCATTATATAACGAAATAATTGATCTAACTATGGAAGAACTTGATCAAATCCAAGAGTTATCAAAAGATGCCATAAGCCTTATAGAAGAACGGGAAGAGAAAATTGAATTAGAAAAAGATAGTATTTCCGCTTCAAAAGAAGAGTTTTCCAAAATTGAGTCATTGCTAGACGAAATTGAGGAAGAAGATGTAAAGCGTCAAGGAAAAGAAATGTATGACGTTATGATGAATCGATATGACGCTTATGATGATTTGTACGAGGTTTATACGGAATCATTATCACTCGAAAAGACGCTGTATGAAATGCTTCAAGAGGAGGAAACAGAACAAGAACAATTAACCAATCACATTACAGAAATAAATGAAACATATCAAAAAGTATTAGAAGCTAATGATCAATTTAATGCCTATACGGTTGAATATAATGAGCTAAAAGAGGAATTTTATCGACTTGCAGGAATAGAAGTTACATACGAAGAGCATCAAAATGATGGCAGTAATGATGAAGTAGAAAATCCAGAATCAACTGATGATGAAAATGATGAGGAAAAAACAGAAACGGAGTAACCATGAGAAAGAATTAAATTCGACTTTTGAATTTAATTCTTTTTTTTTGGTAGATAGGAAAACTTTTTTTCTACATAGTGCAACTAAGGCTATCGCCGAAAAGGTTGGCGATAGCCTTAGTTTTTTTAACACATTCGTTAAAGGACGAGCGAATGTGTTAGTTGTTCTAATGCAAAAATAACGTAAATGGTACAGTGTTATTAAAAATATATAACAGATATATAAGGAGAGTAGGTGTTTTTTAGTGAAATTAAATAAATGGAAACAAAGTAATTGACCTAATCATAGTTTATAAGCTACACTTTAATCATTATAGATTGTACCATTATTTTTTCTTAAATTTATGTAACAGTTTTTAAGAAGAATTACATAAGGGATTAGTAAAAATTCAAAAAGGGTACAAGAATATAAGCAAAAGAGGTACAGATTTTAACTTTTTGGGTAGGCTAAGTAGAAAATACAGTAAATGGGTAAAAGAAAGGAAGAGGTGACGAATATTGAAACACGTACTAGAAAGTGTTGAGAATCAATTTGAAACGTTCCAAATTCTAAATGAAGATGGAAAAATTGTGAACGAAGATGCAATGCCGGATCTCTCAGATGATGACTTGAAGGAATTAATGAGACGCATGGTATACACACGTATACTCGATCAGCGCTCAATTGCCTTAAACCGTCAAGGTCGGCTTGGATTTTATGCTCCAACAGCTGGTCAGGAAGCATCCCAACTAGCTAGTCACTTTGCTTTAGAAAAAGAAGACTATTTATTACCAGGATATCGTGACGTACCTCAATTAATTTGGCATGGTCTTCCACTATATCAAGCATTCTTGTTCTCGAGAGGTCACTTCCATGGAAATCAATTTCCTGAAGGAGTTAACGCATTAAGCCCTCAAATTATTATTGGTGCACAGTATACCCAGGCTGCTGGGGTAGCACTTGGTATGAAAAAACGCGGTAAAAAAGCAGTTGCTGTTACGTATACAGGGGATGGTGGTACATCACAAGGGGATTTCTATGAAGGGATTAACTTTGCTGGTGCCTTCCAAGCTCCTGCAATTTTCTTTGTGCAAAATAACTATTTTGCAATCTCTGTACCAGTAGAATTACAGACAAATGCTAAAACATTAGCGCAAAAAGCAGTTGCAGCTGGAATTGAAGGAATACAAGTAGATGGAATGGATGTTTTAGCTGTGTATTCAGCTACAAAAGAAGCTCGTAACCGTGCAGTGAATGGGGAAGGTCCAACATTGATAGAGACATTAACTTATCGTTATGGTCCACATACCATGGCTGGGGATGATCCAACACGTTACCGTACAGAAGAATTGGATAACGAATGGGAGAAAAAAGACCCTATTGTACGTTTCCGTAAATTTTTAGAGGAGAAAAATTTGTGGTCTGAAGAAGAAGAGAACAAGGTAATTGAATCTGCTAAGGAGGATATTAAAAAAGCAATAAAAGAAGCAGATAAACATCCTAAACAAACGGTAACAGACCTAATTGAAAATATGTTTGATGAACTTCCATCAAACCTAGAAGAACAAATGGAAGAATATAAAGCAAAGGAGTCGAAGTAAATCATGGCACAAAAAACAATGATCCAAGCAATCACTGATGCAATGCGCAACGAGTTAAAAAATGATGAAAATGTGCTTGTGTTTGGTGAAGACGTTGGCCAAAATGGTGGTGTTTTCCGTGCTACCGAAGGCTTACAAAAAGAATTTGGAGAAGATCGCGTTTTTGATACACCATTAGCTGAATCAGGTATTGGCGGAATCTCAATTGGCTTAGCACTACAGGGCTACCGTCCTGTGCCAGAAATCCAATTCTTCGGCTTTATTTATGAGGCAATGGATGCTGTAAACGGACAAATGGCACGTATGCGCTATCGTTCTGGAGGTACGAAAACAGCACCAATTACTGTTCGTTCCCCATTTGGTGGCGGAGTGCATACACCTGAACTTCACGCAGATTCATTAGAAGGTTTAATTGCTCAGCAACCAGGTGTGAAAGTAGTAATACCATCTACACCATACGATGCAAAAGGATTATTAATTTCGTCCATCCGTGATAATGATCCAGTTGTATTTTTAGAACATATGAAATTGTATCGTTCTTTCCGTGGTGAGGTTCCAGATGAAGAATATACGATTGATCTTGGGAAAGCAGATGTGAAAAGAGAAGGCAAAGACGTAACATTAATTGCTTATGGTGCAATGGTTCATGCGTCACTTAAAGCAGCCGAAGAGCTTGAAAAAGATGGTATTGATGCCGAAGTAATTGATCTTCGTACGGTTTCGCCGATTGATGTAGATACCATTATTGAATCGGTACAGAAAACAAATCGAGTTGTCATGGTTCAAGAAGCACAGCGTCAAGCGGGAGTAGCAGCACATGTAATTTCTGAAATTCAAGAACGTGCAATTCTACATTTAGAAGCACCAGTTTTACGTGTAACTGCACCAGATACGGTTTATGCATTTTCCGAAGCAGAGGAAGTATGGCTACCAAATCATAAAGACATCGTAGAGAAAGTTAACGAAGTAATTAATTTTTAATCCTGATGGGAGGTAGTAATAGTGGCTTTTAATTTTAAACTGCCTGATATTGGTGAAGGGATCCATGAAGGCGAGATTGTAAAGTGGTTTGTAAAAGAAGGCGATGAAATAAAAGAGGATGACGTGCTTTGCGAAGTACAAAATGATAAAGCAGTTGTAGAAATACCGTCTCCAGTTGAAGGAACTGTACAAAAAATACATGTAAATGAAGGGGAAGTAGCAGTAGTTGGAGATAATTTAATTTCATTTGATGCAGAAGGTTATGAATCAGATGAAGATGATTCAGCTGAACCTGAGCAAGAAACAAAAGAGGAAGCTCCAGCTAAAGATGACGTAAAACAAGATGAACCAAAAACAGAAGCAACTAATGATACAGAGAATAAACGTGTTATAGCAATGCCATCCGTAAGGAAATATGCACGTGATAATGATGTGAATATCCAGGATGTTACAGGTTCTGGTAAAAATGGACGTGTTTTAAAAGAAGATATTGACCAGTTCTTAAGTGGTGAACAAGGTGAACCTGCAGCAAAAGAAGAAACAACAGAAGCTAGTCTACCAGAAAAAGAAGCTGTTGCGGCTCCTAAAGGTGGAGATTTCCCAGAAACTCGCGAAAAGATGAGCGGTATCCGTAAGTCTATCGCCAAAGCAATGGTTAACTCCAAAACAAAGGCTCCACACGTTACATTAATGGATGAAGTGGATGTAACAGAACTTGTAGCACACCGGAAGAAATTTAAAGCAGTTGCAGCTGAACAAGATATTAAATTAACGTATTTACCGTATGTTGTAAAAGCATTAGTGTCTGCATCTAAGCAGTTCCCAATCATTAATTCATCTGTAGACGATGATACCGATGAAATTGTTTATAAACATTACTACAACATTGGTATTGCAGCGGACACTGACAAAGGATTACTTGTTCCAGTTGTGAAAAATGCTGATCGTAAATCCATCTTTACGATTTCCAAAGAGATAAATGAATTGGCAGAAAAGGCTCGTAGTGGTAAACTAGCACCTGAAGAGATGAAGGGTGCATCCAATACAATTACGAACATTGGATCTGCTGGTGGTCAGTGGTTTACACCTGTTATCAATTATCCAGAAGCAATTATTTTAGGAATTGGTCGTATCGCTGAAAAACCAGTAGTCCGTGATGGGGAAGTTGTCATTGCTCCAGTACTTGCTGTATCCTTGAGCTTTGATCATCGTATTGTTGATGGTGCTACCGCACAATTAGCCCTAAATCAAATCAAACGTTTATTGAACGATCCACAATTAATTATGATGGAGGCGTAAAGTATGGTAGTAGGAGATTTTCCAATTGAGTTAGACACATTGGTTGTAGGAGCAGGACCAGGTGGATATGTTGCTGCTATACGGGCAGCACAAACTGGTCAAAAAGTAACGATCGTCGATAAAGGCGAGTTAGGTGGAGTATGTTTAAATGTAGGTTGTATTCCATCAAAAGCATTAATTCAAGCAGGTCATTTAACGGAACAAGCACATGGTAATGATGATTTAGGTATTACTACCGAAAAAGTAAATGTTGACTTTTCTAAAGTCCAAGAATGGAAAGGAAGTATTGTTAAGAAGTTAACTTCTGGTGTGGAAGGACTTTTAAAGGGGAACAAAGTTGATATTGTAAAGGGTGAAGTGTATTTCGTTGACAAAAATACAGTTAAAGTGATGGATGAGAAAAATTCACAAACATACACATTCAATAACTGTATTATTGCAACTGGTTCATCACCAATTGAAATCCCATCATTTAAATTCTCAGATCGTGTGCTAGATTCTACTGGTGCATTAAACCTTAATGAAATTCCAGAGAAAATGGTTGTTATTGGTGGAGGCTATGTAGGTACAGAGTTAGGTTCTGCTTATGCAAACTTTGGTACAGAAGTTACGATTCTTGAAGGGACGAAAGATATTCTTGGCGGTTTTGAAAAGCAAATGACACAATTGGTGAAAAAACGTCTGAAGAAAAAAGGTGCTACTATTAAAACAGAAGCAATGGCAAAAGGCGTTGAAGAAACCGATAAAGGTGTTACGGTTACTTATGAAGTCAAAGGAAAAGAAGAAACAATTGAAGCGGATTATGTACTAGTAACAGTAGGCCGTCGTCCAAATACGGAAGAAATTGGATTAGAACAAGTTGGTATTGAAGTAGATGACAAAGGGCTAATTAAAATTGATAAGCAATGCCGTACCAACATTGATAACATTTATGCTATTGGTGATATTGTTGCTGGTCCTCCATTAGCACACAAAGCTTCATATGAAGGTAAAATCGCAGCTGAAGTAATTAGCGGAGAAAAAGCTGAAATTGACTATATCGGTATCCCTGCAGTAGCATTTACAGATCCTGAATTGGCATCAGTAGGTTACTCTGAAAAAGAGGCAAAAGATGCGGGATATGATGTAAAAGCTTCTAAATTCCCATTTGGAGCTAATGGTCGTGCGTTATCTCTAAATAATAGTGATGGATTCTTGAAACTAATTACACGAAAAGATGACAATCTTGTAATTGGTGCACAAATTGCTGGGCCTAATGCGAGTGACATGATTGCTGAATTAGGCTTAGCAATCGAGACTGGCATGACTGCTGAGGACTTAGCATTAACTATTCATGCTCACCCTACATTAGGTGAAATTACGATGGAAGCAGCAGAAGTGGCAATGGGAACACCAATCCATATGGTCAAATAAATAGAGTATTGTATTTAAACGGAGTGAGGCTTCCTTCACTCCGTTTTTTGATGCTAAACCAAACCAAGTATGAATCTAATGAATATTATATATATTATGCATCCTAACATAGCAAACTTGATTTCCGCTTCAGGCTTCAGTCGCTTTCACCACGGGCGCAAGTGCGACATCTGTTCAAACTTTTCGTTTTCACAGTGTTTTCTTCACCGCAGGCACGGCCTCAGCTCCTCTATCGACAAGCGTAAGCGCCTTGGTCACCTCCGATTAGAAAACTTGGCTTGTCACCAAGTGATGTACTACTGAAGAAGGTTGATTGGAGCGTAGGACAACATTTACGTCGCATAATCCATCAACTCCGAAATTGAGAAATCAATAAAAAAGATGACCCAGCATCAACTTTAGGGTCATCTTTTACATTTACTCATCTATCTGATAACAGATTATCTTTTCGATTTTGCTTCTCTTTCTTTTACTTCTAGTCGTAATGATTTTAATAAGGAAACGACAATCAATATCATAATGATTGTAAATGGAAAGGCTGCAATAATGGATGCTGTTTGCAATGCACCTAATCCACCTTGCCATAAAAGAACCGCTGCTGCACTGGATTGAATAATTCCCCATACAAACTTCACAATATTAGGTGGATACAAACTACCACCTGTTGTTTGCATACCTAATACAAATGTCGCAGAATCAGCAGATGTAATAAAGAAAGTACTGATCAATAATACGGCAATGATGGAGATCACTACTCCTATTGGAAAATGTTCAAACAAAGCAAATAATGCAACTTCCTCACCAATTTCATTTACATGCTGCATAATGTCAATACCTTCGAAATGTTCCAAATGTATAGTGGATCCACCAAATACCGTAAACCAAAGTGCTCCAAAAATAGTAGGGACTAATAAAACACCAGAAACAAATTCCCTAATCGTTCTACCACGAGAAACGCGAGCGATAAATGTTCCAACAAAAGGGGCCCATGCAATCCACCAAGCCCAATAAAAAATTGTCCAATCTTTAATCCATGTATTTTCTTCTGCAAATGGTGTCATACGAAAACTCATACTTGGCAAATTTTGAATATAACTTCCGAAAGTTGTTGTAAATAAATTCATAATAAAATTAGTCGGTCCTAAAAATAACACAAATAACATTAATGTAATTGCTAGGACAATATTAGTATTGCTTAAGTATTTAATACCACGATTTAAACCAGTCATTGCTGATATCATATAAAGAACAGTAACGATCGCTATGATAATCAGTTGCATGGCAACAGTTTGATTAATATCAAAGATGAAGGAAATGCCTCCACTAATCTGAATAGCACCAAACCCTAATGAAGTCGCCACACCAAAAATAGTGGCAAATACGACGATAAAATCTACTATTGTTCCCCAAGGTCCTTTTACATGCTCTCCGAATAACGGTTCTAAAATTGCACTAACTACCCCAGCAGACTGTTTTCGGAATTTAAAATAGGCTAACGCAAGGGCAATTGTTGCGTACACTGCCCAAGGGTGTAGCCCCCAATGAAAAAAGCTATATTGTAATCCCGTTTTTGCAGCATCACTAGTCTGTGATTCACCATATGGTGGTACGTGATAATGGGATAACGGCTCCGCTCCGCCCCAAAAGACTAAACCAATTCCCATCCCTGCACTAAACAACATTGCAAACCAAGTTAAGTAATTATATTCTGGTTCATCCTGAGCCTTTCCTAATTTTATCTTGCCATACTTCGAAAATATTAAAAAGATTGCAAAGACTAAAAAGGCTGTTGCACTAATTAGATAGAACCAACCAAATTGATCCACTAAGAACCCCTGTATATTGGTTGTAACATTATCAAGATTAGCGTTTGGTAAAATTGTTTCTGGAATCATGCCCCAAATAATAAATAAAACTGAGACAACGATCGAAATATAAAAAACACGAGTTACTTTATTCATTGTTAAAAAATCCTTTCTTCACACTGTTCTTAAGCTTAGTTAAGTAAATATTTTTCACGCCAGGAAATTGATTTTTGTTATTGAAAAGGACATTCTATAAATGGTGTACCCTTATTTATTACCAGAAATACAAATGATCATGCGCTTATAAGATGGAGGCGTTAATCCTTATTTTTCGATATAATAAAAATAAATACAACAGGAGGTTTCACGATTGCAAAAAAAATTGCTTATATTACTTCTAACCCTACTATTTGTTATGGTAGCCTGTGGGGAGGATTCAACCAATTCTGATGAAGAAGAAAACTTTGATGAAGAAACAAAAGTAGAGGATGATGAGGAAAACGAGGCTGAACATAAAACGGGTGTGAGTGAACAAAACGAAGCAGGTCAATCTCCAGAGGAAGTGGAAGAAAAGCCACAGGAACCACAATATGAAGTTTTGGAGGATGCGAGTATTGTTCCAATAAAAGAAGATGCAAATGAGGAGGTGGTCCTACTAACTATTGATGATGCGCCAGATACATATGCTTTGGAAATGGCAGAAACCCTACAAAATTTAAATGTCAATGCAATCTTTTTTGTGAATGGTCACTTTATCGATACGTCAGAGGAACAATCCGTATTAAAAACAATCCATGATATGGGGTTTATGATTGGAAACCATACCTATAACCACCCTTATTTACCTGATTTAACAGAAGAAGAGCAAAAGGAAGAAATCGTTGCTTTAAATGACTTAGTAGAGGATATTATTGGAGAGCGGCCTCGCTTTTTCCGAGCGCCTAATGGAGCGAACACTGATTTTTCTAGACAAGTTGCTGAAGAAGAGGATATGATTGTGATGAATTGGTCATATGGATATGATTGGGAGTCAGACTATCAATCAAAAGAAGCAATCGCCGATATTATGGTCAATACAGAATTACTAACGAGTGGTGCTAATTTATTAATGCATGACCGAGAATGGACAGCAGCAGCATTAGAGGATATTGTAACAGGCCTACAAGCAAAAGGGTATGAAATAGTAGACCCGGCGTTAATCAAAACAAAATAGCTCAAATGATAGAACCAGCTACTAGATGGCTGGTTTTTGTTACACGTTAGGAAAGTATAAAATTTTAGCTAAGAAGTGGATTCGATGTTGCCAAAATTTTAATGTCCCAAGTATAAGAAAAACTAAACACATTCGCTAAAGAACGAGCGAATGCGAGTTTTTCTTATAATGATTATTATGTATAATCTTTTAATGTGATATACTAATTAGGGGTTGCAAGTTAGATTATGACATAATATAATATCATTAAAGGTAATAATTAAATATAAAAAAGGAGTTGGACGTTGTGGGGACTATCGTCTGCCAAGATTGTCAAAAAGTAATAGAACATTATGAATCAGAGAAGGTAACAACACTTTATGGGACTTGTCCGACTTGTCAAAAGTAATGAATGAAGAGTAAAGAAATACATGTAGATAGATCACTTTTAAAACAAAGCTACAAGGTTGTATAGCTTTGTTTTTTCTTTGTGTTCTAACATGATAGGATAGAGGAAAGAGAAATAATTAGAGGGGATGTATAGAGGATGAAAACAAGGGTAACAGAGTTATTAAACATTAAGTATCCAATTGTTCAAGGGGGACTTGCTTATTTAGCATACTCTGATTTGGCTACTGCTGTTTCGAATGCTGGTGGTCTTGGTCAAATAACTGCAATGAGTTTATCCAGCCCAGAAGAGTTAAGACGGGAAATTAAACAGGTGAAATCGTTGACTGATTCTCCGTTTGGGGTGAATTTTGCTATTGGTCAGCATGGCCGTGCCTTTGAACATATGGTAGAGGTGGCTATTGAAGAAAAAGTTCCGGTTATATCTGTAACTGGTGGAAATCCTAAAGGTGTATTAGATATGGTAAAGGATCATCCGATTAAAACATTAGTACTTGTAGCAGCAAAGAGACAGGCAATAAAAGCAGAGGAGTTAGGAGCAGATGCCGTCATGGTGGTTGGCCAAGAAGGTGGTGGCCATTTAGGTCGTGGTGATGTTGGGACATTTGTATTAACGCCACAAGTGGTTGATGCGGTATCGATTCCAGTTATTGCATCGGGTGGTATTGTAGATGGAAGAGGAATGATGGCAGCGTTAGCACTTGGAGCTGAAGGAATTGAGATGGGAACTCGATTTATTGCTACAGAAGAGTGTGTTGATGCACATTCAACATATAAACAAGCATTATTAGAAGCTGATGAAAATGCAACTGTTGTGATCAAACGAACTCTCGGGACACCAGCCCGTGCATTGAAAAATTCATGGACTGACCAAATTCTTGAAATTGAAAAAGAAGAAAAAGGGTATGAGTCACTGAAAGACTACATAAGTGGTGAAGCCAACAAACACTATATTCATGAAGGCGATGCAACGAAGGGATTTGGGTGGGCAGGTCAAGGTGCTGCTCGTATTCATGATCTCCCACGTGTAGATGATTTGATTGCACAAATGGTACAGGATGCAAAAATGATTGCTAGTAAATGGAATGAAATGGTAGAGGTGAAGTGAATGGATTATCATTATCCAATTGATGAGACATGGTCAAAAGAAGAAATTATTAAGGTCGTTCATTTCTTCACATTAATTGAAAAAGCATATGAAAGTAATGTCAAACGAGAAGACATATTACAAGCATATAAAATATTTAAGGAAATTGTTCCATCGAAAAGTGAGGAAAAACAATACTTCTCAGCTTTTGAAAAAGCGTCTGGTTATTCAAGTTTTCATGTCGTAAAACAGGCTCGACAAACAACGGAAGGAACCATCCATATAGAAAAAGGTACCTGGAAGTAGGTACCTTTTTCTATGCGCGTGCTTGTAATGCTTGTTTGTAGAAGGGAATTAGTGAATCATATGTCTTTTTCACAATATCGATAAAGACTTGACCATTTGTTAAACGGTTATCATCTTTGGCAATGTGTTGTCCGATTAGAAATTCCGCTTTTTTGACATCTCTAAATCGTTCTAAATGACTACGGTCCAACTCTTGAAGCGATATTGCATCTTTTTTGGTATGATCTAATGAAACAACATAATTGTCGGGAAGCGTTTTTATGGAATTATAATTGTTTAAAAAAGAAGACGCAATAGCTTGTTTATTGTCTAACTCATAAATAAGCGCAAGCCATATAAAGACATGATCATCAAATAGACCTACTTGAAAATGAGGATGTTTTTTATAACCCCGTTTATTATCTGCTATTGCCAACCAAGTGTCATTTGGTGGATTCACTGTTCGTCTAGCGTGTTTCGCAATATGTAAATACATCTCGTTTCCTAGTTGTACGGATAAATAGTCAGTAAGTTCTTGACCAATAATTTGAAATTTAGGCTGGATACGAGATTGAATGGCTTCCATTCGTTCTTCAAGACCATTTATGTGAAATGTTTCAAAATCCTGTTGAGTAAATCCGTTAAAATCCAATGGTATCACCCTTTAAAATCATTTTAAATTTACTATTATTATTGATTATTCTCCAACCCTAGTCAAGTTATTGCTATCTTTGTATTAACGAACAAGGAATTTGGGAGGAATTTGGATAGAAAATATTGAACCAATTGATTCATTGCCTCATATATATAAAAAAAGCCTTCTAAAAGGAAGTGGTGGCATGAAGTATGTGATGGAAGCGCTAAGGAGGCAGGAAGCAAAAGAAAAGATACCAGTAATTCGGATGGAAATTGATTATGAACTCGTTACACTATATGATGCTTTACAAGCAGATGATCACGTTCAAGTTATTAAGTCAAAAGAGCGGTTAAAGCAGCTAAGAAAACAAATGATTGAGATTGAAAATGAGGAATAATATAAGAATATTTAGCAGACCTCAGTGTATTGATCTCTTAAAAGAGATGAATATATATGGGGTCTTTTTTTGTATTGAAAGACTCCAAGTTAATTTTATGACTAGAATCGTTCGTTTTGGTACCATACTAATAATAGAATAATTTGTGGAGGATGAATAATGAATAACGAAATAAAACAACAGATATTTGACCAAGCAAAAAAATGGGTATTAAATGCAGGTAGGACCATCAAAGAAAAAATAGATGACCCGTTTGATGTAACAACCAAGTCCAACCCAAATGATCTCGTTACAACAATGGATCGAGATACAGAACAATTTTTTGCGGAACATATTCGAAAAAATTACCCAGACCATTATATTTTGAGTGAAGAAGGTTATGGGGATGATCTTTCTTCTATGGAAGGAACAATCTGGATTATTGATCCAATTGATGGAACGATGAATTTTGTCCATCAACGCAGAAACTTCGCTATATCTGTAGGAATTTACCATGATGGTATTGGTGAAATTGGATTCATCTATGATGTAATGAATGAAGTGTTATATAGTGCAAAGCGGGGGGAGGGATCTTTTAAAAATGATGTCCCATTAGCACCATTAAAACAGCATGTGAATCTAAAAGAAGCTATATTAGGATTAAACCATTTCTGGTTATGTGAGAATAAATTAGTAGATGAGAAGTCGATGCAAAAATTAGTTCGTACTGTACGAGGTACAAGAACATATGGCTCGGCTGCCTTGGAATTTGCATATGTGGCGGAAGGTATTGTGGATGGATATATGACAATGAGCTTGGCACCTTGGGATATTGCTGCTGGTATTATTATTACAAAGGAAGTTGGTGCAGTATCCACAACGATTGATGGGGATGAGATTCAAATGCTTGAGAAAAATTCTATCCTCACCTGTCATCCAACTATACAAAAAGAAATCATCCAAGAATACATGAAAAGGAAGTAACGCATTAGCGATACTTCCTTTTTCGTTTTAGAGACAAACCATATCCCATGATGAGGAAACCTAATATAATAAATAATAAGATTAGCCAAATATTACGAAAAGCAATGGCAACACCCACTGCAAGAAACATGGTAATGACTAATGCCGCTAACAATAACATTGGGAAATTAATTTTACTCATAAGAACACCTCTATTATTTTACACGTATATAGTATATCGGAAAACAGGTTTGAATACAAAATAGAAATCTTTAGTAGCATGTCTTAGCCAGATTTAGTATGATAAGTAGAGAAACATGTACTGGGGGAGACATAAGATATGATACATGATTTTATAGTTAGTAACTATGGAACCGATAATATTTACCTCATTTTCTATATATTGAATATTATCTTTGGTATTATTGCATTTAAATTGGGATTTGCTCGCAAATTACCTATCGCGAAAACAGTTATTGTTTATATTTTATTGGCAATCGGTATGTATATCATTACTATTTTTAGTATATTTAAAATGCCTATGACGGAAAGTTTAATCATTATTTCTGTTATTATGGGAATTTATCGGTTGCGCCTACATCAACAACGGAAGGCCAAAGAGACGTCGTAAAACAATAAATCAAGGCTGTTTTCTAAAAGATGGGACGAAAGGCATAGGTGAGACCCCTAAAGACGAGTACCAGTCTTTTTTGCGAGGAGTGCGGTAGCAATGTATAGCTTTCAACAAGACGAGCACGAGGAGGCTCAACAGCTGCCCACGGCAAAGGAGACACTGTGAAAACGACCAGAGAGAATTTGAACAGATGTCTCATTTGTGCCCATGGTGAAAGCGAAGTGTATTTCCGAAGCGGATAAAAGCTCCATTTCACTTTACGTACATCAGCTATTTATTAAGATTCATCCTTTAAACAACAAAGTAGGCGTTAAGAGCTTATAAAATCAAAAACTCTCACTATGATGTGAGAGTTTTTAATTTATATTAAATCTTCTTTATGTTTTTTTGGTTCATATAATTGAAATTTACCTGTAGCGTGTCGTTTTTTTGTATTTTCTCCTACTCGTTTATTACATTCCTGACATAAATACATGTGAACTCTTCGGTTTCGTAAACGTTTTGCTTGTAGCGAAAAATCTTCAATTGTATCGATTGTATCACAAATAACACATTTCACTTTCAAAAAACTCACCTCAATCGAATTACTATCCATAAATTAACTATAACATATGAGGTTCCATCAAGGAAGGTCATGTTTTAGTTCCTCCTCATTTGGGAAAAGCTATATATACCACCATAAAGGGGGAATAATAGTGAACAGACGAACTGTTATATATACGACTACGACTGTTGGTGTAGGCACATTAGCATGGTTGTTTGCAAAAAAGCAAAAACAAATGCGTGAAATTCATAATCAAGCACAGCATACATTGTTAGATGCTGGTATACCTGATCAGATACCTGTGGAAGATGAAGCACAGATGGAAAATGCTAAAATGGTATCTGAAGGCTCACAATATGGTGTACATTATTATAATAAAACAACATCTTACAATAAATAAAAAGGGTGTTTCCAAGGTAATTGGAAACACCCTTTTATGCGTTTTACTCTTCATCTGTACGATCATATGATTGATCTTCTTCCACATCTTCCAGCTTGTTTTCTTCCTCTTCTGGAACGACCTCTTCATTTTGATCAGGTTCTTTTGGTTGGTTTTCGTGAATAGGGAAATCAGGCATATATCTTCCAACGATACCAGATAATTCATCGACTATTCCTTCGATTGGATGGCCTTGTTGTATTTTATTCCCCATTCCACGTAACCTTTCCGTTACATCAGCATCTGCTACGACAACTGCAGTTTTTCCATATGGATCATGCTTTAAAGCCTCTAAAACAGAATACTTAATGGTTCCAACTCTAGAACGATCTAAATCTTTATCTACATCAATACCAACAACTGCATATGGTCCTGCTACAACAGATGCTGCATCTTCAACATTGGGAACATCGCTTGCTAAGTTTGCTAAATGGTCTGCAATTTCTTCATTACTTAAGTTACGGTTGTTTTGTTCACTGGAATTTTCCACTTGAATATATTGGTTATTCGTTCCTTCTCTAGGTAATGCTTCATCATCTTCTTGCTGGCAAGCCGCTAGAAACATAACAGCACAACTAAAAAATATCCCTAGTCGCTTCAACATATAAAACTCCTCCTTTAAAAGGGATCATAGATAAGCTGTTATTTTATTTTGAGTCTCATGTGTGAAATTATACAAAGAAAACTGCCATGAATGATTTTCATGACAGCTTTTGATGTTTATTGAATAATGATTTTTTGAACTCCTTTAATTGGTTCTTCCTTATTAGATCCATCTTTAAATAATAAATGGACTGGACCATCTTCTTTTATTGGCTTACCATCGATAGCAAATAATAAATAGCTATTATCCAAATCAGCTAATGAAATGGTTTTATTTCCAGCTGTTGTTTCTAACACAACAGCTTTGGCATCCTCTTTTATTTCAGCATGTCCAACGAACTCTTGAATAGGCATAACATATGAATTCTCTAAGACTTTATTTCGTTCAAAGCGGGTTACGCTATTATTTACTGGAGGATTTACTTTTTGTTTATAAATTTCTTGATTCCATCTTTCTGATGCTTTTTCTAGTTCATCTTCTGGTACTGTTTCCTCAACATTCGTATTAAACGCTTCCTCTAGTAAAATTTTTCGATCGTCAAAAATCCAAACTGTTGGGTCTAATGTGATCGTATATGTAACATTGCCTGTAATTGGTACTACCATTTCCATATCACCTCTTTATAGTTTCTTTATTTAGGATAGCAGACATACCCGGAAATTTCACGCATATAGTAAAAGAGAAGAAAATTTAGAAATTAGTGAATAAAAGAAGGCCCTTTTCGTATATTTGTTGTTTTTAATGTAAATTGCTGGTGTATATTTATTTCCCTTAGGAGATATTCAAACAAGTAATGCCATGAACTTCAGTCAATATGTAATTATACAGAAGAAGGAAAGCTTAAACTTCATCAAAATATCAGAGCCGACGTTGCCATAGAAATAAACAAAATGTTAAAAATGCCTTACGGCAAAGACAACTTAGAAGTTGCAGATAACAGAATTTTGAGGTACTCTATGCAATTAGGCAAATGTGCAGTAACAGGGGAATTTTTAACATCCAATCAGGTACACTGTCATCATAAAGTTACCCCGACATATGGGAGGCTCAGATGAGTTTAACAACCTTGTAATCGTTGCCCATAGATTTAATCCATGCTAAAAGTGAAAAGACGATTGAGCGATATAGGAAAATTCTTCAATTAGATGGAAAACAATTGAAGAAGCTAAACCAATTTCGTAAAGTTTGTAATTTAGTTGCTTTAGTTTAAAAGAATAAGATGGAACGCCTAATGCGGCGAAAGTCGCACGTAGGGTGTGGAGCAGGGGAAAAGATGGAGATTACATCAAAGTCTTACCTATTACTATTAAAAAGGCAACAAGACAATAAGAAAGATAAGCTTGTATTAATTTTATTTGCAATTTCTAGTTTGTAACGATAATATAAGAGAAGAAAGTCTTTCTAAACGGAGGGATTTAATTGATTCCTGAGGTGACGATCACACATCGTGAAAAAGCTTATGCACTTTTAAAAGAAGATGCAGATAAAATATTGCGCTTGATTGAAGTTCAAATAGAAAATTTAACAATGCCACAATGCCCATTATATGAAGAGGTGTTGGATACTCAAATGTTTGGGCTCTCAAGAGAAATTGATTTTGCTATACGCTTAAATTTGATTAGCGAAAGTGAAGGCAAAGCATTATTAGAAAACTTAGAGCGGCAACTTAATATCTTGCATGAAGCAGCACAAAATCAATCATCATCATAAAGGTTTATTGTATGTATAATGGACCGAAAAACTTTGCCCCTTTAAATGGCAAGGTTTTTTTATTTTTATGACTTATCTGTATAGGTGAAATGCTTTATAATATAGAAACAAAAGATATATTGGAGCTTCTTGCTAAAGTGTTACACTATTTTATAAAATGTGATATACTATTAGAGATTTCCAATTCATCTTTATTACATATATTGAGGAGAAGACGTAAGATGATGCAGAAATTGAAGGATTATGATTTCACATTAATGATATCACCAATACTACTAACTGCTTTTGGTCTAGTGATGATATATAGTGCAAGCATGGTTGTAGCAGTTGTAGAAGGGCATGAAAGTACACACTATTTTACACGTCAGCTTCTATGGTTTGGATTAGGTTTAATCGGATTTATTATTTGTAGTATTTTTCCCTATAAAAAGTATCAAAAATTAATGAGGTGGATTGTTGGTATAGTCGTTGTTTTATTACTTGGTTTATTTGTATTTGGGACTACCATTAATAATGCCAAGTCGTGGTATGTAATCGGACCTGTTAGCTTTCAGCCAGCAGAGTTTGCAAAAATAGCATTGATTATGTACTTAGCTTCTGTTTATTCAAAAAAGCAATCGTATTTGAATCAATTTTATAGTGCTGTATTACCGCCTCTCGTATTAACAGTATTTATACTAGGGTTAATTGTAGTACAGCCAGATATAGGGACAGCATCAATTATATTTTTAATTGCCTGTTCTGTTATCGTTAGTTCAGGTATTCGTTTTAAACACTTGTTACTCTTAATTGGTGTCGGTGTTGTTATATTAGCTTTTGCTATTCCCAATATGGTGACAGATGTCCGAATATCCCGATTTACGGGTGCATACCAACCATTTGAGGCACCTGAGACTAGTGGTTATCAATTAATACAATCTTATCTTGCAATTGGTGTTGGCGGATTAAATGGAGAAGGTTTAGGACAGAGCGTGCAAAAGTTAGGCTATTTAATGGAGGCACATACCGATTTTATTATGGCTATCATTGCCGAAGAATTAGGATTTATTGGTGTTGTGATTGTCATAGGCCTATTAGCAACGATTGTTCTACGCGGTATTTTTATTGCAAGAAAGTGTGAAGACAGTTTTGGCGCATTGTTAGCAATTGGGATTTCTTCCATGGTAGGAGTCCAAGCGTTTATTAATTTAGGAGCAATTAGTGGAATACTTCCGATTACAGGTGTTCCTTTACCGTTTGTAAGTTATGGTGGCTCGTCGTTGCTAGTCATGCTAATATCAATGGGAATATTAAATAATATTGCAAAAACTACTCGTAAAAATGAGCAGGAAAACGATGTACATACTCAGGAGCCCCAATCTAAACTAACTTTTCAAAATAGAGGAGGTAAAACATGGGTGAATTAAAACATATCCGTAAAGTGTTAGTAGCCAACCGAGGCGAAATTGCGATTCGTGTATTTCGTGCATGTACAGAATTAAATATACGTACAGTAGCTATTTACTCACAGGAAGATACTGGTTCTTACCATCGATATAAAGCGGATGAATCCTACCTAATTGGTGAGGGGAAAAAGCCAATTGACGCGTATTTAGATATTGAGGGCATTATTGAATTAGCCAAAAAAGTGGGTGTTGATGCGATACATCCAGGTTATGGATTTTTATCTGAAAATATTCATTTTGCAAAGCGTTGTGAAGAGGAAGGGATTATCTTTATCGGCCCAACTAGTGAACATTTAAATATGTTTGGTGATAAAGTAAAGGCAAGAGAACAGGCTATTAAGGCACAGATACCTGTAATTCCAGGAAGCGATGGACCAGTTACCTCTTTAGAAGAGGTTAAATCGTTCGGAGATAAACATGGCTATCCGATCATTATTAAAGCCTCTCTTGGTGGTGGTGGTCGTGGAATGCGAATTGTTCGAAATGAAGATGGGTTAAAAGAAGCCTATGACCGTTCCAAATCAGAGGCAAAAGCAGCCTTTGGAAATGATGAAGTCTATGTGGAAAAGCTAATTGAGAATCCAAAGCACATAGAAGTACAAGTAATAGGAGATCGAGATGGAAATATTGTCCACTTATATGAACGAGATTGTTCTGTGCAGAGAAGACACCAAAAAGTAGTTGAAATTGCACCAAGTGTTTCGTTACCTACTACATTGCGTGAAGAGATTTGTCAAGCTGCTATCGCCTTAATGAAAAATGTAAATTACGTAAATGCAGGTACTGTAGAATTTTTGGTGACAGAGGATGCTTATTACTTCATTGAAGTTAATCCACGTGTACAAGTTGAACATACCATTACAGAAATGATTACTGGTGTTGATATCGTCCAAACTCAAATAAAAGTTTCTGATGGGATCAGTATTCATGCACCATCTATAGGAATTCCTCAACAAGAAGAAATCACCACAATAGGCTATGCGATTCAATCTCGTGTCACAACAGAAGACCCATTAAATAACTTCATGCCAGATTCAGGTAGAATTATGGCATATCGAACTGGTGGTGGGTTCGGTGTTCGCCTGGATGCAGGAAACGGATTTCAAGGTGCAGTCATTTCTCCACATTATGACTCATTACTGGTAAAAGTCTCTACTTGGGCATTAACCTTTGAGCAGGCCGCTAAAAAAATGGTGCGGAACTTAAAAGAATTTCGAATTCGGGGGATCAAAACAAATATACCATTCTTAGAAAATGTCATCTTACATGATCAATTTAAATCTGGCCAATTCAGTACCACATTTATTGACCAAACCCCAGAATTATTTGTTTTTCCAAAACGAAAAGATCGTGGAACAAAAATGTTGACGTATATAGGACATACTACCGTTAACGGGTTTGAGGGACTAGAAAAAAAACAAAAGCCTGACTTTTCAATCCCTAGTATACCAAAATTTAATGAAGAAATAGCGATACCTCGGGGGTCGAAACAAGTACTAGAGGAACATGGACCAGAAGGATTAAGTAAATGGCTGTTGGATCAAAATGAAGTAATGTTGACAGATACAACGTTTCGTGATGCACATCAATCATTACTTGCAACACGTGTCCGTTCCAAAGACTTATTACAAATTGCTGAACCCACAGCACGTTTGTTACCTAACCTTTTCTCCGTAGAGATGTGGGGTGGTGCTACATTTGATGTTGCATACCGTTTCTTAAAAGAGGATCCATGGGAACGATTACTATCGTTTCGGGAAAAAATGCCGAATGTTCTATTGCAAATGTTATTAAGGGCAAGTAATGCAGTAGGTTATAAAAATTACCCTGATAATGTCATAAAAGAATTTGTAGAAAAAAGTGCCAATGCAGGTATTGATGTATTCCGTATATTTGATAGTTTAAACTGGATAGATGGGATGAGACCTGCTATTCAGGCAGTAAGAGATAACAATAAGATTGCGGAAGCATCTATTTGTTATACAGGAAATATTTTAGATAAGACTCGGAGTAAATATGATTTGAACTATTATAAACAAGTTGCCAAAGAATTAGAGCATTCTGGTGCGCATATATTAGGTATAAAAGATATGGCTGGGTTATTAAAACCAGAGGCAGCATATCAGTTGGTCTCTACGTTAAAGGAAACGGTAGAGTTACCAATTCACCTTCATACACATGATACTAGTGGCAATGGTATATATATGTATGCCCGCGCCATTGAGGCTGGGGTAGATGCAGTGGATGTTGCCAATGGACCAATGGCAGGTTTAACGTCACAACCAAGCGCGCAAACCCTATATCATGCCTTAGAAGGTAACAAGCGTCAACCTAATATCGATGTAGAGGCTTATGAGTTACTATCTCATTACTGGGAAGGGGTACGTGAATTTTATAACGACTTTGAAAGTGGGATGAAAGCTCCACATACAGAAATATATCATCATGAAATGCCTGGTGGACAATACAGCAATTTAAGACAACAAGCGAAAGCAGTCGGGTTGGGGGATAGATGGAATGAAGTAAAACAAATGTTTCGCCGTGTAAATGACATGTTTGGAGACATTGTGAAAGTTACCCCATCTTCTAAAATAGTAGGTGACATGACACTGTTCATGGTACAAAACAATCTAACAGAGGATTACATTTATGAACGAGGAGAATCCATTGATTTCCCAGATTCTGTGATTGAATTTATGCAGGGATATATTGGACAACCATATCAAGGTTTTCCACAAGAATTACAACGAATTATACTTAAAGGCAAAAATCCAATTACAGTTAGACCTGGAGAATTACTGGACCCAGTGGATTTCACTGAGATGAAAGAAACGTTATTTAAGCGGCTCGATCGACAGGTCACGAGTTTTGATATGATAGCCTATGCACTTTATCCTTCTGTTTTTATGGAGTATCATAGCTTTTATGAAAAGTATGGGGATATGTCGGTACTAGACACACCAACTTTTTTCTACGGAATGAAGTTAGGAGAAGAGATTGAAGTTGAAATTGAGCAAGGAAAAACATTAATTGTTCGTCTTGTATCGATATCAGAACCACGAAAAGATGGAACAAGAGTGGTTTATTTTGAGTTAAATGGTCAATCAAGAGAAGTGGTTGTCCAGGATGAAAATGTGACGTCACAGGTTGCAACAAAACCAAAAGCTGATACAAGTAATGAAAAACATATTGGTGCAACTATGCCTGGCACTGTTGTGAAAGTATTATGTGATAAAGGTGAAGCAGTTCAAAAAGGGGATCATTTATTAATTACAGAAGCAATGAAAATGGAAACTACTGTTCAAGCACCATTTGATGGGGTCATTAAAGATATTTACATTTCAAACGGAGATCCCATTACTGTGCATGATTTATTAATTGAATTTGAATAGAGTCACTGTATTATACTCGTTCACTAAAAGTAGTATATTCACAATGAAAACGCCTGGATCAAATAAATCTAGGCGTTTTTATCACTAAAATATATGAGATATCCATTAAAGTACCCCAGCTAGGGACGTTTGTTTAATAGTCCCATTATCTGGGGTAAAGTTCACAACTATTGGTGTACAACTTTTATTTAATAGAGGAGATGGTTGTGTTTGAATTATTGATCTGTTGCTTCTCATATTTTGCGCTTCTAGTAGCAAGTAACACAAAATATGTAAGCATTGCAAAATAGCAAGATATTACTAATGCGTGAAGTAATGCAATTCCTAGATTTAGTAGTGTAATTATAATCATAGCACCGAAAAATACTTGTAAGGTAATAAGTGATAGGGAAATGACCCAACCCCAATACATAATACGATTATGGCGATAATGCTTAGCAACCTTTATAAAAAAGATAATTGTCCAAAGAAAAAGGATTCCAGCCGCCAAACGGTGTCCCATTTGAATCCATTGTTCAAGACTGAAATTTGAAAAAGTAAATGGGGATGTATTCGTACAAAATGGCCAATCTCCACAAACGAGATTTGCCTCAGTATGTCGAACGAGTGCGCCTGTATATACGACTATTAATGTATAAATCGTTAACAGATAAATTTGGATGCGATGTTTTTTTTGAATAAATAACGTTTTGGTGTCAAACTTTTGATCAATTTCAAATAACAATAGCATTAATAAGAAAACAGCAGCAAATGAAATAAGGGATATACCAAAATGCGCTGCTAAAACAAAATCAGATTGGCCCCACATAACAGCAGCTGCACCAATTAATGCTTGTAATAATAAGAAAAATACGGATATGAAGGATAAAAACTTAACTTCCCGTATATGCCCAACATATTTCCATGCCAAGATGGATAACGATATAACAACCACCCCGACAATACCAGAAACGAGACGGTGACTTAGTTCAATGACTAATTCTGGTGTGATATTTGAAGGGATTATTTCTCCGTCACACAAAGGCCAACTCTCACCACATCCCATCCCAGATTCTGTTTTAGTAACTAGTGCTCCCCCTATTAAGATAAAAATCATGCCGATTGAAGCGACAATTGCTAATGATTTTAATAGTTTAACCATTTTTAAGCCTCACTTTTATGTCTATTCTTAGCTATATACATCATAATGTTTTCCATTCGTGGAAGCAATAAAAAGACTTGATTTCCATGCAACCAAACTATATATTATCATGCTTTAAAATTATTTTCACTATAAAAAAAGTAAAAACCCTTGCAAAGTGACGTAGAATTTGCTAGAAATAATGTAAGGGGATATTTGCTAACCTAAACATAACTATGTCTTGATTCATGGGGAAAACTACATACGATGATCAAACAAAAAAAGGCTTTTGGCCTTTCATTTTATTTTTTGGCACCTTTTTCACAAATTTGTCACAAAATAGACACAAATAAAATCGTCAATTTATGAAAAAGGAGCTATATAGGAAAATAGAATGTATATAAACCCATGAAAATGATGATGTCATAGTTCAGCAAGGTTTGGGAATACTGAAATATTATGGTATTTATTTAAAAATGCGACCTTTTGTTGGGGATAAAAAAGGGGGGATAAAAGAATATGGATAAGGTGGAGACAGCTACTTCACAGTTCGTAACCAAGGGAGTAACGCAAGAAAAAGCTACTTCGGTTCTAGCTGATTTAAAAGCATTAATTAAGGTTGGGATCGTAAATTCAAATTTAATGACGACTTTTGCTGGTTTCTGGTTAGCACTTCATTTTACAAACACCCCATTTACAGCTATGTGGGAAGTATTTATCTTAACCATGATGGGAACTGCCTTCGTCATAGTAGGTGGTTGTATATTAAACAATTGGTATGATGTAGATATTGACCCAGTTATGGGGAGGACAAAAAAACGACCCACTGTTACTGGTAGTTTTTCGTTACGAACCGTTTTCCTAATGGGTACGGTAACGACAGCGTTCGGACTAGTTTTTCTACTATTTACGACAATACAAGCAGCTATCATAGCCTTTTTAGGTTGGTTTACGTATGTTGTCTTATATACTATGTGGTCCAAACGTAGGTATACCTTAAATACAGCTATCGGTAGTTTATCTGGTGCAGTGCCACCTTTAATTGGGTGGGCAGCAGTTGATGCTAATCTACACGTTGCTGCACTAGTATTATTTCTCATAATGTTTATTTGGCAAACACCACACTTTTTGGCATTAGCCATGAAAAAAACGAAGGAATATAAAGCTGCTGGTATTCCAATGTTACCAGTTGTTCATGGTTTTGCATTTACAAAACGGCAAATCGTTGTGTATATTGCATGCTTATTACCATTACCATTTTTCTTAGCATCATTAGGAACGACATTTTTAATCATTGCAACATTATTAAATGTTGGTTGGTTAGTATTGGGGATAAGCGGATTTTTCATGAAAAATAATTTAAAATGGGCTAATATGATTTTTATTTATTCATTAAATTACTTAACCATTTTATTTTTAATGATGGTAGTCGTCACCATTAATGTTTATTAGATCCTTAATAAATTAATTATTATATAAGGTAGAAATAAAGAGAAAGAGAGGTATGAATACATGAAAGGTTGGATGGGAAAATTTCGAGCTCTGTTTCTGTTAAGCTCACTAGCACTTATTCTGTCTGGTTGTGGTAAAGATAACTTAACAGCTCTTGTACCTAAAGGATATGGTGCTGAATCTGCCATGGACCTAATTATTTTAACAACAATTGTCATGGTGTTTGTATTTATCATCGTAATGATTATTTATACAATCGTATTGATTCGCTTCCGTAAAAAGAAAGGGCAAGAGGATATAATACCAAAACAAGTTGAGGGGAATAAAACCCTTGAAACAATCTGGACAATCATTCCAATTTTATTATTATTAATTATTGCTGTTCCTACAGTAACGGCTACATTTGATTTAGCAGATGAAACTGGAAAAGAAGATGCTATCAATATTCATGTAACTGGAAATCAATTCTGGTGGCATTTTAATTACGAAGGTGAAGAGATTCAAACAAGTCAAGATCTCTATATCCCTGTTGGAGAACGTGTTTACTTGGATATGATTTCATCAGATGTTATTCATTCTTTCTGGGTACCAACAATTGCTGGTAAAATGGATACAAACCCTGAGAATGAGAACACAATGTATATTGAAGCTTATGAAGAAGGCGTTTATTGGGGAAAATGTGCTGAATTATGTGGACCTTCACACTCTTTAATGGATTTCAAAGTAATTGCAGTTAGCCCTGAAGAGTATGACCAATGGGTAGCAGATATGCAAAATGTTGATCCAGAAGAGGAACCACAAGATGCAGTTGTACAGGAAGGAAAAGAATTATTTGAAGCAAATAATTGTATGAGTTGTCATGCAATTGGATCTTCACCTGCTGCAATTGGTCCAAATTTAACAAACTTTGGGGATCGTTCTACCATTGCAGGCTTTTTAGAACCTACGAAAGAAAACTTAGTTGATTGGATAGTTGATCCTGAATCAATAAAACCAGGAAATAAAATGACTGGAAACTATCCTAACGTTTCTGAAGAAGAAGCAGAGAGTATTGCAGAATACTTAATGCAGTTACAACCTTCAGAAGTGACACCAGAAAGCGCAGGTAATTAGAAAAGAAATATAAATAACGGGATGTAAGATGTAAAAGGGAGGTAAAAGTAGTGAGTATAGCAGCTACTCAAAAGAGAGGTTTCGGAGCTGTTCTATGGGATTATTTAACCACTGTAGATCATAAAAAAATTGCGCACATGTATTTGTTTAGCGGTGGCTTCTTTTTCTTACTTGGTGGTCTAGAGGCATTAATAATCCGTATACAGCTTATAAAACCAAATAATGATTTTATTAGTGCTGGATTATATAATGAAATGTTTACCATGCACGGTACAACAATGATATTTTTAGCCGCAATGCCATTATTGTTAGGCTTAATGAACGCAGTAATGCCATTACAGATTGGCGCACGAGATGTTGCCTTTCCATTTCTAAACTCATTAGGGTTTTGGTTATTCCTATTTGGCGGTATTTTGTTAAACTGTAGTTGGTTTTTAGGTGGCGCACCTGATGCTGGTTGGACAGCATATGCTCCATTATCTACAACATCACCAGGACACGGTGTTGACTTTTATGTGATGGGTTTACAGATATCTGGTGCAGGTACTTTAATTGGTGGTATTAACTTTTTAGTAACGATTGTTAATATGCGTGCTCCAGGAATGACATATATGCGTATGCCGCTATTCACATGGACGACATTCGTAGCAAGTACATTAATTTTATTTGCATTTCCTGCATTAACTGTAGGGTTATTCTTATTAATGTTTGATCGTATGTTTGGCTCAGCATTTTTTGATATTGCCTTAGGTGGTAACTCGATAATTTGGGAGCATCTATTCTGGATATTCGGTCACCCTGAAGTATATATCCTAATTTTACCTGCATTTGGTATGTTTAGTGATATCTTCTCGACTTTCTCAAGAAAGCGATTATTTGGTTATACCGCAATGGTATTTGCAACTTTATTAATTGCCTTCTTAGGGTTTATGGTATGGGCACACCATATGTTCACAGTTGGTATGGGTCCTGTAGCAAACTCCATTTTTGCGATTGCAACGATGGCAATTGCAGTGCCAACAGGTATTAAGATCTTTAACTGGTTAGCAACAATGTGGGGCGGAAGTATTACAATCAACTCAGCAATGCTTTGGTCACTTGCGTTTATTCCATCGTTTACAATTGGTGGAATGACAGGTGTTATGGTTGCATCTGCTGTAGCAGACTATCAATACCATGACACATACTTTGTTGTTGCTCACTTCCACTATGTAATTGTCGGTGGGGTTGTGTTTGGTATCTTAGCTGGGCTTCATTATTGGTGGCCAAAAATGTTTGGTCGTATCTTACATGAAGGAATGGGGAAACTGGCCTTTTGGACTTTCTTTATTGGTTTCCATTTAACATTCTTTATCCAGCACTTCCTAGGATTAATGGGAATGCCTAGACGTTACTGGGTTTTCTTAGAAGGTCAAGAATTAGATTTAGGTAACTTAATTAGTACGATTGGAGCATTCTTTATGACATTCGGTGTCATAGTGTTCTTAATTAATGCTATTTATTCTTGGAAAAAAGGTGAAAAGGCACCAGCTGACCCATGGGATGGACGTACACTTGAATGGGCAACTGCATCACCTCCAGCGCATTACAATTTTAAACAAACACCACTTGTTCGTGGTCTTGATCCATTATGGATTGAGAAAACAGAAGGAAAAGATGAAATGACACCAGCAGAACCATTAGGTGATATCCATATGCCAAATAGTTCCATCTTACCATTTATTATGTCATTAGGACTGTTTATCGCAGGGTTTGGGTTTATTTACCAAACAGATAACAGTGCATGGCTGATCGTCCTATTTGCAGGAATGGCAATCTTATTTGGTTCGATGATAGTTCGTTCTGTAAAAGATGATCATGGATACCACATTACAAAAGAAGAACTAGAAAGGGAGGCTGACTAATATGAGTCACGATCATTCCTTGAAGCCAGAAACAATGCCAAGTGAACCAGAAAAAGCCACCCTTGAAGGAAAGAATAAATTTCTTGGGTTATGGTTTTTCCTTGGTGGAGAGACCGTACTATTTGCAAGTTTATTTGGGACGTACCTTGCTTTACGTAATTCCACAGCAGGGGGGCCTTCCGGTGAAGAGATATTTGGATTAGAATTAGTATTTATTATGACCATGCTGTTATTGACTAGTTCTTTAACAAGTGTGTATGCCATGTATCATATGAAAAATAATAATTATAAGAAGATGCAACTATGGTTAGGAATAACAGGTTTACTTGGTTTAGGATTTTTATCATTGGAGATTTATGAGTTTGTACATTACATTACAGACTATGAATTCACATTCCGTTCCTCAGCATTTGGATCAGCTTTCTATACGTTAGTTGGATTCCATGGTGGACACGTGTTATTTGGTCTATGTTGGTTACTAACGCTTATGATTCGAAATGCAAAACGAGGACTCAATCTATACAACGCACCAAAATTTTATGTGTTTAGCTTATATTGGCACTTTATTGATGTCGTTTGGGTATTCATTTTCACAGTTGTATATTTAATGGGAAAGGTGGGTTAATAAATGGAAAACACCAATTCCAATAATGTCAATTCATTTCAAAAACAGAAAAATAAAGAGGAAATGAAAAAGCAATTAATTACATTTGCTTTGATGATTTTCTTAACATTAATTGCGTTTGGAGCAGTTATTTCTGAGGCTATGCCAAGTATGTTTGTTGTACCATTCATTCTATTCTTAGCAGTTGTGCAAGTTGGATTTCAATTTTACTACTTTATGCACATGAAAGATAAAGGACATGATATGCCAGCTGTCATGATATATGGTGGTATATGGGCAGCATTATTAACACTAGCTGGCTTAATATTAATTGTTTGGTGGTAAGATGTAGAAAAAGATCGGGTATTACCCGATCTTTTTCACTATCATCATGTTTTAAAAAGTTGTCACATTCTTTTAGTTTATTTGTTGTTTTTATACGTTATAATAAAAGAATGATGTAAATAGATTTTGGAGTGAAGAGATATGTGGTTAGAATTACAAATATTTGGTTTTCGTGCATTATGGAGTCCATACTTTCTTATGTTTGTAATTGGATTAGGGTTAGTGTACTATTTGATTACTGGACCACTACGGCATAAGTTTGGTGGTGATGTAAGACCTACTATTAAGCAACAAGTTATGTTTTATGTAGGGTTAATCTTATTGTATATTGTAAAGGGAGCTCCAATTGATATTTTGTCACACATTATGTTGACCGCACACATGATTCAAATGGCATTTTATTATATTGTATTTCCAATTCTTATTATAAAAGGAATTCCAGTATGGATTTGGGAAAAGGTTGTATATAAACCAGTTATTAAGCCATTACTAATTTTTTTAACAAAACCCTTAATATCATTATTGTTATTTAATACATTGTTTTCACTATATCATTTACCAGTGATTTTTGATTTTGCAAAATCATCACAAATAGCACATACTGCTATATCAATCATTATTCTGTTTGCTGCATTTATCGTTTGGCTTCCAATTTTAGCACCACTAAAAGAATTTGATCGTATGCCACCCCTTGGAAAAATATTTTATATCTTTGCCAGTGGTGTACTAATTACCCCTGCTTGTGTATTAATTATATTTGCCGATACACCATTATACGCTGCATATACCCAGGATGGTGCTTGGGTACAGGCGTTAAGTTTATGTGTTCCAGGTGATGTGTTACAGGGTATTGCGATATCTGGACCAGAGTTATTTTCACCAATGTCTACATTAGAGGACCAACAACTTGGTGGTATTTTTATGAAGATTATGCAAGAAATTACGTATGGAATTATATTAGCGCGTGTATTCTTTGGTTGGTTTACAAAAGAAAGTTTGAAGGTTGATCCACTACCATCTGAGAGTAGATAATATCACATACAAATATGAATTTCACTTAGGTGAAGTTCAAATTTGTATGTTAACTAGGGAAAGGGTTTGTTAGTCATGCCATTATTACCAACGCTTAGTACGCTTTTTATTTTGTTAAGTGCCGTTTTGGTTGCATTTGGTTGGAGGTTTATTAAACAAGATAAACGTCAATCACATAGAAAAACGATGATTTCGGCAGCAATTAGTGCTTTGGTGTTTTTTATCATATATATGTCTAGGACAATATTTATAGGAAACACAAGTTTTGGTGGACCAGAAAATATTAAAATTTACTACACCATATTTCTCATTTTTCATATTTCCTTGGCAACAATAGGTGCTATATTCGGTATTGTAACACTTGCATTGGCGTTTAAGAGGAAAATTCATATTCACCGGAAAATCGGCCCAATTACGAGTGTTATATGGTTTTTTAGTGCTACAACTGGTTTTGTTGTTTATCTTTTATTATATATACTATGGGATGGTGGAGAAACAACTAGTATGATTAAAGCGATCCTTGGTACATAAAAAAAGTGGGAGGAAAAAATCCTCACACTTTTTTTAGTACTTCTAGCTTTTGTTCTTATATTTTTACATTCCACTTAATAATCTCTGCTTCTTTTGCAGAATTAAATGCAATTACGATTAGTGGACCTAAAATAAAGCCAAGGATACCAAGTACTTGAAGTCCTAGGTACATTGCAATTAAGGTAGCAAGTGGTGATAGACCAATATGCTGTCCCATAACTTTAGGCTCTATTGTACGCCTCATCGCGAGTAAGACAATAGCAAGTACGGCTAATTGAACACCCATTGCAGTATCACCTGCTAAAAACATAAACACAGACCAGGGACCAACGATAATAATGGATCCAATAATTGGAATAAAATCAATAACCCAAATGATAATGGACATCACTAAGGCTACATCTGGTGCTATAAAGAGTAGACCAAAAAAGGATCCCAAAAAGATAAAAATACTAACGAGAAATTGAGCTTTTAGGAATCCTAAGATAACGCTAGCTAACCTTTTATTCATAAAGGTAACTTTTTCGGCGGTTTCTTTTGTTAGTAGGTTATATGCTTTTGCCTTTAATAATGGAAGTTCAAGCATAAATAAAAATAAGGCAATTAAGTACACAATAAAGCTTATTAAATATTGTGGTACCTTTGCAAAGATTTGTGCAATATTATCTAAGGTTATATTTTCCCGTGCCGCTTCGTTTAAAGCTGTAAGGTTATCTTCTAAGCTATCGGACACTTGGTTTACAAATTCATCTGGTAAATTTTGCGTATAACCTTGGAAATTCTCTTCCCAATCCTCGTATATTTCAAGAACACTATTAAAGTGGGATGGGACATCTTCCACAAAATTAACTACTTGTGTTACAGCTTTGGTAATGACAAAACTGCCAGCTATACTAACAACGATAAGAAAAATCAAAAATACAATCAAAACTGATGTTTTCCGATTTACCTTCGCCTTGCGCTGAACTAGTCTTATCGCTGGGTTTAGCATTAGTGCAGTAACAAATGCTAAGATTAAAGGGATGGAAATTGGTAATATAAAGTAAATGAATAGGATCGTCAATACGAATAAAAATAAAAGTGTCCATTGACGTTTGGTAATGTTTCGAAACAAGGTTATAAGGTGTCTCCTTTCCTAAAACTACATAACAATACTTATTTTCATTATAACAGATAATGGTTTATCTGCACGATTAAGTTAACAGTTTATCTATTATTATAAAGGTGGAAAAATGAATAAATGATAAAGTAAAACTACAATCAGTGGGTTCCGACGCACAGGACGTGACGTTTTTAGCCAGTGAGACGCACAGGACAAGGAAAGCTACAACAGCGATACATCGCACGAAGCAAAAGTGTCTTTCTTTTGCGAGGACGTGCTAGTACTGGCGTTGCGATTGTCGTGACGGTTTTAGCCACCCTGCCGTTACATGTAGATAAAATAAAACCAACTACTGTATCTAAGAAACAGATTAGCAGTTGGCCTTTTGTGTTATCAATTTTTATTTTTGATACTGCTTCAGTTCTTCTTTTAGTTTTGAAATTAATTTATTCGCACGTTCAATTAAATTTTCTGGGAAATTTTCCTCTTCTCCGTACTCTACACCATGCGGATAGTAATGTTTTCCTAGAAGCGGTGTTTTTAATTGAATAACAGCATTCTTCTTATCAACATCCCCTTCAACGGCTTCACCTTGAATACGGATATAATATGTAATGTTTTTTTCTTGAGAGCCGATTCTATAATCATATGTTACCCGATCATAATCCCAATGCTCTCCAAGAATAAAGGCATGCTGTCCCATAACGCGGTCCAGTGGTTTGATGTCTACACTTACACCTTCTAATCCTGTATTTTCTAATCTCATTTTATCCACCTCACATAATTTTCCTCACAAAACTATCATAGTATGAATTGTCTAAAGTTGCAATCGAAAAGTGTGCTCGTTTATAAAAGTGCCAATTTTTTCTTTGACAAAAAATAGAGCTAAAATAGAATAAAATAAGAATGGTATGAAGTCTTTATACATATAGTTTAAAAAAAGATATAGTTACTAGAAAATAGAAGGGAAGTCATTCATGCGTGTTCGGTTAGTTTTTATACTTATTTTAATCATTACTGGTGTGTTTTTCATATTTTATACAAGTGATTTTATTCCAAGAGAGACAACGGATCGTGTGGATCATGTATTAGAGGAACGAGAAAATAAACTACAAACAAAAGAAGCACCTGACCGTTCGTATATTCCTCTTGATGGTGAGATTTATCAATGGATTGGTCAATCTTCAGATATGTTATTAGATACATTAAATGAACCAGTACGAAAAGATTTGAGTCCATATGGATATACATGGTGGGTCTATACTGATCAACAAGAACAATATTTACAATTTGGTATAGAGGATGATGAAATCAAAACCATCTATGCAACTGGTATGAATTTGGATCTAGATCCAATTGACATTGGCCAATCCTATGATACCGTGAAAGAAGAGTTTTCATTTCCAAAAGAGGTGACCTATTCAAAAGGGTTGTCATCTTACACATTTCGGTTAACAAAAGATGACTTAAGGGAAAGGCCGTTAGCAAAGGTGACAAACGATGTCTTTATACAATCTTATTTTGATACCTTTACAGATCAATTATCATCTATTCGTATTGTGACAGCAGATATATTACTAAAAATGCAACCATATGAAGTTCATTTTCGAGGCAGCTTACCTGAGGAACCTTCGTTTACAGAGGGAGAATGGCAAGAAATTGAAAGTGGAATGGAACAACAAATATTTGATATTACAAATGTAGTTCGGAATTATCATGAAAAGTCAACATTAGAATGGGAAGATACCATTAGTGAAGTTGCTTTTTTGCATAGTAAAGATATGTCAGATAATCAGTACTTCTCTCATTATAGCCTTAACGGACATGGGTTGAAAGAACGGTTAAGTGCTAAAGATATATTTTATTTAAGTGCTGGGGAAAATATTGCTGCACAATATCCCGATGCTCCTGCTGCAATGGAAGGGTGGTTGAATAGTGAAGGCCACCGTGAAGCATTATTAAAAGATGATTATACCCATTTAGGAGTTGGGGTTTATCGTTTTTATTTCACACAAAATTTTGTGGAACGGCCATAAGATAACACTTAGTTGTTATCTTATGGCCGTTTTTTTTGAAAGATAAAAAGATAAGAAAGCATAAAAAGTAGGACTCATTACTGCCTTTTATAGGAAAGGCCACGTCCAGCTTCGAGCGATTGACGTCCTAGTGCCGGCGTTGGTCACAGGACGTGACCGTTCTTAGCCGACGAAGCAGGAGTCTTCGTATTTTTCTTCCGCTGATATTGTGCATTATCATTCCTATTATTGTTCCTAATATGATAATTGATTGGAGCGGAAGAAAGTCGAGTTGAAGATCCCACAGGAAGCGGTTTTTGCTTCCGATGTAGTAGCTACAGCACCTACCCCCCTCGAGGTCTTAAGTCAATCCTCATTACGCGCAAAAAGCACCACGTCGAGGCTTGGCATATGCTTGGCAGATAAAAAAAACTTTCTTACTGCATAAGTGCAACTAGGCTTTCGCCACTTGGCGACAAGCCAAGTTTTCTAATCGGGGGTAATCAAGGCGCTTCCACTTTTCTATAGAGGAAGCTAAAAGCGTTGTCCGCGGTAAAAAGACACTGTGAAAACAAACAAGTTTGAACAGATGTCGCACTTGTGCCCGTGGTGAAAGCGACCGTCCGGAGTGGAAATCAACTATCCTCTTTTACGGCGCATTATATAGATACTGTGACGTAAGAATACGGGAAAAGGGTCTTTTTTGCTCACATCTTTCTAGACCCCTACATAGGTTAATAATAGGTAATGTCGGAATTGGAGGTGGGGTTTGTGAGTGATCAATTACATCCGTCCGTCAAGGAATTTAAGACGTTTATTAATAAACACCCTAAATTAATTGAGGAAGTTAGAAAGAAAGGGAAATCTTGGCAAGAGTATTATGAAAAGTGGGCACTGTTAGGAGAAGATGATCCATTTTGGGATCAATTCAAAGAAGCATCTACTGGAAATAAGAATGAACGTACAACGAAGAAAAAACAGAATGAACTCTTAGAAAAATTAACAAGCTTAACGGAAAATGTAGATTTAAATAAGATACAACATCAAGCAGAACAACTAAATAAGACAATTGGAACTATTCAAGAGGCTTTAGGAAATTTCCAGGAAACAAAACGTAAATTCCCTAGCGCGAGAAATCCACAACAACAAAATCATTTTAATTGGTTTCATGACTAGGAGGTACATTGATGCAGCAAGAGGTATATGAATATTTACGTGTACGGCCTCATTTATTAATGTTTATACGATATAATCCGGTTTGGTATCGTTATTTAATGCGTGATGCAACGATTATTCCTGAATTAGAAAAAGAAGCAAAACGTTTCTATGGAAAAACAATTCCGCAACGAGTAGAAAAAATTGGTGATCAAGTACAAATGTTAGGGATGTTGATGCATGTTGCAAATTCCGTGAATGACTAGTGTTAACCATTTTCATCTGGACAATAAAATGCTAAGATAATAGTGGAGGTGGTTAACATGTTAGCTACAATGGAGTATGTAAATATTCTTGATAAATCTGAATATATAAGTGAAATGATTTTGCAGTCAGACGTGATGGAAAATTATACACGTTCTCGCATAGCTTTAGAAAATGACGAGGAAGCGCAACAGCTTATTACTGCATTTAATGATATAAAAACCCATTATGAGGATGTTCAGCGCTTTGGTCGGTACCATCCGGATTATAATGAGATTATGAAAAAAGTACGTTCTACCAAGCGTGAAATGGATATGAATGACAAGGTAGCTGCATTTAAAATAGCCGAACGTAATTTGCAAAAATTACTTGATGAAGTTAGTCAATATATTGCAGAAAGTGTTAGCAATCAAATCAAAGCACCAAAAGATGGAGCAGCTCTAACTGATGGTGGCTGTGGCTGTGGTAGTGGGGGAAGTTGTGGTTGTGCCTCCTAATAGTCTTGATGTCCTCATAGAATTCTGATAAACTGTGAACAAACAATTAGATGGTGAGGAATAATATGAGGATGAAACGTCAAGGAATTATTGTTTGGTTTCAGCATATGAAAAATGTTAGGAACCTGAAGCGATATGGACATATTATTTATGTTTCTAAGAAATTACGATATGCTGTAATCTATGTTAATGAAATCGATATACATTCGATCGAAACAAAGCTATTAAGGCTTCCATTTGTTTCAAAAGTAGAACAATCTTATAAACCTTTCATTCAAACTAATTTTGAAAATGCAAAGCCTGATGAGGCAAAGCAATATGATTATAAGATGGGTATATAAAGCCTTTCGTGGTATTACATATTTGATAGACCACGGAAGGTTTTCTTTAAAAGGTAAGAAGTATAAAAAGTTGGCCTCATTACTGCCTCTCATAGGAAAAGCCACGTCCAGCTTCGAGCGATTGACGTCCTAGTGCTGGCGTTGTCACAGGACGTGATGATTTTAGCCAGTGAGAGCGATTGACTCCTACTGCCGATAGACATAAGGATGCCCGAGTTTTCATCGGCCAGCGCCTACCCCCTCGAGGTCATAAGTCAATCCTCATTACGCGCAAAAAACGCCATGTCGAGGCTTGGCTTATGATTGGCAGATAAGATAGTGTAACAACTTTCTTACTGCATAATTTTGTTACACAAAAAGAAAAACCTGCAGACATAGCTCTGCAGGTCCTTTTGTTTTCACTATAGAAAACAAAAAGGCAAAGGGAGAGGAGAAACCGGAGGAAGAACTTATGGGGAAGTGTAAGTCTTCTCCGTGTTTGAAACAACCAAGCTACGCATTAGCTGTTTCATTATTTTATTATGGGTCGAAGAATAGAGGATTATACATAGTAATTATAATTTTTTCTAATTCGACAAAATTATGGTAGGATTAATGTGTCGAATATTGGCCACACGGAGGTGATCATACGTGCGTGTTATTTCTGGTTGTTTGAAAGGACATCAATTAAAGGCTGTGCCTGGTAAAACAACACGACCGACAACTGACAAAGTAAAAGAGGCTGTCTTTCAAATGATCGGACCTTTTTTTGATGGTGGAACATGTTTTGATTTATTTTCAGGTAGTGGGGCATTAGGAATAGAGGCATTAAGTAGGGGGATGGACAAATGTCTATTCGTTGATAAGCATCCAAAAGCCATACATATAATTTATGAAAATCTGAGAATGTTAAAAATAGAAAACAAAGCAGAAGTGTTTCGGGCCGAAGCATATCGTGCTATAAAAGCTGCAGCTAAACGAAACATACAATTTGAACTGATTCTTCTTGACCCACCATATAAACAAGTGGATTATGGAAAATTATTAAATGAAATAAAAAAGCATAACCTATTACATGACAACGGGTTGGTATATTGTGAGCATGATACAAGTGAACAAATGCCTAAGAATCATGATTACGTTCGTTTGATTAAACAAGAAGATTATGGGAGTACCATCGGTGTCACACTTTACAAAAAAAGAGAGGGGAGTAATCCCATTGAGTAGATTAACAATTTGCCCAGGTAGTTTTGATCCAGTAACATATGGCCATTTAGATATTATTCAACGTGGTGCCAAGATATTTGATCATGTTATTGTGGCTGTCTTTAATAATCAATCCAAATCACCACTCTTTACAGTTGAGGAAAGAATTCACCTTTTAGAGGAATCGACGAAAGATTTACCTAATGTCACGATTGATGCCAGTGAAGGGTTATTAGTAGAGTATGCCAAAAAGAAAAATGCACATGCCATTTTACGTGGATTGCGTGCAGTTAGTGATTTTGAATATGAAATGCAAATTACGTCCATGAATCGAAAATTGGAAGAAAATATTGAAACCTTTTTTATGATGACCAATAATCAACATTCTTTCCTTAGCTCCAGTATCGTAAAGGAGGTTGCCAAGTATGAAGCAGATGTTTCTGATCTGGTTCCACCTATAGTAGAACAAGCCTTGAAAGAAAAATATCGGTAATTTGAAAGGAGATGCGATTTTTATCACATCTCCTTTCACTATTTAAGTATTGTGTGACGCCTATAAAGGATAAAAGCGGCAATTGTAATACTCATAATGGTAAGGATAGGGCCTGCCTGTTCCAATAGGTTAATAATATGCATCCAATTCGTTTCCTCTGTGCCTAGAGGCTGTGATACTGGCATATCGTTAAATTCAATCGTTTTATTATTAAGATATAAAGGAGTGTACAAAAAGACAGTTAGAATACTTGCAAACGTTCCGTGTAGGATACGAGCGAAAAAATATGGAAAGAAACGAATATCTGTTTTTGCTAAAATACTGGCTACCTGTGCTTGTACGGAAAAACCATTAAAACCAAGTATAAAGCTAATGATAATAGCCTTAAATAGTACGGTGTCTGTTGATATTTGGGATATCATTTGTGCCCCTAATGTAATTTCAAATAAACCTGAAAAGAACGGAAGCGCCAAATCAATAGGTAATGTAAATATTTGCAGTAAAAATTGAAATCCATTTGCAATAATTGGTGATATACCTAGTAAGTAGAGTAATTTAGTTAATACAGAAAATAAAATAATAAATCCACCAATCATTACCAATGTTTGGATCGAACGTAAAACTGCATCTCCCAATACTTCTCCAATTGGTCGTTTATCCTCTAAACGTGTCTGATGCATTTCTTGAAATGCTCGTCTAAGTGATACTTTTTGTTTTGGCTTTTTTTTAAAACCTTTTGTTTTTTGGTGCCCATAGAATCGCATACATAAACCTACTAATGCGTTCCCTGTATAATGACATACTGCCAAAAGCACTCCGAGCTGCGCATCATGGAAAAAGCCTACTGAAACAGCTCCAAAAATAAACAATGGGCTAGAAGCATTTGTAAAAGATACAAGACGTTCTGCTTCTATTCTACTTAATTGTTTTTCTTCACGAAGTCGTGCTGAAATTTTTGCACCAGATGGATAGCCACTAGCCATCCCCATAGCCCAAGCAAAACTTCCAGAACCAGGAACATTAAATAATGGTCGCATAATCGGTTCACACAATACACCAATAAATTTCACCACTCCAAAGGCGATTAGTAATTCTGCTGTGATAAAAAAAGGTAATAATGACGGAAATACAATTTCCCACCACATATTTAGACCTCGTATACTTGCTTCTAATGCTTGGTCTGGAAACCGAATGAGTGAAAAAGCGAAAAAAATAGTTATCGTTGCTAATGAAATCGTAGAAATAATCTGTTTCAATATAAAGCCTCCTAGTCTGTGAACTAGCTCTGTACTTATTTTTTGGTTAGTAGTAAAATAATGCTAGATTATATACGAATAATGTTGATGCTTAGTACAAGTCTATATACAAAATATACGCACATACATCATTCATTTATGCCATAGACTTTTCACATAAAGTTAATTTTTTAATGGTATATGTAATCGATATTCTGGAAGGAGACTTATCATGAGATTCACCAAGCGACATTTGATATTTTTCGTCCTAATTGTGGGGCTTCTATTTTTTCTTTCATCTTACCAACTTCCATACTACATATATAAACCCGGTGGTGCGGATCCTTTAAATCCTGTTGTGGAAGTAGAAAATGGTTTTACAAGCGAAGGGGATATGCATTTGGTTACGGTTAGAGGTGGACAGGCAACGCCAATTCAATATTTAGGTGCTCAATTTTTTCCCTATACGGAAATAAGGCCCCTAAAAGATGTAAGGCCAGAAGGGGTTACAGAAGATGAATATATGCATGCACAATTGCAAATGATGGAAAATTCACAAGAAGCTTCGACTGTAGTGGCATATGAAGCTGCTAATGCGAATATTTCGATTAGATATAATGGAGTCTATGTTGTATCGGTAGTAGAAGGGATGCCAGCCGAGGATAAGCTTATGATGGGGGATCGAATAACAGGTGTAGATGGTTTTGAGATCAAGAATGCAGAAGATTTAACTTCCTATGTGGGAGAAAAAGAAGCTGGAGATAAGATAACAGTTGAGTTCGAAAGAGAGGAAAAGAATCAGACTGTAACATTAACATTAGATACATTTGACAGCTCAAATGGAAAAGTTGGAATGGGAATACAATTGGTGACAGATCGTAAAGTGGAGGAGCACCCTAAAGTGAATTTTTCTAGTGGACAAATTGGCGGTCCTAGTGCAGGTTTAATGTTCTCATTAGAAATCTATGATCAACTTACAGAACAAGACTTAACGAAAGGGTATCAAATTGCTGGTACTGGTGAAGTTGATTATAATGGGAATGTTATTCGAATAGGCGGAATTGATAAAAAGGTTATTGCTGCCGACCGAGAGGGCTGTGACATCTTTTTCGCTCCTAATGAAAATGGAGCTAGTGGGTCTAATTATGAGGTTGCCAAGGAGACGGCAATGGATATTGAAACGGAAATGGAAATTGTACCAGTTGATACATTTGAAGATGCACTACAATATCTACAAAACTTAGATTAAAAGGGGTTATGGGATAATTGATCCCATAACCTTTTTATACACGTTGCGGCGGCATAATTTCCTGTGCATGTAGCTTAATTCTACTTTCTGGTGGAAGCACACTTAGATACGCATGAGTGATGGTTTCCTCTAGTTCTAGCATTGGATGAACAGATCGGCTTAACTGAGATACAATTGGAACTTGTATCTCTTTTTTGTGTCTATTTAAGTACTGTTGTCCAGTTTCTGTTATGCCAAGTAATCGAACATATGGAATATGAGATGTAAATTGGTTCATATAACGCATTTTTTGCTTTGTGGTATACGTTAAAATATGTACAAACGTGCGCTGTAACCTAGTCCAAGTGTAACGTTTTGTCTTAACCCTCTCCATTAAATCTTGAAATGAGGTGGCATTTTTTATAGCATCAATAATTCGGTTTTCCAACCCTTCTTCCATCCCTTCGATTGACCGCAATTCTTCCCTTGTCATTGTCCTAATTCGATAACTGATGAAAGGAAAGTAATGTTCCCATGAATGCCATATCGTTGCTTTGTCTTTGTATGTATGTAACTGGAGTAGTGTTTCTTCTGGGATTGCTTGGGCTATTTCCGTTGTGATAGACTGATTCGTAATGAGGTGCTTTCGGATACTGGTTGCACTAGCAATTGAACTATTAATCATTTCATCGTGATAATTACTTTTCGTACGCTTAATGGTCAAAGGTGTAATTGGAAGCTCATTTTCTAATATGGCTTGGACATAGCTGAATCCAAGAATATTGTTAGGCTGACTTAAATCCATTTCTCCATCGGTTAATCCAATTGATTCATATGCATACATACTAGCTTTCGGATAGGATAACCCTTGATTTAGGTATGATTTGAGTGTTTTCTGATACGTGTTCATATGATTATCAAACTCTTCATATGCAGTCAGAAAATTAGATATGTCTCCTGATTCACTCCCAAAGCAAATACTATTAACGCCGATTTTGTGTAGTATGTTCACTGCACCTGTTGCAAACAAATGACTACTTTGAACAGCAAATGGGTATGGTAGCTCGACAACAATATCTACTCCATTTTGTAATGCTGCTTTAGCTCGATGAAACTTGTCTATAATAGCGGGTTCTCCTCGCTGTAAAAAATGTCCGCTCATTACGGCAATCATACAGTCTGCTTTGCTAACTTTCTTTGCTTCCTGAATATGGTAAACATGGCCATTATGAAATGGATTATATTCGACGATTAAACCACAAGCGTCCATTTTTTCCCTCCTATCCTACTGTTATTGGCTTTAGTTTATCAAAAAATAGATATAAGCGCATGTAGAACTGTTCTATGGTTATTATAAATTCAGTAGGGAATGCTAATTGTATATATCTGTAAAGAAAATATGTTGACAAAAGTCTACTTTTCTTTTAAAATTACTCTTGTTGCCTTGAGGTGATAATAATGAAGTTTACATTAAGTGAAATTAGGAAAAGTGCCTATAATGAACCTTTCACATTTGAAAATAAGGTAGATGTGTCTGAATTAGAATCCATGAATAATGATATCCGACAAATTAGCTCTGTCATGGTTGATGGTAATTGTTCACTTCACGGGGAACAAATTACTTTTTCATTTCAGATAACTGGGGAAATGATCTTGCCTTGTGCACGTACTTTAGTGGATGTTCCATATCCGTTTCATATACAAGCACGCGAAATATTCTCTACATCCCCTTATTATAGTAAAGAAGAGGCGGATAATGAAATTCATCCAGTTGAAGGGGATGTGATTGATTTAACCCCTTATATAAAAGAAAACATTTTGTTAGAGGTGCCTTTCCGGGTCTTTAGTGAAGATGCAAAATCTCCAGAAGAAACAAAAAGAAGTGGGGATGGATGGGAATTCACAACTGAGAATAATCAAGAGAAGAAAACAGATCCGCGCTTACAAAAACTGGAAGCCTTGCTAAAGGATAATAAAGAAGAAAAATAAGCAATTGTTTGCTTTCATCTTTTGAAGGAGGTGTAAGTCATGGCAGTACCAAAAAGAAGAACGTCAAAAAAAGTTAAGAACCAACGTCGTACACACAAAAAACTACATGTACCTGGCATGGTAGAATGTTCAAATTGTGGTGAACTAACAAAGCCACACCATGTTTGTAAATCTTGTGGACATTATGATGGTAAAGAAGTTGTTAATAAGTAATAAATAGAGAACAGATCACCATAAAATCGTGATCTGTTTTTTGTTTGGCTAGGCTGTTTTCTAAAAGATTGTTGCTTTTTAGGTACGAAACTTAATGAATTGTTTATATGAACGATTGATTAAGACTCATGCTTGAAAAACAATATTCTTTTAGAAAACAGCTATTTTAATAAAGAATGTTGCGTAAGGTGATACTTTCTATGGTTTTAATGGCTATAGGGACAGGGTCCTTTTACAAAAAGATGTAGATGAAAAAGGTCCTGTCCCTTCATCCTTCTGTGATAATTTGTCTAAATTGATCCATGTTTTCCATCTTTATTAACGCGTACAGCTTCCTGGAGAGGTGTAGTGGATAATCTTCATAAGGCTTTCGTTATGTCCTAGATACTGTTCAAATCCCGTATTGACAACATCATTTATTAATGCAGGGCAGGGCTGTCCGTCTCTTGTTTAACATTCTCCATTTGTTGTTTAAAAAAATTTTTCTTTTTCATGCTTGACTTCATTTATCATGTCTTCTACTTTTTAGATTTTAGAGTAATATGAAATTCCTATAGATGTAAGGCTGTTTTCGCTATTAGCGGAACGAGGACCAGACCTAATTTTATGGATGAATCGTCATTCCGTTATTTGCCGAAAAACCCCGTTTGGAGCATAGCCGTGGACCCTCGTTCCGTTATATACGTTATGTCAACATTGATAGCAAACTAATTCCCGTCGAAAGAAAGTGAATTACTTGTCCGAAGTGGAAAATTAACTGCGTTTAGTTACGTCGCAATTTACTTCAACTCTGATGGTAAGAAAAAGCAACAAAGAATGCGAAAAGTGCCTTTAGAAAATAGTGGAAGAAATCTGTATAATAGATCACAAAAGTGAAAAAGGAGTATGGAGAACGATGATTCTAGTTGAAAAAAAGAAAGATTATGCAATTATTCGCTTAAATCGTCCAGCTAAACGGAATGCAATATCACTTGGAATGGCGAAACAGCTAAAAGAAGCAATTGAGCAAGTAAAAGAAATGGATATTAAATGTTTAGTAATAACTGGTAGCGGTGATCAAACATTTTGTGCTGGTGGGGACCTTAATCATTTGCATGGAAACTTAACATCAGACGAAGCATTTCGCAATTTATACGATATGAAAGAAGTATTATATGGAATTGCTTCATTTCCAGTACCTACTATTTGTTTACTAAATGGGGATGCTTACGGTGGGGGATGTGAGCTGGCCACTGCTTGTGATTTTAGATTGGCAAAAGAAAATACAACATTTGGGTTTGTTCAATCAAAACTAGGGATTATGCCTGGGTGGGGTGGCGGGGTTCTTTTATATGAAAAACTCCATCCTAGTATAGCATATCAATGGCTTGTAGAGGCGGGTATGTACAGTGCTTCCTACTTACAACAACAAGGATGGATCCATCGTATCATTCCGTCTGATGAAATAGATGATCTGGAAAAACTACTAAAGCCATACATACAAAAATCGTTAAAGCAAATGTACCTATTTAAAAAACAATATAAGAAAAAACTATCAATGATTGGACTATCAGCACAAATGGATGAAGAAGTAAGAGATTGTGCAACGTTATGGGATACAACAGAACATAAACAAGCGGTAGAACGGTTTTTATCACGAAAATAGCTAAAATAAAATACGTTTGCATTCTATCATCCTTATTTGTTGCATACATTTATATCAAATGAATAAGGAGTGATAATATGGATGCAACGCGTCAAGATGCTTGGACAAAAGATGAAGACATTATGTTAGCCGAAACCGTGCTTCGTTATATTAGAGAAGGAAAAACACAGTTAGAAGCATTCAAAGAGGTGGCAAGGAAATTATCTAGAACACCTGCTGCTTGTGGATTCAGGTGGAATGCAACGATTCGAAAAGATTATCAGGACGCAATAGAATTAGCAAAAGAAGAAAGAAAAAAGGGTGGAAGAAGTTATATACATGATATGACCTTTCACAATGGAACTCATCAGGATGATCCAATTGAAACAGCTATTTCATTGTTGGAAAAAATGAAAACAGATTTCAACAATGGGAGTCAAATATCTAAACAAGAGCAGGAAGAAATTATTCGTCATTTACAAAAGGAAAATGAAATGTTAAAAGAGCAATTAAACCAATACAAACAGGCATGGGAAGAAATGGGGAAGTTGTGGAATTGGGTCTCAGCGAAGCAACAAGGTCAAGCGTAGGCTTTTCGTTTTTTTTTGTGAATACGTAAGAAAAAGACATGAATAATGATTCATGTCTTTTATTATTCTCCTATGGTCCATTCCGTATTTCCTAACCAAGTGGTTGCTTGCGCTTGTATTATGTTTTAATGTTCTGTTTCCTGAACCCCGTCAGGCATCCAAATAAGCGGATTTTCACCAAGATCTCTTTCCATATCATATTTTGCCTTTTGGAATCCCATTTTTTCCCAGAACCCATGGGAGTTAATCCGAGGATCAGTTTTAATAGGGAGGTTATAGCTTTTGGCGTAGTCTACTAAGGCCTTTCCGAAGCCTTTTCCACGATAATCTGGTAAAACTTCTAGTTTCCAAAGCACAACATAATCTTGGGGTGGTTCAAAATAGCGATCATATTTTTGGGAAACTTTATACAAACTCATTCTAGCTACTAATGCATTTCCATAATATATTCCATAAAATGGAGAATCACTGTTATTTTCAATCATATTATTTTGGAGGTCTTCTAACATTGATAATTCTTGATTTCCATATTCGCTAAAGCGCTTAAACTCATCCAACGTTTTATAATTAATTAATAATTTTTCCACCTTGAGCGTTTGCATTGGAACTCCCCCTTAGAAGTCAGAAAAATTTTCGTTTTTAACTTTCTTCATTATAATATAAATATTAAAAGAATGAAATAGCAGAATAATCGTTCTTTATTGTATGGATGGTTAGCTCCTTTGGTTTCTTCCAACATGATCATGTTGGAGGTCTTGTCATGACTGGGATTCTTGCGTTATGATTAGACAGTGTTTTTGGTATGTGACATTGAGAAGGGGAAAAATAACAGCATGTTGACATTGTTTACTTATCTATTAGCAAGTATGATCGTTGTTCCATATATAATGACGGTAGTGATCTATCTCGTAGCAAAGGCTATTACGAAGCGCAAATGGAAAGGAATACATATCGCAGTTAATTGGACAACTGTTTTCTATATCCTTGCTGTATTAGTAGCATTTCAAGTTATTTTTGCACAACAATTAGTGGGGATTATTCTAATTATTTTATTAAGTTTATTATCTTTCATTATTATTATACAATGGAAAAAGCAATCAGAAGTTGTATTTAAGAAAGCATTTCGGTTTTTTTGGCGATTATGTTTTCTGTTATTTAATGTATTGTACATTATTCTAATTTTAGTCGGCATTGTTCAAAAAGCTGTTTAGGAATGTACATATAAACTCTTTTCTTATGCTTTGTTTCATTCTTAACATCGCATAATCTATATTATGTGCAGTAGTTAGGATAAGCACATAGCTTCGCTACGGAAAAACAATACGCTTTCACCAGGGGCATAAGTGCACATCTGTTCAAACTTATGTTTTCACAGTGTCTTCTTTACCGCGGGGGAGTAGTGAGCCTCCTCGGGCTAGCACCCTGTGGGGTCTCACCGATCTCCTACTTCCCGCAGGAGTCTTCGTGTTTTTCCTTCGCTTATGTGTGTTGTCCTCTTTCTAATCATTGCTATTGCTAATATACTAGTTGATTGGAGCGTAGGACAGTCGACTCCTGCAGGAAAAGCACGTGTCCGAAGACCCCACAGGAAGTGGTCTTCTTCCGAGGAGGCTGAGGCCGTGCCTGCGGAAAGCGACTGTCCGGAGCGGAAATTAACGGAGCATTTATTGCACATTATACATCAACTATTCATGAAGATTTATAATGGAAAAACATAACTTTATAGAAATAATTTACTTTTAAAACAGAATACATGCAATTCATAGTGCAATTAGGTAAAATACAGAAAGAATATATATTTTAATTTGTAAAAGGAGCATGTCTATATGCAGATGGATCCCATCCAATTATTTAAACAAAATAGATTTATAATGGATTATCGTGAACAATCACAAGCTGTCATGGAATTTTTTCATTACAATCCATATAAAACATCTACCTATCAAAATAGAGTAAAAGATTTACATAAACAATCCTATAAACGGGAAGCATTGGCGAATGCGTTATATACGTTGAATCAACAATGGGGTGCTCCAGAAGCTACAAAAGAAAATATTGAACGGTTAAAAGATGAACAAAGTGTTGTTGTGATTGGTGGACAACAAGCTGGGTTACTAACAGGGCCGATGTATACAATAAATAAAATTATTTCTATTATTCAGTTTTCAAAACAGCAAGAGGAAGTATTAGAGATTCCGGTTATACCTGTATTTTGGATTGCGGGTGAAGATCATGATTATGGTGAAATTAATCACGTCTATCTACCAGATCCAGATGAATCAAGGATGCAAAAGTTTTCAATTGGACAACCTGTGTACGAAAAGCGTTCTATTTCTCATATTTCATTAGATAAACAACAAGCTACTAAATGGTTAGATACGCTTTTTAAACAATTAGAAGAAACGGAATTCACGAAAACATTAAGAACTAGTTTACAAGAATGTGTAGAAGAATCGAATACTTATGTAGACTTCTTTGCCAGGATTATTCATCAGCTATTTTCAGAAGAAGGATTAGTTTTAATTGATTCAGGTAATCCTCAAGTAAGGGAACTTGAAGCAGATTATTTCGAACAAATAATTGAAAAACAACCACAATTTAGTAAGAAGGTATCTGATTTAACCCAAGAGCTGAAACGTGCTGGGTATGCGATTTCACTTGATGTTGAACCAACTAATGGGCATTTATTCTATCACTTAGATGGTGAACGGATTTTATTGGAACGAAATGAACAGGGAGACTGGGTAGGTAAACAAAATGAAGTCCGATTTACAACAAAAGAGTTAACTGACATCGCAAGGAACAACCCTAAAGTGTTGAGTAATAACGTCGTAACCCGACCGCTAATGCAAGACATGTTATTTCCATCATTAGCTTTTATTGGTGGACCAGGTGAAATTGGCTATTGGTCTGTTTTGAAACCATGTTTTGAAGCGTTACAATTAACAATGCCACCAGTTGTTCCACGATTATCGTTTACCTTTATAGACCGGAATATTAAAAAAGCGATGGCCAAGCATACTATTTCAAGCGAAAAGGCAATTAATTATGGGGTTAAAGTTGATAAAACATACTGGTTATCATCTCAAAGTAATCCACCACTTGATCAACTTGCTAACCAAGTTAAAGAAGCTGTACGTGATGTTCATCGTCCTTTACGGGATGTGGCTAAATCCATTCGTTCGGATGTCGGTGAGTTAGCAGATAAAAATTTGTATTATTTACAACGTGATATTGAGTTTTTAGAAAAGCGTATTCAAAAAGCATTAGAAGAGAAATACGCACATGGATTACGAGAATATGATGCAATACAATTAGCAGTACATCCCGAATCTGGTTTACAGGAAAGGGTTTGGAATATCTTTCATTGGATTAACCAGTATGGTACTGAATTCATTCAACAATTAGCTAAAGAATCTTGTTCATTTGAAAATGACCATTATGTTATTTATTTGTAGACTTATACACTACCTACCACTCTTCACCACCAGATTGATTAATGATGATGTGAAAGCTGTTATTCTCAGCAGTTTGCCTGAGAATAACAGCTTTTTTTGCTCTTTTTAAAATAGGTCTAGAGTACTGTTTTGTCCTATATAGAAAAATTGATGGTGGTTTTGGTGGTGAAATGTGGGGGGATGTGGTAAGATAAAACCATGAAAGTGGGGCGGAGTCTATGTTCATGGGTGAATTTCAACATAACATTGATACAAAAGGCAGAATTATTGTCCCAGCAAAGTTTCGTGAAGAGTTGGGAGAACAATTTATTGTCACCCGTGGACTTGACAAATGTTTGTTTGCTTATCCCATGAAAGAATGGACACTTTTAGAAGCCAAATTAAAAAAACTCCCCCTAACCAAAAAAGATGCTAGAGCTTTTACAAGGTTTTTCTTTTCTGGTGCTGTGGAATGTGAAGTGGATAAACAGGGTAGAATAAATATTCCACAACCATTACGGAACTATGCAACACTAGAGAAAGAATGTGTTGTTATTGGTGTTTCTAACCGTATTGAATTCTGGGCTAGTGAAAATTGGGAAGAATACTTTGATGACTCAGAGGAATCCTTTTCAGAGATCGCCGAAAATCTTTTGGATTTTGATATTTAGTTGAAAAACACACACTAAGAAAGAAGTGATGACATCTATGTTTGAACATTATAGTGTATTGCGAGACGAGGTAATGGACGGACTTCAACTTAATCCAAGCGGTACATATGTGGATTGTACGCTTGGTGGTGGAGGACATTCATTTCAAATTGCAACTGAATTAAGCGAAAAAGGCCATTTAATTGGATTTGACCAAGATACGGATGCACTAGAAGCAGCCAAACAACGATTACGGGAATATGAAGATCGGATTACATATATTCATGCAAATTTTCGAGAGATAGAAGAGGAACTTGAACGTCGAAATATAACTTCAATTGACGGAATATTATTTGATTTAGGAGTTTCTTCACCACAATTAGATCGAGGTGAAAGGGGATTTAGTTATCAACACGATGCCAAACTGGATATGCGGATGAATCAGGAACAATCTTTAAGTGCCTATGATATTGTCAATACATGGTCTTTTAATGACATGATGAAGATTTTTATACGATATGGGGAAGAGAAATTTTCAAAGCAGATTGCTAGGAAAATTGAGGCATATCGGCAAAATAAAGCAATCACGACCACACATGAGTTAGTGAATATTATTAAAGATGCCATTCCAGCCCCAGCTAGAAGGAAAGGCGGGCATCCAGCAAAGCGCATATTTCAGGCGCTACGTATTGCCGTAAATGATGAATTAGGTGCTTTCAATGATACGTTACACCAAGCTGCACGAATCGTTGATATTGGTGGACGAATCGTCGTGATAACATTTCATTCGTTAGAAGATCGCCTTTGTAAACAAGCCTTTAAGAAGTGGAGTACACCGAAAGAAGTACCAAGAAATTTACCAGTTATACCAGAAACACACCAAGCTCCTTTTAAGCTTATTACGAAGAAACCAATTATTCCAGATGAGGGTGAATTAGAGCAAAATCGACGGTCAAGATCGGCTAAATTACGGATCGTTGAAAAAGTAAAACAGTGGGATGATTCATTTAATTATGAGAAAGGATGGAATAAGTCATGAGTGCTAATCATGCTAGAAGTTGGCAATCCTATAACCAAGTAGAGCCGCAAACAGCTCCAAAGCGTGAGCTCAATAAAGTAAGAGTGAAAAAACAAGGATGGATCACAAGAGGAGAAAAAGTAATATATTCCGTAATTGGCCTCTTTTTTATATTGGCAGGAATTTATCTTGTGTCATTTTCTGTTTCAAATGATGCATTAAATCGTGACATTCAATCATTAGAAAATAAGGTCCAAGAACAACAATTGCAAAATGAAAGTCTTTCGTTTGAGGTCAGAGAATTAAAGAGACCCGAACGTATTACTAGAATTGCAAAAGAAAATGGTCTTAAAATACAAGATGCAGAAATTAAACAAGCTAGCAAGTACACAAATTAGATTGGGTGTTTAAGATGAAGAAAAATAAAACAACTCACTTAATGGCTGGTGTGTTTATAATCCTTTTTGTTGCTATTTTCTTAGTGCTAACCGGTAGATTCTTGTATATACAAGCTACTGGTGAAATTAATGATATATCATTAGAGGAATGGGCAACAGAAAAACGAACAGCTTCATATACTTTGGATGCAGAACGTGGGAAGATTTTGGATAAGAATGGTATGACACTAGCATATGATCGTCCTACTTATCGGATTTATGGCATTATTGATGAAGCATATTCAGAAAATCTAGATGAGCCTATGCATATTGTGGATTCATTGGAAACTGCAGAAGCATTGGCACCTTTGTTAGATATGGAAGAAAACGAGATAGTTAGTCAAATAGAGGAAGGAAAAGAGAGTGGTTTATTTCAAGTAGAATTTGGAACGAGCGGTAAGGAGTTATCTCAACAAAAAAAGGAAGAAATTGAAGAACTTGATCTGCCAGGGATTAATTTCCAGAAAGAATCCATTCGTCACTATCCAAATGGTGAATTCCTCGCTCATATTCTTGGAATTGCACGTAAAAGTGGGGATGAAAATGTTATAAACGGTATAACTGGGCTGGAAAGTTATATGAATGATACGTTACGTGGAGAAAATGGATACATATCATATGAACGAGATAAATATAATACTAAACTATTAGATCCTAATGAAATCATTCAACAACCAAGTAACGGGAATGATGTATATTTAACGATTGATCAAAAGATCCAAACATTGTTAGAAGATGTTTTATCCCAAGTCGAATCGGAATATAATCCAGAAAGAATCTCAGCTGCTGTGATGGACCCGCAAACAGGTGAGATTTTAGCAATGAGTAATCGACCTGGTTTTAATCCGAATAATCCTGATGATGTCGAAAATTGGTATAATGATATTATTTCGACCCCGTTTGAACCAGGCTCAACAATGAAGATGTTTACTTGGGCAGCTGCCATTGAAGAGGGTGTATATAATGGTGAGGAATGGTTCGAATCAGGAACATATCAGGTAAGTGATCGAATAACGGCAATTCGAGACCATAATAACGGAGAAGGCTGGGGACCAATTACCTATGATGAAGGTTTTGCGAGATCCTCCAATGTGGCTGCAGCAAGGCTATTATGGGAAAAAATAGATCCTGATGTGTATTTAGATTACTTACATGCGTTTGATTTTGATCAAAAAACAGAAATTGATTTGCCCGGGGAAGTAGCTGGAAGTATTTTGTATAATTGGCCTATTGAGAAGATCACAACATCTTTTGGTCAAGGTACAACTTTAACACCAATTCAACAAATGAAAGCAGCTTCTGCAATTGCAAATGATGGAAAAATGGTAAAACCATATGTCATTTCGAAAATCACGGAAACAAATAGTAATCAAGTTAAAAGTGAGACAGAGCCAGAAGTAGTAGGGGAACCAATATCTGAAGAAACCGCTTCTGAAGTGATGGATTTATTAGAAACAGTGGTGACATCAGAAAAGGGGACTGGGAGCCGGTATCAATTAGAGGACTATACAGTAGCTGGTAAAACAGGTACTGCTCAAATACCAAATCCAGAAGGTCCAACTCCTTATTTAACAGGTCATGACAATTATGTTTTTTCTTTTTTAGGAATGGCACCTAAAGAGGATCCAAGGTTAATGATGTATGTCTCTGTTAAACGACCCGAACTTGATGATTATGAGGCTGGATCAGTACCAGTATCATTTATATTTCGAAATGTAATGGAAAACAGCTTACACTATTTGAATATAGAGCCAGATAAAGAGAAAGTGGAACAAGTTAATCCAATCCAGATTCCAGCTATAGTTGGTAAAGATGCTAAGGAAGTCGAAGAGAAATTAACGGATCAAGGTATTCGTGTAACACTTGTCGGTAAAGGGGGAAAAATTGTTGATGCCAGTGTAGAAGAAGGTGACGAACTTTTCCCAAATGATCATGTCATATTAGTTACAGATTCACCAACAATGCCCAATATAATTGGATGGTCCATAAGGGATGTATCGATGTTAGCCGACTTACTTCAATTAAACTTGGAAACGTTAGGAAGCGGCTATATTACAACCCAAAGTATTGAACCAGGTAATTCTTTAGAAGAGGGTGACTATTTAGCTGTTGAATTAGAGCCACCTACGAACCAGGATGAAGTGCCACTAGAAGAAGAGGAAGCTAAAAAAGATCCTGAATTAATAGAACAAGAAGAATAAGTTGGGAAGATAAAGATATTTCAAACAGTGTTCTAATCTTAATTCATTACACATATAGTGGATACAAGCCTACCTATGAAAAGGGGATGGAAGATGAAACATAAACGTGTATCTGCTGTTACAGTAAGGAGAAGGATTGTCACTGTTTTTCTTTTTGGTATACTACTGTTTGGTATAATTGATGTTCGTTTAGGGTATGTGCAATTTGTGATAGGGGACAAGCTTGCAGAGAGAGCTAACGAATCATGGAGTAGAGACATTGAATTCAGACCTGAACGAGGAAATATATTAGATGAAAGTGGAGAAATATTAGCTGAAAATGTTACTGCACCATCTGTTGTGGTAGTTCCGAGTCAGATTGAGAACCCTCAGGATGTTGCTGAAAAGTTAGCATCGATACTAGATTTAACAGTTGATGAAGCATATGATTATGTTTCGCAAAACGAGTCAAGTGTACGGATTCATCCAGAAGGTAGAAAAATCTCTGAGAAACAAGAAACAGCTATAAAGACACTTAATCTTGATGGTGTGTATCTTGCAAAAGATTCTAAGCGCCATTATCCATATGGTGATGATTTATCTCATGTTTTAGGTTTTGCAGGCATTGACAATCAAGGATTGACGGGATTGGAAGCATATTATGATGATGAGCTAAGTGGTGAGAAAGGTAGTCTTTCCTATTATTCTGATGCAAAAGGGGGACGACTGGAGCAATTAGCGGATACATATGAGCCACCTAAAGATGGTTCCCATTTAAAAACGACGATTAATTCAAAAGTCCAGACCATTATAGAACGGGAACTAGATATCGCGACTGCAAAATATAATCCAGATGGAGCACTTGCAATAGCGGTAGATCCTAAAACTGGTGGAGTATTAGGGATGACTTCAAGGCCAAATTTTAATCCAGAAAATTATCAGGAAGTAGATTCAGACGTTTATAATCGAAATCTCCCCATTTGGAGTACGTATGAACCAGGCTCAACATTTAAAATTATTACACTAGCATCAGCATTAGAAGAAGATCAAGTTGACTTAAGAGAAGATGAGTTCCATGATGATGGGGATATATCTGTTGAGGGTACAGAACTACATTGTTGGAAAACAGGAGGCCATGGTCATCAATCTTATTTAGAAGTAGTCATGAATTCTTGTAACCCAGGATTTGTTGAGTTAGGTACAGAACTAGGAGAGGAGAAATTATTTTCCTATATTGAAGATTTTGGTTTTGGCGAAAAGACTGGTATTGACTTACAAGGTGAAGAGAATGGTATTTTATTTAGCCCAGATCAAGTTGGTCCTGTAGAATTAGCGACAACATCATTTGGACAGGGAGTTTCAGTAACACCAATACAACAAGTGATGGCGGTATCTGCAGTCGTTAATGGTGGTTACTTGTATAAACCATATATAGCAAAGGAATTTATTGACCCACAAACGAATGAAACGATTAAGAAGATTGAACCATCATTAAAACGTCGTGTGATTTCAGGCTCAACATCAAAAGAAGTACGTGTTGCACTTGAGCATGTCGTGGCAGAAGGTACTGGTAGATCTGCATATGTAGACGGGTATCGAGTAGGAGGAAAAACAGGAACCGCACAAAAAGTAGGACCAGATGGAACGTATATGGAAAACAACTATGTTCTTTCGTTTATTGGATTTGCCCCAGCTGACGATCCAGAAATTGTTGTTTATGTTGCAATTGATAATCCCAAAGATACGATCCAGTTTGGTGGACAGGTTGCAGCACCAATCGTTGGAACAATTATAGGTGATAGTTTAAGAGCAATGGAAGTAGAACCACGGGACGACGGTTTGGAGAAGGATTATCAATGGCCTGACCAACCTAAGGTAGAGGTACCAGACCTCGTTGGATTAAGGAAAGAGGACTTAAATGAATATATGACAAATCTATCTATTGAAACAAGCGGAAGTGGGGATTATATCATTGACCAAGCTCCAAGTGCAGGATCTATGTTAGAAGAAGGAGAAAAAATCAGAATTTATCTTGCTGATGAAACGGAAGAAAATAATCGTGATTAATTTGTAAATTTGCTATAATAGATACGCAAATAAAATGCATTAGAATGACAAACCTATATAAGAGGGTGATTCCACCCTCTTAAAATATGGATTACGACGAATAAATATAGATGTGTGAATAAGAAAGTTAGGATGTTTAACATGAAACTAAAAGAAATTCTCTCTGTTTTACCTTTTTACAAAGCGAATAACGATATTTCTCCTATTACGATACGTAATATAGAAATGGATTCAAGGAAAGTGAAAAAAGGCGACCTTTTCGTTTGTATCAAAGGATTTACTGTTGATGGTCATGACTTTGTAGAACAGGCAATTGATAATGGAGCCGTTGCAATATTAGCTGAAAGAGAAGTTCCCTCAAATATCCCGATTATACTTGTTGCCGATACTCAGCGTGCACTAGCAATGGTAGCTGCAAAATTTTATAACTATCCGACAACGAAAATGCCACTTATAGGGGTAACAGGTACAAATGGAAAAACAACTGTAACGTATTTATTAGAATCAATTCTTAATGCGAATCATCAAAAAACGGGTGTTATTGGTACCATTCAAATGAAAGTTGGAGATGACGCATATCCAATTGCAAATACTACGCCAGATTCACTATTTTTACAAAAAATGTTCCATACGATGCACGAACAGGCTGTAGATACTGCAATTATGGAAGTTTCTTCTCATGCACTCGACTTAGGCAGGGTATATGGGTGTGATTTTGATATAGCTATTTTTACGAATTTATCACAGGATCATCTTGATTATCATAAAGATATGGATGATTATATTCGTGCGAAAAGTTTATTATTTTCTCAACTAGGCAATTCCTATGATGGCAAAGATAAGTTTGCAATTATTAATCAGGATGATACACATTATTCTTTACTTCAGCGTAGTACAGCACAACATGTTATTACATATGGCATCAATCATGAAGCACAAGTAATGGCTACAAATATTCAATTAGATGCACTTCTTACCCGTTTTACATTAAAAACGCCTATCGGAACAATTGATATTAATAGCAGATTAATGGGGATGTTCAATGTTTACAATATGTTAGCTGCTAGTGCGGCTGCTATTGCTATGTCAATTCCGTTAGATATAGTTAAATCAGCCCTTGAAAATATAAATGGCGTGGATGGACGCTTTGAGGCAGTTGCACCTGAACAACCGTTTACAACCATTGTTGATTATGCACATACTTCTGATTCGTTAGATAACGTACTACAAACCATTAGAGGCTTTGCAAAGGGAAACGTATATGTTGTCGTTGGATGTGGTGGGGATCGTGATAAAACGAAACGACCATTAATGGCACAAATTGCTTTGAAATATGCCGATCAAGCAATTTTCACATCCGATAATCCACGGACAGAGGATCCACAGCAAATCTTACAAGATATGATTAACGGGGTAAAAGGCGATCATTATGAGGTCGTTGTTGATCGAAAAGATGCTATCACACGTGCTGTGAATCTTGCAAAACCAGACGATATTATACTTATTGCTGGAAAAGGGCATGAAACCTATCAACAGATTGGCCATACGAAATATGACTTTGATGATCGCAAAGTAGCTCATCAAGCAATTCAGGATAAGGAGTAAAGGGAATGATGTTATTTACAACAAAATGGTTATCAACGATATTTCCAACGTATAATGGATCTGTTATGGATGAAAACGTTATTGAGCATGTTACAACAGATAGCCGAGTTAAATCGAGCAATTCATTGTTCATCCCATTAGTTGGAGAAAAATTTGATGGACATGATTATGTGAAACAAGCAATCAATCAAGGTGCTGTTGCAACCCTATGGAATAAGCAAAAGGAAGTACCCGCTAATTTACCGTCAGATTTTATCCTTTTTTATGTAGATGATACACTAGATGGATTACAACAGTTGGCAAAAATATATCGGAATGAAGTGAATCCAATCGTAATTGGTATAACTGGATCTAACGGGAAAACAACAACAAAAGATATCGTTTCAACCGTAGTTGGAATGAGCTTCAAAACACACCATACAAAAGGAAATTTAAATAATTTAATCGGTTTGCCATTAACGATGTTAGCGATGCCTCGAGATACGGAAATGCTTGTTTTAGAAATGGGCATGAACCAGTTTGGAGAAATTGAGCAGCTATCAACAATGGCAAAACCAGATTATGCGATTATCACCAATATTGGAGAATCTCATATTGAATACTTAGGATCAAGAGATGGGATAGCAAAGGCTAAATTAGAAATCATAGCTGGGATGAAAGAAGATGGAACATTACTAATTGATGGTGATGAGCCTTTATTAACGCATAAAGATTTGCCAAAAAATGTAATAAGGTGTGGTTTTGACGCCCACAATGATATAATAATTAAACATTCTGTATTAACCCAAGATACTACAGTATTTACACTATCTGATGGGAATGAATATACTGTCCCTTTATTAGGTAAACATCATGCATTAAATGCTACTTTTGCAATAACGTTAGCGAAGGAGCTTAAAATAGAAACTTCTCTTGTCCAAAAGGCTTTATCTTCTACCTCACTGACAGGTATGCGCTTTGAACGACTTTCTGGTAAAAACGGATCTTCTATTGTTAATGATGCATACAATGCTTCTCCCACATCAATGAAGGCATCCATTGAGGTTGTTAAACAGCTGAAAGGCTATACCCAAAAAGTATTAGTTTTAGGAGATATGTTAGAGTTAGGGGAAAATGCAAAGGAATTGCATTATGCCATATCAGATATTATAGATGAACAAATAAGTACAGTATTAACGTATGGGGATGATGCAAAGGAAATTTCGAAGGCAGTAAAAGATAAAGGACTAACTATTGAATGTAAACATGTTGAAACGAAGAAAGACTTATTACAAGCAATACAACCATACTTAAAACGTGATGTACTCATTTTATTTAAGGCATCACGGAGAATGGAATTTGAAACAATTGTAGATCAAATTACGCATTCCTAATGGACGGTTTTTGCACGAGGAGGAACAAAAATGAATATAACAATCGTAATCATGACAATTGCAATAGGATTTCTTATCACCGTCCTTTTATCACCTATCTGTATACCTTTTTTGCGGCGACTCAAGTTTGGACAAAGTATTAGGGAAGAAGGACCCAAATCCCACATGAAGAAAAAAGGTACCCCAACAATGGGCGGTATTATGATTGTGATAAGTATTGTCATTACATCATTAATTATGGCTAATAAGGTGAATACAGCTGGAATTGGCTATGAATTATGGCTTTTGTTATTTGTATTAGCGGGTTATGCACTACTAGGGTTTTTAGATGACTTTATTAAAGTAGCAATGAAACGAAACCTTGGTTTAACATCAAAACAGAAAATGGCTGGTCAGCTATTAATTGCACTCATTTTTTATCTTATTTTACGCTATCAACAGTTTCCTACATATATCCAAATTCCAGGAACGAATTTTCAATGGGATCTTGGATGGGGATATGCATTGCTCATTATCGTCATGGTAGTCGGTGCTTCAAATGCTGTCAATTTGACTGATGGATTGGATGGTTTATTAGCAGGAACAGCTGCAATTGCCTTTGGAGCTTTCGGTGTTTTAGCATGGTATGGCTTCCCACAACATGAGGTTTCTATTTTCGCACTTGCCGTTGTTGGTGCACTACTTGGTTTCCTTGTCTTTAATGCACATCCTGCTAAAGTCTTTATGGGGGATACAGGTTCGTTATCCTTAGGTGCTGCAATTGCTGCAGTTGCTATTTTAACGAAAATGGAAATATTGTTAGTCATAATTGGTGGCGTCTTTGTCATCGAAACGTTATCAGTTATTATTCAAGTTATATCGTTTAAAACAACAGGAAAAAGGGTATTTAAGATGAGTCCACTTCATCACCATTATGAATTACTTGGTTGGTCAGAATGGCGTGTCGTGTCTACCTTTTGGATGATTGGTCTTATTTTTGCTTCCCTTGGGCTATATATTGAGGTGTGGTTATAATGGATATGTTACGAAATTTTCACTATACAAATGTTCTGGTGCTTGGTTTAGCTAGAAGTGGAACAGCTGCAGCTAAAATCTTATTAGAAAACGGTAAAAACGTCCGCATCACAGATCGTGACGCAGATTGGCATGATAACAATGTGCAAGAATTACAAGCACTTGGAGCAGAATTAATTCTAGGTACCCATCCGATATCAATTTTAGATAATATTGAAGTTATTGTAAAAAACCCCGGAATTCCGTATGAGGTACCATTATTGGTAGAAGCTAAAGAAAGAGGTATTCCTATTATTACCGAAATCGAGATTGCAGGTCAGCTTGCGCCAAATTCGATTATTGGTATTACTGGATCCAATGGAAAAACGACTACTACCACGTTAACAACCAAAATGCTAGCAGCAAGTGATCAAAACGTAAAAGTCGCAGGAAATATTGGAACGGTTGCAACCGATGTTGCACAAGATTTAACAAAAGACGAAACACTAGTACTTGAATTATCATCTTTTCAGCTTTTGGGTGTTCAAACGTTTAAACCTAAAGTCGCCGTCCTGTTAAATATATATGAAGCACATTTGGATTACCATAAAACATTGGAAAACTATCAACAAGCAAAATGTAATATTTTCATCAATCAATCAAAAGATGATTACTTAGTTTATAACGCAGAAAATGAAACAGTTGTGAAGGCGATCAACGATGCAAAAGCAACTCTTATTCCGTTCTCTACTAAAACCTATCAACGTAATGGAGCATATGTGGATGAGGAGTTTATCTATTTTCAAGGTGAAAAAATAATTAATCGGAAAGACGTTGTATTAGTTGGAGATCATAACTTAGAAAATATTTTAGCCTCGATTAGTGCAGCAAAATTAAATGGTGCAACAAATGAAGGAATAAAGCAGGTATTAACGACATTTTCCAGTGTCAAACATCGCTTACAATTTGTGAAAAATATCCATGATCGAATATTTTACAACGATTCCAAAGCCACTAATATCCTTGCTACTCAAAAAGCTCTAGCTTCCTTTCAACAGCCCGTTATTTTACTAGCTGGCGGATTAGATCGCGGGAATGGTTTCTCAGACTTACTCCCATATTTACAAGGAGTTAAGGCAATGGTTGTCTTTGGCCAAACAGCTCCAAAATTGAAAACAATTGCAGAGCAAGCAGGGATCGGGCTTATTGAAGAGGCAGATAATGTAGATGATGCTGTTCCAAAAGCATACGAATTGTCAGAGGCGAATGATGTGATTCTATTATCACCAGCATGTGCAAGCTGGGATCAATATAAAACTTTTGAACAGAGAGGAGACATGTTTATACAAGCCGTGCATAGACTAATGTAGAGGCTTGTTTTCTTTTTACACGTTAGGAACGTATAAAATTTTAGCCAAGAGGTGGACTCGACGCAGCTAAAATTTTTACGTCCCAAGTATAAGAAAAACTAATACTTTCGCTAAAAGACGAGCGAATGCGAGTTTTTCTACTTAATAGATTACTATCGGAAAATAATGCCTCTATTCCAATGATTATGGAAACGGGGTGCTTTATTTGTTTAGGGAATTTTTTAAGAATAAAAATCAACAAGAAAAACCAGATTTTACATTACTAGCTGTGATTATTGCACTTTTAGTAGTTGGAATTGTAATGGTATATAGCTCCTCTTTTGTTTGGTCTGATTATAAGTATGGTGATACACTATATTATGTGAAAAGACAGCTATTATTTGTCGGTGCAGGGTTAGTCGCAATGTTTGCTTTAATGCGAGTCCCTTATACTATTTGGAAGAAATATGCAAATGTCATATTGCTAGCTTGCTTTATTTTATTAATCCTTGTCCTTATACCAGGTATTGGCATGGTACGAGGTGGAGCGCGGAGCTGGATTGGAGTTGGCGCTTTTAGTATACAACCCTCTGAATTTATGAAACTAGGACTAATTATGTTTCTTTCTACGTATTTAGCTGCGAATCAAAAATATATTACATCGTTTAAAAAAGGTTTCTTCCCTGCACTAATTCTCGTTTTTGCAGCATTTGGCTTAATTATGCTTCAACCAGATTTAGGTACTGGGGTAGTACTTGTTTTAACATGTATGGTTTTAATTTATACTGCTGGTGCAAAAATCTCTCATTTCGTTTGGCTAGGTATTTTAGGGATTGTTGGCTTTTTGTTTCTTATTCTATCTGCTCCATATCGAATTAGTCGGATTACCGCCTTCTTAAATCCATGGGAGGACCCCCTAGGAGATGGATTTCAAATTATCCAGTCTCTCTATGCGATTGGTCCAGGGGGATTGTTAGGAGTAGGTTTAGGAGAAAGTCTACAAAAATACTTTTATTTACCAGAACCACAAACCGATTTTATATTTGCTGTTTTAAGTGAGGAACTTGGTTTTATTGGTGGTACAGTAATGATCGGGTTATTTTTACTGCTATTTTGGCGTGGTATACGAATTGCACTGGAGGCCCCAGATCAATTTGGACGTTTCTTAGCACTTGGTATTACATCTATGTTAACCATTCAAATTATGATTAATGTAAGTGTCGTCATCGGATTAATACCTGTAACAGGGATTACGTTGCCATTCTTAAGTTATGGGGGTTCCTCGTTAACACTGACACTTTGTTCGGTCGGTATTTTATTAAATGTTAGTCGACATGCTAAAATGTAAAAAAATGCTGTTTTCGTTTAGTTTATCGTTTTCTATTGCACATAATCGATATTAGTGCAGTAGTTTGATTATCCTTTATAGGATATGTGCTCAACCATCGCAGCGGAAAACACTCGCTTTCACCATGGGCACAAGGGCAACATCTGTTCAAACTCCCACGGTCGTTTTCACAGTGTTTTCTTTCCCTCGGGGAACGCTTCAGCCTCCTCATAGAAAAAGAAAAACGTAAGCGCCTTGGTCACACCCGATTAGAAAACTTGGCTTGTCGCCAAGCGGCGAAAGCCTTAGTTGCACTTATGCAGTAAGTTTTTTCTTATCTGCCAAGCTTAAGCCAAGCCTCGGTGTGGCGGTTTTTGCCACAAAGAGGATTGACTTAAGACCTCGAGGGTGTAGGCGCTGGCCGATGAATACGCCACGTCCTGTGGCTTCATCGGCACTAGGACGTCCTGTCCGTCGAAGTTAGACATCGCGAGCAAAGTACGCTCGCTGTGGGGTCTTCAGACTGTTCCTTTTCCCGTCGTCTAAGAAATTATAAAAATTGTACCGGTGAATAACTGAACAATAGGAACAGCCACGTCCAGCTCCAGCGCTCAACGACTAGCGAGACTTCCCTCACCTCCGTACGATAAGTCAACATCGACTCCCTACGGTCGCCGTGTTTCCTTTATCTCCTGCGGCTCAGTCCAGTCCGTACGTCGTTAACCGAGCACTTACGCTTTTATTCTAAGAGTCTCGCATTTTCCGCTGCTTGGAATAGTTTTCTATACAAGTAAGATATAAAGACACTGAAATCGAATATGTCTATCATTCGCTTCAATCAACTGTCGCATTGTCAATAGTAATGATTAAAATTAAGACAGCTCGACCTAGTGAAGGAAATACACGTAGTCTCCTGCGGAAAAACGAGACTAAGAGACCCCGCAGTGTGGTTTTCACGAGGAGACTCGTGGGGAGTCCGCGGTAAAGTAGACAATGTGAAAACGAAAAGTTTGAACAGATGTCGCACTTATGCCCCTGGTGAAAGTGAAGTGTATTTCCAGAACGGTATTCACAATCTAAACTATTGCGCATAATGCATCTTATATGCAATATGTTTCATACAGAAGGAACAATCTTTTAGGAGTTATCCAAAGAAAAATAGAGAAATCTGTTAATCTAGGTATAGATTCCTACATTTTTTAGGTGGTTGTATGGTATAATCAATTTACGAACATCAAATGAAACAGTAGCTTATACTGTTTCATTCTATTATTTTAATAAAGGAAGAAATAGGATGACTCAGAAAAAAGTCGTTTCAATTGAGGAACATATCCCTACTTTGAAACAAGAGCGGAAGAAAAAGGCTAATCGCCGATTAATATTTTATCTTTCTATTTTCTTCTTGTTAATCTCCATTATTGTATACTTACAATCACCATTAAGCAATGTAAAGCAAGTTGTCGTTACAGGAAATTCCTTTATAGAAAAAGAAAATGTTATAGAGGAAAGTGGTATATCAGTTGGATCAAATATATGGATGACAAAAATATCATCAATAGAAGACAAAATCGGTGATAACCCGATTGTAAAATCTGTTAATGTAACAAGGAAACTTCCTTGGACAATTGAAATTGATATTACAGAACATAAACGTGTTGGCTACATAAAATTAGATGATAGTTACCATACTATATTGGCTAATGGTGTTACAATTACGGCAACAAGCTTAGAGTCAACCAATGGTGATGCACCATTTCTTTTTGATTTTACAGAAGATACATATTTGAATAAAATGACGGATGAACTACAAAAATTACCAGACGGTATTTTAAACCTTATCTCAGAAATTCATTGGAAACCAACTGAGAGTAATAAGAATAAGCTGTTACTTTATATGAATGACGGCTTTCTGGTGGATAGTACAATTCGTGATTTTGCAGAGAAAATGAAAGTTTACCCTTCTATTGTTTCACAGTTGGATTCAGAACAAGAGGGGATTATTCATATCGGTGTTGGTGTTTATTTTGAATCATTTCAAGAGGATCACCAATCTGAAACAGAAGAAATAGAAGTAGAATAATTATAATTGCTTAAAAATGGTAAGAAAGTAAATAATAACCAGCAACTTTTTTGCAAGAAATAGAGGGATTTTGTCACATTTTGTTGAATATCTCTTTATATATTTTCTTTTTTTATGAAATCCGCTAAACTAGTAGAATACAGTATTAAGATGTAGTTTATCTAATAGATTTTGTTTTCTATTAGATGCTTCGGAATTGGGAGGTGCCTTCTTTGAACAACAGTGAAATTTTAGTAAGTCTTGATATAGGTACATCAAAAATAAAAGTGATAATAGGCGAAGTCTTAAATGATTCTTTAAACATTATTGGAGTAGGTACTGCTAAGTCCAATGGGATGAAAAAAGGTGCGATCGTGGATATTGATCAAACGGTTCATTCTATACGCAATGCCGTAGAACAAGCAGAACGTATGGTTGGCATGCAAATTGATCGTGTTGTAGTAGGAATAAATGGTAATCATATTCAACTTCAACCATGTCATGGGGTTGTAGCAGTTCAAAGTGAAAATCGTGAAATTGGTGATGAAGATATCACCCGTGTAATAGATGGTGCACAAGTTGTTTCAATCCCACCAGAACGTGAAATTATTGATGTTATACCAAAACAATTTATTGTGGATGGTTTAGATGAGATAACGGATCCAAGAGGGATGATTGGGGTTCGACTTGAAATGGAAGGGACCATTATTACATGTTCCAAAACAGTTTTACATAATATCTTAAAATGTGTGGAACGTGCAGGGTTACAGGTATCTGATATTTGTCTACAACCACTAGCAGCAGGAACGATTGCATTATCAAAGGATGAAAAGAACTTAGGTGTTGCATTAATTGATGTCGGTGGTGGATGTTCAACAGTCTCTGTTTTTGAAAATGATCATTTAATTTCGACTAGTGTTGTACCACTAGGTGGAGACAACATTACAAAAGATCTATCAATTGGCCTAAGAACATCAACGGAAGAAGCCGAAGATATAAAGCTAAACTATGGGCATGCTTTTTATGATGATGCCCAGGAAGATGAGTCATTCGAAGCTTCTATTATTGGCAGTAATACACGACAAACGTATAATCAATTACAGATCGCTGATATGATTGAGGCACGATTGGAAGAAATTTATGCCTTTGCAGAACGAGAAATTAGACGTATGGGTTACCAGGGATTACCAGGTGGATATGTTTTAACAGGTGGTACAATGAGAATGCCTGGTGTTTTAGAACTCGCACAAGATATTTTTCAATCAAATGTACGAATAGCAATACCTGATTATATTGGTGTTCGTGAACCACAATTTACAGCTGGTGTGGGAATCTTGCAATTTGCCTATCATAATGCGAAAATACAAGGAAAAGAATTATTTCCGTCTGTAGTAGATGTGCAAGAGCCTAAACCAAAACGAAATAAAAAGCAATCAAAAAATGATGAGACCGTAAATAAAACGAAAAAAGAATCTGGAATTGCTAATTTCTTTAGGTATTTCTTTGACTAAGCAGGTATTTTTCTGCACTAAATCGCAACTGTGCAGCGGGTACTTATAAATTAATAGGAAATTAGTTTTAAACCTATTTTTTAAAGAGGTAATACTTGTATAAATCGCTTATAGTACAATTAGCTTCTAGAACTCTTGTAACTTTGCATATTAGGAGGAACGAAAGTATGTTAGATTTTGATACGGAAATGGACCAATTGGCATCAATAAAAGTCATCGGAGTCGGTGGCGGCGGTAGTAATGCAGTAAACCGTATGATTGAACATGGTGTAGAAGGTGTAGAATTTATTGCTGTAAATACGGATTCACAAGCACTTAATCTATCAAAAGCAGAAGTGAAACTGCAAATTGGTGGTAAACTTACAAGAGGTTTAGGTGCTGGTGCAAATCCTGAAGTAGGGAAGAAAGCTGCAGATGAAAGTAAAGAACAATTAGAAGAAGTACTGCAAGGTGCAGATATGGTCTTTGTTACAGCTGGTATGGGTGGTGGAACAGGTACTGGTGCGGCTCCTGTTATCGCCCAAATTGCTAAAGAACAAGGTGCATTGACCGTTGGTGTTGTTACAAGACCATTTTCATTTGAAGGCCGTAGACGATCTACACAAGCCGTAACTGGTATTGACGCATTAAAAAATGGTGTTGATACATTAATCGTTATCCCAAATGACCGATTATTAGAAATCGTTGATAAAAACACTCCAATGCTAGAGGCATTTCGTGAAGCAGATAATGTTTTACGACAAGGGGTGCAAGGTATTTCTGATTTAATTGCTAAACCAGGTCTGATTAATGTTGACTTTGCTGATGTGAAAACAATTATGTATGATAAAGGGTCTGCATTAATGGGAATTGGTGTAGCAACAGGAGAAACTCGTGCTACCGAAGCTGCTAAAAAAGCAATCTCTTCTCCATTATTAGAAACTTCAATTGACGGTGCACATGGGATACTAATGAATATAACTGGTGGAACGAACTTAAGTTTATTTGAAGTACAAGAAGCAGCGGATTTAGTTACATCTGCAGCCGACAATGAAGTAAATGTTATTTTTGGTTCTGTTATTAATGAAAACCTTAAAGATGAAATTGTAGTAACGGTTATTGCAACAGGATTTGTTGATAATAAAAAAGAGGAAAAACCAACGAGACAACGTCCAATTCTTAACCATAAACAACATGCTGCAACAAAACAAACAGAGGATGGTCCTCGTGAACAACCTTCCGTAAAACGTTCAGTAGAGGAAGACGAGCTAGATATACCTACATTCTTGCGGAATCGAAATCGAAATCGTTAATAGGAAGAAAAGAAAGCAATTGGATCGCTTGATTCGATTGCTTTTTTACTGTCTAGGATAACGTAATAACCTTATTTGACATGATTATCATCTTCTAGTTCACACCCCTTTTTACCTTTGGCTCTTTCGCATACTTTATAGATTATGCGTCGTAAATTGCGCCATTGATTTCCGCTCTGGATAATCGCTTTCACCATGGGCACAAGTGCGACATCTGTTCAAACATGTTTGTTTTCAGTGTCTTCTTTGCCGCGGACAACGCTTTTAGCTTCTTCGATAGAAAAGCGTAAGCGCCTTGGTCAGCCCTGATTAGAAAACTTGGCTTGTCGCCAAGTGGCGAAAGCCTTAGTTGCACTTATGCAGTAAGAAAGTTTTTCTTATCTGCCAAGCTTAAGCCGAGCCTCAGTGTGTCGTTTTGTGCTCGTGATGAGGATTGACTTAAGGCCTCGAGGGGGTAGGTGCTGGCCGATGAAAACTCGTGCGTCCTTATGTCTATTGGCACTACGACGTCAATCGCTCGAAGCTAGACATCGGAAGCAAAAACGGCTTCCTGTGGATCTAGCTGCGTGTTTTTTCAGCAGGAGTCGATTGTCCTACGCTCCAATCAATAATAATAAGCTAAAAGTTACTATGTATTTGAAACTCATTTTAGGGAGGCAACACACCAAGACTCCTGGTTCGTCGGCTAACATCGGTCACGTCCTGTGATAGGCACCGACACTAGAACGTCCTCGCAAAAGAAAAACACTTTTGCTTCGTGCGATGTATCGCTGTCGTAGCTTTCCTTGTCCTGTCCGTCGATACGAGCCTAAGAGACCAGCAGTGTGGGGGTTACGAGGAGGCTCATGGGGAGTCTTAAGGTGGGCGAAGTGTTTTCCCGTAGAATAATTATAACCAAAACTTTACGACGCATTATATAGAAACTATTCATTAAGCTTCATACTGAAAAAGCAACAACCTCTTAAAAAACAGCCTTATTTTTATATATTCTCTCTTACGACAAACTCTCTCATAACTAGTTAAAATTAGCAGGATAACACATACAAGAAGTGACAGACTTCTCTTCTTGTTTCAACTATACTTCTTGTTACAACGGTTCATAAACCATTCGAAGTTTGATGATATCCTATTAAAGGTTGAACAAGTGAATCTAGTTAGTTGGAGAGGAAGATAAAGGTGACGATCTACCTTGATGCAGTTTGGTTATTAAACTTCTTTTTAGATATGATGCTTCTAATGCTTACCCAGACATTAGCGAAAGAAGACACCAAAAAGTGGCGAATCACGTTAGGTGCACTAGTTGCTTCATTACTTGTACCTATTTCACTTTATTTTCCTGACTCCATTTTTACAACGTTAATAGGAAAAGTTGTTTTTTCCATTCTTATTATTATTTGTACATTTCGGTTTCATTCGATCTATCAAATGGTAAAATTACTACTTTTATTTTATTTTACAACCTTTGCAATTGGAGGTGGATTGATAGCGTTACACTTCTTACTACAACATCCAATCAGTATGTCATCTAGTGGAATTTTGACTTTTAATAGCGGATATGGAGATTCAGTTAGTTGGTTATTCGTGATGATTGGATTCCCAATTGTTTGGTTGTTTACGAAAAGGCGTATGGACAAGCATGTAGCCGAAAAAATTCGATATGATCAACTTTGTCCTGTCACCATACAAGTAGGTAACAAAAGCTACTCTACTACTGGATATATCGATAGTGGCAATCAGTTAGTCGATCCTGTTAGTAAAAAGTTCGTTATTATATGTGATGAATCTTTTTTGAAGCATTGGTTTACGGACAAAGATTGGAATTGTTTAAAAAAAGCACATGATGAATTACGTTATGAAGAAATTCCATTGGCATGGAAGAATCGAATACACCTTATCCCGTATCACGGTGTAGAAGGAAATAGTACCTTTATGATGGCACTTAAGGCAGATCAATTAATTGTATATCATGATCAAAATAAACTTATCACCACTAAATTTTTCATCGGAATACAATTTGGACAATTAACGAGAGATCAGCGTTATCATTGTTTGCTTCATCCACAAATTATACATGTAGCGACTGTATCTTCAGCATAAATGGTAAAAGGAGTGTATAAATTGAGAATTTGGAAATTACGCTTGCGTTTATGGTGGTATAAATTATTATTAAAGCTAGGAATCAAAACCAATGAAATTTACTATATTGGCGGTAGTGAAGCACTTCCACCACCATTATCCAAAGAAGAAGAAAAGGAATTGCTAGAGCTGTTACCTGATGGAGATAAATCAGCTAGAGCAATATTAATTGAGCGAAATTTACGATTAGTTGTTTATATTGCCCGTAAATTTGAAAATACAGGGATAAATATAGAAGATTTAATTAGCATTGGAACAATTGGACTTATTAAAGCTGTCAATACATTTAATCCAGAGAAGAAAATTAAGTTAGCTACCTATGCATCCAGATGTATTGAAAATGAAATCTTAATGTACTTACGCAGGAATAATAAATTAAAATCTGAAGTATCGTTTGATGAACCGCTAAATATTGATTGGGATGGAAATGAGCTACTGTTATCAGATGTATTAGGAACAGAAGAAGATATCATCACAAAAGATCTTGAATCAAGTGTTGATAAGCATTTATTGCGCGATGCCTTATCTCAATTAAATCCTAGAGAAAAACAAATAATGGAGCTTCGTTTTGGTTTAGTTGGTGAAGAGGAAAAAACACAAAAGGATGTTGCAGACATGTTAGGGATTTCTCAGTCTTATATTTCCCGATTAGAAAAGAAAATAATTAGGCGTCTAAAAAAAGAATTTAATAAAATGGTTTAGCCTTGATGTGTTGGAAATAAAGCCATTTTTTGGCGGCTAATCGACCACATAGGTCTGCATAAAAACCCTTCTAAGGGGAGATACTGTCCATGAACAGCATCTCCAATTAGGAGGGTACAGAATGACAAAACATAAAGTAGAAATATGCGGTGTTGATACATCAAAATTACCTGTCTTAACAAACGAAGAAATGCGTGAACTGTTCGTTCGAATGCAAGATGGAGATCTATCAGCTAGAGAGGAACTGGTAAATGGAAACTTGCGATTAGTATTGAGTGTTATTCAACGGTTTAATAATCGTGGTGAGCATGTTGATGATTTATTTCAAGTAGGTTGTATTGGATTAATGAAATCAATTGATAATTTTGATTTAAAACATAATGTCCGTTTTTCAACATATGCCGTCCCAATGATTATTGGAGAAATTAGACGGTATTTACGTGATAATAACCCAATTAGAGTATCCAGGTCTTTACGTGATATAGCCTATAAAGCATTACAGGTACGAGAAGAGTTAATCAATAAGACATCGAAAGAGCCGACAGCTGTTGAGATTGCCGAGGAAATGGACGTGCCCCATTCAGATGTAGTCTTCGCAATGGACGCGATACAAGATCCAGTATCACTATTCGAGCCTATTTATAATGATGGCGGGGATCCAATTTATGTAGTGGATCAAATCAGCGATGATAAAGATAAAGACTCAAATTGGACAGATAAATTATCATTAAAAGAGGGGATGCATCGATTAAATGAAAGAGAAAATATGATTTTAAATAAACGCTTTTTCCAGGGAAAAACACAAATGGAAGTAGCAGAGGAAATTGGAATTTCACAGGCACAAGTTTCCCGTCTTGAAAAAGCAGCCATAAGTCAAATGAATAAACAAATGTTTGAATAACATAGAAAATAAAAAGAATTATACATTGTTCCCTATCGCGAAAAGGGACCTAACAAAAAATGAATATGTGACAAAACTCAAAAGGAAACAGGAAGATTTAGCCTGTTTCCTTTTGTTTTGTAGTAATTCCTATGAAACTTCGTGATAAAAGTGCATATAGATAGTAATAAGGTAGGTGAAACGAGATGGTCACGTTAACAGAGTTACAAATGAAGGAAGTTATTGTGATTGAAGATGGAAAACGATTAGGTCATATTTCTGACTTAGAAATTGATGGTGATCGTGGTAAAATAATTTCTTTAATTATTGCTATACGAGATAAAAAAGCCAATTTTTTTGCAAAAGGGGAAGAAATATTTATCCATTGGAATCAAATTGTGACGATTGGACATGATGTTATTCTAGTTAAAGATGTCAATACACCACAATTGTATCCAGAAAATTCATACCCCGAATAACTGTTTTTTGTGATAAAATAGTACAAGTATTGTGAAGAAAACCCTTTAGGAGGAAGGCAAATGAGTGAAGTTTTTCAACATAGCGATTCGTCCATTTTACATATTCCAAAATGGAAAAACTACGATTCTCGTCTTGAGGTTGGGTTTACAACAAGAGAAGGCGGTGTCAGTAAAGCGCCATTTGCTACATTTAACCATGGATTACATGTTTCTGATCGATATGAGGATGTAATTACTAATCGCAAAAGGTTAGCAGAAAAACTAGGTATACTTTTAGATCACTGGATTTCAGGGGAGCAAGTGCATCAAACTGATGTAAGAGAAGTCTACGAACAGGATAAAGGAAAAGGATCTAGATCAACGAAACATGCATTAAGTGGGGTAGATGGGATGATCACTAATAAAGCAGGTCTTTTATGTACTGCTTTTTTTGCTGATTGTGTACCACTCTATTTTTTTGATCCAGAAACAAATTATGTTGGGATTGCCCATGCTGGTTGGAAAGGTACCGTTAATCGGATGGCTGAACAAATGATCAAAAAGTTACAATCTGTAGGTAGTAAGCCAAAGAATATATTAGTGGTCATTGGACCCTGTATATCGCAAAAGCATTATGAGGTAGATGAAAAAGTGATCCAGCATATTCCAATGGATGTTCGGAACAAGGTTTCAATCGAAAAAGGGAATAATCGATACTTATTGGATTTGAAGGAATTAAATAAACATATTCTTTTGCAATGCGGGGTATTACGTAATAATATAGATATAACAAATTATTGCACGTATCAACATGAACAATTATTTTTCTCACATAGAAGAGACCAAGGACAGACAGGTCGGATGCTAGGATATGTAGGTTTTCGAAACGAATAGATTATATAAGGGAGGGGAGATGGCAAGAATGGAAGTAGCGACAAATTTAGCAACAATAAAAGATAAAATAAAACATGCATGTGAGAGAAGTTCTCGAAATCCTGAGGATATAAACATTATTGGAGTAACGAAGTATGTTACAATAGAACGAACAAAGGAAACGATAGATGCTGGAATTACAAATCTTGGCGAAAATCGTCTAGAAGGATTTTTAGAAAAACATAACCATTTTAAACAAGAATCGGTTAAATGGCATTTTATTGGGACCCTACAATCAAGAAAGGTAAAAGATGTTATTGATAAAGTAGACGCTATTCATTCGCTTGATCGCTCTTCATTGGCTAAGGAAATTAATAAACGCGCTAGTAATCCAGTTGCATGTTTTGTTCAAGTTAATGTAAGTGGAGAAAAAACAAAACATGGGCTCGAACCAGAAAAAGTGCTTCCATTTATAGAGGAACTGAAAAAATATGAAAATGTTTATGTTGTTGGATTAATGACCATGGCACCACATATCGATGATAAGGAAAAGCTACGAACTTTTTTTCGAAAATTAAGAGAAATAAGAGATGAAATAGCTAGTAAACAATACAGTCATGCACCCTGTAATTATTTATCAATGGGAATGAGTAATGATTATGAAATTGCAATTGAAGAAGGTGCCACACATATCCGAATTGGTTCAAAACTAGTAGGATCAAATTAGAGTGGGGTGAGCATATGAGTATTAAAAATAAAATCAAAGACTTCTTTACAATGGATGACGAATATGAATATGTTGAGGAAGAGGTCAAGGAAAAAAATGAAGTAACAGAGCAAACAAATAAGGTTGTTAATTTAAAAGCAATTCAGCAATCTTCTTCAAAAGTTGTATTAAGTGAACCACGTACATATAATGAGGTACAAGAAATAGCTGATCATATCATCAATCGACGAGCAGTGGTTATTAATTTACAACGTGTTGATCACTATCAAGCAAAGAAAATGTTAGATTTTCTAAGTGGAACCGTTTATGCTTTAAATGGAGATATTAAAAAGTTGGGTACCGAAACATTTTTATGTACGCCTGAAAATGTGGATGTATCTGGTTCTATATCAGAAGTACTTGTTGAATATGATGACTATGAAAAAGGATGGTATAAAGCATGACGGCATTATTTAACCTATTGTTTTTAGGGATACAACTCTATAGTTTTGCGTTAATTATTTATATTTTTATGTCATGGTTCCCAGGTGCACGTGAGTCCTCATTTGGGTCGTTCTTAGCGAAAATTTGTGAGCCATATTTAGAGCAATTTCGTCGGTTTATTCCACCATTAGGAATGATTGACTTGTCTCCGATTGTTGCTATTTTTGTGTTATATTTAGCACGAATGGGATTAAATGAATTATATTATATGTTGATGTTCTAAGATATGGATATTTATCAACACTTTCGAAAAGAAGAAGAGCCTTTTATTGATAAGGTTTTATCATGGAAAGAAGAAGTTGAGCGCTATTATCAACGGAAATTAACCGACTTTTTAGACCCAAGAGAGCAGCAAATTACGGAGATGTTAATCGGGAAAAATGATGATCTAGTCCAAATATCTCGTTATGGTGGTAACCCTTATTGTGAACGGTGTCGAGTTATTTTAGCACCGTTTTATGAAACAATCCAAGAAGAAGATTTTGAATTAGTATTATTACAGGCTACTTATCCGACGAAATTTATTACATTATCCCATCGAGATGTGATGGGAGCGTTTCTGTCCTTAGGAATTAAACGCCAAAAGCTTGGAGATATTTTAGTGGAAAATGGGATTATTCAACTTCTAACAACTAGTGACATTGCTCCATATATTATTACGAATATGACATCTATTAAAAAAGCTTCTATTACGTTAGAAGAAGAACCATTACAGAATATGATGGAAAAGCCGGTGAATTGGAAAGAAAGTGAGAAAACAGTTTCCTCTCTACGCTTAGATGCTATTGTAAAAGAGATCTATCATATTTCACGAAAAGCAGCAGCTGAGTATATTCAAAGAGGATATATAAAAGTGAACTTTAAAATGGTTGAGGATACAAAGTTCAACTTACAAGCAGGAGATATAATATCATTTAGAGGAAAAGGCAGGAGTAAAGTCGTAGCAATTAATGGTAAAACGAAAAAAGATAAATGGCGGATTACGACAGCTATTTTAATATAATTTCTTCTAAAATAATTGCAGGAATTTAACCATTTCTGTCGAATAAACTAGACATATGAAAATATATTTATTTTTTATACTAGGTTGTTTAATAAAAGATAGTGGTTTTCCACACCTTATATTGAGTGATACACTTTATTGAACAGTTGTCGCACTTGTGCCTGTGGTGAAAGTGATTGTCCAGAGCGGAAATCAATGCGCAACCTTACGACGCATCGTATATAAACTACAACGGTGAGAAAATAACAAAGAAGAGCTTTATATGAAGTGTAGAAAAGGTAATTTTAGAGGAGGTGGCAATAATGCCATTAACACCATTAGATATTCACAATAAAGAATTCACAAGAGGATTTCGTGGCTATGATGAGGACGAAGTAAATGAATTTCTAGATCAAGTTATAAAGGATTATGAAATTGTTATTCGTGAAAAAAAAGATTTACAAGAAAAAGTCGATCAACTAGATGAAAAATTAAATCACTTTACGAATATTGAAGAAACCCTAAATAAATCTATTTTAATTGCGCAAGAGACTGCTGAAGAATTAAAAGGAAATGCTACAAAAGAATCAAAACTCATCATTAAAGAGGCAGAAAAAAACGCAGACCGAATCATTAATGATGCACTGGACAAGTCTCGGCGTATTTCATTGGAAGTAGAGGAGTTAAAAAAACAGGCAAAAGTATTCCGCACACGGATGAAAATGCTAGTAGAAGCCCAGTTAGATATGATTGAGACCGATGATTGGGATGAATTATTTGATGAAGAAATGAGTGAAGAACTCGATTTAGCAGAAAACAAATCATAGTTCTTGACGTTTTCTATATTTTTACATATAATTCAACGTACAAAATGCTATAATACAATAAAAAAACAAAAATACGATGACAGAGGCAGTATAAAAGTGATTCCTGTTAAGCGAGTCAGGAGACGGTGAGAGCCTGATACAGAAACACTTTTAGAAAATCACTCTCGAGTATCCATTCTGAAGAAGTAGTAGGTATGGACGGTTTATTCACGTTACGAATATCGAGTGAATTTAAAATGACTATATTTTAAATTTATAAGGGTGGTACCGCGAGTCTTCTCGTCCCTTTTGGGATGTAGAAGGCTTTTTTTGTTGGTTGTATGTAAAGAAATATATCGCTAGGTCAAAATTAGACATAACGAGCACACGGTTTAACTTACTGTTCCCCTTTAGGCTTTTTTGCGGGCAGAAACTATTTAGACAACCACCACAGCAACCATTTATTTAAAACAAAAGGATCTTTTCGCACACTTTGTTGTTTCTACGTCGCATAACCTATATTATGCGCAGTAGTTAGGATAAGCACATAGCTTCTCTACGGAAAAACACTACGCTTTCACCAGGGGCATAAGTGCGACATCTGTTCAAACTGTTCGTTTTCACAGTGTCTACTTACCGCGGGGGAGTGGTAAGCCTCCTCGGGCTAGTGCCCTGTGGGGTCTCACCGATCTCCTACTTCCCGCAGGAGTCTTCGTGTTTTTCCTTCGCTGATGTGTGCTGTCCTCTCTCTAATCATTGCTATTGCTAATATACTAGTTGATTGGAGTGTAGGACAGTCGACTCCTGCGGAAAAAACAACAGCTGAAGATCCCACAGGAAGCGGTTTTTGCTTCCGAGGAAGCTGAAGCGTTGTCCGCGGAAAGCGACTGTCCGAAGTGGAAATCAACGGCTTTAATTTGCTGCGTATAATAGTTCTTATATGCATGAGTTTCATAATGGAAAGCAATAATCTTTTAGAAAACAGCTAAACAAAAAATAATAAGGAGGAAAATAAAATGGACTATAAGGAAACATTACTAATGCCAAAGACCAAGTTTCCAATGCGTGGAAATTTGCCAAATAAAGAGCCATTGCGACAAGAACTATGGGAAGAAAATAACATTTATGAAAAATCACAACAGCGTACAGAGGGAAGACCATCTTTTATTTTACATGACGGGCCACCATATGCGAATGGGGACTTGCATATTGGGCATGCGCTTAACAAAATCTTAAAAGATTTTATTACGCGTTATAAATCGATGTCAGGATATCATGCACCATATGTCCCAGGCTGGGATACACATGGTCTGCCTGTTGAAACGGCATTAACAAAGAAAAAGAAAATCAATCGTAAAAAGCTTAGCATTGCGGAATTCCGCCAAATGTGTGCAGATTATGCAATGGGTCAATTGGATCGTCAACGCTCCCAATTTAAAGCACTTGGCGTAAGAGGGGATTGGGATAATCCTTATATCACGCTAACAAAAGATTATGAGGCTGCCCAAATCCGTGTTTTTGGAGAAATGGCAAAAAAAGGCTATATTTATAAAGGGCTAAAACCTGTTTACTGGTCTCCGTCATCTGAGTCAGCATTAGCAGAAGCAGAAATTGAGTACCATGATAAGCGTTCTCCTTCTATATATGTTGCTTTTCAGGTTACAGATGGAAAAGACTTATTAAGTGGAAATGAGAAGTTTATTATTTGGACAACAACTCCATGGACAATCCCTGCTAACTTAGCTATAAGTGTTCACCCAGATTTGGAATATGCAGTCGTACGTGTCAATGATGAAAAATTTGTTATTGCACATGACATGTTAGAAATGGTATCGAATGAATTAGAATGGGAAAATCCAGAAGTTGTACAAACCTTTAAGGGTCAAGAAGCAGATAAAATCGTCACGAGACACCCGTTCTATGACCGTGATTCCCTTGTTATTCTAGGAGATCATGTCACAACAGAAGCTGGTACTGGTTGTGTTCATACCGCACCAGGTCATGGGGAAGATGACTTTTTTGTATCGAAAAAGTATGGAATTGACGTGTTGTGTCCAGTGGATGAAAAAGGATACTTTACAGATGAGGCACCTGGTTTTGAAGGGATGTTTTATGATCAAGCAAATAAAGAGATTACACAAAAATTGGATGAAGTCGGTGCATTGTTAAAACTTTCTTTCATTACCCATTCGTATCCACATGATTGGCGTACGAAGAAACCGACAATTTTCCGTGCAACTTCCCAATGGTTTGCATCCATTAAAGACTTTCGACAAAATATTTTAGACGAAATTAAAGAAATAAATTGGTATCCAAGCTGGGGAGAAACACGACTTCATAATATGGTTCGTGATCGTGAAGATTGGTGTATTTCACGCCAACGTACGTGGGGTGTTCCGATTCCTGTATTTTACGGAGAAGATCGTACTCCAATTATTACAGATGAAACGATTGAGCATGTTTCTGCGTTATTTAAAGAACACGGATCCAATGTTTGGTTTGAATGGGAAGCAAAGGAATTATTACCAGAAGGTTTTACATCAGAGCATAGTCCAAATGGTACATTTACAAAAGAAACCGATATAATGGATGTTTGGTTTGACTCTGGATCTTCCCATGAAGCAGTTTTAGTTGGCCGTGAAGATCACAGGCGTCCAGCAGATGTCTATTTGGAAGGTAGTGACCAATATCGTGGCTGGTTTAATTCTTCTATTTCAACTGCTGTAGCTGTAACTGGGAAAGCACCATATAAAAATATTATTAGTCATGGATTTGTTCTGGACGGTCAAGGACGAAAAATGAGTAAATCACTTGGTAATGTAATGGATCCTGCTAAAGTACAAAAACAGCTAGGCGTAGATATTTTACGATTATGGGTATCATCTGTGGACTATCAAGCAGATGTGCGTATTTCACAAGAAATTTTAAAACAAATCTCGGAGGCCTATCGTAAAATTCGGAACACAATCCGTTTTATGTTAGCTAATTTATCTGATTTTGATCCTGCAAAAGATGCTGTTGCAGAAGAGGATATGGAAGAAGTCGATCGTTACATGCTACATCGCTTGCAAGGACTACTTGCTAGTGTACGTGAAAGCTATGATAAATTTGAGTATTCACCAATTTATCATCAAATCCACAATTTTTGTGCGGCTGATTTAAGCTCATTCTATTTAGATTTTGCAAAAGATGTATTATATATCGAAGCGAAAGACCAACATCGCCGTCGTAGTATTCAAACAGGCTATTATGAAATTTTAACGACATTGGTGAAATTATTAACACCAATTATCCCACACACTGCAGATGAGATTTGGGAATACATCCCTGGTACGAAAGAAGAAAGTGTTCAATTAACAGATATACCAGAACCAAGAGAAATTAAAGGCTTTGATATGTTAAATGATAAATGGGATCATTTCATGCAAGTTCGTGACGATGTATTGAAAGCACTAGAAGAAGCCCGTAATGAAAAAGTGATTGGAAAATCATTAGAAGCTAAAATTACGATTGTCCCAAAAGATGAGCAAACAAAAGAGGTACTTCAATCTATTCCGAATTTACATCAGTTATTTATTGTGTCCGAAGCAACTATTACCGAAACAGCTGAGGGTACAAAGGATTATCAGTACGTGTCGATTACAGTAGAAGCACATCCTGGTGAGAAATGTGAACGTTGTTGGACAGCCTCAGAAACAGTAGGAGAAGACCAGGACCATCCTACATTATGTTCTCGATGTGCAGATGTAGTAAAAAAACATTATACAGCTTAACCATTTGTTAGTAATGGAAAGAAAAAATACTCCCTTTAGCTGGGGAGTATTTTTTATGGTAAAATGTTTTAGAAGGCGTTCTGTAAAGTTCATTGTAAAAAAATCACTAATCACTTTGCACAGTACGTACAATCTATATAATGCCCCATAAATTGAACTTGACTACTTCCATCCTTTTTTAGATGAGTGCTAATCCAAAGCTGTGTGAAAACACTCGCTTTCCGTAGCGGTGAGTTACGTTACATAATATATAACTACTCATTATTTTTTATATTGATGAAATAACTATTTTCAGAAGTAACATGAATTAAAATTATTACAACAACCTTATGGAAACTAATTCTAAAGTGTTTGGTGAATCGGAGGAGAATGAATGTATTTATATTATATTCTTGCGGTAATAATAATTGGTATCGATCAATTGACAAAGTGGCTAATCGTTAAATCAATGGATTTAGGTGAGCAAATTACCATTATTGACCATTTTCTTTATATTACATCGCATCGTAATAGAGGTGCAGCATGGGGAATACTACAAGGACAAATGGAATTTTTCTATGTAATAACAATTATTGTGGTTATTGGTATTGTTTACTACATGCAGAAATACGCTAAAGAGAGTAAACTACTCGCTATTTCGCTGAGCTTTATGTTAGGTGGAGCTATCGGTAATTTTATTGATCGTCTGTTCCGTCAAGAAGTAGTAGATTTTGTGGATGTCATGATTTTCACATATGATTACCCAATCTTTAATGTAGCCGATGCAGCACTTGTGATCGGTGTTATTCTAGTTTTAATTATCACATTTTTGGATGAAAAGAAACAGAGGAAAGGAAATGAGGAGTAATGACAACACAACAACATGTTGTGACAGAACCAGAAAATAATATTCGAATCGATAAACTGTTGTCTACCATTATTCCTGAAACATCCCGTTCTCAAATACAATCGTGGATACGGGATGGATATGTAGCGGTCAATAATGAGCAGGTAAAGACTAATCACAAATGCCAAAGTGGAGATCAAATAATTTGGCAAATACCTGAAGTAAGACCCCTTGAAATAAAGGCTGAAAATATTCCTTTATCGATCATGTATGAAGATAAAGATGTTATTGTTGTTAATAAGCCTAGAGGGATGGTTGTTCATCCATCAGCTGGTCACAAAGAGGGAACCTTGGTGAATGCACTTCTCTACCACTGTCAGGATTTATCAGGTATTAATGGAGTAGAACGACCTGGTATTGTACATCGAATTGATAAAGATACAAGTGGATTACTAGTTGTTGCTAAAAATGATCAAGCACATGTACATTTAGCAGAGCAACTCGGAAATAAAACCGTTGAGCGTAAGTATGAAGCAATAGTTCATGGGGAAATCGATCATGACCATGGAATGATTGATGCACCAATTGGAAGAGACCCAAGAGATAGGCAAAAAATGGGCATTGTTGAAAATGGAAAGCCAGCAGTTACCCATTTTCAAGTAATACGTCGTTATAAAGAATATACGTATATACAATGTCAATTAGAAACAGGGAGAACCCATCAAATTCGTGTACATATGCGCTATATTAATCATCCATTGGTAGGGGATCCCAAATATGGGCCGAGAAAAACAATGGATATTAACGGTCAAGCGTTACACGCGAAAATACTAGGCTTTTATCATCCTAGAACGGAGAAATGGTTACAATTTGAAGCAGAAACACCAGCCTATTTTCATGAAGTTTTACAACTAATTGAAAAAATGTATTGACAGAACTGACTTCTTTTGAAATAATATAGCTAACTAAATAAGATCCTTTAATAATAGTCCCGTGAGGCTAAAAAGGAACCGGTAACTTATACGATACGTATGTCCAAAACCCTTTTTTCCTCATGGGAGAAAAGGGTTTTTTAATAGGGGTGATCGCCTTGCAGAAAAAAACAGTTGTGCTAGACCAAGCAGCTATGAATCGAGCATTAACAAGAATGGGACACGAAATACTAGAAAAAAACAAAGGTGGTGACGATCTAATCTTAGTTGGCATTAAAACAAGGGGTGTACCATTAGCGAAACGCCTCCAACAAAAGATTAGGCAAATCGAGTCACATACTGTCCCAATTGGTGAGCTAGATATTTCACTTTATCGGGATGATTTAGAAAAAGTTTCTGAACAGGAAGATCCAGAATTGAAATCTACTCATATTGATGTGCCTTTAAAAGGAAAAAAGGTAGTGTTGATTGATGATGTCCTTTATACAGGTAGGACAGTAAGAGCAGCAATGGATGCTTTGATGGATATTGATCGGCCATCACAAATACAATTAGGGACTTTAGTAGATCGTGGACATCGTGAACTACCAATTCGTGCCGATTATGTAGGTAAAAATATACCGACGTCTGATCAAGAAATCATTGTGGTTCACGTTATGGAGCATGATGAAAAAGATGAAGTAAGTATTTATGAAAAATAAATAAGAAAGACCTTTAATTAAATCCAGAGAGATTTAAAAGGTTGTATAGAATAGACGTGTTTACACCACACGTGTACCTCTTTGCGACCTTTTGCAAAGAGGTTTTTTATATGGCTTAAATTAAATAGGAGGAATGTGAAAATGAGACAAGAAAATGCTGCGTTAGATGTGCAGGAAGTTCCAAAAGTACAAAAATGGATCATGTTAAGTTTACAACACCTATTTGCAATGTTTGGTTCGACTATTTTAGTTCCGTTTTTAACAGGATTGTCTCCTGCAGTTGCATTGGTTTCAAGTGGACTAGGTACACTTGCTTACTTACTAATCACAAAGGGGAGAATACCCGCTTATTTAGGATCAAGCTTTGCGTTTATTGCACCGATTATTGGAGCGATGGCATCGGCTGGACCTGCTGGTGCAATGATAGGAAGCTTTTTGGCAGGTATTGTTTATGGATTAGTTGCTATATTTATACGGTTACTAGGTTTAAATTGGCTAATGCGTATTTTGCCACCGATTGTTGTAGGACCTGTCATCATTGTTATTGGTCTCGGACTTGCTTCAACAGCAATTGATATGGCTATGTATGCCCCTGGTGATGAGCAGATTTATAGTAGTACACACTTTCAGGTAGCATTAATCACATTACTGGTTACAATCATTGCATCCATATTTTTTAAAGGGTTCTTTGGATTAATTCCAATCTTAATCGGAATTGTAGTTGGATACATCGTAGCATTGTTTAGAGGAATTGTTGATACAAGTGGAATTAGAGAAGAGTGGACGGCAATTACTTCAGCGGATTCTATTACAGAATTTTTTATAGCAATTTTTCAAAAACCTGATTTCATCATGCCATTTGTACATTATTCCCCATTAGACATCATTAGCTTAGAAATTGTTGCTTTGATGGCTCCTGTTGCACTCGTAACAATTGCGGAACATATTGGCGATCAAATGGTACTATCAAAGGTTGTTGGCAGAAACTTTGTAAAAAAACCTGGACTACATCGCTCGATTATGGGAGATGGGGTAGCAACCGTTATTGCTTCTTTAATTGGTGGTCCTCCCAATACAACATATGGGGAAAACATTGGTGTGTTATCCATTACAAGGGTGTTTAGTGTATTCGTCATCGGGGGAGCTGCTGTGTTAGCGGTTATGTTTGGCTTCATTGGAATTATTACAGCCACCATTAGTTCGATTCCCTCTGCAGTAATGGGCGGTGTGTCGATCCTATTGTTCGGGATTATTGCATCTAACGGCTTACGGATGTTAATCGATAATGAAGTGGATTTAAGCAATAAACGAAATCTCATTATTTCCTCAGTCATTCTAGTAATTGGAATTGGTGGAGCGTACATCCAACTAACAGATAACCTGCAAATTGCTGGGATGGCACTGTCAGCACTTATTGGGGTTTTATTGAACCTAGTGTTACCTGGCAAGGAAAGTGGTTATGGAAATGGATCAATGTTTAATTCGAATGAGGTGACAGAGCATGACAATGCAGCATAACTTCTTATCTACCCAATTATTATCAAGGGAAGAATTGCTCGGTATCTTAAGTAAAGCCGAATGCTACCGAAAAGGGTATGAACAAATCACACAACCAATCTTTGCGGCAAACTTATTCTTTGAACCAAGTACACGGACAAAAATGAGTTTTATAGTGGCACAGCGAAAACTTGGAATCGAAGTACTTGATTTCCATACCGATCAAGCTAGCGTGCAAAAGGGGGAATCCTTATATGATACGGTGAAAACGATGGAAGCAATTGGAGCAGATTTAGTCGTTATTCGTCATCAAGATGATAATTGGTATGAAGCATTACTTCCATATGTATCAATTCCTGTCATTAATGCAGGGGCTGGAAAAGGTGAACATCCGACACAGTCAATGCTGGACTTATTAACCATCTATCAAGAGTTTTCTTCTTTTCAAAATGTGAATGTTGTGATCGCTGGAGACATTAAACATAGTCGAGTTGCAAGATCTAACATGTACGCGCTAGATAAACTAGGAGCAAATGTATATCTTTGCGCAGCACCTGGACTAGAAGATGAAAGCCTTGGATTTAAGCATGTTTCCATTGATGAAGCAGTGGAAATTGCTGATGCATTAATGATGCTAAGAATTCAACATGAACGGCATATCAATAACTTTCAATCTACTAATTCCTATCTGGAAGATTATGGCTTAACGAAAGAAAGGGAACAAAGGATGAAGGACCATGCGATCATTATGCATCCAGCACCTGTCAATCGAGGAGTCGAAATAGATGGAGATTTGGTAGAATGCGGCCGTTCTCGCATTTTTAAACAAATGGAAAATGGTGTATATGTTCGAATGGCCATCATGGCAAATCTATTAAAACAAAGGGGAATGTTACATGAAACTTTTACTACAAAACGTCAAGCAATTACTAGCTAATGATGAGATGGAACGTTGTGATGTCTTAGTTGAAGATGGGATTGTCCAACAAATTGCACCTCAAATTGATAGTACAGCAGATGAAACGATCGACTGTAATGGACATTTAATCTTGCCAGGTTTGGTCGATGTACATATTCACTTACGCGAGCCTGGTGGAGAATATAAAGAGACAATTGTAACAGGTACGAAGGCTGCAGCTAAAGGTGGATTTACTACAGTATGCGCGATGCCAAATACAAATCCTGTTCCAGATAATGTAAAGACTATGGAACAATTACAGGAAAAACTGAACAAGGATGCAGTTGTTCGGGTATTACCATATGCAGCAATAACGAAAGGTTTACAAGGAAATGACTTAACACCAATGGAAGACTTAGCTGAATTCAATATTTTCGCATTTACGGATGATGGAGTTGGGATTCAGACTGCCGATATGATGTATCGTGCGATGAAAGAAGCAGTACGGGTGGAAAAACCAATTGTAGCCCATTGTGAAGATAATTCAATCGTTTATGGTGGGGTCGCCCATGATGGAGAGATTAGTAAACGTTTAAAATTACCTGGTCTTCCGTCATTAAGTGAGTCTGTCCAGATCGCTCGTGATGTGTTGTTAGCCGAAGCCACAGGTTGTCATTATCATGTATGTCATGTGAGTACGAAAGAATCTGTTCGTGTCATTCGAGACGCAAAAAAAGCTGGTATTCCAGTAACTGCGGAAGTGACACCACACCATTTATTGCTTAATGAAGAATATATCCAAGAAGATGATGCTAACTTAAAAATGAATCCACCATTACGATCAAAAGAGGATCAACAAGCGTTGGTTGAGGGGTTAATGGATGGAACCATTGATTTTATTGCAACTGATCATGCACCACATGCTGAGTCGGAAAAAGAAGTTGGTTTTAGAGACGCACCATTCGGGATTGTCGGGTTGGAAACAGCTTTTCCATTATTATATACCTATTTTATCCAGCAACATAACCTCTCTTTAAAACAATTAGTCGATTGGTTAACGATTAAGCCTGCAGAAGCGTTTGACTTACCTTATGGTAGATTGCAAGAAGGATGTGCAGCAGATATTACATTAATAGATTTGCAGACAGAAAAAGAAATAAATAAAGAAACGTTTGCATCGAAAGGGAAAAACACGCCGTTTCACAATTGGACAGCAAAAGGATATCCAGTATTAACCATCGTCAATGGAAAAGTAGTTTTTAAGGAGGATATGAATGGCTAAACGACAACTCATATTAGAAGATGGAACTGTATTGATTGGAAATGGTATCGGAAGTGATGTTGAATCGATTGGTGAACTTGTCTTTCATACAGGAATGACTGGCTATCAAGAAGTACTAACAGATCCATCTTTCTGTGGTCAAATTGTTACCATGACATATCCATTAATGGGCAATTACGGGATCAATCGAGATGATTTCGAGACGATTACACCATTTATAAAAGGTTTTATTGCAAAAGAGGTTTGTGAAGCTCCATCTAATTTTCGCTATGAAGAAACACTTGATCATTATCTAAAGAAACATAACATCCCAGGGATTGTTGGAGTGGATACACGAAAATTGACTAGAATCATCCGTCAACATGGAACCATGAAGGCAGTTATTCAGCCGGTAACCGAAAATGTTAATGAGAAAGTGAACCAACTAAAACGCTGCACTTTACCAAAAAATCAAGTAGAGGAAACGTCTACCGTAAAACCATATGTAGTTCCTGGAAGAGGGATGCGGGTTGTCGTTGTGGACTATGGGATGAAGCATGGTATTTTACGAGAACTAACTAAACGAGATTGCCATATTACTGTTGTTCCTTATCATTACAGTGCTACACAGATTATGCAATTGAAGCCAGACGGTTTGATGTTGACAAATGGACCAGGAAACCCTAAAGATGTACCAGTTGCAATTCAAATGATTCAAAACATATTAGGAAAGATCCCTTTATTCGGTATTTGTTTAGGACATCAGCTACTTTCTTTGGCCTGTGGTGCTGAGACAGAAAAATTAACATTTGGACATCGTGGGTCAAACCATCCAGTGAAAGATTTAAAAACAGGTAAAACTTATATAACATCGCAAAATCATAGTTATGCGGTGAACAATTCTTCCCTAGTACATACTGATCTAGATGTAACGCACATTGCCCTTAATGATAAGACAGTAGAAGGAGTAGTACATCAAACCTACCCAGCATTTTCTGTCCAATATCACCCTGAAAGTTCTCCAGGACCTGAAGATGCGAATGATTTATTTGAACAGTTTTTACAAATCATGAAAGATTTTAAAGCAAAACAGGAGGGATTTGTTTATGCCTAAAAATACATCCATCAAGAAGATACTCGTAATAGGTTCAGGTCCTATTATTATTGGTCAGGCAGCAGAATTTGATTATTCTGGTACACAAGCATGTCAAGCATTGAAAGAAGAAGGGTATACCGTTATTTTGGCAAATTCAAACCCAGCAACGATCATGACAGATCAAACAGTAGCAGATCAAGTGTATATGGAGCCATTAACTACAGAATTTTTATCTAAAATTATTCGTAAAGAAAAACCAGATGCATTATTACCAACACTTGGTGGTCAAACTGGATTAAATCTTGCAATTGAACTTGAGGAAGCAGGGATTTTAAAACAATATAATGTCAAATTACTAGGGACATCTCTAGAGGCGATTCAAAAAGCAGAGGATCGGGAACAATTTAGAACCCTAATGAATGAATTACAAGAACCAGTCCCAGCTAGTCGTATTGTACATTCAATCGAAGAGTCATTACAATTCGCAGATAAAATTGGGTATCCCGTTATCGTTCGTCCTGCTTATACACTTGGTGGTACAGGTGGTGGCATGTGTTCTAACGAAAAGGAATTAAAAGAAATTGTTCGTAATGGGTTGGCTTTATCTCCTGTAAATCAATGTTTAATCGAAAAAAACATAGCGGGATATAAAGAAATAGAATATGAAGTAATGCGAGATGCAAAAGATCAAGCTATTGTGGTTTGTAATATGGAAAATGTTGATCCGGTTGGGATACATACAGGAGACTCGATCGTTGTAGCACCTTCACAAACATTAAGTGATCGGGAATATCAACTATTACGAAATGCTTCATTAAAAATAATTCGTGCACTACAAATTGAAGGTGGTTGTAATGTTCAGTTAGCACTAGATCCAAATAGTTTTGACTATTACATTATTGAGGTAAATCCAAGAGTTAGTCGATCATCAGCATTGGCCTCAAAAGCAACTGGATATCCAATTGCTAAAGTTGCTGCAAAGATTGCGGTTGGATTAACGCTAGACGAAATAATTAATCCAATTACAGGAAAAACATATGCTTGTTTTGAACCTACACTTGATTATGTTGTCACGAAAATTCCACGTTTTCCGTTCGATAAATTTGTTTTGGGTGATCGTTCGTTAGGAACACAAATGAAAGCAACAGGAGAAGTTATGGCTATTGGAAGGAACTTTGAGGAATCGTTATTAAAAGGAATACGGTCATTAGATAATCAAATTAATGATTTAGGGTTAAGTAGTCTAAAAACGGAACCATTAGATAGGTTAAAGACACGCTTACAAAAGTGCGATGATGAACGATTGTTTGTTCTGTTAGAGGTATTTAGGCGTGGATTAACCATCAATGACGTTTTCCAAGTCACCAAAATTGATCGTTTCTTCCTTGCAAAATTAATAAAAATAATAGAATTAGAGCATTCTTTACAAGAGCAAAAAAACGATATAAGTCTTTTAGAAGAAGCAAAACGTGTCGGTTTTTCTGATGAACATATTGCTTGTTTGTGGGGGATAGATTCTGATGATGTGTATGCCTTACGAAAACAAAAGCACATAATACCCGTTTATAAAATGGTTGATACATGTGCAGCTGAATTTGACTCTGTTACACCTTATTTTTATAGCTGTTATGAAGAAGAGAATGAATCTCTTGTTTCAAACAATAAAAAGGTGCTCGTACTAGGATCTGGACCGATTCGTATTGGTCAAGGGATCGAATTTGATTATGCAACAGTTCATGCTGTATTAGCGATAAAGGAACTTGGCTATGAAGCAATTATTATGAATAATAACCCTGAAACAGTTTCAACTGATTTTAGTATCTCAGATAAATTATATTTTGAACCACTGACAGTTGAGGATGTCATGCATGTCATTGATTTAGAAAAGCCAGAAGGTGTAGTAGTCCAGTTTGGAGGACAAACTGCAATCAATTTGGCTGCAGGACTAGCACGTCGAGGTGTGAAAATCCTAGGAACTGATTTGCAATCCATTGATCAAGCGGAAGATCGTGATAAATTTGAACAGCTGCTAGACGAATTACAGTTACTTCGTCCAACAGGCAAAACGGTTAAAAAATTAGAACAGGCATTTGAAGTTGCAGCATCGATTACGTATCCCGTTTTAGTCAGACCATCTTATGTAATTGGTGGTAGTCGTATGGAAATTGTCCATAGTGAAGTAGAATTACAAAGATATTTAGAAAAAATGGGACACATCACAGACGAACACCCGATCTTAATTGATAAATATGTGACAGGTATAGAAGTAGAAGTTGATGCTATTAGTGATGGTGAAACTGTCATTGTTCCAGGAATTATGGAACATGTAGAACGTGCTGGTGTCCATTCAGGGGATTCGATTGCAGTTTATCCACCGCAACGTATTTCAGAAGCAGTTAAACAAACATGTATGAGAGCAACTGAAAAAATAGCAAAAGCACTTCAAATAAAAGGATTGATTAATATTCAATTTATTATTGATCAAGAGGATGTATATGTGTTGGAAGTCAATCCAAGAGCTAGTCGAACGATCCCATTCTTAAGTAAAATTACTGGGGTGACTATGGCAAAATTGGCAACAGCATGCATTTTAGGTAAAACATTAAAATCGTTAGGCTTTCACTCAGGTATATTACCTGAATCAAATGAGGTTTCGGTAAAAGTACCCGTGTTTTCCTTTGAAAAACTACGAAGTGTTGATACAAATTTAGGACCTGAAATGAAATCTACCGGTGAAGCGATTGGCTATGATAAAACGCTGGAAAAGGCACTTTATAAAGGATTACTCGCTTCTGGTATCTCCATCCCACAAGAGGGTGCTGTGTTATTAACGGTAGCTAATCAAGATAAAGCCGAAATATTACCAATAGCTAAACGCTTTTACCAACTAGGGTTTGAATTATACGCAACTACTGGAACGGCATCATATATAAGACAATTTCAACTTCCAGTGACAGAGGTGGAAAAAGTTGGATCAGATAAGCCGAATGTTTTATCCATTATCGAACAAGATGAAGTTCAATTTGTTGTAAACACGTTATCTTCTGGGCAACAAGTAGCCTCAGATGGGTTTATGATACGACGATTGGCTGTGGAAAATGGTATTCCTTGTTTCACTAATCTTGATACAGCAAATGCTATTTTACGTGTGATTGAGTCAACGACTTTTCAGGCAAAATCTATAACACAGAAAGAGGCTGTCCAATTATGATTCAAAAGGAAACTGTTACCGTTAAGTCTTCTAAAACGGTTGCACTCAATACAACTGAGTTGATCTTACAAAATGAATACTTATCCCAATCAGCCAATCCAGGTCAATTCATCCACGTTTATATAGATGGTTTTATGTTAAGAAGACCTATATCGATTGCAGATGTAAATAAAAAGGAACAGACCATAACGATCCTATTTAAACAATCCGGAAAAGGAACAGAAAAAATAGCATCCTATCAACCTGGTAATATGATTGATGTTCTTGGCCCCTGTGGAAATGGCTTCCCGCTTGAGTCAACAGACGATAAGATTTTATTGATTGGAGGAGGTATTGGTGTCCCGCCATTATACTATTTTGGAAAGAAAATGAGTGAAACAGGTAAAGAGATTATCTCTATTTTAGGATTTCAATCAAAGAAAGACCTTTTTTATGAACAAGAATTCCAGCAACTAGGAACTACTTATATCGTAACAAACGATGGTACATATGGTGATAAAGGTTTTGTCACTTCTTTATTCAATAAACTAGAAAACTATGATTCATACTATGCTTGTGGGCCTATCCCAATGCTTAAAGCAGTAAAAAAAGAATTGCCTAATAAGGTGGGGTATCTTTCCATAGAAGAACGAATGGGGTGTGGTATCGGTGCGTGTTTTGCCTGTGTGATTCCAACTACGGATCAAACTGGATATAAAAAGATTTGTAAGGATGGTCCAGTATTTTCTGCTCAGGAGGTATTGTTATGACATCATTAGCAGTTCATTTACCAGGTTTACCTTTGAAAAATCCGATTATGCCAGCATCTGGATGTTTTGGTTTTGGTCGAGAATTTAGCCAGTTTTATGATTTAAGTAAGCTTGGAGCAGTGATTATGAAGGCAGCTACAGGTGAGGCACGTTATGGTAATCAGACGCCACGGGTAGCCGAAACTTCAGCTGGAATGTTAAATGCGATTGGCTTACAAAACCCTGGTGTGGAATCGATTATTCAAACCGAAGTTCCTTTTCTGGCAAATTATAATACCTCTATTATTGCTAATATAGCAGGTAGTACCATCTCTGAATATAAAATGGTCGCAGAGAAATTTAACCAAACAAAAGATGTACATGCACTAGAGGTGAATATTTCTTGCCCCAATGTAAAAGAGGGTGGAATACAATTCGGAACAGATCCCGTCATGGCGGCTAAGGTAACAGAAGCTGTGAAAGAAGTGAGTAACTTACCAGTATATGTAAAACTCTCTCCAAATGTGACAGATATAACTAGTATGGCTAGTGCAGTAGCATCTGCTGGTGCAGATGGTCTCTCCATGGTCAATACGCTAACAGGCATGAAAATTAATTTATCAAAGCGAAAGCCTTTATTAGCAAATAAGACGGGAGGGTTATCAGGTCCAGCTATCAAACCGGTTGCACTGCGTATGATTAATGAGGTAAAGCAACAAGTGAATCTGCCAATTATCGGAATGGGAGGAATTGCTTCTGCTGAAGATGTACTTGAATTTTTAATAGCAGGAGCAGATGCGGTTGCTGTTGGAACAGCTAATTTTCAAAATCCATTTATCTGTTCAGAAATAATCGATCAATTACCAGTAATATTAGAGCAGTATGGATATTCTTCCATTCAAGAGGTAATTGGGAAAGGGGCAAGGATATGAAACCATCGATTTATATAGCATTAGATTTTACAACATGGAAGGAAACGGACGAATTTATACAGATGCATCAATTACAAGGACTTCCCGTAAAAGTCGGAATGGAATTATATTATCGTGAAGGTCCCCGAGTTATTGAGAAATTAAAAGCAAATAATCATCCAATATTTCTCGACTTAAAATTACATGACATTCCGTCTACTGTTCGAAAAGCAATGAAAAATCTTGCAACATTAGATATTGATATTTTGAATGTTCATGCCCTAGGTGGTCGGAAAATGATGGAGCAAGCAAAAGAAGGGATATTATCAGGATCTAGCGGATATCAAAAAGAGACTAAGTTAATCGCTGTTACCATCTTAACATCCATGAATCAGAAAGAGATGAACCTAGAATTATCCCTTACTGGGAGTATTCTAGCTAATACGGTTCAGCTATCTAAATTAGCTAAGGAGAGTGGGATGGATGGAGTTGTGTGTTCCGTACATGAAGCACCACAAATAAAACAAGCTTGTACTCCCAGTTTTTTAACAGTAACACCTGGTATTCGTCTAGAAGAATCGAATCGGCATGACCAAGAACGAATTGCAACCCCACGTATAGCTCGACAAAATAGCTCAGATATTTTAGTAGTTGGGCGAAGTATTACAGAAGCAAAAAGTCCATATCATGCCTATGAACAAATTAATAAAGAATGGGAGGATAAATAATGATACAAAGTAAGGAGATTGCAAGAGATTTATTAGCCATTCATGCGATACAAATCGATACTAAACATTATTTCACCTGGACATCTGGATTACAATCCCCAATCTATTGTGATAATCGTTTAACGTTATCCTATCCAGCTATTCGAAAAAAGATTATCGATGGATTTGCCTCCTTCGTAATGGAAATGGATATGAAGCCAGATATTATCGTAGGTTGTGCAACTGCAGGAATACCACATGCAGCTTGGTTAGCTGATCAATTAAACCTGCCACTAGCTTATGTTCGTTCCACACCAAAGGGTCATGGCAAACAAAACCAAATAGAAGGTGTCATCAAGAAAGGACAAAAAGCACTTGTGATAGAAGATTTAATTTCTACTGGGGGTTCATCACTAGGTGTTGCGAAGGCATTACAACGAGAAGGCGTTTCCGTATTAGGGGTATTTGCCATTTTTACATATGGTCTTAACAAGGCGGATTTACATTTCCAAGAAGCAGGTATCGAGTATGAAACATTAACTAATTTTGATATTTCGGTAGATCTATTAGAAGAAGATGGAAGTATAACAACAACTGAAAAAGAAGCATTAATTTCCTGGCGAAATGAATTAAGTTAAAAAACTCTTTTCGCATAATATTACTAATACCATAGTAGATGTCGCGCTTAAGTCAATGGTGAAAACGACTGTCCGAAGCGGAAATCAATGGCACAATCTAAGACGCATAGTCTATCAACTTTTCAGGGAGATTCATACAAGAAAAAGCAGTAATTATCTAGAAAACAGGTAATTAAAAGGGTGTCATAAGAAATAATTTCGTTTATAATAAAAAGTAATAATCATAGCTTATCATTTAGGAGCATGCACAATGAAAATAGAGGATTATGAGTTATTACTTAAATTAAACGAAATTGGTACGATTCGTGGTACGGCGAAGGAAGTATTGATATCCCAACCAGCTGTTACACAACGGCTGAAATACATCGAAGAATACTTCGGAGAAAAGATATTTATACGAACATCAAAACGTTTAATGCCAACACCAAATGGGGAAATGATTCTAGATCATGCTAAACACGTAATAGAAGCGGAAGTGGCCATTCAAAATAAATTAGCACAATCAAGTGATGCTGTTCAAGGGACCTTATCGATTGCATGTTCTTCCTTAATTAGTCAACGGTTTTTGCCAGCAATTCTTGCGGATTATACGAAAAAATTTCCGAAAGTCGCTATAGACCTTGTAACTGGGATTAGTGAAGACATAAAACGAGATCATAAAAATTACCATGTCTGTATTATTCGTGGCGAAAAATTAAAAGAAAGTACTTGTATCCGTTTGTTTGATGATCCGCTATATATCTTTGATACAGAGGAGTTTCCGCAATCAAAAATTAAAGAACGACCATTAATCTCTTTTAAAAGTGACGATAGTATGCATGAACTTGTCGACCATTGGCTTTATCATCATCAAAATGAGATTAAACCATTAAAAATGATTAGGGTAGACCAAATTGAAACCTGTAAACAATTTATGAAACAAGGATTGGGGATGGCTGTCCTTCCAAAAAGTGTTTCTCATTCTTTAATGGAAACATATCCACATATTCCTTTGACATTGAATGGAGAGAATGTAACAAGGGATACATGGATTTGCTATCAAGAAGGAATTCGTCAATTACCACAAGTGGATCAATTTATTCGCTTATTAGAAAATGAACCATTTTTAACAACAAAACAAAACGGATGACCTATCAGTGTCATCCGTTTTTATTACCCAATTCACAGTCCAAGATTCTATTTTTTTAGCTTTTCGACTATCTCTTTTTGTGGTGTAACAAAAAGCGTTTTTTGATTATCATATGTGACATAACCAGGTTTTGCTCCATTTGGTTTTTTCACATGTTTAATAGTTGTATAGTCAACTGGTACAGAAGATGATTGTTGAGATTTACTAAAAAATGCAGCAAGTTGTGCAGCTTCAAGGATTGTCTCTTCACTTGGGTTAGTGCTACGAATGACAACATGTGACCCAGGGATGTCTTTTGTATGTAGCCAAATTTCATTTCGTCGTGCCAGTTTTGTTGTAAGATAGTCATTTTGCTTATTATTTTTTCCGACAAGCAGTAATGTGCCATCAGATGAAATAAACTCTTCTGGTTTTGGAATGGAAGGTTTATTTTTATTTTTCTTCTGTTTTGATTGTTTTTTCAAATATCCTTCTTCTCGTAATTCATCTCGTATTTCTTCAATGTCATCTTCACCTGCAACATCAATTTGTTGTAATAGTTGCTCCAAGTAGATGATTTCTTCCTTTGTTTTTTCCATTTCTTTTTCGACCATTTGTTTCGATGTTTTTAATTTTTGGTACGTTTTAAAAAAGCTTTGTGCATTCTCACTAGGTGTCTTTGTGGGATCCAGATCAATAGTGGTTTCCTTTTGTTCTGGATCATAATAATCGATTACCTGAACAGTACTATCCCCTAGCTTAACTTGATGCATATTGGCAGTAAGTAACTCTCCTTTTCGCTGATACTTTTTTGCGTTTTCAGCTTTTTTTAAGGTTTTCTGATGTTTTTTTAATTTCCGTTCATTTTTATCCTTTTCATTTTTAATGAAACGATAGAGATCTTTTGCCCGTTGTTTTACCCGATCCCGTTCTGCTTTCCCTGAATAAAATTTATCTAACATCCTATTAGTTGTTGAGAACTCCTTATGTTCACTATCTAAAAAAGTGAGTGGAATTACATGGAAGTCTTCTTTTTGATGATAATAAATCGTCGGTTTGTAATGATGATGTTGAACTATTTCCTTCATTTCAGTGAATTTTTCCATATATGTTTTTTCTGAGCCTAAGTTTGCACGGTGCACCATTTCTTTTGCTACAAGTGGTGATAACCCAACAAGTGTATTCACAATTTGTTTAGTTAAATGGCCCGCATTAAAGTCCAATTTACGGATAAATGTTTCTGGTTCGATTTGTAACATATTTAGCTTATCCTGTACTGGAGGTAATTTGTAAGGTTTTCCAGGTAAGATGGTACGATGCCGATTTTGCGTACTTGATACGTGTTTTAAACTATCTAAAATCATTTCCTTTTCCTGATCAACAAGCATTAAGTTACTATGTTTTCCCATTAGTTCCAGTATCAGTTCTTTATATACGGTATCACCGAGCTCATTTCTTGTTTTTATCGTGAATGTGATGATTCGTTCCATTCCTTTTTGTTCAATCGTTTCTATCGTTGCCCCTGATAAATGTTTTCGTAAAAGCATACAAAACATAGGAGGTTCTTTTGGATTTCGATAGACATCGTTTGTTAAATGAACACGTGCGTACATAGGATGGATGGATAATAATAATGTATGATTATGACCTTGACTACGAATGGTTACAATAATTTCGGTTTCAGTCGGTTGATAGATTTTATTAATTTTCCCTAAAATAATTTTCTCTTGTAATTCGTTTGTTACTGCTCTTGTTACAATACCATCAAATGGCAAAGTGATCACCTCCTCGGTAATTATAGCATTTTTTTGGACGAGTCTGCATACATATCTCATATAGCAAAAAGAAAACGACCGAAGTGTGAGGTTGTATGGATACAGATAAAGCTGGAGGAATGCACTATGAAATGGTATCAATTAGATGTAGATCGTGTAGAGCAAAAACTACATGTAACAGCTAGCAGGGGATTGTCCACAAAACAAGTGGAGGAAAGAAAGAAGCAGTATGGGGAAAACGAGTTAGAAAAAGAGAAAAATACGTCAAAATGGTTATTATTCTTAAAGCAATTTCAAGATTTTATGGTCTTGGTGTTACTCGCAGCAACGTTAATCGCGGGACTGTTAGGGGAGTACATTGATGCTATTGCCATTATGGTTATTGTGCTTGTCAATGGTTTAATTGGGTATTTCCAAGAACAAAAAGCAGAAAAGTCCTTAGCCAAACTAAAGGAGCTATCTGCCCCAGCTGCTTCTGTTTTACGTGATGGCGAGTGGGTGACAATCCCCTCAAAAGACGTTGTTATTGGTGATGTAATCCGAATGCAGAGTGGTGACCGTATTTCAGCTGATGTACGAATTGTAAAGTCCAATAACATGGAGACAGAAGAGTCGGCGCTCACAGGAGAATCACTCCCCGTAATGAAGCATGCAACAGCCATTGAACGGGATGATATTGATCCACAAGATCAAGTGAATATGGGCTTTATGGGGACATTAGTGACAAGAGGTTCTGGTATTGGAATTGTTGTTGGAACTGGTATGAATACAGTTATGGGACAAATTGCTTCGTTAATGGCAAAAACGGAAAAAACAACCACCCCTTTAGAACATAAACTAGCAGAGCTAGGTAAGGTGTTAATTGGAGTTGCATTATTCTTAACTGCTTTAGTGGTTGTTGTCGGTGTGTATCAGGGACATGCCTTATATGATATGTTCTTGGCTGGCGTATCCCTAGCAGTAGCAGCAATACCAGAAGGATTACCTGCGATTGTGACGGTTGCCTTATCATTAGGTGTTCAACGAATGATTAAGAAGAAGGCAATTGTCCGTAAGTTGTCTGCTGTTGAAACTTTAGGTTGTGCATCTGTAATTTGTTCTGATAAAACAGGTACGATGACAGAAAATCAAATGACAGTAAAAGAACTCTTTTTAAATGGAGATTATTTACATGTCACTGGAGACGGCTTTGATGTACGTGGTGATTACTTTCTCCATGAAAGAAAAGTAGACAGAGATTTTCCCAATTTAGAATCCATGCTATTATATGGCATGTTATGTAATAATGCTTCTTTACAAGTGAAAAAAGGAAAGTATTTAGTAGATGGGGATCCAACAGATGGTGCTTTATTAGTTGCATCTAGAAAGCTAGGTCTATCCCCTGTACTACATGACCATTACAAAGTGATTAAAGAGATTCCATTTGATTCAGAGCGGAAACGAATGAGTGTCATTGTGGAAGATGATAATCAACGACGTTTTGTCATTACAAAAGGTGCACCAGATGTATTACTTCCACGTACCTCTTTTGTTATGGGGAAAGATGGAAGAAAACAATTAAAACAATCCGATCAAAAGCAAATTGAAGGCGCGATCGATCAAATGGCTGATAAGGCACTCCGGACCATTGCAATCGGAATGAAACCATTAGCGAAGCAAGATTCGTTAGAAACAGCATTTATCGAAAAAGACTTAACGTTTATTGGTTTATTTGGCATGATGGATCCACCAAGAAAAGAAGTAAAGTCTGCCATTGAGGAATGTAAAGCAGCTGGAATTAAAACAGTGATGATAACAGGGGATCATAAAAAAACGGCAAGTGCAATTGCACATCAATTAAATTTATTACCAGAAGATGGACTAGTATTAGAAGGCTACCAATTAAATCAAATGTCAGTAACGGAATTGGAAGACATTATCGATCAAGTATATGTATTTGCTCGTGTTACACCAGAGCATAAACTAAAGATTGTTAAAGCATTTCAGGAAAAAGGTCATATTGTTGCCATGACAGGAGATGGTGTCAATGATGCACCTGCCATCAAAGCAAGTGACATTGGGGTTAGTATGGGAAGAAGCGGAACAGATGTTACAAAAGAAGCATCTTCACTTATTCTGATGGATGATAATTTTGCGACGATTAAAGCTGCCATTCATGAAGGACGAAATATTTATGAAAACATCCGAAAGTTTATCCGCTATTTATTGGCATCTAATGTTGGTGAAATATTAGTGATGTTATTTGCGATGATGCTTGCAATGCCGTTACCGTTAGTTCCTGTTCAAATTTTATGGGTAAACTTAGTAACAGATGGTCTACCAGCGATGGCATTAGGGTTGGATAAATCAGAAGATGATATAATGAAACGAGGACCAAGAGATCCTAAAGAAGGCGTTTTTGCACGTGGCTTAGGCTTTAAAATAATCACCCGTGGATTTTTAATTGGTATTGTAGCTCTAATAGCCTTTACGGTGTCCTATCAACAAAATCCTGATAACCTTATTTTCGCACAAACAATGGCATTCACAACACTTGTGATGGCTCAATTAATACATGTGTTTGATTGCCGTAGTGAACAATCTGTTTTTGCCAGAAATCCTTTTGAAAACATGTATTTAGTTTTAGCTGTTTTATCGTCTATTCTATTACTATTAGTCGTTATTTATTGGGAACCATTACAACCAATCTTCCATACAACGTTCCTAAGTATTCGTGATTGGATGTTAATTATTGTACTAAGTTCCCTACCAACTGTCTTGTTTGGTTTTACTAAAAAGTAAAGATGAAGCCCTCCATTTATATGGAGGGTTTTCTATTTTGTGGAATAATTGCTATAATAAAATGAGTTATGATTAAATTAGGCGGTTTTCTAACAGATTGTTACTTTTTCAAGAATAAATCTTAATGTATAGTTGATAGATGATGCGTCGTATATGTTTAGCATGCCTTTCTCCCATTCTTTATAAGCTGAGTGCTAAATCAACGCTGTGAAAGCGAAGTGTTCTGCCAGAACGAATTCAGGCACACTACCCTCATTGAACAAAGGAAATCTACTATCTGGAGGGAGATCAATGCGCAACCTTACGACGTATTATATAGAAAATGTGATATTAAAAACAATATAGTATGTAAAAAAGTCTTAATTTATCTTTTGAAGATAAGCTAGAAAAGTACTATGATGGTTGGTGAAGTAAATGGTTAGGAGTATGACTGGTTATGGAAGGGATATATCTACTGTAAATGATACAACGATTAGAGTAGAAGTACGGACGGTGAATCATCGTTTTTTAGATTTTACAGCCAAAATACCACGCTCCCTTTTGTTCATTGAAGATAGCTTAAAACAAGTCGTTAAATCCTATTTTTATCGTGGTCATATTGATGTATACATAAATCTTACAGGTGAAGGTTTTATAGAAAAAGAACTGAGAACAGACTGGTCTTTATTAGATCAGTATATAAACCAATTAAAACAAGCTCAAACATGTTATCAATTAGAAGATGACATTTCTGTTTCCATGCTCTCCACATTACCAGAACTCATACAAATCCAAGAAAAAGAAACGTATGACAATCAGCTGACAGAAGCAATTGTTCAAAGTACACAACAAGCATGTAACGAAGTTCAGGCAATGAGAATAGCAGAAGGGGAAAATATAAGTCGCGATATCAACCACCATCTGCAAAATATCCAAGATGGGGTGGAAGAACTGAAGAAGACACGACATACGGTTATAGAAGAATATCGAAATAGAATACAAGAACGTATTAAAGGATTTGTAGCAGAAAATGCGTATATTGATCAAGCAAGAATGCATCAAGAAATTGCACTTTTAGCCGAAAAAGGGGATATTACAGAGGAACTTACTCGTCTACAAAGTCATATTGACCTTTTCGGTGAAACGATAAGAAAAGAAGAGCCAATTGGCCGTACCCTTGATTTTATCGTACAAGAAATGCATCGAGAAACAAACACAATTGGGTCTAAATCAACAGATATGAGAATAGGTCAAAGCATTGTCACGTTAAAAGGAGAAATTGAGAAAATAAAGGAGCAAATCCAAAATATAGAGTAAAAATTTGAGATTTCTATGTTATTTTCCTTATAATAGAGATATTATAAAGATAGAATAAAAGAATTGATTAGAGTATTTTAGAGGGGGAAACAAATTTGAGTTTACGTTTAATTAATATAGGATTTGGGAATGTTGTTTCAGCAAACAGGGTTATCTCGATCGTATCTCCTGAATCTGCACCAATAAAACGAATTATTACGGTAGCACGAGACAATAATAAATTAGTGGATGCTACATATGGAAGAAGAACTCGTGCTGTTATCATTACAGATAGTGATCATGTCGTATTATCTGCTGTACAGCCAGAGACTGTCGGACAACGAGTAATTAGTCATGAAGAAATGATTGATGAATCGTAATAAGTGAGCATTAAATTAGGAGGATAAGGTTTTGACTGATGAACGAGGTATATTGTTTATCCTTTCTGGACCATCTGGTGTTGGGAAAGGGACGGTACGTAAAGAATTATTTAATCAAGAAACAGATTTACGGTATTCAATCTCGATGACAACAAGAGGAATGCGTCCTGGTGAAAAAGAAGGTATTGATTACTTTTTTAAATCAAATGAGGAATTTGAGCACTTAATTGAACAAAACGAACTGTTAGAATATGCTCAGTATGTTAATAATTACTACGGAACACCAAGAGAATATGTGGAACAAACATTAGCAGATGGTCGGGATGTGTTTCTTGAAATCGAAGTACAAGGTGCCATGCAAGTGAAAAAGAATTTTGCAGAAGGTGTATTTATCTTCTTAGTTCCACCAACCCTAGAAGACTTGCGTGAACGGATAGTGAATAGAGGCACTGAGTCCAGCGATTTAGTAACAAATCGATTAGGTGAGGCGAAAAAAGAAATTGAAATGATGGATGAATATGATTATATTGTTGTTAATGACGATGTAGATAAAGCTGTTCATAAAATTCAATCCATCATTGAGAGTGAACATTGTAAGCGTGAGCGGGTTGCAAAGCAATATAAACAGTTATTGGAGGGTAAAAAATGATTTTAGAGCCATCAATTGATTCCTTACAAGAAAAAATTAAATCAAAGTATACGCTTGTAACATTATCGGCTAGACGTGCAAGACAGATTGGTGAAACGAAAAAAGCATTAGTGGAAAATCCATCTTCCAATAAAAATGTAGGTGTTGCACTAGAAGAAGTTCAAGCTGGAAAATTAAGAGTAAAAGAAACGAATTGACCTCAAGTACCCTCGCTGCTACAACGATTAGCGAGGGTTTCTCATTTTTCTAAACAGTCATCAGTTGACAAAAGTTCGACAAGTGTTACCTCACCTATAGCTATGAAGGGGGAATCGTGATGTTTTATGAGAAAAATATTGTGTTAGGTGTTTCTGGAGGGATTGCAGCGTACAAAGCGTGTACACTGACAAGTAAACTAACCCAACTCGGTGCAAATGTAAAAGTGGTCATGACCGAAAACGCGTCTGAATTTGTATCACCATTAACATTTCAAGCTTTATCACGGAATCCAGTTTATACAGATACATTTGATGAAAAAGATCCAGAAGGAATTGCTCATATTGATGTCGCTGATTGGGCAGACATTGTTATCATCGCTCCAGCAACTGCTAATATCATTGGAAAATTAGCGAATGGCATCGCCGATGATATGTTAAGTACGATCCTTTTAGCCACGCAGGCACCAGTATATATCGCACCTGCAATGAATGTACATATGTATGAGCATCCAGCCGTAATCTCTAATCTAAAACGGTTAGAACATTGGGGATACCATTTTATAGAACCTGGTGCAGGTTATTTAGCATGTGGTTATGTTGGAAAGGGTAGATTAGAAGAACCAGAGAATATTATAGCGGCAATTGAAAACCATGTAGCAGGACAATCTTTGTTAAAAGGAAAACATGTATTAGTATCTGCAGGACCAACTAGGGAGAAAGTTGATCCAGTTCGTTTCTTTACCAATCATTCATCAGGAAAGATGGGTTTTGCGATAGCAGAAGCAGCTGCCAATTTCGGAGCAACTGTAACAGTTGTAACAGGACCTGTTGAAGAAAAAACAACATATCCAGCCATTAAAAGAATTGATGTAACAACAGCTGAGGAGATGTATAACCAAATGCACGCGAACTTTTCTATAGCTGATATTGTTATAAAAGCTGCAGCAGTTGCAGATTACCGGCCAAAACAAGTCTATGACCAAAAAATGAAAAAAAAATCAGATGATTGGTCTGTTGCAATGGAACGAACAAAGGATATCCTTCAATCGCTAGGGAAGCACAAAAAGAATCAATTCTTAGTTGGCTTTGCGGCTGAAACAACAAATCCATTAGAATATGGAATGGATAAATTAAAGAAAAAAAACTTGGATGCCATTGTTATTAATAATGTTGGCGAGGACGGAGTTGGCTTCCGAGGGGACACAAACGCTGTAACGTATGTGAATAAAGATTTAAAGAAGGAAGAGGTAACCCTTACAGCGAAGAAAGAAGTAGCAAAAAAAATCTTACAGTTTATAGTTCGTGATATGAAAGGTGACAAATCGTGAATATTGCTAATGTAATTGTTGATGTTCCAGCATCCTCCATTAACCAAACGTTCGACTATAAAATCCCCGATAAATACGTAGATATACTAGCTAGTGGAATGCGTGTGATTGTTCCATTTGGTCCAAGAAAAGTAATGGGCTATGTTGTTTCAAGAAGTAGTGAGTCCGATTTCACGAAACTTAAATACATTGCTGATGTGCTTGATTTAACACCTATTTTGACATCAGAATTGCTGCATTTAGGGAAATGGTTAGCCGAAGAAACACTTAGCTTATATGTTACGGCATACCAAGCAATGTTACCACAAGTATTAAAAGCACAATATGAGAAGGATTTAGTAAAACAAACTGATGAACTATCATCAAATGAGCTGGAATTCCTATTTGCGGGTATGGATCGTATTCCTTATTCTTTGTTTGAGGGTTCAACTATCCCCTATGCACAACTTCAAAAAGCAATCCAAGATGGAGAAATCATGATTCACTATCTTGTGAAATCAAAAGAAACGAAAAAAAAGGTAACAATGGTAAGATCCCTTCTTCCTGTACACCAATTAGAGGAAAAAATACTTGATATTCCAAATAATGCTAAAAGGCAGCTTGAATTAATCCAATTCTTTATCGAACATCAAACGAAAGTAGAATTAAATACATTACTACAACAGCTTCAAGCACCTAGATCAACGATTACGAAATTAGTCGAAAAAAACATTATCGAAACATACAAGGAAGAGGTTTATCGTAATCCATTTGATGATACTTCCATCGAACCAACTGAAGCATTATCACTAACAGAACAGCAACAACAAGCAATTACACCAATCTATGATACAGTTGAAAAAGGTGCACATGAAGTTTTCCTCCTTCATGGTGTAACAGGAAGTGGGAAGACAGAAGTTTATTTACAAGCCATTCAAGGAGTCATTGAAAAAGGACAAGAAGCAATCGTATTGGTTCCAGAAATAGCGCTTACTCCACAAATGGTCAAACGATTTAAAGGACGGTTTGGTTCCAATGTCGCTGTTTTACATAGTGCATTGTCAGCTGGGGAAAAATATGATGAATGGAGAAGAATTCATCGTAAAGAAGTGAAAGTAGTTGTAGGAGCCAGATCAGCTGTTTTTGCACCTTTTGAAAATATCGGCATTATCATTATTGATGAAGAACATGAGACAAGTTACAAACAGGAAGATCAGCCCCGCTATCATGCAAGAGATGTTGCGATAAAGCGAGGACAGCATCATCAATGTCCTGTTATCCTTGGAAGTGCAACCCCAACATTAGAATCATATGCTCGAGCACAGAAAGGGGTCTATAAACTAGCCACACTAGATAAACGTACAAATGAAAAGGAAATGCCAAATGTAGAAATAATCGACATGCGCAAAGAACTACATGCTGGGAATCGATCCATGTTCTCAAGAGAATTAAAAGAGAAGATTGAGGAACGAATTAGTCGAGACGAACAAATTGTTCTATTATTAAACAGGAGAGGGTATTCTACCTTTGTCATGTGTCGTGATTGTGGCCATGTAAACGAATGTCCTCATTGTGATATTGCGTTAACCTATCATAAAAATAGTAATCAATTAAAGTGTCACTATTGCTCCTATGAAGAGCCAATGCCTACGATCTGTCCAGAATGCAGCAGTAATCTAATCCGTTATTTTGGCACAGGGACAGAGCGCGTAGAAGAGGCACTAACAAAACTCATCCCCCAAGCTAGCATTATTCGGATGGATGTTGACACAACAAGAAGAAAAGGTGCTCACGAAAAGTTATTAAACCAATTTGCTACAAAACAAGCAAATATATTACTTGGTACACAAATGATTGCAAAAGGACTAGATTTTGAAAATGTTACTTTAGTAGGGGTATTAACAGCAGATTCGATGCTTCATTTACCTGATTTTCGCTCTTCAGAGAAGACCTTCCAATTACTGACACAAGTAAGTGGCCGAGCTGGTAGACATGATTTACCTGGAGAGGTGATTGTTCAAACCTATACTCCTGACCATTATAGTATTGAATTAGCTAGTGTATATGACTTTCAATCATTTTACCAGAAGGAAATGGCAATTCGTAAAACGTTTCAATATCCACCGTTTGTGTTTTTGGCCTTGATTACCGTTTCACATAAAAATCAAGTAACGACTGTTCAAACTACACAAAGGATCGTACAGTTATTATTAAAACATGTAAGTAATGAGACAACGATATTAGGACCAACCCCATCACCCATTACACGTGTGAAAGATAGATATCGTTACCAATGCATGATAAAATACAAAAAAGAACCACAGTTACGAATGCTTATTAAAAAGATCCTACGTCAATTTGATGATGAGGTTCGTAAAAACGATTTGATGATTACCGTAGATATGCAACCATACCAACTAATGTAGAACGGAGGTTTTTCAGTGAAACGAATTGTTTTTATGGGGACACCAGATTTTTCAGTTCCTATTTTACAAAATTTAGCACAAAGTGATTATAATGTGGTGTTAGTCGTGACACAGCCTGATCGTCCTAAAGGAAGGAAGAAAGTGTTAACACCTCCCCCTGTAAAAGTGGAAGCAGAGAAACATGGAATTCCAATTTTTCAACCGGAGAAATTAAAAGATGATTATGAAACGATACTAACGTATGAACCAGACCTCATTATCACAGCAGCTTATGGACAGCTTTTACCAAATCAATTACTAGAAACACCTCCATATGGTTGTATTAATGTCCATGCTTCCTTATTACCTGAATTGCGCGGGGGAGCCCCTATTCACTATGCTATATTACAGGGGAAAAAGGAAACAGGTGTTACGATTATGTATATGGTCCAAAAGCTTGATGCAGGTGACATTCTTCGTGCTAAAAAAGTACCAATCGCAGAAGATGATCATGTAGGAACCTTACATGATAAGTTATCAGAGGCTGGATCACAGTTATTGATGGAAACATTACCAAAACTTTTTCAACATAACATTACACCTGTTCCACAAGATGAAGAGCAGGCAACTTATGCGACAAATATAAAAAGAGAACAAGAAAAGATTGATTGGAATAGTTCAAATGAAGCTATTTATAATCATATAAGAGGACTCCATCCTTGGCCAGTTGCATTCACACTATATGAGGGAAAAACTTTAAAAATCTGGTGGGCAGAGAAAGATGATCATACTTATAAAGGCACACCAGGTGAAATTGTGAATGTTACGGAGAATTCCTTTATTGTAGTTTGTGGGGATCAGAAGGGGTTGAAAGTAACAGAAATTCAACCAGCTGGAAAAAAGCGAATGACCGTCGAACAGTATTTACGTGGTTCTAAAGATCGAATTACATCAGGAATAATATTAGGTGATTAAATGGGTAATTATCAATTAAGAGAAGCAGTTTTGGACGTATTGTTACGAATTGACGAGGATAGTGGGTATAGTCATTTATTAATTAATCATGAAATTAAGTCAAGAAAATTAGCAACAAAGGATGAAGGGCTTTTTACAGAGATTGTATATGGTACATTACAACGTAAACTAACATTAGATTATTATCTTGAAGCGTTTATTTCCAAAAAAATAGAACCATGGGTAAAGATATTACTCCGAATGTCTCTTTATCAGATGATTTATTTAGACAAAGTGCCTGACCATGCTATCCTACATGAGGCCGTTGAAATTGCCAAAAGAAGAGGTCATAAAGGAATTGCCTCATTGGTCAATGGTGTATTACGAAATATTCAACGAAAAGGATTACCAGATACTAATGATATTCAAGATCCTTCCAAACGAATCGCAGTCGAGACAAGTCATCCTAAATGGTTAGTGAAAAGATGGCTTGATTTGTACGGTGAAACGATCACACGTCAGATGTGTGAGGCAAACTTAGAGCGGAAGCCGATTTCGATACGAGTTCAACCACTAAAAATAACAAGAGAAGATGCAATCAAAAAATTAGAAGGACTAGGTTTTGTTGCAGAACCATCTACTTTTTCTGATCAAGGGATTATCGTGCATAAGGGAAATATTTTAAGAACGGAACTTTTTTCGAAAGGGTTTGTAACGATTCAAGATCAAAGTTCTATGTTAGTTGGTGAAATGCTTAGCGTAAAGCCTAGAATGCGTGTGCTAGACGCATGTAGTGCACCAGGGGGGAAAGTAACCCATATCGCGGAAAAAATGGAGGATAAAGGGGAGATTCATGCCTATGATCTTCACGCCAAAAAGACCAAATTAATTGATCAAAAAGCTAGTGACTTAGGACTTACGATTATAGATACTAACCAAGGTGATGCACGGAACTCTCATCAAGTGTATGACGCGGAAACGTTTGATCGAATTCTTGTTGATGCACCTTGTTCTGGATTAGGTGTTATTCGTGGAAAACCAGATATTAAATATAGTAAGAAAGAAGCAGATATTGAACGTTTAGCGCATATTCAGCAAGAAATTTTAGAAAGTGTTACACCATTACTTAAAAAAGATGGTAAATTAATTTATAGCACATGTACTGTCGATAAACATGAAAACGAAAAGGTTGTCAAAACTTTTTTAGACAAGCATCCAGAATTTATGGTGGATCAAACATTCTTTGATGAATTACCAACAGTAGTTCGAAACTCGATAGGTAATTCAGAGTATGGATTACAATTATTTCCACACACGTTTCAAACGGATGGTTTTTTCCTAACAAGGCTTATTCAAAAGGGCAAATCGGACAACTAGTTTGGTTTGCTTCGTGAAAACGTTTGTCATTTTAAATTAGTAAGGCAGACGCTAATAGGGGTGATAGGATGAGAGGACAATTTTTTACGGATCGTGGACAAATTAGGAGCCATAATGAAGATGCTGGGGGAATTTTTTACAACAAAGATGGACAACTTCTCGCTTTAGTTGCAGATGGGATGGGTGGCCATAAGGCAGGCGATGTAGCTAGTGAGATGGCAACATCACTCGTCCAAACCAATTGGGAGGAATGTAACGGAATTGATGAACCAGAGAAAGCAGAAATATGGATTTCAGAGCTTTTACAGAAGGTGAATCAGAAAATTTATGAAGAGGCAACACAAAATAAAGACTGTCAAGGGATGGGTACAACAATTGTAGTTGTGATTTGTACAAAGGAATTTTTAACGATTGCACATGTAGGTGATAGTCGGTGCTATTTATGGAGTCAAGAAGATTTTATCCAGCTAACAGAAGATCATTCCCTAGTCAATGAATTAGTACGCAAAGGTGAGATATCTAAAGATGATGCGGAATATCATCCAAGAAAAAATGTCCTTTTAAAAGCTTTAGGTACGGAACAAGAAATAAAACCAGATATACAGTCCATCACTTGGGAAAATGGAAATAAACTGTTACTTTGTTCAGATGGTCTAACGAACAAATTAGTGGATACAGAATTAGAGGAGTATTTAGCATTAAATGAAGCCATTTCTACAATTGGAAAAACAATGGTGGAACAGGCAAACGAACGTGGAGGAGAAGATAATATTTCGTTAGTTCTTGTGTTCCATGATTGGACAGAGAAAGAAGGTGACAATTTATGTTAGATGGTCATCTCCTAAATGAGCGTTATAAGATTCGCCAAACAATTGGTGGCGGGGGAATGGCAAATGTTTATTTAGCAAGGGACATCATCCTGGAGCGGGATGTGGCGATTAAAGTACTGCGTATAGAATATGCAAATGATGAAGAATTTATTGCGCGATTTGACCGAGAAGCACAATCTGCTACAAGTCTATCACATCCCAATATCGTCAATATTTATGATGTAGGTGAAGAAGATAATATTTTATTTATGGTAATGGAATACATAGATGGCATGACATTAAAAGAATACATACAACAATATGGGCCACTCGAGGTATCAGAAGCACTAGATATTATGAAACAGATTACATCTGCTATTGCCCATGCACATGCAAATGATATTGTTCATCGTGACATAAAGCCACAAAATATTTTAATTGATTCGGATGGACAAGTGAAAGTGACAGATTTTGGTATTGCCATGGCATTAAGTGCAACAGCCCTTACACAAACTAATTCTGTTTTAGGTTCTGTACATTATTTATCTCCAGAACAAGCTAGAGGTGGAATGGCAACCAAGAAATCTGATATATACTCGTTAGGGATTGTACTATTTGAATTATTAACTGGGCGTCTTCCATTCTCAGGAGAATCAGCAGTTTCAATTGCACTAAAACATTTACAGGATGAAACACCATCTGTTAGGCAAATCAATGATAAGGTACCTCAAAGTGTTGAAAATATCGTTCTTAAAGCGACGGCCAAAAATCCGTTTCACCGATTTGATAATGTATACGATATGGAGGAAACAATCCATACAGCTTTACATCCTGATCGAATCGATGAATCGAAGTATACCCCTCCAGTCGAAGAAGGGGAAGAGACAAAAGCCATCCCAGTTATTACAGATAAAACGATTAATGATAACGATAATAAGGACGAAGATACGATCACCCAACATTCGAACCAAGAGACAAAATCATATGAAAATAAGGAAGAAGGCGCAACAGAACCTTCATCTAAAAAGAAGAAAAAGCGAAGGAAAAAGTGGGTATGGATTATTGCAATCATTGTTCTGTTAATGGGTAGTGGGATTGCTGCATTATTCATTATTCCAAGTCTCATGCAGCCAGAAGATGTTACCATTCCAGATATAATAGGAATGGAATTTGATGAAGCACAAGAAGAGTTGGAACAGATTAATATTGAAGCTGAAGAGGAGCTCGTTTTTTCTGATGAGGTAGAAGAAGGTTTCGTTGTACGAACGAGTCCACAAGTAGGACGTACAGTAAAAGAGGGCTCCATTATAACTGTTTTTGTTAGTCAAGGAAAAGAGACAGAGACATTTGGTGATTATGTAGGGGAAGAATTTAATCAAGTCCAACAAATATTAGAGGAACAAGGCTTTGAAGAAATTATTGGGTATGAAAAAACCTCAGAAGAGCCAGAAGGGATAATTATTAATCAAACACAACCAGAGCCAAACGCTGAAGTTATTCCAGGAGAAACACGTGTTATTTTTGAAGTAAGTAGTGGCCCTGATCCTATTGCACTTAGTAATTTAGAAGGGATGTCACAAGAAGAGGCAGAGAATATATTAGAGGAACAGGGATTAAATATTAACGTAATTAAAGAGCATTCTGATGATGTAGCAGAGGGTAATGTTATACGTCAAAATCCTGCACCTAATACGAATCTAGAAGAAGGTGAAACGGTTGATGTATATGTTTCCATTGGAATAGAAGAACTACCACCTAGAACTCATACGGAGGAATTTGTGGTGGAATATGATCCACCTCCAACAGATGAGGAGGAAACAGAAGAACCAGTAGAACAAACAGTTCGTATTTACATTGGCGATATGAATTATCAAATAGATGAAGTATATCATGAAGAAACGATTACAGCTGATGAGACATTTACGATCACATTAACGATTGAACAAGATACGTCAGCAGAATATAGAGTAATGCTAGATGATGATGTTGTAATACAAGAAGAAATTTCCTATGAGGATGGTGAATAAATGGCAGAGGGTAGAATTGTGAAAGCGTTAAGTGGTTTTTATTATGTAAAATCAGGTGAAGAGATTTATCAGTGTCGAGGAAGAGGTGTTTTTCGGAAACAAAAAATCACGCCTCTTGTAGGGGATTTTGTTACGTTTGAAAGTACTAACCTTGACGAAGGTTTTATCACAGATATAAAGCCTAGAAAAAATGAACTGATTAGACCACCGATTGCTAATATTGATCAAGCAATTATTGTTACCTCTGTTGTGTTGCCTGATTTTAGTCCTTTATTGTTGGATCGTTTTCTTGTTCTAATTGAATCAAAGGATATTGAGCCGATTATTTTTATATCAAAAATGGATGCATTATCCGAAACGATGATAGAAAAAATTGATTATTATCGAAAGGTATATGAAAAAATAGGGTATCCAGTTGAATTATATTCGGTAAAAGATAATATGAATATGGAACCTTTAAGTAGATATCTTGCAAATAATGTATCTGTTATTGCGGGTCAATCTGGAGTTGGAAAGTCTTCCTTATTAAACAAGCTTAAGCCATCTTTGGTATTAGAAACTGGTGAGGTGTCTGAAAGTCTTGGTAGAGGAAAACATACAACAAGACATGTGGAATTAGTAGAAATTAATAATGGTCTTGTAGCAGATACACCAGGTTTTAGTTCACTAGACTTTGATAACATTCAATTAGAAGAACTAGGAAATTGTTTTCCAGAAATAGCCATGCATAGCACTTCATGTAAATTTCGTGGGTGTAACCACATTAAAGAACCAAAATGTGCCGTTAAACAAGCGGTAGAAGCTGGAGATATAGCATCTTCTCGTTATGACCATTATTTACGTTTTTACGAAGAAATCCAAACTAGAAAGCCGAGGTATTGACATATGGTAAAAATAGCACCATCCATTTTATCAGCAGATTTTGCGAAGTTAGGTAGTGATATAAAAGAAGTGGAACAAGGAGGAGCAGACTACATTCATGTGGATGTCATGGATGGACACTATGTACCAAATATTACAATAGGTCCGCTTGTTGTAGAAGCGATAAAACCATATACGACATTACCACTTGATGTACATTTGATGATCGAAAATCCAGATCACTATATTCCTATGTTTCAAAAAACTGGTGCATCCATTATTACCGTTCACCAAGAAGCATGTACACACTTACATCGAACGATACAATTAATTAAAAGTTCGAATACGAAAGCAGGTGTTGTGATTAATCCAGGAACACCAGTAGAGTTCATAAAAGAAGTATTACCCGATGTTGATTTAGTCTTATTAATGTCTGTCAACCCTGGATTTGGTGGACAATCGTTTATTCCAAATACTATTGATAAAATTAAAAAGCTAGTTACTTGGAGAGAGGAACTAGGTATATCTTTTGAGATTGAAATTGATGGAGGAATTAATACAGAAACAGCCAAAAAATGTAGTGAGGCAGGAGCAGATGTATTAGTAGCTGGTAGTGCAATATTTAATAAATCAAATCGACAGGAAGCCATTCAAGCAATTCGCCAATCAGCTTCAGGAACGGAGTAATAGAAAATGAAGGTAGCAGTGGTCGGAAATGGACCAAAAAACTTAATTCCAGATCTATCCCCGTATGAAAGTATAATTGATCTCTGGATAGGTGCTGATCGAGGTGCATTAACGATCATCGATCAGCGGCTTCCACTTGATCTTGCTGTAGGTGATTTTGATTCTATTTCTTCTTACCAAAAAAGAAGGCTGGAAGACCAGGCTCGTAAGGTAAATGTATATCCTGTTGAAAAAGACCAAACCGATATAGAAATTGCACTCTCCCATGCATATTCATACCAGCCGAACGAATTGTATTTATTTGGTGTAACAGGTGGTAGATTAGACCATGAACTCATTAACATACAATTACTACATCATATTAATCAAAAAGGTATTAATGGAATTATGATTGATCATTATAATCAAATCCAATTAACGACACCAGGTACACATCATGTGAAAAAAGACAAATTATATCCTTATATTTCGTTTATCCCATTGACACAAACAGTAGAGGGACTCTCATTAGAAGGATTCTATTATCCGTTAGAATATGAAGATATTTCTTGGGGATCTACACTTTGCATTTCTAATCAGCTTATTTCAAATTATGGTACTTTTTCCTATGGTAGTGGCATACTATTATTAGTAAAGAGTCGTGATGCTATGTCTAATACGATTCCGATGTAAGCTGTTTGTATGCAGAGGAGGGCGAACTCATGAAATTTTATACGATTAAACTTCCTAGATTTGTTGGTGGATTTGTACGGGTTGTAATTGGCGCCTTTAAAAAAGATAAGTAAGGCATGAACGGCTTTTGTCAATTAAATTGACATAAGCTCATTTTCTATGAAACAGTGTAGTAAATGATTGTATCAAGGTTTAAAGTATCATTTTTTTAATGAAATGTTTCCTTGATATGTGCTGTGGAATTTTACCAAAATTGTTTGGTTTTAGGTTTTGTTTTCAGAACAAAAGCTAGAAGCGCCTTGATTACCCCCGATTAGAAAGCTTGGCTTGTCGCCACGTTCTTATGGCGAAAGCCTTAGCTGCACTTAGTAAGAAAGTTTTATACTTTCTTACCTGCCAAGCATAAGCCAAGCCTCGACGTGGCGCTTTTTGCGCGTAATGAGGATTGACTTATGACTTCGAGGGGGGTGGGTGCTGGCCGATGAAAACTCAGGCGTCCTTATGTCTATCGGCACTAGGACATCAATCGCTCGGAGCTGGGACGTGGTCTTTCCTATAAAAGGCAGTAAGAGGCCAACTTTTTATACTTTCTTACCTTTTAAAAAAAGCACCCATAAGAAGGGTGCTCTTTTCTTTCATAAACTAATGTGATTTGTTCTTTTTTAGGTATATTATACGCGCTCTACTTTACCTGATTTAAGGGCGCGAGCAGAAACATAAACTTTTTTAGGCTTACCGTCTACCATAATGCGAACTTTTTGTACATTAGCTTTCCATTTACGCTTGTTGGAATTCATAGCGTGAGAACGTTGGTTTCCACTGCGAGTTTTACGTCCAGTTACAACACATTTTCTAGCCATGGTAATCCCTCCTACTCTAACATGTGTCATTTTAATACTTATACAATTTATCATAAGTAGGAATAGAATGCAATCTATATTTTTCTTATTGCCTAGCTTCCTTTTTTATTTAGGAACTTTTCACATAGTATGCTGCTGTTGATATATATTGTAAAGCAGCTTTGATTTCCGCTCCTGACAGTCGCTTTCAGCAAGGGCACTTATGCCCTTGGTGAAAGCGAAGTGTATTTCCGTAGCGGTATTCATAGCTAAAACTACTGCGCATAATACATCGATTATTCATTAAGTTTTATACAAAAGAAAAAGAAACAATCTTTGATAAAACAGCCTTCCAAAAACAGCCTCAAATTTTTGGTAAAGCAAAAACTCTTGACAGGAAGACTGATTTCGTCCATTCTTATAAGGGACTTATTAGAATCATATATAATTACTTTTATTATAAATTATTATATAGTAAAATACACTATTATAAGGATAAGTGCGTATTAAAGGAGGATCATAATGTCCATTGAACTTAATACAAATGATGGTCACGTAACGATTACAAATGAAGTTATTGCAACAATTGCTGGTGGTGCAGCGGTAGAATGCTATGGAATAGTTGGGATGGCTTCTAAAAGCCAATTACGCGATGGTATAGCAGAGATACTACGTAAAGAAAACTATTCAAGAGGAGTAGTCGTAAGACAAGAAGAAAATCATCTCCACATTGATATGTATATTATTGTAAGCTACGGAACAAAAATATCGGAAGTAGCGCATAATGTACAATCTCAAGTAAAATATACATTAAACAAACAATTAGGCTTAACAATTGATTCTGTGAATATATATATTCAAGGAGTTCGGGTAGCAAAAGTCTAATATAGATCTTTTGTGTATGTAGAAGGAGGAAGTATTGTGACGGTACAAACGTTAGATGGCAAAACTTTTACACAAATGGTACTCGCAGGAGCAAACCATTTAACTAATAATGCCAAACAGATTGATGCACTAAATGTATTTCCAGTTCCGGATGGCGATACGGGAACCAATATGAATTTATCGATGACATCTGGAGCTAATGAAGTGAAAAAAACAAATGATAACCATGTATCTAACGTAGCTCAAGCATTGTCTAGAGGACTATTAATGGGAGCACGAGGGAATTCGGGTGTCATTTTATCCCAATTGTTTCGTGGATTTGCAAAAGGCTTAGAGAAAAAGGAAACTGCATCGGTAGCGGATTTAGCTACCGCTTTTGATAGTGGTGTACAGACAGCTTATAAAGCGGTAATGAAACCTGTCGAAGGAACTATTTTAACAGTAGCAAAAGATGCAGCAACAACTGCTGTGACAGAAGCAGAAAAGGAAACAGATATTGTTGCTTTGATGGAAAAAGTGGTACAAGAAGCAAAAGCTTCTTTAAGGCGTACTCCTGATTTACTACCTGTGTTAAAAGAGGTAGGAGTTGTTGATTCAGGTGGACAAGGTCTTGTAACCATTTATGAAGGGTTCTTAGCTGCATTAAAAGGAGAGGAGCTCCCAGAGCAAACAACTGAAACAGTTGAAATGGACGAAATGGTTAATGCAGAACATCATAAAATTGCACAGGATTTCATGGATACAACCGAAATTGAATACGGATATTGTACAGAATTCATGGTACAGTTTGAAGAAGATAAACTAAACGAAAATCCGTTTAATGAGGAAGACTTTCGTGAGGAATTAAGCGAACATGGGGATTCCCTTCTTGTTGTGTCTGATGATGAAATCGTGAAAGTACATATTCACGCGGAATACCCAGGTAACATTTTAACGAAGGCACAACGATACGGAAGCCTCATTAATATGAAGATTGAAAATATGCGTGAGCAACATACAGCTATCGTTGGAGATAAAAAAGAAAAAAATGCATCAAAAGAAAAAGCTGCGTATGGCATTGTTACGGTTGCAATGGGAAGTGGTATCAAGTCATTATTAGAAAGTCTAGGTGCGACAGTGGTTATTGAAGGTGGACAAACCATGAACCCAAGTACACAGGATATTGCTGAAGCCATTGAGAAAGCAAATGCAAATAACATTATCATATTACCAAATAATAAAAACATCGTAATGGCGGCCGAACAAGCAAAAGAAATAGCTGAAGCCAATGTAGAAGTCGTTCCTACCAAAACAATTCCACAAGGGATTAGTGCGATGCTTGCATTTCACCCAGAATCAAGCCTTCAAGAAAATAAAGAAACGATGGAGAGTGCAAGTGGTGAGGTCAAAACAGGTCAAATTACGTATGCTGTTCGTGATACACAAATTGATGGCATTACCATCGAAAAAGATCACTTTATGGGTATTGTAGACGGAGAAATTAAAGCAACACACCAGGATAAGACAGAGACTGTTAAATTATTGTTAAACGAAATGATTACAGAAGATGATGAAATTCTAACAATCCTTCAAGGTGAGGATGTAAGCGATGAAGAAGTTGACCAACTTGTTGACTATGTAGAGGATACGTTTGAAGATGTAGAAGTTGAAGTACATCATGGCAATCAGCCAATTTATTCTTATATTTTTTCAGTCGAATAAAAAAGCAATGGCAATAGCCATTGCTTTTTTACACGTTAGGAAATAAAATTTTAGCCAAGAAGTGGACTCGACGTAGCTAAAATTTTTACGTCCCAAGTATAAGAAAAACTAACACCTTCGCTAAAAGACGAGCGAATGCGAGTTTTTCTAATTCGTAACTTACATTGTGTGAATTCATTCAATGATTAAAAGGTGTTTCCTGACATCAGGCACTTTAATTTTTAGATTTAGATATATCGTAAATAATTCAGAATCAAAGACCTAATACTTTTATAGATGAATCGTCATTCCGTTATTTGCCGAAAAACCCCTGTTTGGAGGATGGTTTGTTATCCTCGTTCCGTTATTTGCTGTCTTCCCCCTCATAATTCAATCATTTAGTGCTATTAGCGGAACGGGGATTCATCTAGACCGAAAAAGTACCGCTTTTCTAACCAATAGCGAAATGAGGAACCGCCTAGTTTTATAGATGAATCGTCATTCCGTTATTGCCTGAAAGACCCGTGCTTGGAGGATTAAAAATGAACTGCTCAGCTAGCAAATTTCTTTAGAATCCTATAATTTTCATTATAAACATCAATGCAAATAGCAATGATATAATGATTAATGGCATTGTTAGATCTTTAGTTTTTCCTATCGCTATTTTAACAATTGGATATGCAATAAATCCAAAAGCCATTCCATCTGCAATACTATACGTAAATGGGATCATAACAGCTATAAGAAATGTAGGCAAAGCTTCTGAGATATCGTTTAACTTAATATGCCGAATGTTCTGTGCCATTAATACCCCCACGATTATTAAAATAGGACTGATGGCAGTAGTTGGAATCATGGATATCCACGGAATAATTACAATGGTGGCTAAAAACAACAAACTAGCTGTAATGGCAGTTATTCGGGATTTTCCTTCTGATGCAATTACTGCAGTATTTTCTGCAGCAGAAACCGTTGGAGAAGTTCCAAAAAATGCACATGTGAGTGAAGAAAATGCTGTCATTCGATAGCCACTTTTATAACGATCTTGTTTGTTTAACATGTGAAGTTGACCGTGTAATAATCCCATATTTTCAAATATGAGAATCATTGCTAACGGAAAAATAGCTAGCCAAAACCCTATTTCATCAACTGCAGAAAAAGATGGGATAAAAATGATCGAACCCCAGTCAATTGATACTGAACTATGATTGGAGGTATCTACAATACCAAATAAAAAGCCTAGCCCTGTTCCTACAATCATCGTAATTAAAAAGTTTGCAGGGATATTTTTGATAAATAGAAAAATAGAGATAAAAAGGGTTAATAAACTGACAATGACGGTTGGAGACGTGAAGTCCCCCAAAGCGACAACCGATTGTTCCCCACTAATAACAATCCCAGTATTTTCTAGGCCAATTAAGATTAGGAAAAAGCCTAAACCTACTGTAATGGCATGTTTTAATGAATCAGGAATGGTATCTCTAAGTAAAATTCCTAACTTCGAAAAAGCTGTCACTAGGAACAATACTGAAGCAATAAAAACGACACCTAATCCTTCTTGGAAGGTTAAATTTGCTCCATCAACGACTGAGTATGCAAATAATGCATTTATGCCCATACCAGGAATTAAAATTAATGGTAATCTAGCAAATAAACCCATTAACAATGTTCCGACAAAGCTAGCCAGAATGGTTGCGATCATACCAGCTTCTAGTGATATTCCTGCCTCATTCAAAATAGAACCATTTACAGCGACAATATATACAGTAGTGAGGTAACCGATTAATCCAGCTGTTATTTCTTTTCGCCACATCGTTTTCCTATTTTGGAGTTCTAGATCTGAATGTTTAGACATACTAGCTCCTTTATAATGTATAGCCCTCTCCCTCCCGATTATAGGAAAGATGCTACTTCGCATCATAATCTATAATCCACAAATGATTATTATAAACTTTTTTGTTATACTTTACAATGTGAGATAGTTCTATACAAATAATTAGGCGGTGATTTTAATGAAATACAATTCCGTTTTTGATATCATTGGTCCAGTCATGATTGGCCCTTCCAGCTCACATACAGCTGGAGCAGCTCGAATTGGGAAAGCTGCACGTAATTTATTTGGCAAAGAACCAACATGGGCACGGATCCATTTATATGAATCATTTGCTAAAACATATAAAGGCCATGGCACAGACTTTGCCTTAGTCGGTGGACTGTTAGGATTCGAAACAGATGATCCACGTATGAGTAAAGCATTAGATATTGCAAAGGAAAAAGGAATGGAAGTAGAGTTTATAGAAGATAATTCTGCAGCCAATCATCCTAATACAGTCAGAATGCTAATCGGAAATGAAAAGGAGCAACAGGAATTAGTAGGTATATCAATTGGTGGCGGAAAAGTTGAGATAACAGAACTTAATGGCTTTGAACTACGTTTATCCGGTAATCATCCAGCTATTTTAATTATGCATAATGATCGTTTTGGTGCAATTGCTTCTGTTACAAAAATTTTAGCAAAGCATGAGATCAATATTGGCCATATGGAAGTAAACCGTAAAGATGTTGGAAAAGAAGCATTAATGGTGATAGAGGTAGACCAAAATGTGGATGATGCGATTTTAAAAGAACTACAGAGTGCAGATCACATCATTCAAATTGCTAAAATTGTTAGTTAGAGAGAGGAGTTTGTCTAATGACGATGTTTCGAACAATAAAGGAATTAGTAGAAATGGCTGAAAATGAAAATATACAAATCTCTGAAGTGATGATACGACAAGAGATGGATGTGAAGGAAAAATCACGAGAAGAAGTATTTGCAGATATGGAAAAAAACTTAGAAGTGATGGAAAAAGCAATAGAAGATAGTTTACAAGGTGTAGAATCTGTAACTGGATTAACAGGTGGTGACGCTGTTCGGATTCAGGAATATATGAAAGAGAAAACACCTCTTTCAGGTAACCTTTTATTAGATGCTGTTAGTAAAGCAATGGGAACCAATGAAGTAAATGCGGCAATGGGTACCATTTGTGCAACTCCTACAGCAGGTAGTGCGGGTTGTGTTCCAGGTACACTTTTTGCTGTTAAAAATCAATTAAATCCAACACGTGAACAAATGATTCGTTATTTATTTACATCTGGTGCCTTTGGATTTGTGGTTGCGAATAATTCATTTATCTCTGGTGCTGCAGGAGGCTGCCAAGCAGAAGTGGGATCAGCAGGTGCAATGGCATCAGCTGCAATTGTTGAAATGGCAGGAGGAAGTCCACAACAATCTGCTGATGCCTTTGCAATTACGTTGAAAAATATGTTAGGCCTTGTTTGTGACCCTGTTGCAGGTTTAGTAGAAGTACCTTGTGTAAAACGAAATGCTGCAGGATCATCCCTAGCGATCGTGTCAGCAGATATGGCACTTGCAGGTGTTACAAGTAGAATTCCTGCTGATGAAGTAATTGGTGCGATGTATCGTATTGGAAAGCAAATGCCTTCTTCCTTAAGAGAAACAGGGGAAGGTGGTCTAGCTGATACCCCAACAGGTCGATTATTAAAAGAGAAAATATTTGGAATGTCTGTTTAGAAAAGAGTGGTTTGAAGATGCTAAGTGATGCCGTAACACAATTAAAAGGAGTAGGCGAAAAGCTTGCTGAAGATTTAGCATTAATTAATATTTATACAATTGGTGACTTATTATTTTATTTCCCCTATCGATATGATGTAGTTGAAATAAAACCACTTCGTGAACTAATACACGATGATAAAGTAACAATTGAGGGAAGAGTTGTTCATCAACCTTCCCTCACCTTTTATGGTAAAAAAAAATCAAGGCTAACTTTTACCGTAGAGGTAGAACAAGTTGCGGTAAAAGCGGTTATGTTTAATCGTGCTTTTGCTAAAAAACATATAGACGTTGGTGAAACCATTACGTTAACAGGCAAATGGGATGCACACCGTTTACAAATCACAGTCAGCAATTATAAAAAAGGTCCTGCAAAAGAAGAGGCCATAATCCAACCTTTCTATTCTGTGAAAGGGCATTTAACGACAGTTAAATTAAAAAAATTAATTCAAATTGCAATGAATGAATATGGAGCACAAATAGAAGAAATTTTACCTGAATCCTATTTATATTCTTATAAACTTCCAAACCGTAGGAATGCGGTTAAGATCATGCATTTTCCGAAAAATAGAATTCACTTAAAACATGCACGAAGAAGATTTACATATGAAGAATTTCTTCTTTTTCAATTAAAAATGCAGTTACTCCGAAAGATGCATCGAGAAGCCACAAAGGGGAATGCACAGCAGTACGATGTTGTGAAAATAAAAGAGTTCATTCACAAATTACCGTTTACATTAACCAATGCACAAGAAACGTCACTAAAGCAAATATTAACTGATATGAAATCCCCTTATCGGATGAATCGTTTATTACAAGGCGACGTTGGATCTGGAAAAACCGCAGTTGCAGCTATCAGCTTATATGCTTCAATAACGGCTAATAAACAGGGAGCATTAATGGTTCCAACTGAAATATTAGCGGAACAGCATTATCAATCATTAGTTGAATTATTTGGCGCCAACGCAAATATTGCACTATTAACGGGATCTGTGAAAGGAAAAAAACGTCGTGAATTAGTCAAAGCGATTGAAGATCATGAAATCAATCTTGTGATTGGGACACATGCTCTCATTCAAGATGATGTCTTTTTTGATGATTTAGGATTAGCAATCATTGATGAACAGCACCGCTTTGGTGTAGAGCAACGGCGTATTTTACGGGATAAGGGCTTGCACCCTGATGTATTATTTATGACCGCTACACCTATACCGAGAACATTAGCAATTACAGCTTTTGGCGATATGGATGTTTCTGTTATTGATGAAATGCCATCGGGTAGAAAAGAAATTAAGACATACTGGACAAAAGCGAATACATTTGACCGAGTACTTAACTTTATTCAAAAACAGATTAATGTAGGTGAACAGGCCTATGTCATTTGTCCACTTATTGAAGAATCCGATAAACTTGATATCCAAGATGCCGTTGATTTGTACGAGCAATTACAAGCATTTTATCCACCAGAAGTAAAAATCGGTTTGATGCATGGTAGGTTACCGACAGATGAGAAAGAAGCCATTATGAAGGAATTTGCTACGAATGATATTCAAATACTGGTGTCTACCACTGTTGTAGAAGTTGGTGTTAATGTGCCAAACGCAACCATTATGGTTATTTATGATGCGGAACGGTTTGGGTTGTCCCAATTACATCAACTTCGAGGTCGTGTAGGAAGAGGAGAAAATCAAAGTTATTGTATTCTTATTGCCGATCCAAAAGGAGAAGTTGGAAAAGAACGGATGCGTATTATGACGGAAACAAATGATGGATTTCAATTGTCAGAGGAAGACTTAAAACTTCGTGGACCTGGGGATTTCTTTGGTAAAAAGCAAAGTGGTCTTCCTGAATTTAAAGTTGCAGATATGGTTCACGATTATCGTGCACTGGAAACTGCAAGGAAAGACGCAGCTGAGATCATTGAACAAAATGCTTTACAAGAAGCTGATTTTCAAACTTTACGAAATTATCTAGAACAGGATGAATCCTTACAAGAAACACTTGATTAACAGTCGATACTTGCATAATTTTATAAGCTATTATATATTACTATTAGTACCAAGTATTAATAGCAATATATACACAAAATATAAAAAGCTGGTGCCATAAATGAAACGAAGCAAAGTAGAACGACAACAATTACTAAAAGAAACAATTGATCAAACACCATTTATTACTGATGAGGAATTAGCGAAAAAGTTTGGTGTAAGTATCCAAACGATACGCCTAGATCGAATGGAACTTTCAATACCAGAATTACGCGAAAGAATAAAGTCAGTGGCCAACGACCAATGGAATGAAACAGTTAAAGCACTGCCAATTGATGAAGTGATTGGTGAAATTATTGATTTAGAGTTAGATCATCGAGCAATCTCTATATTAGAAATTCAGCAAGAACATGTATTTTCTCGAAATAAAATTGCTCGTGGTCATCATTTGTTTGCACAAGCTAATTCCCTTGCAGTAGCAGTCATTAATGATGAATTAGCCTTAACAGCAAAATCAGAGTTGAAATTCACACGACAAGTGAAACAAGGGGAACGTGTAGTTGCGAAGGCTTTTGTCGAAGGGGAAAGTGAGAAAGGCTTAACCATTGTTCGGGTAAATAGCTTTGTCGATAATGAAAAAGTCTTTACAGGATTGTTTCATATGTATCGATCAAACGAAAAGGAGAATTTCTAAATGAAATTAGCAATAGACGCAATGGGCGGTGATCATGCACCAGAAGAAATTGTAAATGGTGCCATGGATGCAGTTTCTAAAATAGAAAATTTACATATCACCTTAATTGGTAACGAAGACCAAATTAAACCATTAATTTCGGATACAACGAAACTATCGATTATACATACAACAGAAATGATAACAGGGGAGGATGAGCCAGTACGAGCAGTTCGTCGCAAGAAAAATGCGTCCCTTGTATTAATGGCCAAAGAAGTGAAAGAAAATCGGGCAGACGCTTGTATATCAGCTGGAAATACTGGAGCTTTAATGAGTGCCGGGTTATTTGGAGTTGGCAGAATACCAGGAATTCAACGCCCTGCTCTAAGTCCAACATTACCGACAATAGATGGGAAAGGATTTCTATTATTAGATGTAGGTGCTAATGTGGATGCAAAAGCAGCACATCTTGTTCAATATGGGGTTATGGGTTCCATTTACACAGAAAAAGTGAGGGGGGTTTCTAATCCAACTGTCGGCCTTTTAAATGTCGGAACAGAAGATGGAAAAGGGAATGATTTAACGAAAAAAGCATTTACGTTATTACAAGATGCACCAGTTAATTTCATCGGAAATGTAGAAGCTAGAGATATTCTGAGCGGTGCTGCTGACGTTGTTGTGACCGATGGATTTAGTGGGAATATTGCATTAAAAACAATAGAAGGAACAGCTTTGACGATGTTTTCCATGTTAAAAGAAACGCTAATGGGATCCTTGAAAACAAAAATTGCAGCTGGTATGGTGAAAAATGATTTAAAAGGATTAAAAGATAAGCTGGATTACTCAGAATATGGTGGAGCAGGTCTGTTTGGATTAGCTGCTCCAGTAATTAAAGCACATGGTTCGTCTAATCGGAGAGCAATTTATAATGCAATTAAACAGGCAAGTCATATGGTTGAACATGATGTAACAAACACGATACAAACAACTGTTGCTGCAATCGACATAGATAAAGGGGAGGATACGGAATGAAACGAGTAGCGTTTATGTTTCCAGGACAAGGTTCACAAGTAGTAGGCATGGGAAAAGCATTTTATGACGTTAACCCTGAAGTTAAAGCATTGTTCGATCAAGCCGATGAAATTTTGGGTGAGTCTCTAACAGATATCATGTTTAATGGCCCAAAAGAGACGTTAACCGAGACGGAAAATGCACAACCCGCACTTTTGTTAGCAAGTACCGCTGTCCAAACTATATTAAAAAACGAAGGCATTAATCCTGTTATGGCAGTTGGTCATAGTTTAGGAGAATATAGTGCATTAGTTTCAGCAGGTACTTTTTCGGTGGATGAAGCATTACCACTTGTCAAAACAAGAGGAAAATTAATGGAAGAAGCCTTTCCAAAAGGTAAAGGGACAATGGCCGCTGTGTTAGGAATGAAAGCTGAGGAGATTGAGGATCATTTAGCACAACTCGACATAGAAGAAGTGGTGGACATTGCTAACTATAACTGCCCTGGACAAGTTGTTATCTCAGGCTCCAAAGAAGGAGTGGAAGAAGCAAGTAAATACCTCAAAGAAAATGGTGCAAAACGAGTGTTGCCATTAAATGTAAGTGGCCCTTTTCATTCCCGTTTAATGAAGAAGGCAAATGAGGCATTTACAAAAGAACTAAATAAAGTAGATTTAAAGGATGCAGCCATACCTGTTTATGCTAATGTGTCAGCAAAACCTGTTATAACAAAGAATGAGATAAAAGATCTATTAATCAAACAACTATACTCACCAGTGCGCTTTGAATCATCTATTCAGAATATGTTACAAGAAGATATTGATGCATTTGTAGAAGTAGGAAATGGGAAAGTACTAAGTGGTTTAGTTAAGAAAATTAGTCGACGTACCCCAACTTTTGCCGTTCAAGATCCAGAATCATTAGAAGCCTTTGTAGATTGGTATAAGAAGGAGGATTCCTAATGTTGGAAGGAAAAAATGCACTGGTTACAGGAGCCTCGCGTGGTATTGGGAAAGCAATTGCCTTAGAATTGGGTCAAAAAGGTGCGAATGTTGCGGTAAATTTTGCTGGAAATGAAGAAAAAGCGCAAGCAGTAGTAGAAGAATTAGAAGCACTTGGTGTTAAAACATTCAAGATCCAAGCAGATGTTTCAGATGAAGCAAGTGTCAAAAGTATGGTGAAAGCAGTAATAAAAGAATTTGGTAGCTTAGATATTCTCGTTAATAACGCTGGTATAACACGTGATAACTTGTTAATGCGCATGAAAGAAGAAGAGTTTGATCAGGTTATTAATACGAACTTAAAAGGTGTATTTGTCTGTACGAAAGCAGTCACAAGACAAATGATGAAGCAAAAAGAGGGGAAAATTATTAATGTTTCCTCTATCGTTGGTGTGAGTGGAAATCCAGGTCAAGCAAACTATGTTGCTGCAAAAGCGGGTGTTATTGGTTTAACCAAAACGACTGCTAAGGAGTTAGCATCACGCAATATTTTGGTGAATGCAGTTGCACCAGGTTTTATTGCAACAGAAATGACAGATGCTTTAACAGACGAGCAAAAAGAATCCATGTATTCACTTATTCCGTTAGAAAGATTGGGTAAAGCCGAAGATGTAGCGAGGGTTGTTCGCTTTCTTGCTTCAGACGATGCCAATTATATTACAGGTCAAACGATTCATATTGATGGTGGAATGGTAATGTAATACCAAGCATTTTGCTAGATTATTTGAAAGGGGGTGATCAAGGATGGCAGATGTATTTGATCGTGTAAAGAAAATCATCGTGGATCAATTGGATGTTGAAGAATCAAAAGTGACAATGGAAGCATCATTTAAAGATGACCTTGAAGCAGACTCATTAGATGTTGTAGAACTTGTAATGGAGCTTGAAGACGAGTTCGATATGGAAATCGCTGATGAAGAAGCTGAGAAAATCAATACTGTAGGTGATGCTGTTGAGTACATAAACAGTCAATCCTAGTATAGAAAGTCTCGCATTGGCGAGACTTTCCGTATATTGTCGATTGTTTGTACAACAGAAGAAGGAGGTGAAATTGTTGGATTTTGCACAATTAGAAAGTCAACTTCAGATTAAGTTTGGAGATCAAAGTCTCTTAAGACAAGCTTTTACACATTCATCTTATGTGAATGAGCATCGGGGAATCCAGTCTTCTGATAATGAACGCTTAGAGTTCTTAGGTGATGCAGTGTTGGAATTAGGTGTTTCCCAATATTTGTATCGCAAAAATAAGCAGATGCCAGAAGGAGAGCTGACAAAACTGCGTGCAGCTATTGTTTGTGAGGCTTCATTGGTAAACTTTGCCACTGAATTAAATTTTGGCAAATATATATTATTAGGAAAAGGTGAAGAACAAACCGGGGGCAGGGAGCGTCCTGCTTTATTGGCTGATGTTTTTGAAGCTTTTCTTGGTGCTTTATATGTTGATCAAGGTTTTGATAAGGCATTAGCTTTTTTAGAGGAGCATGTATTTCCAAAGATTAAAACAGGTGCTTTTTCGCATGCGATGGATTATAAAAGCCAACTACAAGAATTTGTTCAACAGTATAAAAACCAATCAATTGAATATAAGATTGTTGCTGAAAAAGGGCCATCCCATAATAAAGAGTTTATAGCCCAAGTTTGTATAAAAGATCAGGTGGCAGGGGAAGGAATAGGTAGAACAAAAAAAGAGGCGGAACAACGTGCGGCAAAATTGGCACTAGATACGTATATTAATTAACTAAAAAACAGGTGGTACCGTCTATAAAGTATCACCTGTTTTTTGATCATTTATTTTCGAACATTTCGTAGTTCTTCAATGAAGGCTTGTGTCTCAGAAGAGCTTAATTGGCCCTTTTGTTTTACCATGTCATACATGAATTTTATATCATTATATTTTTCTAAGTCATAGTCTTCTGGGTCCATCAGGGAACGATTAACAACACTTAAACGTTCTGATAATTCATCCAAAATAAATGCTAGGTTTTCCTTCGTAGCTTCTTCTAATTTCATCATTCCACCTCTTTTTATATTAGCTTGTTATGGTAATGATAACATAAAACAGGACATGTTCTAATAGGATGTATTCTTTTTTAAATAGATAAATTGTCTTTAGCATGAGGTTAGTGAATAGATATATGCTAAAGTATGCTGTTTATGATAGAATAAATACGTTAAAAGCATCATTATCTCCTATGAAGAGCATGTTTTTTAACCTCTAGGGGATTTGTTGATTAAGAACGCCGCTAATAATGTTAATATTTAAACACCTAACTCGGCTAGGTGATTCGGTACGATCAGGTGTTTACATTGTTGGTTAAACGGTTTTTGTATCATGAAACTTGGTAAGTAAGATTGTTAGGAGAATGGTTATGTATTTAAAAAGATTAGAAAGTGTAGGTTTTAAATCTTTTGCTGAACGGATTAATGTTGATTTTGTACCAGGTGTTACAGCTGTTGTAGGACCAAATGGTAGTGGTAAGAGTAATATTACTGATGCAATCCGTTGGGTTTTAGGTGAACAATCCGCTCGATCATTACGTGGATCTAAAATGGAGGATATTATTTTCCAAGGAAGTGATTCTAGAAAACCGTTGAATGTAGCCGAAGTATCTCTAGTGTTAGATAATAGTGATAAAAAGCTCCCGCTTGATTATGAAGAAGTAAACGTTACTAGGCGCGTCTATCGTTCGGGTGAGAGTGAGTTTTATATTAATAAACAACCTTGTCGTCTTAAAGATATTGTTGACTTATTTATGGACTCTGGATTAGGGCGTGAAGCTTTTTCCATCATTAGTCAAGGAAAAGTGGAAGAAATCTTAAGTTCAAAAGCAGAGGAACGCCGAACCATATTTGAAGAAGCGGCAGGTGTATTAAAATATAAACAACGGAAGAAGAAGGCAGAATATAAACTAGCTGAAACACAAGAAAATTTGAATCGTGTAGAAGATATTATTCATGAAATTGAACAACAGATTGGTCCCTTAGAGGAACAAGCGGAAACGGCACAAATTTATTTAGAACGGAAAAAGCAACTAAAAGAACAAGAGATTGCTCTGCTTGTAACCGAAATTGAACAGCTTCATAATAAATGGCAACAATTACTAGAAGCGTTAGAAAACGATAAAATGAAAGAGATTAATCAACAAACGCTCGTTCAGCAAAAAGAAGCAACATTAGCATCAGAACGTCAACAGATGCAAGCCTTAGATGAAGAAATAGAAAGGTTACAAAATGAATTATTACATATCACCCAAGGGTTAGAACAATTAGAAGGAAAAAAACATGTATTAAACGAACGGACAAAACATTTTGCGGAGAATAAAGAAAAGCTGGAATTACAAAAATCAGAAACAGCGGAAAAAGTAACACAATATGAGACTGAATTAAAAGAGGAAAAAGAAAAATTACGCAGTCTGGAAACGGAACAACAAAAAACAAAACAACATTTGGAACAACTTGAAAATAAATTAGCACATAAACAGGAAAATATAGCTGAACATATTGAAACATTAAAAGCTGATTATATCGAATACTTAAACAAGCAAGCTGCTAAGCGAAATGAAAAACAAACAATACAACAACAACTACAGCAGCTTAATGGAAAAGAAACAAAACAAAAAGAAAAATTTGAAGATGTTTTAACTGAACGAGAAGTGTTAACAAAAAAACTATCAGAACTAAAAACAGCTTTTGATGAGCAAAAAAAGGCATATACAGGAAAAGAAACAGAATTCACTGAAATGAAAGAGTCGTTAGATCAAGAGCGGTCTTTATTTCAAGAAAATCAAACAAAGCTATATCAAGGGTATCAATATATTGAAAAGCTCAAATCAAAAAAAGAAATGCTAGAAGAAATGAAAGAGGATTTTCAAGGATTTTTCCATGGTGTTAAAGCAGTATTAAAAGCAAATAAACAAAATGAGCTAGACCAAATTCATGGAGCTGTGATTGAATTAATAGATGTTTCAAGAGCATATGTAACAGCAATCGAAACAGTCCTTGGATCTCAGGCACAGCATATTGTTGTTGAGCATGATGCCTCGGCACGTGAAGCAATTTCCTGGCTGAAAAAGACAAATAATGGCCGTGCAACGTTCTTACCATTATCATCGATTCAACCGCGGTTTATTCCAAAGGATATCCTAGGAAAAGTCGAGAAGTATGATGGCTTTATAGGAGTAGCCTCCCAACTTATAAGTATCCCAAAAGCCTATCAAAAAGTAGCTGATCATTTAATGGGACATGTCATTGTTGCCAAAACATTAAAAGATGCCAATGAAATTGCTAAACTTGTGATGCGGCGGTTTAGAATTGTAACGTTGGAAGGAGATGTTGTAAATCCAGGTGGCTCTATGTCAGGTGGTGCCCAAAAGAAAACGAATCAATCACTGTTTACAAGAGAAAAAGACTTAGAAGAAATCACTAAAAAATTAGATGAGTTTACCAAAAAGGCAAAAAACTTTGAGGAAAAAGTGACCAATCAAAAAGGTTATATACAACAAACAGAAGAAACCCTTAAAAAAATGGAAAAGGATTTATCTAGTGAACGAGCAGCTTTACAAGAAACACATAATGAATTAAAAGAAAAAGAGATGAAATTAAGTTCCCTTCAAGATAATTTAGTACTATATGACCAAGATAAACAACAATTTGATGAAGATCGGACAATTCTCATCCAACGAGAGAAAGAGTTGGATCATAAATTGGCTACGATAAAAGAGCAATTAACCACTTTACAGGATGAGATTGATAGGTTGACAAAGGAAGAAGAAACGGTAAAAGAAAACCAAGAGCAATTACAAGCAGAACTACATCGTTATCAGGTAACATTAGCAGAACAAGATGAACGAGCAAAAAGTCAGCGGGAAAAAACAAAAAGTGTAGAAACCCAATTAAATGAAATCGAAAAACAATATGATCAGTACACAAGAGATTTACAAGATCTGATAGCAGCACATGAATCTAACGACACCGTTGAAGAAATGCATGAATCCATTATAGCTAAAAAAGAAGCTAAAGAGTCATTGACAACGAAGATTCAGGAAAAAAGGACAGAGCGGACGAACAAAACAAAATGGGTGGAGGATGAAGAAAGAGAATTAAAAGAAGAAAATAAAAATCACCAAGCGATACAAAAAGAGATTCAAGAAAAAGAAGTGAAAGCAAATCGGCTTGATGTAGCACTAGAAACTCGCCTGTCTCATTTACAGGAAGAGTATATGATTACATTTGAAAAAGCAAAAGCAGACTATGACAAAGTAGATAATCTTGATACTGCAAAAGAAAAGGTATCACAAATCAAACAATCGATCGATAACCTTGGTACAGTTAACTTAGGTGCAATTGATGAATATGAACGTATTTCCGAACGTTATACTTTTTTATCAGAACAAAGAACTGATTTAGTAGATGCAAAAGAGACGTTGTATTCTGTTATTGCTGAAATGGATGAGGAAATGCAGAAACGATTTGATCATACATTTAGTTCGATTAAAGAAGAATTTGCGATTGTATTTCGGGAATTATTTGGTGGTGGACAAGCTGAGTTGACTCTAACAGACCCGAACAATTTATTAGAAACGGGTGTGGAGATTGTTGCACAGCCCCCAGGGAAGAAATTGCAACATCTTGGTTTATTATCGGGTGGAGAGCGTGCATTGACCGCTATTGCATTATTGTTTTCGATCTTACGAGTACGGCCAGTTCCATTTTGTGTGCTCGATGAAGTAGAAGCAGCACTAGATGAAGCAAATGTAAGTCGATTTGCAAAATATATTAAGCAGTTTAGTGAAGATACACAATTTATTGTGATAACCCATCGTAAGGGAACAATGGAAGAAGCAAATGTCTTATATGGTGTGACAATGCAGGAATCTGGTGTGTCGCGGCTAGTCTCAGTTCGCTTAGAAGATACAAAAGAATTGGTTAAATCGTAAGGAGGAGTAGTTCGTATGGGTTTTATGGATAAATTAAAATCAAAATTTGGAAAAAATGAGGAAGCAACAGAAGAAGTATCCACAAAGTACAAGGAAGGAATGAAGAAAACACGAAATTCCTTTTCTGGGAAGCTAAATGACTTAATTGCTCGCTATCGGAAAGTGGATGAAGATTTTTTTGAAGAATTAGAAGAAGTACTAATCACAGCCGACGTCGGCGTAATGACCGTTATGGATTTAGTGGAAGAATTGAAAATGGAAGCAAAACGACAAAATATTAAAGATACAGAAGGAATAAAAGAAGTTATCTCGGAAAAGCTGGTTGATATTTACTATGGTGATGATGATGAAGAGATTGAGCAAATTAATCTTCAAGAAGATAACTTATCCGTTATTTTAGTAGTGGGTGTAAATGGAGTTGGTAAAACCACCTCCATCGGAAAACTTGCGCATAAACTAAAACAAGATGGAAAGCGTGTCGTTCTTGCTGCAGGGGATACCTTCCGTGCGGGAGCAATTGAGCAATTAGAGGTTTGGGGAGAACGAGCCGATGTAGATGTCATTAAACAAAACGCTGGAAGTGATCCTGCAGCTGTTATTTTTGATGGTATAAAAGCAGCGAAGTCTCGTGATGCAGATGTGTTAATTTGTGATACGGCTGGTAGATTACAAAATAAAGTAAACTTAATGAATGAATTGGCAAAAGTAAAACGGGTGATTGAACGAGAAATACCTGGAGCACCACATGAAGTATTACTTGTATTAGATGCTACTACTGGTCAGAATGCGTTAAGCCAAGCGAAGACATTCTCAGAAGCAACAGATGTTTCGGGAATTGTGTTAACAAAGCTTGATGGAACAGCAAAGGGTGGTATTGTGCTAGCTATTCGTAATGAATTAAACATACCAGTGAAGTTAGTTGGTCTTGGTGAAAAAGTTGAAGACCTACAGGAATTTAATGCACACGCATTTGTCTATGGGTTATTTGCAGATCTGCTTGAAGAAGAGGAAGATTAATGTTACTATATTTTTGTAAAGGGATTTCACTTAACAAGGGGTGGTCATTTGCTAGAAAAGACAACAAGGATCAATTATTTATTCGATTTTTATCAAGCATTATTAACCCCAAAACAACGAAACTATATGGAAATGTATTATTTAGAGGATTACTCTTTAGGTGAAATTTCCGAGTTATTTCAAGTTTCACGACAAGCCGTTTATGATAACATTAAGCGTACGGAAACAATGCTTGAATCCTATGAAAGTAAATTACATTTATACGAGAGATTCCAGCAACGTACAAAGCTAATTCAAAAGCTTGAAGAAACGGTGAAAGATAGTACAAGTATGACGTTAATTCAACAATTAAAAGAAATAGATTAGGGGGACACCTTCTATGGCATTTGAAGGATTAGCCGACCGCCTGCAAGGTACCATTAAAAAAATTACTGGTAAAGGGAAGGTTAGTGAGCAAGACGTTAAAGAAATGACTCGTGAAGTCCGCCTTGCTTTATTAGAGGCTGATGTAAATTTTAAGGTAGTCAAAGATTTAATTAAGCGTATTAAAGAACGATCTGTTGGACAGGAAGTAATGGAAAGCTTAACCCCTGGTCAGCAAGTTATTAAAGTGGTAAAAGAAGAGTTAACAGAATTAATGGGTGGTGAGCAAAGTAAAATTGCTGTTAGTGATCGACCACCAACTGTTATTATGATGGTTGGTCTTCAAGGTGCTGGTAAAACAACGACTACTGGTAAACTTGCGAATCACTTACGTAAAAAGCATAATCGCTCCCCACTACTAGTGGCATGTGACGTATATCGACCAGCTGCAATAAATCAGTTGGAAACGTTAGGTACACAGTTAGATATGCCTGTTTATTCTAAGGGAACTGATGCAAATCCAGTGGATATTGCAAAAGAAGCAATGGAACAAGCAAAAGCAGAACATAATGATTATGTCATTATTGATACGGCAGGACGACTACATGTAGACCATGAATTAATGGATGAATTAGAACAGATTAAAGATACGGTCCAACCTGATGAAATCTTTTTAGTTGTGGACGCAATGACAGGTCAAGATGCGGTTAATGTTGCAGAAAGTTTTAATGAACAATTAGATATTTCTGGTGTTGTTTTAACGAAACTCGATGGTGATACTCGTGGTGGTGCTGCATTATCAATCAAAGCTGTTACCGATAAACCGATTAAGTTTGCGGGTATGGGTGAAAAATTAGATGCGTTAGAACCATTCCATCCAGAACGTATGGCATCTCGTATTCTTGGTATGGGAGATGTATTATCTTTAATTGAAAAAGCACAAACCAATGTGGATGAAAAACAAGCAAAAGAACTAGAAGAAAAAATGCGAAATGCAACCTTTACCTTTGATGACTTTTTAGAGCAAATGGGACAAGTCAAACAAATGGGTCCATTAGAAGATCTAATGGCAATGATTCCAGGTGCAAACAAAATGAAAGGGTTAAAGAATGCACAAATTGATGAAAAACAATTGTCTCATGTTGAAGCAATTATTCAGTCTATGACAAAAAAAGAACGATTAGACCCAAGTATTATGAACGCTAGTCGGAAGAAACGAATTGCAAAAGGTTCTGGAACATCTGTTTCCCAAGTAAACCGATTACTCAAGCAATTTGATGAAATGAAAAAAATGATGAAACAAATGACCAATATGCAAAAAGGAAAGAAAGGAAAAGGCATGAAGCTACCGTTTAATCCTTTTTAGTAGGCTGTTTTTAAAGGCTATTTTCGAAAAGATTGTTGTTTTCTAGTATGAAATGCATTGCACATAAGATCTATTATACGCAGTAACTAGAATATGCACATTTCTTCGCTTCGGAAAAACACTTCGCTTTCCGCGGGGGAGTGGTGAGCCTCCTCGGGCTAGCGCCCTGTGGGGTCTGACCGATCTCCTACTTCCCGCAGGAGTCTCCGTGTTTTTCCTACGCTAGCTCGTGGACTAATCCATATTTAGATCATCATTGATGCTAATATAATAGTTGATTGGAGCGAAGGACAGTCGACTCC
>NZ_WIXL01000004.1 GCF_010993955.1 Oceanobacillus halotolerans | reverse complement strand
TATCAGCCATCATGAATACACCAGTAACATACGTATTTACCCATGATTCAATTGCCGTTGGGGAAGATGGTCCAACGCATGAACCAATTGAACAGCTAGCTGCATTGCGAGCAATTCCGAATCTTTCCTTAATCCGTCCAGCTGATGGAAATGAAACACAAGCAGCATGGCGCCTAGCAGTGGAATCCACCGATCAACCAACAGCACTTGTGTTAACAAGACAAGGATTGCCGACATTAGAAGGAACTGCTGAAAAAGCATATGAAGGCGTACAAAAAGGTGCATATGTCATCAGTCAAGCTGAAAAAGACACACCAGATGCCATTCTGTTAGCAACAGGATCAGAGGTTCAATTAGCTGTAGAAGCACAAAAAGCTCTACAAGGAAAAGGAATCGATGTTTCGGTTGTCAGCATGCCTTCATGGGATCGATTCAACCAACAAGATGAAGCATACCGCAATAACGTCATCCCACCAAGTGTGAAGAATAGAGTTGCAATTGAAATGGGATCTTCCTTCGGCTGGGAGCGTTATGTAGGCGATAATGGTATTATTCTTGGCATTGATCGTTTCGGAGCTTCCGCAAATGGAGACAAAGTAATAAAGGAATATGGATTTACAGTTGATAATGTAGTGAAACATGTAGAATCATTTGTGAAGTAAAGGAAATAAACCAGTAATGGAATTTGGCATCCATTACTGGTTTTTGGTTTAGTTGTAAAAAGAGCTGGTTTTTGCTTAAGTTTGGTATAAATTGGCTCAAGTTCACAATTTATACGCTTAAGTTATAGCATGTCACTACAAAATGCGCCGCAAAATGCAGTGATAATGAGTTTTTATCGTTTTTTTATCTCTAAACTCATACAACCAATCGCGACAGTCATTCCATCGGTTGATTCTTATTCAAAATACGGTCCAACCAACCTTGATACAGTATGTGGACAAAACTTTTTAGCTTATTAAATTCTTATTGACAAACAACTTTAAATTTCCTACAGGATGAAAGCCAATTCGTTTATAAATACCTAGTCCATCTGGTGATGCTTCTAAAACACTGTACAATGCGTTTGATTGTTTAACTTGTTCGATTAAGTAGTATACAATAGCAGAGCCAAATCCTTTTCCACGCATGGAGGCTAATGTGGCAATATCATAGACACCTACTGTTTGATCATGAAAGAATAATGATCCAGTTGATACCATTTCACCTAGATAGAATCCACCATATAATTGCGTGTCACTTAAGCCCTCTAATGGAAGATCGGCTATTTTTTCATACTGTTGCTGCATTGCTTTTCCTTCTTTTTTGTCATATAAGGAAGCAATAATTGCCGCGAATTGTTTTACTTCCTTTTTAGTCGTAATTTGTTTAATTTGAAAACCTTCTATGTTAGAAGAATGATGTTGCAGGTCATTTACTTTAGCTGCCATTGCAGCATAGGCTGTATGATATTCTGTTAATCCAATTTCTTTTACGTATTCACAAACCTCCGAATAACGCTCCCAACACCACATACTCATAGGAAGACTTTCATTGGTAAACGCTATGATTTCATCCATTAACGATTCTTTGAACATTTTAAATTGATTATTGCGTAATGTAATCACATTCAAATTATAGGTTGGCAGGTTACAATTGACAGCCACATAGTTAGGATGATGTTTCACTGTTGTTTTATTAATTGCCTTTGGAAAATAGCTTGTTTTCCTGGCTAGATTTTCAATTAAGTAATCTTGTACGGCTGTTTGAATCATACTTTACTCCTTTAGTAACTAGTTAATTGCCTCTTTGATACTTTCGACAACATCTTCTGGAACCCATTGTGTCCATAAGTCTTCGTTTTCTTTTAGAAAATGTACTGCTGCTTCATATTCTGTTGCTTCTTCTTCTTGGATATAAATTAATGCATTATTCGCTATTTCGCTAGAAGTTTCAACGTTACTTAGAAAATCAGTTACTTCCGGTGCTCGCTCCATTAATCCACTACTGGCAATAATGTCAATATTTTGTGCCCCGATACTTTCTAATACACCATTTTCATCTTCTTCCATAATTGGGATCATATCAAATTTACCCATAACCCAGTTTGGTTCATAGTTATATCCGATCCAAGGTTCCCCGTTTTCATAGGCAGTTTCTAATGATACATTTAACGCTGCCTCAGAACCTGGGCGGAAATAGTTATAATATTCATCTAATCCATAGTGTAAAAAGCCATCATGTAGAATTTCATCTACCTCCCATCCAGAAATGGAACCAATGATACGGCCTTTTGAATTATCCTCTGGGTCTTGGAAAATCTCCCAGTATTCTGGTAAATCTGTAATATATTCTAAATCGGGAGCCATTGGTTCGATTCCCCGTTCTGGATCCCCTTCAATTACGTAGGAAGGTACATATAACCCTTGGTGATTGTCATCAAAGTTCAACGAAAGCTTATTGAAATCGCCGTTTTCAATTCCTTCTGTATAAGTGTCGCCCACATTTTGTGTCCAAACCTCCATATGAACATCAACTTCATTTTCCGCTATTCCTGTAAACAAGGCAGGTGTTGAACCAGATATTTGATCAGTTTCATAACCATATCCATTCTCAATGATGATTCCAGCTAATTCATTGTAAAATCGGTTACTATCCCAGCCATTATCAGCAAAAATAATCGGATCTTTGTCCTCCGTACTAGCACTACTGTCATCACTACACCCAACCAGAATGATAGCTGTGAGTAGTAAACTAAATTGTAATAGTTTCATCTTCAATAGTCGTTACCTCCACATAGTTTTTTTCAAAATGACTATTTTCGAAAGTTTGTAGTTTTTCTTTTACCAGCATTGTAAAAAACAACAAAGTGCGAAAAAAGTCTTCGTAATAGACTGAATTTATCTATTACCTTTTTATTATTATGTATTCAGAAAAATTATACAAATGGGATATTAGGGATAATTCTTTAGATATATGGAAGAAAAGGGAGTTTACATAATCCTATTAGTATAACATGATAGAATTCCACACTTTTTTATGTAATAGGAAGAAATAATGCCTTTTTTAGCAATAGGAGATAAAATAAAAGCCTGCCTCTATCTATTAGAGCCAGGCTTTCGAGTCTTTCTACAAATGTATTAAACTGCTTCTTCCACTTGATTTTCGCGTTTCTTTTCTGAAGTATCTACAATGATACTGGCTGTTGCATCACCCATGACATTAACAGAAGTACGCATCATATCAAGAATTCGATCAATACCTGCTACTAATGCAACCCCCTCTAAAGGTAAGTTAATAGCAGTTAATACCATCATGAGCATAACCATCCCAGCACCTGGTACACCAGCAGCACCGATTGAAGCTAATGTTCCGACAAGAGCAACGGTTAAGAGCTGGGTGAAGGTTAGGTCAACACCGAAGTACTGTGCAATAAACACCACTGCAAGACCTTGATATAAAGCTGTTCCGTCCATGTTAATAGTTGCACCTAAAGGCAGGACAAAACTACTTGTTTCTTTTGATACATTTAAATTTTCCTGGGTACTTTTCATGGTAACCGGCAATGTACCTGAACTACTGCTAGTTGTAAAAGCAACAGCTGCTGCAGGGAATATTCCTTTAAAAAAGCGAATAGGACTCATTTTACCAAATGATTTAAGAGCAATGGAGTAAAGGATAGCCACGTGAATAATACAAGCAACTAGCATGGCGATAATTACTTTGATTAGTGGGAGTAGTACAGAGATCCCATATTGACCAACAATTGGTGCGAGTAAACCAAAAATACCAATTGGTACGAGCAACATAATAATACTTGTGATTTTGTACATAACTTCTGCTAATCCATCAAAAAAGTTCTGTACAGGTTTCGCTTTATCGCCTACAATTGTAATCCCAATCCCAATAAAGACAGCAAAGAATATAATCTGTAGGACATTGCCAGTAGCTAATGATTCAATCGGATTGGTTGGGATAATATTTAATAATGTTTGAACAACACCTTCTGTTTCTGTAGGTGCAACCGACTCTTCTTCTATGGATACATCTAAGCCTGTTCCAGGTTGAAACACAAAACCAGCCAATAAGCCAAATGTTATCGCAAAGAAACTAGTTATTAAGTAAAAAGAAACAGTTTTTCCACCTAACCGGCCTAATCTTTTGATGTCACCAGTGCTCGTAACACCAACGATAATGGTAGCTAGTATTAATGGCACTATAATAAATTGGATAAGGCGTAAAAATAAGTCCCCAAGTGGTTGGACGACTTCAATTTGCTCACCAAAAATTAATCCAGCAACAATGGCTAGCACAAATGCACCGATTATTTGATAAATAAGACGTTTATTCATGTTCTCCCTCCCTTCGAATTTGGGGTAGAAAGGGAAGGTCAAGAGGTGGAGTAAAAATGACCTTCAAAACCTTTCTCCTTTTAAAGTGTATTACACGATAATTTTAAAATTACAATTTTTTTATTCAATTCAGTATTCTATTGTCTGATAGAGTTTTACGAGTGACAGGCACCACCCGAAATTTGGCGAATATTGTCGAAAGAGCAGGAAACAGGATGCCGATGTTGGCATCCTGCTTTGATGTGCACATTTATAACGTGCTGTTGGATCATATCTTCATGATTATTGCTTGGTTAAGTATGTTTTTCCATTCCGTTGTTCTACTTTTCCTTCTTTCATTAACTTCCCTAATGCTCGTTTAAAGGCGGCCTTACTTATATTAAATGTTCCACGAATATCTTCTGGGTCACTTTGATCACTAAGTGGAATCTCACCACCGTTTTCTTCTAAATGCTTTAATATGACTTCTGCATCTGGACCAATGCTATGTGTTTTGAATGGACGAAGTGATACATTAATGGTCCCATCATCCTTCACTTCAATCACACGCCCTTTTACGAGTTCCCCTAAACGAGGTTCTTCTATTCGCTCACTATGGTGGACAAATCCACGATATTGCTCCTCGGTAAAGATGGCAGACCCTTCTCTACTAGTATGATACACTCTACCTGTAACAGGTTGATGTAACAGTTCAAAAGGAGCATATTCCCGTTCACGCATAAATACCCCTTCTGTGGCTGGAATGGCTAATAGTCGTCCTTTCTGATCTTTTCCTAAGGTAGCATAGAGTTTATCTTCTTTTTGTGGCCATACATTTTCGAATAAAGGAAGATCATCTTTCGATACAAGAATTTCTTTCGTAGTTCCTATGTTAACAAATACACCTAAGTTAGGAATAACCTCTGTTACTTCCGCCCAACCATATGTATCCATTTGAATGGCGGGGAGTTGTGTCGTTGCGATAGTTTGTCCTTTTTTGTCTTGATACAAAAATACAGTTACCTCCTGATCAGGTTCCAGTTCCTTGTCTGTTTCATTGTGATGGAGTAACACATCATGTTCCAATACATATCCTGTATCAATTTTCCGAACAACGTGTAATGTTTGAATGGTTCCGATTTTTGTATGTATCATCTATCATACCTACTTTCTTTCTATAATTAGAAAAGGGATACCCTATTACAAGAGTATCCCTTTTATGGAAAAGTAACACATAAGCTTTTTATTTTTATTGTGAAATTTGGGCGTGTAAATTTCATTAAAACTAGTCTATAACCGCGGTCTTTCGTTCCACTGGTGTTTTCTAACTTAAGCAACGTAAGCCCTACCTGCTCTTACGTCCTTGCGACCCTTTAGTCGCGCCAGTGTGAATAAGCATCTTTAAAAACATAAGTAGAATGCCAGTATGCTTATTGATTACTTCTCAATACAACTTATGTATCATCTCATACATTGACTAGCTTGTCAATATTTTTGGGAAAGAATGTCGCTTCATAGTAAGGGGGTCAGTCTTCGTACCTAAAATTCAGACTTTCCTCAAAAAGGTTCATTCTCCTGATAGGTATTGCTTGTTTCACTCTTATTGCGAGGCTGTTTTTAAAAGGGTGTTGCTTTTTCCAGTATGAATCTTAATGAATAGTTGATGTATGATGCGCAGTAAACTAAACCGTTGATTTCTGTAGCGGTAATTTTAGCTAAATGTTATTGCACCTCATATAGATGTTGCGACGTAAGAAGGCAACAAAGTATGTGAAATGAGCCTATTGTAAAAGGCGTAAAAAGAGTTCGGTTTTCTCGCGATGAAGTCCCAGTCCATCATAAAAATTCCATTCTTCGTGCAAATAATTCAGTTTATTTTGCCTATTGTGCTATGATAAAGTGATAATGATCCGAAAAAAACTACCATAGACAAAGGGGGAATTAAGATGACAGAACAAATAGGGTTACGAGCATTGGAACGAGATGACCTCTCCTTCATACATACATTAAAAAATAACCCAGCTATTATGCCACTTTGGTTTGAGGAGCCTTATCAAACACTTGCTAAATTAGAAGATGAATTTGATAAAAATATAGCCAACCCTCATCAACGTCAATTTATTTTACAAAAGAATGATGAAAAACTCGGATTAGTCGAGTTAGTATCTATCAGCTCGATTCATCGAAAAGCAGAGTTTACGATTATGATTGATCCGATGCATCAAGGTAATGGCTATGCTTATCCTGCGACACGTCTTGCAATGGACTATGCCTTTTCTAATTTAAATTTACACAAATTGTATTTAATTGCTGATAAAAAGAATAAAAAAGCAATACATGTATACAAAAAAGCAGGATTCTATCATACAGCAGATCTACCTCATGAGTATTTTGTTAATGGATCTTATCATGATGCAATCATCATGAGTATTTTGGAAGATGAGTATTGGAAAATGAATAAATAATAGAGTAATGGAGTTGTCATCATGCAATTATTCTTTCAAGTGATTTTACCGATCATTGCCGTTTTCGGAACGGGGTATATACTACAACGGTTTCGCGTACTAGATGTGAAGTCAATTGCAGCGGTATCAATTTATATCTTTTTGCCAGCACTTGTTTTTACAACATTATATGAATCTAGCTATAATCAAGGATTTACAACGATAATTATCTTTGCATTTGTGCTACTTGCATTCATCATTATGATCAACCGAATCTTAAAGATTATCTTAAAGTGGGAACAGTCTGTGGAGAGTGCTTCCATTCTTACAAGTGCGTTTATGAATGGTGGTAATTATGGGGTACCAGTTATCCTCTATAGTATCGGTGACGAAGCAATGCCATACGCCGTGTTCTTTATGGTCTTACAAACATTGATTATGAGTTTCTTTGGTGTATACTATGCATCCAGAAGTACCTCAGGCATGAAGCAAGCATTCTACACGGTTTTAAAAATGCCAGCAACACATGCTACGATTCTAGCATTTATTTTTCAACAAATAGATTGGGAGATTCCAGAATCAGTTTACTCTCCGTTATCCATGTTAGCAGACGCTGCGATACCATTGATGATGGTTGTGTTAGGGATGCAACTCGCATCAATTAAATCGTTATCCTTTAATTGGCCCGTTCTATCTTCAGCGGTTCTGATTCGAATGGTTATTTCACCATTAATTGCGTTTGGATTTATCTCGTTTGTATCGGTTGACCCTGTTATAGCAGCAGTCATTTTGATAGTCTCTGCAATGCCAAGTGCAGCGACAACAACCATGTATGCAATAGAGTTTGATACAGAGCCAGATCTTGTATCAAGTATTACATTAGTTACCACCATAGTAAGTATTGTGTCGGTAACCATTTTATTAAATTTAATTGCCTAAAAGAAAAACGAAAACTGTTATGTGAGCATTCGTCTCATATAGCAGTTTTTTCTTTACAATAATTTTACATTCCCTTTATGTTCTGTTAATAAATTCCTAGTAATCTATAACTATAGGTGGAAAGTGCTCATCAAGGGAGGAATTGGCGTTGAACGTATTAAAACAGAGTCAACTAAAGGCAGTGCCCCAAAAAATGAAAGCCGAAGAGATGATTTATGAGATAGAAAACTTCAGTTTATGGTATGGAGAAACAGAGGCATTACATGAAATTAATATGACGATTCCTACTAATCGTGTCACTGCGATTATTGGTCCATCTGGGTGTGGGAAATCAACCTTTATTAAGGCATTAAATCGAATGGTGGAAATGGTTCCTTCTGTCCATATGGAAGGAAATATTGTATACAATAGCACGAATATATTTGATCCAAGTTACCGTGTAGAAGAATTAAGAACCAATGTTGGGATGGTATTCCAAAAGCCAAACCCATTCCCAAAGTCAATCTATGAAAATGTCGCATATGGTCCAAAGATTCATGGGATTAAGAAGAAAAAACACTTGGATGCAATTGTGGAAAAAAGCTTACGTGGTGCAGCATTGTGGGATGAGGTGAAAGATCGCTTACAGGACAATGCATTTGGTTTATCTGGTGGACAGCAACAGCGTCTTTGTATTGCTAGATGTCTTGCGATTGAACCAGATGTTATTTTAATGGATGAACCAACATCAGCACTTGATCCAATCGCAACACTAAAGGTAGAAGAGTTGGTCCAACAATTAAAAGAAGAATATACCATTGTCATTGTCACACACAATATGCAACAAGCGGCACGTATATCAGATAAAACAGCTTTCTTTTTAAATGGAGAGTTAATTGAGCACGAGGATACGAGTATGCTTTTTTCTAACCCAAAAGATAAACGAACCGAAGATTATATTACTGGTCGATTTGGCTAAAAGATGGGAGGTAACCAAGGTGGAAGCAAGAGAAAGTTTTGATGAACAATTAGACGATTTAAAGGGAAAGTTTTTGGAGTTAGCAGACCATGCACGATTAGCAGTGGACCGATCCATTACAGCGTTAAATCACCAGGATATTGATGTTGCTTTAAAAGTTTTGGATGATGATGACCAAATTAATCAGTTAGAAGAAGAAATTAATGAAATGGCTACATGGCTTATTGCGAAAGAACAACCCCTAGCCTCTGATTTACGAAAATTAATTACCACGATTAAGCTTGCTACCGATCTGGAACGAATAGGTGATCTAGCGGTCAATATCGCAAAATCTGTCATTCGAATTGGCGAGAAGCCATTTGATATCCCTGTTCAGGACATACCAAAAATGGTGACAATGGCACGGGAAATGATCGATCAAGTATTAGAAGCATATAATGAGGAAGATATTCGGAAAGCAAAACAAGTTGCGGAAACAGATGATCATGTTGATCAATTATATGGAAAGCTGATCAAGGAGTTGCTAGAATATATGTCCAACCATCCTTCAACCATTACACAAATTACACAGTTAGCTTTTATTTGTCGCTACATTGAACGCATTGCGGACCACACGACTAATATTTCGGAAGGTGTTATTTATTTAGTCAAAGGGAAGCGGTTTGATTTAAATCAATAAGCACCAGAAAAATCCTTGATTCCATCTCAATAGGACCCAAGGATTTTTTTTGATATGGCGCTTCCCGAATTCTTTTATTGTTTTTACGTCGAAACATCTATATATAATACATTGTAAAATAGCGTCATTGATTTCCACTCCGGACAGTCGTTTTCACCACGGCACAAGTGCGACATCTGTTCAAACTGTTCGGTTTCACAGTGTCTTCTTCACCGCGGACAACGCTTCAGCTTCCTCAATCGAAAAGCGTAAGCGCCTTGATCACCCGATTAGAAAACTTGGCTTGTCGCCAAGCGGCGAAAGCCTTAGTTGCACTTATGCAGTAAGAAAATTAGTGTATTTCCGTAGCGGTAATTATAGCGAAAACATTTACGACTAATCACAAGGGGTGGCTGATTCCAAAAAAAGGCGTTACCTTAGGATAAGATAACGCCTGTGTGGCTGCTTATGCATGCATTAGTTATAAAATATTAAGAATCCCGAGAGTGATAAGGAGTAATGGTGGAATAAACGTCACATTTTGTAGATGTTTACTTTTAGACAAAAGAATACCAATATGAATACCACAATAGACAAATATTCCACTCATTAATGCAATTAAGATTGGTGTGAGGACAGGGGAGTAACCTAACATGGAAGCTCCAATACCAGCACCAAAAGCATCTAGGGCTAGTGCGATTCCTAACAAAATGGCTTCATTAATGGATATAGTTCCAGATTGATCTAAATCGGCCTTATCAGGTGTTGTTAATACGGTCTTGAATGTGCTCATTTGTTTATCAGATGCTTCTGTGGGAGATTCCGTTTTTGGTCGGAATATATTGACTAACGAAAAAATTCCAATTGCGATTAGGATGAACCCTCCAAGCATACTTGCTATATTTGGAGATAAAAAAGTAGTAAAGAGATTCCCGATGGTCATCGAAAGCAACACAACAATACCAGAACAGCACATGATAATGAAAAGAGCATTTACTGGTACATGGATTTTTCGCATTCCATACGTAACTCCAACACCAAAGCCATCTAAACTGACGGCAATGACCAACAGAAATAATCCTGTATAAAAAAGCATACCGACCAATCCTTTATCGATAACGTATTAGCAGTTGAAAAAAGAAACAATAGCTTTTGTGCGTTGACAAATTTTAACAAGACGACTTACTTTTACTTCCTTAATTATTGTATGGATTCAAATGGAAGGTGTGCTTAGGTAACTTCGCTTTATTTGTGGTAAAGTATTAGGATAGATGTTTTTTAAAAAGCGATTTAGAAAGGATTTTTACAATGGGAAAAACAGTTGTTTTAGCTGAAAAACCTTCTGTTGGTCGTGATATTGCTAAAGTGTTACATTGCACGAAAAAAGGTAATGGCTTTATGGAAGGATCAAAATATATTGTGACATGGGCACTTGGACATTTGGTGACATTAGCGGATCCCGAAGTTTACGATGATTCTTATAAACAATGGAACTTAGAAGATTTACCAATGCTTCCACCTCGGTTAAAATTAGTCGTCATTAAGAAAACAGGAAAACAATTTAATGTAGTGAAAACGCAACTTAACCGTAAAGATGTTCAGGAAGTGGTTATTGCAACAGATGCTGGAAGAGAGGGAGAACTGGTTGCACGCTGGATTTTAGAAAAAGCAAGGGTGAAAAAGCCAGTCAAACGGCTATGGATTTCATCCGTGACTGATAAGGCAATACGAGATGGGTTTAAAAAGCTGCAACCAGGTCATAAATATGAAAACCTGTATGCTGCAGCTGTAGCACGTTCAGAAGCAGATTGGTATGTTGGCTTAAACGCGACCCGTGCTTTAACAACTAAGTTTAATGCACAACTTTCTGGTGGCCGTGTTCAAACACCAACACTTGCGATGGTAGCAGCACGGGAAAAGGAAATTCGTGAATTTAAACCGAAAGACTATTACGGTATTCAAGCAAAGACGAAGAAAGGGATCACCTTTACATGGCAAGATGAAAAGCATAATAGTCGAATATTTAATAAAGCAAAAGCAGATCAAATCTATCAGCGAATCAACGGAAAGAAGGCAACCGTTTCAAAGGTAGACAAAACGTATAAGAAAAAGCATGCTCCACAATTATATGACCTTACAGAGCTGCAACGAGACGCGAACCGAATCTTTGGCTTTTCTGGAAAACAAACATTGTCGCTTATGCAAAAACTGTATGAACAGCATAAAGTACTAACCTATCCAAGAACCGATTCTCGTTATATTTCCACTGATATTGTACCAACATTAAAGGATCGTATTAAAGCATGCGAGGTAGACCAATATGCCTCCTTTGCTCGAAAACTAATCAATCGGGAGCGGAAATTGCCAAAATCGGTCGTAGATAATAGTAAGGTTTCAGATCACCATGCGATTATTCCGACAGAACAAGCTGTTCAGTTAAGTGCATTACAGGACAATGAACGAAAGATATATGATTTAGTCGTCAAACGATTTTTAGCAGTGTTGGCTGACCCATATGAATATGAACAAACGACGATTCATACGGAAATGGGAAACGAACATTTTGTGGCGAAAGGAAAAGTAGTCCAAAAACTTGGGTGGAAAGAACTATATACTAATCAGCATGACGCTGCAGAAGAACAGGACCAGCACCTTCCATCATGGAAAAAAGGGGATACCTTAACCGATATATCGGTTTCTCTAACAGAAGGACAAACAAAGCCACCTGAGCGGTTTACCGAAGGATCGCTGTTACAGGCGATGGAAAATCCAGTTAAATATTTGCAGTCAGATGATAAAACGTTAGCAAAAACAATCCATCAAACAGGTGGACTAGGGACAGTTGCTACACGTGCAGATATTATTGATAAACTTTTCAATAGTATGTACATGGAAATGAAAGGGAAGTCTATTTATCTGACATCAAAAGGCCGACAGTTATTAGACCTTGTTCCAGAAGATTTGCGTTCCCCAGCTTTAACAGCAGAATGGGAGCAAAAGCTTAGCCGAATTGCAGAAGGAAAACATAGTAAAAATAAGTTTATTGGAGAAATGAAGGATTATGCGAAAGAAGTTGTCCACGAGATAAAAAACAGTGACAAAGGCTTTAAGCACGACAATCTAACTGGATCCAAATGCCCAGACTGTGGCAAACTTATGCTAGAAGTTAAGAATAAACACGGAAAAATGCTCGTTTGCCAGGATCGTTCTTGTGGCCATAAGAAAAATATTGCCAAACAAACGAACGCTCGCTGTCCAAACTGCCACAAACGGATGGAGATGCGAGGAGAAGGCGAAGGAAAGATGTTCTTCTGTAAATGTGGGCACCGTGAGAAACTATCTACTTTCAATGAACGCAAACAACGGGAGAAAAAGCATAAAGTATCGAAAAAAGACGTCAATAAATATTTGAAAAAACAAGATGATGGATTTAAAAATAATGCCTTAGCAGATGCATTAGCCAAATTAAAGAAAGATTAAAGTGAGTATTTTCCACTGCGTCATAGAAGGCTACAATTGTTATAAAAAGGGCAAAATGAAAAACAGCTATTCCCGACCATTGGAATAGCTGTTTTTAAGTGGAAAATTTTCCAGTAAAAAACAACGACAATCCCTACTATTTTAATATGAATAATGATAATATATTAAAGTTGCATTTTTGCCATGGTATGAAGGGAAACTATATTACAAGCTAGCTAAATATATATGTGTTTTCTACTAAACAACTATGACTATTAACATAAAGAAGGTGAAATAAATGGAGGAAACAAAAGATTCTATTTTTGTTCGATTCTTAAATCGAATTGAACGAATCGGAAATAAATTACCGGACCCATTTATGCTATTTGTTGTCTTAGCTTTTATTGTAATGGGACTATCCTGGGTTATCTCCTTATTTGATATCACGTTTACCCAACCGGGAAGTGACGAGGAAATGACAATTCGTAACCTATTATCTGGGGAAGGCTTGCAGTTTATGGTAACATCGGTCCTCGATAACTTTGTAGGCTTTAAACCCTTAGGTATTGTGTTAACGATGATGCTAGGGATTGGGCTTGCTGACAAAGTAGGATTATTAGAAACGTTTATTAAAAATACAATCCTACAAGCACCAAAATCGTTGATTACATTTGCCGTGATTTTTACAGGTATTTTAGGTAACCTAGCAGCAGATGCAGCATTTGTTATCGTGCCACCACTAGCTGCAATGGTGTTTTATAATGTAGGTAGACATCCATTAGCTGGACTAGCAGCTGGGTTTGCCGGTGTTGGATCAGGTTTTACTGCTAATATTATTGTTTCGAATACAGATGCCGTCCTTTCTGGGATATCAGCAGAAGTGATGGAAACAATTGAAAATGCTGTTACGGTTACACCAGTGGACAACTGGTATTTCATGCTCGTATCTGTTATTTTCCTTTCTATTACTGGTGCACTAATTACGGAGAAAATCGTAGAGCCAAGACTTGGTACGTATGAGGGAAATAACACAAAAGTATTTGAAGAAACGACACCATTAGAGAAAAAAGGACTACGTAATGCCGGCCTAGCCGGACTTGTTTATATTGGCCTTCTTTTACTGGTGATCTTTTTCCCTGATTCTCCACTTCGAAATGAAGAAGGTGGGCTTATTCCATCGCCATTTATTGCTGGTATAGTACCAATTATTATGTTGTTCTTTATCACGCTAGGTGTTACCTATGGGGTTACTGTGAAGAAGATTGAAAACACACGGAACATCGCCCAATATATGGGAGAAGCAATGAAGGACTTATCTGGATTTATTGTGCTTGTATTTGCTGCAGCACAATTTATTGCATATTTTGAATGGTCTAATATCGGAACATGGCTTGCCATTAACGGTGCCTCGTTCTTAGATTCTGTAGGATTAACAGGAATTACGGTCGTTATTGCCTTTATCCTATTAACAGCATTATTGAATTTATTGATTTTCAGTGGCTCAGCACAATGGGCATTAGAAGCACCTGTCTTCTTAAAAATGTTTTATTTCTTGGATTATCATCCTGCCTTTATTCAAGCGGCATATCGTATTGCTGATTCATCGACAAATATTGTAACACCGATGAACCCATACTTTATTATCGTGCTTGGATTTATGCGAGAATATGATAAAAAGGCAGGACTTGGTACATTGATTGCATTGATGTTGCCATATAGTATCATTTTCCTTATCGTATGGATTATTTTATTACTTGGATTTGTCTTCCTTGGTATTCCATTTGGACCAGGAATAGGGGTTCATGTATAGCATATTTCATACTGTGTTTCATACCGTTGTACTGAAAAACAGCTCGCCCTTTAATAGGCGAGCTGTTTTTATATTGGATCTTTTCGTAAGGCTGTTTTCTAAAAGATCGTTGCTCTAGTAAGTTTTATGGAATAATACATTTAAACTACGAAACTACTATGTTGGCCTCTGTCTTAGACAGTCGCTTTCATCGTTTCGGGTACAAATGCTACGTCCATGGCAGTGTAATTTAACCATTCATTCTTGAAAATGAAACAATCTTTTAATTAATCGCTTTTTTAATTGCAGAATTTATTCACAAAATGATTGTAATCGCATTCATAATTTTAAATATGTATGATAAACTGATAATAGACGTAGACAACAAAGGAAATGAACAGCATTCATTCACGCAAAAATGAAAGAAGTGAACACCAATTTAAAAGGAGGGGAAAGTATGTCAGATAAAGAAGCGTTGGCTGAAGCAACTGGGGCCAAGACTATTAATCAACTAGACTTTCGTTTAGGTGCTTTTGGTGCAGCAGTTCCATTGGTGTTTTTTGTCGTATGGGCAATTACGATTAGTGTCCTTCAGTTATCATCTGAAGTTGGGCTTGTCCTTGGTGCTGTTATTGGATTAACACTTGGTTTATTGTTTTGCAAAAGTAAGTGGGCTGATTATGCACAAGGATTATTTGATGGGTTAGCACAGCCAGTCGGTGTTATTGCAATGGTTGCATGGTTCTATGCAGGGATGTTCGCACAAGTCCTACAAGTAGGTGGATTAGTAGAAGGTCTTGTTTGGATTGGTGCAATCACTGGATTGACAGGTGGATTGTTTGTCGCCTTAACCTTTTTATTAGCAGCAACCTTTTCTACGGCAGTAGGAACTGGTTACGGTACAACGGTTGCTTTCTGTACACTGATGTTTCCTGCGGGTGTTGCCGTTGAGGCAGATCCAGTTATGCTATTTGCTGCTATTCTAGCTGGTGCAGTGTTTGGGGATAACTTAGCACCTGTATCAGACACAACAATCGTATCGGCTACAACACAAGATACGGATGTACCTGGTGTTGTACGGAGTCGTTTTAAGTATTCCATTGTTGCAGCTGTTCCAGCAATGGTGTTATTTGCCATTTTTGGTGGTGGTGGTGAAGCGATAGCAAACCAGTCCCAAGTTATGGAAGAGGCAACAAATCCAGCTGGTTTGATTATGTTGGTTCCTTTTGCAATTGTACTTATTTTAGCTTTATCTGGACAGCATTTAATTACGTCTCTAACATGGGGAATTATTTCCGCAATTCCACTAATCGTTGTATTAAACTTAGGAACATTCGGTGATATCATTCGGTTTAATGCAGAATCCGATGCTATTGTAGAAGGTGCATTAGTAGATGGGTTAACAGGATACTTTAATATGGCGATTCTTATTCTATTAATTGTCGCAGCAGCACATTTGTTACGTTTAGGCGGAACAATGGAAGCGATTACAAGAGGGCTTGTTAAATGGATCAAAAATTCTATTCGTAAAGCAGAGGTTTCAATCTGGGCGATTGTGGCATTATTAAATAGTTCGATTACGATTAACACAGCAGCTGAAATTGCTGCAGCGCCATTTGTAAAAGAACTAGGGGAGAAATACAAGATTCATAGTTATCGTCGCGCAAATATGTTAGATGCCGTGACATCTGCTCTTGGTTATATATTCCCATGGGGTGCACCAGTATTATTAGGTTGGACGACAATTCAAACCATGCAAGAAACTTATGAATGGTTGCCAATTGTTGGACCAACTGAAGTATTCCCATTTGTCTTCCAAGGTTGGTTCCTAGTCATTGTCATGCTTATAGCAGCATTAACTGGTTGGGGACTTCGTTACCAAGGGAAGAATGGAGAGGAATTAAAAGAGCCACCAAAAGATGCAACATAATAGATCACACTAAAAGGTTTAGAGAAACTTTCTCTAAGCCTTTTTTGATAGATTGGATCTCTCTTCCTATTTACTGGCTAAAAATATCACATCAATCGTATCTCCCGTCTAGCATGTCTTGTACATCGTAGGTATAACGAAGGTTTTTCGCCATAAATACTTGGAAAGAAGCCAAGTTTTCTAAGTATGTATATTAGATGAAAAAATATTGGCTTTCAATGAAGAAAAAAAGATGGGAAAAGGTGAATCGAAAGCACTTATCAGTTCACAAATCAGTATGTAGAGATGTAAAAACAGCATTGAGACTGCTTGTCAATGCACCAATAACAAGAATGATAGAAAAAGAGAACAGAGAACTATTATCGATGTCATTTTAAGGAGGGATAATAGCTAAAACGGAATCGACACCGCTTGTCGATATCAAAGCGAGCAAGAAAAACAGTCAAAAGGGAACAAAAATTGCTTGTCGAAACCAAAACAACCAAATGATCCTACTAAAACATAACTTAAATTATGCACATCCTAACCAATCAAGCAAGCGTTCTCCTCATTAATATTCCATTGTAAGGAAAGTCACAAAATAACAGATTACATTTTTCAGCTTTAGCAGCTTATTACCCTTTCTCACTCAGCGTAAACCCGTTAAAACATCCATTTCTAAATTGTATACTCAAGTATACATCACAATATCGTATGTTTGTGGTATTATCTGATTAGTCAAAAAAGACAAAAACAATTAAGGGTATATCGATGGAGGTTATGGTATGGAGAAGAAAGCGCAAGCAGAGAAAAGTGGTCATATTTATTTGCCAAACCATGAAGCGTATCATGAAAAAAGAAAAGTTTGGAATGGATGGATTGATCGATATCCTTCAGCGATTTTTGAATGTAAATCGGAAGAGGATGTTGTATCTGCCGTCAAGTATGCTAATGAACAAGATTTAGAGATTTCCATTAAAGGTGGTGGGCATCATATAGCAGGAACCGCTGTCTGTGATGGCGGTGTTATGATTGATATGTCTAAGATGAATGCGGTTGCTGTTGATTCTGATCGTTTATTGGTTGAAGCAGAAGCAGGTGCTACATTAAGTGATATTGATGAAGAGGCACAATTTTATGGATTGGCAACACCAACTGGAACTGTATCGGAAACTGGTATAGCCGGCTTAGCACTTGGTGGTGGGTTTGGGTATTTGAGAGGAAAGTATGGTTTAACGTGTGACAACATTGTTTCGGTACGGATGGTCACAGCCTCTGGTGAACTCATTACAGTGAATGAAGCAGAATATCCAGATTTATTCTGGGCAATTCGTGGTGGTGGTGGGAATTTTGGTGTCATTACTAGCTTTACGTTTCAATTATACCCAGTAGGACCAGAAGTGTTTGGTATTGATGTGATGTATGATTATAACGATGCAACAGAAATATTAAAGGAATTAGATGTTTATATGCAAGATGCACCTGATGATATTTCGATTAATTTAGCAATTTTACAACTACCTCCAGCACCTTTCTTACCAGAAGATCTTCACCATAAGCGTGTTATTACGTTATCCGGTATGTATATTGGTCCGCTAACAACGGAAAAGAAAGAAACAGTGATTCAGCCTTTACGGGAGCTGGCAGTACCGCTTATGGATCAAACTGGAATGGTTTCTTACATTGAATTACAAAAAAAGTTAGATCCAATGGTGCCAGATCATGTGCCAATGGATGGGACGTCACTGTTTTTAAACGAACTAAATGATGCTTTGATTAGTGAGCTCTTAGAACAAATTGAGAAGTCGAATGAGTTACCAATGGTAATGGCTCAATTGTGGGCTTTACATGGGGAAATGAATCGGGTTCCAGCAGATGAGACTGCCTTTGCCATTCGTGGTGCACGTTATTTATTGTTAATTGATGCAGAGATCCCTACAGATGAACCATCGAAATGCTTTAACTGGATGGATCAATTTTATGAAGCAATTCTACCATTTTCCTATCGCCACTCTTCTTATTTAAATGGTGTAAAAGTGGATCCCATTATTACGAAAAATACGTACGGAAATAATTTTGAGAAATTAAAAAAAATTAAGCAAAAATATGATCCAAAAAATAAATTTCGTCATAATCATAATATTAAATCAGAATAAACACCCTGTTTACATGGTTGAAAAGGGGTGTTTTGGATGGCAACACGTTTTATCCCGCATGTAACGGGCAGTAATACCCCCACTTCAAGATTTCTTAGGAGATCCAAGAAAGATAAGTGGGGGATCAAACTGCCCGTAAATGTCCGATTCGTTCAACTAACAATCAGTGGGGGAGTATTCGGAGCAATCCTGTTTTTGGTAAATGTATTTATGAATGTAAAAAAAGTAGATAGTGCTTCGAGATTTAATAAGAACATATCTTAAGGAGGTGTTCAAATGTCAGAAGAAGAAAAAGTAGAAACGGAACTAGAAGATAAACAGACAGAAAAAGAGGAAGCAGCACAAACTACTAAGGAAGAAAAAACCCCAACAGTTACGGTTGCTTCTAAAGAGGAACAATCCGACAACAATGACTCGAAAGAAAAGTCAGATGTAGATCAAAATAAAGGGATGGCTATTTTAGCTTATATCATTTTCTTTATTCCACTACTTGCTGCGAAAGAATCACCATTTGCCATGTATCATGCAAACCAAGGATTAACCTTATTCTTGTGTGGCGTTAGTGTGTATATTGTTGGTACGATCATCCCTATTATTGGATGGTTGTTCATTTTGCCGTTAGGTAGTATAGGTTTATTAATACTAGCTATTATGGGAATCATTAATGCAGCAAATGGCCATGAAAAACCGCTACCATTAATAGGTAAGATCCAATTAATTAAGTGATGAATTGGGTAGGCAGCTAGGGGGAACTGCCTACATCTAATTCACATTAATTCCATGATCCGTTTAATTAATTGGGAACGGTTTTTCACTTGGACTTTGTGGAAAATGCGAGAAATATGTTTTTTGACCGTGATTTCAGCAATATAAAGTTCCTTTGCGATAGCAGCATTTGTTTTTTCTTCTAAAATTAAGGTAACAATATCAACTTCTCTATCGGTTAAGGAAAAGGTTTCCTGTAGCACCTTTTGCTTGGAATTAGATGATAGACTGTTGGTTAAATGCTGTAAATAAGTCGCTAATTTGGGTCCACGAACATCAAGAAAGTAGGTTGTACTAGGATTATCTTCTCCGTAATCATAATGGGTTGCTTCTGGAATAGTGTCAAACCCAAAGTTCTCCAATAATTCCTTGAAAAATGGTAATGGTGTGGATGCAATTATTTTACCACCTGTTAAAAGTAATGGAAATAAACTATATAAAGTAAACGATCGTGCAGCGGTGTCAGCAGGGTCCAGGTAATCAAATAAACGAATGAAATAGCCTGCATTGTCAGATGGCTCCGCTGCATATTCTTTTCTTTCTTTCTCTGATAATTGCTTGAAGTATGCCCTTGAGATTGGTTCTTCCATTAACACCTGTAGTGTATCTTTATTAATTGGAACGATGATAATAAGCCCGACGGTTATGCCATGTTTGTTTTTTAGTAAATTCGTTCCCTTGTAATCTATTTTTCGTACATAATGATCATCTAGTATCTCCAACTCTTTTTGATTGTGCGCTAACGATGCGTAAAAGCGATAGGATTGATTCGTTTGTCGATTGTAAAATTGCGCCTCACTTTCTGATTGGCTTTGTTTCCGTTTTTGAAAGAATTCGGTTACTTCGTGAATGTTATACTCGCCAACTGGCTCTAAGTACATAGATGTGTCGATTGATTCTTGGAAAAAAACGGATTGAATAAACTCGTCCCCTAGATGATAGAAAAAGGATGCAACATCAAGTGGAGATCTCGTAGCAAGTGTTTTCTTATAAAAATAGGCTGCACTTCGCTCATTCAATAGTTGATGCCAGTCTGGATTTCGGTGTTTTAATTCCATCCGAATGGCATCACGTATGAGTTCATGCATGCCCCACCCTTGTTTAGTGGGTTTAACAAATGATAAGGATGTTAATGCTTGAAATACTTTTAATGGAACATCTCGCTTTAAAATGATGGAGAGAATAGATTGATCAAACCGATTTAGCATGGCAGCTGCTTCTACATATTCGTGCATATCCTCCTCTTTTACTTCTTTCAACCATTGTTTGGTGAGCTCCATTAAAATCTGTGACGATTCTTTCGTTAATAATGTCGTATCGAATTCGTTTTGATTTTCAGCAATGATTGTAGCTAGAGAAAGGGTTAGTGGATGCCCTTTTGTGAATTGCCAAAGTGTTTGAACATTTTCCTTTTGGTTAATATTAAAATTTGCTAAATAGCGGCGTGTTTGCGAAAAGGAAAAATCACCTAACTCCATTTCTTTTACTACTTTTCGCCATGCGGGTGATGCAATCCATTCGTTTGATAATGGCTGTCTGCCAGAAAGGATTATATGTATATTAGATGGCATATTGCGTACAAACATTTCCCGAAACCAACGATCAAGCGAATCCATATACTCATAGGAGTCAATAGAAATGATAATTGGCTGATTTACCGGAATTACTTTTAACAGTCGAAAGGTTTTTCGCAATGAAATGGTTTCTAAATCAACTTCGATATCTGTATGTGTTTCCAATTGAAATAATAAATGTTCTAGAAAGCTTTCTGTTGTATGTGAAAAATCTTGACTATCTAATTGGATAAAAATGATTCCAAGCTGTTCGGCTATACGATGATATTCATTAAGTAAATAGGTTTTTCCAACTCCACCAGGTCCATGTAAGTGAAGTAGCCTTATAGGATCTTGTGATTGTAACTGATTCTTAAACCATTCCAATTCTTCATCTCGACCGACAAATGTATCTCCTTCCATATAACTGAGAAAACTATCGATCCGATCCTCTGGTTGTGTACCAATTTTTTGTTCCCCAAAATCCATCCTAAAACCTCCATGATATTTTTTAGAAAAGTACAATTATTATAAATATATAGGACTAAAGATGCAATGTCAATGTGCATGATAAATGAAAGAGAGAATGGTTTACTTCTTTAAAATGGACATGTATCATTAGGGATAGGGAATTTTTTATTTCCAAAAATAGTTCATAAGATTACTTCGATAGATTATCATAGGTGAAGGAGGAATAAGCGATGGCTTTTGTTATCTTAGATCCGTGTGGACCGGAAAAAGCGGCAGAATGTGTAAGCGTTTGTCCAGTCGATTGTATTGAGGAAGGACCAGACCAATTTTACATAGATCCAGATGTTTGCATTGATTGTGGAGCATGTAAGGCAGTTTGTCCTGTCTCAGCAATTGAGGAAGAATACGATCTTACTCCAGACCAAGAAGTCTTTTTAGAAAAAGCAGAAGCATTTTTTGCTGATCGCTAAATCTTTTATATAAAGAATCCCCATTGCAATGGAAATCTGTTGTAATGGGGTTTTTTGTTTTCTTAGGATCGTTGTTATATTTTCTACATTTAGGGTAAACACTATATAAACTAATCTGTCGTTCCTATAAGGAAATGGGAATAGTAGGGGATATGTTTTCATGCTTCTATAAGCTATGATAAGAGTACCTTACAACGGAAAAGTAAGGTCTAACCAATAAATCACCTAAACTAGTTTGATACAACGAAATAGAAAGGAGAGTAGAAAATGGCACAAAAAGAATTGTTACCATTACAAATGGAATGTACGATGCTATTTCAAAGCAATCCATATATGACTAAAACAATCGAAGAAGTAGCCAACATGCTTGCTAAACCAATAGAAGATGTCAAACCAATCATTACACTGCTACAAAAGCAGGGTATTATTGAAGATGTTGGAGATCCAGTAAAGCCGCTATATCGATACAAAGAACCAGCCGTTATGACAAAATTATCGACAACGGGTGATGTGAAATAATATGAAACACCTGGAACTCCTAAAGGAATTGCAATCGATATATGCGGAACGTTATGGTCTCACGATAATAACGACGGATTCTAGTGGACAACTACTGGTAGAAAAAGGTGGGAAGAATGAACTGTGCAAAATCCTTTATGAATCATTCGTAAAACAGGTAAAGGAAAACGTAAAGCGAAATTGGCAGTTCAGGACTCCCGTTTTTTATGATATTTGGCCAGGGATTTATACAATTGTCACTCCTATTCACATCGAAGGAGGACATACATACATGTTGTGGGCTGGTCTTTTTATAGAAGAAGACACAGCAGAATTTGTGAAAAAGCAACTTTCACAGATGGATATTACCCAAAGGGATTGGGATCTGATTTTAGCAAACACTCCTGAAATAACACAATCTAATAGGGAGGAAATCCTCCATGCAAATCGTAAACTAGCGGCATTAATCGAATTATGTTTGAAAGAATCAGAGGGTCAAAATCTTTTTCAGCTGCAAAATCAGCTTTTTCAGCAGGCATTCACCACTAAAAATGACATGGAGGCTTTATTTCATGATTTTATTTCCATCTATCAAACGTTTGATTTCTTTGGATTGGCTTCTAAACAACAGGGGGATACATATGAGGTAACACATATTGTTGGAGAGAACACAGCCACTTTCCAAGGCGTACAGTTTGTTCCAGGAGAAGGGTTTTTAGGTAGAGTAATCATTACAGATGAACGGGGATTTTTAGATAATGCGAATCAAGACCCGAGAACATTGATGTTCAGACAGAGCCTGGAAAGTCAGCCCAAATCGTTATTTGCCTGTCCAATAAAGCAACAAAATGGTGAAAAAGCTGTGTTTTTCGGGGGAAGTTTTACTAATTCACGAATATCTAAAACATCACAAGAATTAGTAAAGATGATTGCAGCCATAGCTGAGGTTCGCTTACAAATGGACATGTTACAATCAGAACAGTATCAACAGCTAAACCGGCTAACAGCTTTGATCGAGATCTGTAAATTAATGGCTATTACACCAGATGTGAAACGAATTATTTATATATTAGTGGATATAAGCCTAAATTTAGTAGAAGGCGGGTTTTCCTGTTTAGTCCTTCATGATAAGGAAACAGATAATATGAATGTCGTCTCCCGAGGGAATTGGAAAGGGCATATGGAGGAATATGTGAAGGATGCAGCAAAACGATATCAGTTGGAAAACCGAAAGCAGTATCAACCAGAAGCAGCAACTCCACATGTTCACGAAGTAAGTTGGGGAGCAAGTATCATTGAGTGTCCATTAATATATCGAGATCAATTACTTGGAATTTTATGTGTTGGTACGACAAATCAATCCAATCAAGTAATAGAGAAACATGCGAATTTTCTTCAAACCTTAGCTATTATTGGTGGTGTATCATTACAACTTGCCAGTCGAGGAGAAGAAAATTACCTGGATCAACAGGTCAATACGTTATTTCGAGCTATCCAACAATTTGATAATGAGACCTTTACACAACTTGAAAAAGCTACGAATATGGCAGGGGAATTCGCAACAAAACAAGGGTTGGCAGTTCCGATGATTAAAGCTATTGTGCAAGCTTGCCAACTATCTTATTATTCAGCTTCATTTTTAGAGGAAACGTTACAGGATTCGCATATTAGTATGATCGTCCAAGAAGCAAAAATACTAATGGATCAAGAGTATTCGATCAAATGGGAAGAAACAAGTGTCCCAGCTCAGATTGTGGCTTTAACACTTTCGTATACGAGAAACCATTCAATTGAGGATCTAAAACAAAAATCGGGTAATACGACGGGATTAATCGAATCATTTACTGCCTTTATCAATGAAACGCAAATTCAAGAAGATCAAATATCGCTGAAAGAAGAAATAAACATCGAGAAAAAATTGCATACGGTATCAACTACTATTAAAGAACTGAATCTATCTCCACGTGAACAAGAAGTATTGGACCTAGTAATACAAGGATTTAATAATAAGCAAATTGCTGAACAATTATATATTAGCGGTCATACCGTAAAAAACCATGTCACGAAGATTTTTCAGAAACTGAATGTTCCAGATCGTGCACATGCTATTTCAAAAGTTTATCAAATGCGACAAAACTCTAGCTAAGTCTCCTATTACAAGGAGGCTTTTTTTGTTGGCTATTTTCGAAAGGCTCTTTTCTAAAAGATTGTTGCTTTTAGGTATGAAACGTCATGTATGTAAGATGGATTATGTGACGTGAATTGTAACATATGAATAACATTAATGATCACTGATACAGAACAAACGGTAATAAACTCAAATAAAAAGTCCATTAGACCATCTCTATTGGACTGAAGTAAACGTGAACCCACTGAAAAAGTCCATTAGACCGTCTCTATTGGACCGAAGTAAACGTGAACGCACTGAAAAAGTCCATTAGACCATCTCTATCGGACCGAAGTAAACGTGAACCCACCGAAAAAGTCCATTAGACCGTCTCTATTGGACCGAAGTGAACGGAAAACCTCTGAAAAAGTCCATTAGACCGTCTCTATTGGACCGAAGTGAACGGGAAACCTCCGAAAAGTTCCATTAGACTGTCTCTATTGGACCGATTTGTACGGGGAAAATCACCATAAAGCCAATAGAAATTTAAACGATCCAAAGTACAACTACGACAATTGCATACGTCTAAAACTAACGGCATCTAGTTGCTGCCCATCATTATAGATTATGCGTCATAGAAAATAAGAGCCTTTTGAAAAGAGGGGAACGGAGTGATTCATTGATGTAAATAGCTTAGCGAGATGGAACTACTAGAACGTTTGGCATCTGTCCTATGTAAATAGTCCTACTAGGAAAAGCAATAGGAAGCGACTCCTATTCCTAATCGACTGCAGAACAGGAATGGTGGGGGATATTTTTTAAAGGGTCAACAAGGCATAATAGGGATTGTAAGTTGGTCAACAACGAAACACCAACAAGTCGACCATAACAGGAGGTGGAGACAATCAAATTAATCAATGTCAATACGGATCAGGTTATTGCTGATGACGTAAAAGGAGCTTATTCATTTTGGACCCGCTTGAAAGGGTTAATGTTTACAAAACGTATGTCTAGTCAAACAGGACTTCATATCTCTCCTTGTACATCGATCCATACATTCTTTATGAACTTTCGCATTGATATTTTATACCTAAATAAAGCAAACGAGATTGTAGGGGTTGACGAAAACATGGAGACTGGAAAAATTGGCAAAAGGTATCTTAATACAAAATCAGTAGTAGAACTTCCCGCAGGCACGATTAAGGAGACCTCTACAGTTATGGGACATACGGTAGCATTTGTTGATTAGGCATACCAAAGTATTCATAAAAAATAATTATTTCATATAAAAGGAGCGATTTTGATGTTAAACAAAATTAAAGGATTATTCATCGAAGAAAAAGGACAAGGCATGACAGAATACGGTTTAATCTTAGGATTAATTGCAGTGGGTGTCATTACAGCCCTAGGATTCTTAGGCGGTAACATTTCAGACTTATTCGATGGCTTAAAAGACAAAATCCCGACAATCGGAGCATAATAAAACAACTTTAAATTAAAAGGAGCGATTTTGATGTTAAACAAAATTAAAGGATTATTCATCGAAGAAAAAGGACAAGGCATGACAGAATACGGTTTAATCTTAGGATTAATTGCAGTGGGTGTGATCACAGCACTAGGATTTCTAGGCGATAACATTTCAGACTTATTCGATGGTTTAAAAGATAAGATCCCTACAATTGGAGCAGAATAAAAAATTTAAAAATTAGAGGAGCGATTTTGATGTTAAACAAAATTAAAGGATTATTCATCGAAGAAAAAGGACAAGGCATGACAGAATACGGCTTAATCTTAGGATTAATTGCAGTGGGTGTCATTACAGCACTAGGATTCCTAGGCGATAACATTTCAGACTTATTCAATGGCTTAAAAGACAAAATCCCAACAATTGGTGCTTAATAAGTTACTTTTATACTAAGTTGCTTTCACAACAGATGTCGCACTTATGACCTGGTGAAACGTAGTGTTTTCCGTAGCTCAAATTCTATGAAGCATCATATAGATGTTGCGATGTTAACAACAATCAATAACACAAAAGGATCCTACACTAATAGGGTCCTTTTCAAACAAAATCAAACTTCGAATGAAAGGATGGACAAGATGATTGATATATTTCTTCTATTTATATTATTAATTTGTGTCATTACTGACTTGAAGAGTCGAAAAATCTATAACAATGTTATATTTCCAGCACTTCTCATAACCTTTATCTATCATTTTGCTACTGACGGATGGGATGCTTTGAGCCATTCTTTCATTGGTTTTTTGATTGGATTTGGTTTGCTGTTAATCCCTTATTTTATGGGTGGCATGGGTGCTGGTGATGTGAAATTGCTTGGATTAATTGGTGCAATGAAAGGTGGAGCTTTTGTGTTCCAATCGTTTTTATATATTGCAATCATTGGTGCATTAATCGCGTTAGCAGTTATCCTATTCCGTCGCGATGTATTAAAGTCAATCATTTACTATTTTGCTAGTCTGAAATCTGGGGTCATATTAGAAGGCGGTATTGCAAAAGGTTCGTTAACAGCAACCTACCCATATGGTGTTGCGATCGCTGCAGGTGTAGTCATTACAATGGCTTTACAAGGGTGGCGGTTCCTATGATGAAAAAACAAGATGGCCAATCTTTAGTCGAGTTTGCTCTAGTCCTACCAATCTTACTCATGCTGGTCGTTGGTATTTTTGATTTTGGAAGAATCATATATACGCACTTGCAACTAGAACTAGTGACACAGGAATCCGTACGTTTGGCGGGATTAGGACAAAGTGATGTGACTGTAAGAGATTATGCTAAAAATCAGTTTCACGGAAATGCAGCAGAACTTGGGATTACGATTACCCCAACAGAAACAAATCGTTCTTCTGGACAATATGTCACGATTACAATGACATATCCAGAAGAATTTTTACAAGTATTAGGAGGGTTCGCACTCCCATACACCGTTACAACAAGTTCTACGATTCGAATGGAATGAGGTGATGAGAATGCGTTCTATTTTTAAACGATTGAAACGACAAGAAAAAGGAAATATTGCACTTTTAATGGCAGTAGCTCTTGGGGGCATGTTGCTGATGGTTGGGTTAGTAATCGATGGTGGACATTTATTTATGTCAAAAAGCCATTTACAGAAAACAGCTAACGCTGCAGCATTATCTGGCGCACAAGAGATTCCAAATACAGAAGCTGCTGTCAATCAAGTGGTTGCAGATGTTCTAGCATCCCATGAGGAAACAACAAGCTTACAAGAAAGCGTTATTGAACAAGGAAAACAAGTAAAAGTCGTATTACAAAAGGAAGTTCCTGTCTTTTTTGCAACATTATTCGGGGTTGATTCAATCCCAATTACGGTAAAAGCAACAGCTTCACTTCAAGTGATGGGCGCTGCAAAAGACGCTGTACCACTAGGTGTAGATGAATCAGTCGAATTAATCCCAGGTAAAATTTATGAACTAAAAGTAGATGCAGGGGACTCGATTAGTGGAAACTTCGGTGTATTAGCTCTCGAAGGACCTGGTGCGAAACTATATGGCGAAACACTGAAAGAGGGGTTTGGAGAACAAATTAAAGTGGGTGACATTATTAATACCCAAACCGGTAATATAGCTGGTGCGACTAGAGAAGGGATTAAACATCGAATTGATAACTGTCCATATCCAAGTGGTGAATATCATCACCGTGACTGCTCACGCATTATGCTCGTATTAGTGTATAAGCCTCACAGTCAAACAACAAATCAATTAAAAAGTGTGGAAGTAACAGGCTTTGCATACTTTTATATAACAGAACCGATGAGTAACAATGACACATCGATTAAAGGGGAATTTATTGAGCGTGCTGGTACAGGGTTACCTGCACAACAAACTGTAAACGATCGTGGTGCATATACAATTACATTAATTGAGTAGGTGGTGAAATAAATGAAACGAAAACGAATATTTTTATTAGCATTATTGTCTGGTATCGTCACAACGGGTTTATTTTTCGTACTCATAAACCAAACCGCATCTAGTTCGGATGTAGTAGAGGAAGCAGTAGAAACGGTTTCAGTAGTTGTTGCAGCTGAAGATATCAAAAAAGATCAGCATATTACAGAAGAACAGGTTGCTTTAAAAGAAATGCCCAAAGATCAAGTGCATCCAGAAGCAATCCAAGAACTAACAGATGTCGTTAATGCTTATTCCGACTCAGAGATCAAATCTGGTGAGGTGATCTTGCACCATCGTATCCAAGAACAGGAAGAGGAAAAGGATGTCGTATCCCGTAAGATTCAAGAAGGATATCGTGCTGTATCCGTACAAGTTGATTATGTAACAGGTATTTCTAACTTGCTACAGCCAGAAGACATGGTCGATGTTGTGTTATCAACGATTAACCCAATGAAAACGGAAATTATCTTAGAACGAGTCCGTGTATTAGCAGTTGGGGAGCGATTAGTAGAGGAAAAAGAAGATGGAACAGAAGTTCAATACCAAGCGGTTACATTGGAAATGAAACAAGCGGATACGGTTAAAGTCGTCGATGCGAGTGTTCGTGCAGCAGAAGGTGGAAAACTGCAGCTTGCCTTATATAGTAAATACGATCCATTAGAAGAAACAGCTAAAGTAGAGAAGTCAGATGTTATAACCGAAAAAATGGAGGTTATTACCATTCCATATGAATCTAATATCCGAACGGCACCTGATTTAACGGCATCTGTTCTAACCGTTGTAAAAAAAGATACGCCATTAGTAGTGCTACAAGAAAAAAAGACGAAGAAGATTACATGGTATGAAGTAGAAACCCCTGATCAACAAAAAGGCTGGATTAGCAACCGCATTGTTCAACAAAAAGAAAACTAAGGAGGTGGATGGATGATGAGTAAAAAACAAGCGAAATTAATTGCTGTTTGTAGTGCAGTAGGTGGAACTGGTAGAACAACCATAACCGTAAACTTGGCAACAGCATTCGCAAAACGTGGGTTGAAAGTAGGCATTGTTGATGGCGATCTTCAATTTGGGGATATCGCGATGGCATTGGATGTGCAGCCAAGTTTAACCCTGAAGGAAATCTCAGAACGTTCAGATGTAGATAATATTCGGCTCTATTATACGAATCATCCATCTGGAATCCAATTGTTGGCAGCACCTACTCGTCCAGAATTTGCCGATATCATTGATAATGCTATTTTCCAAGCGGGAATTGAAGCAACAAAAGAATATATGGATATAACAATTGTAGAAACACAAGCAGGTTTACAAGAAAAAGCGTTAGAAGTAATGGAAAAAGCAGACGAAATTTTACTTGTTACAACGCCTGCTATGCATGTGTTAAAAAATACAAAGTTAATGATTGAAACGATAGAGGCACTTGGTATGAAAGAGAAGATAACGGTAGTAGTAAATAAAGCTGGTGGCTCATCCGTTATGAAACGATCAAAATTGGTGGATATTCTTGGTGTGGATCGTTTAGTAGTCTTACCAGCTGATTCTAAGCATGTGAATGAGTCATTAGATTTAGGACAGCCACTTGTAGTTACACATCCGAAGCACATCTTTACAAAAGAAATGGAATCGGTAGCGACAACACTGACAGGCGAGAAGACTTCCCGCCAAAAGAAGTTTTATTTATTTCAACCGAAACGATTGGTAGGTGATAATCAATGAGTTTACTAGAAAGGTTACAATCCAAACAACAGGGTGAACAGATGCCTAAAGAAACATTCGAACAAAAAGTAGAAAAGGTAGCACCAGTTTCAACAATAATGAAGAAAAAGAAAGTGCCTTCTGCAGAAACAAAGGCCTATAATGAATTAAAAAATCTAATCTATAAATATATTCTTAGAGAACGAAAAGAGGAAGATGTTGAGGAGATTGTGTCTGATTTAGATGCGATTATCACCGAAATCCTCAAGGAAAACGAAGACTTAAAGACGGTTAGTGATTGGAAAAACATCAAGGAAGAAATAAAAAACGATCTAACAGGGTATGGTCCTATCACCCCATTACTAAATGATGAGAGTGTATCAGAGGTAATGGTAAACGGGCCAGAACAAGTCTATGCAGAACGTAATGGTCGCCTGCAGTTAACCGATGTGACATTTCGTGATCATGAACATGTCATGAACGTATTGGAAAAAATTGTTGCACCCCTTGGCCGAAGAGTGGATGAAAGCAGTCCGATGGTAGATGCCAGATTAAAAGATGGCTCTAGGGTGAATGCCATTATCCCACCTCTTGCGTTAAATGGTCCAACGATTACGATTCGTAAATTTTCTAAAGATCCTTTTACCGTAAATGATTTGATTCGTTTTGGCACCTTAACTGAGGAAATGGCTGATTTTGTAAAAGCATGTGTAGAAGCGAAGTTAAACATTTTTGTTAGTGGTGGAACTGGTTCAGGGAAAACGACAACCCTAAATGTATTGTCATCCTTTATTTCCAATGAAGATCGAATTGTGACGATTGAGGATGCTGCTGAACTTCAACTTGGACAAGAACATGTCGTGTCATTGGAAACAAGACCAGCTAATATCGAAGGAAAAGGTGCGATTACGATTCGTGATTTAGTCCGAAACTCGCTTCGTATGCGTCCTGACCGTATCGTGATTGGGGAGGTCCGAAGTGGAGAGGCACTTGATATGCTCCAAGCGATGAACACTGGTCATGATGGTTCACTGGCAACAGGACATGCGAACAGTCCGCGGGATATGGTAGCCAGACTGGAAACAATGGTATTAATGGCTGGAATGGAGTTACCTGTAAAAGCGATTCGCGAGCAAATTGCTGGTGCCTTGCATGTGATTATTCAGCAATCTCGTTTGAAAGATGGATCAAGGCGGATTACGAATATTACCGAAGTACAAGGCTTAGAAGGGGATGTCATCGTATTACAGGACATTTTCACCTTTAAGCAATTTGGCGTCGATGAAAATGGTAAGATTATTGGAAAACTTGTCCCAACAGGAATACGTCCGAAATTTTATGAGCGTATGGAAAGTGAAGGAATTCATTTACCAGCATCTATTTTTATGGAAAAGGAGTGATAAAAGATGGTCATGCTCCTAATTGTCGGTATATTTATGACGGTTTTTTTATTACTCATGGCAATGTTTACAACGAGGGGTACTACAGATGTAAGAAAAGAAAAAAGGGTACGGCAATTCAAACTGCGTGATGGATTAAAAAGTGGAAATGACCGACTAAAGGCACTTTTAATCCGAAAGAAAAAACCAACGAAGAAAAAGAATCACTTAGCACAAAAGTTAAGTGTCGCTGGTGTTCCGATGAAGGTGGAGGAATTTATTGCCTTTCAATGGATACTAGGGTTCATTATTGGTGGCATTCTTTATTTAGTTACAAACCAACTATTAATGATTGTAATTGGATTTCTTCTCGGCTATAAATTGTTAGGTCTATGGTTAAGTAACAAGGAGAAAAAACGAATTAAGCAATTTAATGAGGGACTTCCTAATATGCTAACCTCGATGATTGGATCGCTTCGTGCTGGGTTTAGCTTTGTTCAATCTTTGCAGTTAGTGGCTGAAGAATCCTATTCCCCGATTAAAGAAGAGGTAGCGCTTGTCTTGAAGGCCATGCAATACGGAACAAGTTTGGAGGATGCGTTGTTAGACTGGAAAGAACGGATGCCTAGTGAAGACTTAGAATTATTAGTGGAAGCTATTTTAATCCAACGTCAAGTAGGAGGAAACCTTGCATACTTGTTAAACAAAATTGTGGAAACAACACGTGAACGAACAAAATTAGAAAACCAAATAAAAACATTGACCGCACAAGGAAGATTATCAGGGATTATTATTGGGATCCTTCCTGTTGCACTAGGACTAATCATCTATGTCATCAATCCAGCGTATATGACGACATTATTCACGAATCCAATTGGGTTAATGATGGTCGGTGTAGCACTAGTTAGTGGTGTAATTGGTTTTATCTTAGTCCAAAAAATTACAACGATTGAGGTGTAGAATATGGTTTTGTATGGTGCTTTATTTATCTTTATGAGCTTATTCGTTTATGCATTGGTTACATTGGTAACAGCCAAAAGAAGTCATCTGCAAAATCGTATTCAAACCTATTTTGCAACAGATGTAGCTGCCTCTAGTCAAACATTGAATGACGAAGAAGAAAATGTCTCGTTTTACGAGCGAATGATTGCACCGTTTTGGGATCAAGCAAAGCAATCGTATAAGAAAAAGTTAGGTAATGACGTAACATCAAAATTGGAGATGAAACTATTACAAGCTGGTCTTTCAACAAGTCCTGTTGGTTTTAAGCTTTTCCAACTGTTATTGTGTGTTGTTTTTATCGCAATTGGTGTAGGCTACGGTCTTTTATCAGGTCAAAACCCAGGTATAGCTATTTTAATCGCTGTGACTGGCATAGCTATCGCTAGTTTTTTGCCTAATTATTATTTAAAAACAAAAGCAGGAAAACGGAGTCAGCAAGCAGAGAAGGAAATCCCAGATTTATTGGATTTATTAACAATTAGTTTAGAAGCAGGCCTGGGATTTGATGCGGCATTAGCACAGGTAGTGGCGAAAAAACATGGTGTTTTGTCTGGTGAGTTTAAAACAGCTCTAGAAGAAATGCGATTAGGAAAAACTCGAAAAGAAGCGCTGAACGATATGACACAGCGTCTATTATCAGAAGATTTACGTTCATTGATTTATAGTATTATTCAAGCGGATAAACTTGGCATAGGAATGGTATCCGTTCTTCGTGTACAAACAGAGGACATGCGGGAACGCCGAAAACAACGAGCAGAAGAGGCAGCAATGAAAGCTCCGATTAAGATGATGTTTCCACTTGTTATTTTCATTTTCCCGACCTTATTTATTATTTTATTAGGTCCTGCATTACTACAATTTATGGAAGCATTTTAAAAGGAGTTATCACGTAACATGTCGTGATAACTCCTTTTCTTAGTCTGTTGTTTCTTCTGCTAAGGTAGCGATTTTACTAGCAATCCAGCGTTTAGCTGTTTCCTCATCGACTTCATACACTTTTCCAGCACGTAATAAATCACCATGATAAGCGGTTTGTACATTCATTTTCACTTTTGTCATTTGATCTCGCTCCATTTATGTTTAATTCTACTACTAGTATAGTTCAAAAATGAGTGGAATCATAATGATTAATGCTCTGGTTTGGAGTGGCATGGGAGCTGGGTTGTAACTTGAGCGGTTAAATTGTGAACTTGAGCCTAAATGGTGCAAAGTTGAGCCATTCAACTGTGAACTTAAGCCAACTTCCAGCTAACTACCAGTTATATGCTATTGAGTTGTATTAAAAAGGTAGACTAAAAATGAGGACATTAATCACCACGTGGGGCGTTTGGAATTCTTTGCAGAAAACTTTTTGTATCATCGTGGTGTAAGATTACAAGATATACAACTCCGACTATATCATAGATTTTCTAGGAGACTTTTATATTCATACAGTATTAAATAGCACAAATAGTGACGTTTCACCTCATAGTCAAAATACATCTGTAAATTATCTAACATTCCAGTTTCTGTTATAATTTCCTCAGCAGCATTTGCCATACTCTGACAATCCTATAAACCCTTCATTGTTATCTATAAAGTACTGATCTTCCTACTTATCTGTATTTATATTAGGACTATAACACCTTTAACTCCTTGATATACCATTGTTTATAGTAGTGTAATAAAATATTGACACCAATGGCCAGTCGAATAGCCAATTCTTAGGTATATCGGTTTGTTTCCTCGTTTCACTTCTCAAACGATTCAACTCCCCAGTAACAGTACCCTTGCTAAAGCAAAGATATTGTTCAATCATATAACTTAAAGCATAATAATAGGTAATAACTATCATTTCAAAGGATAAGGATGAAATGGAGCTAAGACAACTTGAATATATATCAGAATTAGTATCAAATTATTTCATCTGATTCACCATAAAATTTTTGATCTAATTTAACAATCTTACCATTTGGATATTTTTTCACAAGCCCATTTATTGCATCATATACAATACATGTGTCATTTGCTTTTGCATCAATTCTTGCCCTGTCTCCAGTCATTTTCACCCTTTTATCTTTCCACGCATATTTACGTTCAATTATCTTGTCTTCTTTTCGATTCTAAAGTATATAAACAATATCCTTTTTCTTAATATACATTATAGTGACTATAGCATATAACATGAAGGGTATAGAGTTTCCTGAAGTCTTTTGATTCTTTATCTAAATTATGGCCAGATCCATCGTTCCATAGGAGGTTTGTTCACTGTTAATAACAATCATGACACTAATGGCAAGTAGAGTAGCCTATGAAGAGAAAGATAGGATTGTTCTCTTGCTTCGCTTTTTCAAAAACCTCACCCTCCCAACGAAGCCAGTCGACTGGATAATTATAAGCATATAGTAAAATATATGGTGACTTTTCAAGTAGTAATCTATTGAATTGAATATTCGTTCACAAAGTGTCTTATCACCTCTCTACTATCAGATAAGTTTCTTAACATAATTTTAGTGCCAAAATAAAAGCAAACCAAAACGAAAGAGTATGGTCTGCCACATATAATTTAAGATTATTCTTTTGTGTGAGATAAGTTTTTATTGCTGTAATTTACCTGCTACGAAGCCACCGTCAACAGGCAAGATAACACCATTGATTTGTTTGGCTAAATCAGAACATAAGAACATCGCAGCATTCCCTTGGTCTTCAGGGGTTGCTATTTCTCCAGTAGGAATAGCTTTTAAAACTGCATTGTATTGTTCAGGAGCCATTTTTGACCAATTTTCAATTGCAGGTGTTAAGGTTGAACCTGGTGCAATAGCATTAATTCGAATTCCTTCTTTTCCATATTCCAAACCAATCGATTTCGTGAGTCCGACAATTCCGTGTTTAGAAGCCACATACGCTGCCATATTTGGAACACCCTCTACTCCCGTTCCAGATGCTGTATTCACAATGGCTCCTCCGCCGTTTTTCACCATGGCGTTCACTTCATGTTTAATACAATAAAATGTACCATATAACGTAATTTTCAATGTTTTATCCCAGGCCTCTGAATCCGCATCTCCAATTCTCCCTTGCTGTAGACTTGTACCCGCATTATTATGAGCAAAGTCCAATTTTCCGTACTTACTAACCGTTTCATCAATCAGAGCCTTTACTTGTTCTTCATCACTAACATCACATTTGAAAAAGGCTGATACTCCACCTAGGTCTTGAATCATTCGAACTGTTTCATTTCCAGCTTCTTCATTAATATCAGAAACCATGACCTTGGCGCCAGCCTTTGCAAAAGCTATAGCGCTCGCTCTACCAATACCTGAACCTGCTGCAGTAACTAAACCAGCTTTACCCTCCATTAAATTATTCATCATTAAAAACCTCCCCTTTTTTGAATGCGCTTACATAAATTATCAAATATGAATAATATATCAATTAATTGGAACTTTTTTGATAATATAGCTCCTTCATTCTAGTATTCTACTAACTTTTTCCAAATACAAGTTGAGTAGCCAATATTAGTTTTGTAGTAGATGACTTGCAAGCACTGGATCAATTGTGATTGTGTTGACTCATATGGATGTATAGAATGGACGCTATTATTTCCTAATTCCATCTTTTACGATAAACGATACACATGGGAATCGTTCTGAAGTCACTGTGTCCTCAGCCTCAAATACATGATGGAGTTCATAAGGTTTCCCTTTTGTTGTTAGTACATATTGTTCGATCACTTGATGGTGATAATCCACAATCCAGTATTCAGGGACACCAAACAGCGCATAGCTTTCTTTTTTTATCACACGGTCCCGTTTTACTGTGTTAGGGGAAAGAATCTCAATCACTAAATCAGGTGGTCCTACTATTGCGTGTTCCTCAATAATGTGTTCTCTCTCTCGATTTATCATCAAAATATCAGGTTGTCTCGTTTCATTGTCAGATAGAATGACATCAATAGGTGCATACATAATGATATATTCATTCTCACAAGCGTCGGTTAACGTTCGCTCTAGTCGGTGACTAACCAATTGATGTGTAGTTGTTGGAGAGGGCTTTAAATCAAGAATACCTTTAATAATTTCGTATTGATTTCCATCCTCAGGCAATTGATAATAATCATTTACTGTCCAGCCTGATTCTTTTATGATAGGCTTTTTGTTCGATTTCTTATGATCCATTAAAGTGTCAACCTCCTTTAAGGGTATTATCTCATTATTTTGAAAAAAACTCGAGGGAATGAATTTAACGTAATGTAATGTAGGAGCTATTAGCTACTAGTGTGTGAAGATCAAGCCGTCTGGATAACAGAAAAAATGACCTTCATTACGTCTATGAAGGTCAAATCTTGCTCCGAAGATAAATAATTTTCACCTGATTATTTAATAGTTGTTATAAACCACTAAGAGAACGCATTCCTTTTTAGCTATCTTCTTCTAGTAAATGGTCTTAATAAGAACATAATAATTGATCCTAGAATCGAAACGATAATAAAGACAATAAATAAATTCACGGTCCATTCCCACGCGGTTGCCATGAAGGAAACAATTCGATCCCACATCATCCAGACTGTAACTCCTAAGATTGCCAAAGCAGTCAGGCCGATGAAAGTACCTTTGTTCTTCGCAATTTCCTGTTTAGCTTCAGCAAAACCTTGCTTGACCTCTCCCATATCCTCATGAAATTCTTGTTTTGTTTTATTCATGTCTTCCTTCAATTCGCTCATATCATCTTTGAATTCTGTTTTTAACTCACGCATATCCTTTTTGAATTCAACGACAGAGTCTTTATCTAATTTAAATAAATTATCGATTGTCCAAAACTTCCTCTTAAATGGATTAAATGTTTTTTTCCCCATATTTCCATCCCCATTAATTATTTTCTGTTAGGCACTTTTTACATACTGTTTTCTACTGCGCATAATTTATATTATGTGCAATAAAGTTGTACATTGATTTCCACTACGGACAGTCGCTTTCCGCAGGCACGGCCTCAGCCTCCTCGGAAGAAGACCACTTCCTCCGGGGTCTTCGGACACGTGCTTTTCCTGCAGGAGTCGACTGTCCTACGCTCCAATCAAGCCTTGTACTAGTAGTGCATTTATAAGAAGTGAAATAGTGCATAACTAGCGAAGGAAATATACGCAGACTCCTGCAGGAAAAGAGGCATAGGTGAGACCCCGCAGTGCGTAGCACGAGGAGGCTCAACAGCCGCCTGCGGTAAAGTAGACACTGTGAAAACGAATAGTTTGAACAGATGTCGCACTTATGCCCCTGGTGAAAGCGAAGTATATTTCCGTAGCGGTATTCATAGCTAAGCTATTGCGCATAATATATCTTATATGCCATTTCATACTAGAAAGCAACAATCTTTTAGAAAACAGCCTTTTCTATTAATAGTTTATACCCTTCTCAAAGCTAGAATCAATTCCAATTTAACCCAACAAAAAAAGGCCTTTCCGCCTGATCAGAAAGACCTCCTAATGCTAATATTATTTCAATTTCGCTACGATTTGATCAACCCGTTGAATCGTCTGATCGAAATCTATCCAATCAAATTGCTCGCTTAATCTATCAATATTTTCTTGATTGTCTAAGTACACATAAAGTGGTAATTGCAAACAATGATAGACATCAAGATCTTCTACTTTGGACTCGACAGCTTGTTTCGCTTCTAGAATAGCTTCTTCATCTCCCGTTGCCATTGCTATCATCGCTTTTGCTACAGTTGCAAAAAGAACACCAGATTGGAAGCCAGTTTCTTCCTGTGTTTGAATGGCCAAATCTGCATATTCTCTAGCAAGTTTTAGGTTTTTATCATGGAGGACATAGGCAATACCCAAAGATGCATAGATACGGCCAAGTTCAATTTTCGACCGTTGCAATTCATTGATTTCCATCGCTTTTGGTGCAAGTTCAATCGCTTCTTCTGGTTTCGACCAACACAATGTCTCCATTAAACTCGTATGGGATTTGCCGATATAGCCCTCTGTCTTTTCGCCTTCAAACATTGTAAGTGCTGAGCGATAAATATCTTCTGCTTGATCGCTTAAAAAGTTTAATCGATACACATGGCCTTTCGTGCGAATGGTTGCCGCTTTTTCAAAAATATTGATCGTTTTATTGGCTGTCTCATCCAAAACAGAAACAGCTTTATTATATTTTCCTCGAAGATACAATAAGTCTCCCCATTGACGGAAAATCTTACTGTAAAGCTTTTCTTGTTCCTGCTGATAGCTAATTCGATTCGTTAAATCCTCATACAGTACTTCCGCTTCATCATATCGACCAGATAGAGCAATGATGTGGGTTTTCACATATTCTGCCGTGACAGAGAAACGACCTAGCTTTTGGGGAGTTAACTCTGCCTGCTGAATGATGTCTAATCCCTCATTTAATTTCCCTTTCCACAATAGACAATTGGCATGTAAAAAGTAAAATGGATCTGGGATCGGTAATTCCTGAACGGCTTTTTTGGAAGCTTCCTCGACTTCATTCCAATAGCCATTATCAATTAAGTATAAGGCTGTTCCAATCAGTGCTTCAATTTCCTTGCGCGTGAAATCGTTAATGTGAACCAATAAAGAGACGAGTTGTCTAAAGTAACGCTCTAGAATTGGAAGATCGTATTTTTCTTTATACGTATCGATAAACTGAAATAAGCTTTTAATCACCGTGATACTTAACTCGCTCGGTTTTCCAGAATAATTGGCAATTCCATCGAATAAATACTCACGTATGCTATCATGAATTTTATAAATACCATAATCTGGATCAATACAAAGAATGAAAGATTTCTCGATAAATTCCTTGTACTTTGTCAGTGGGTAACCAATATGGAAGTTCCCATTTAAATAGGAAAACAGATCATAATCAAAAAAGTGAATAGAGGATAAGGTTTTGACCATTTCTGCTTCGCCTTCTGATAAGTGACGTAAAAAGCGATCAATTACTTCCGACTCTGCCATTTTAAAATCTTCACTTTGCAGTTTAACCCCTTCTGATACTTTTTGTTCATAAATGTTGACACATAAATTTAAATAAAGTGGAATTCCTTTAGCAGATTGGATGATTTCTTTGCGAATTGACGTATCAGGTATTGGTACATTAGCTAGAAAACGATCTGCGTCTTTTTCACCTAATACATCTAAATCAATATTCTTAATAAACTCTCCCCACTGAGGGTTGTAAATCTCCCAATTAATAGCCTCTCGACTCCCCATTACAAATAACCCAACTTCACTAGAAGCAACAAATTCGCGGATCCATTCATCTGCAGATTCTGTTACCGATTTGGTTTTCAGTTTTTTAAGCATCGTTTCATAGGCATCGAAATAGATAATATGTTTGATAGTTTGTTCTTCATATGCCTGGTGAATGGCTAATCCTAAATAGAATGGCAGTTTTCGGAAAATATCAATCGGCTGACTAGTTTCGATTTCATGCATCTCATCTTTATAATCACTATATGTACGTAAATATTTATGCTTCACTTTATTTGAGGCGGAGCGGATAATTTTAAGTGGAATTCGTAAGCCACCAACATCACTCACTTCTTCTAGGACATCCCAAATGATACTATTTTCCGTTCCACCAAATCGTTTTTTAATATCGATTGGTGTGTATCCGACAGCTGACCAATAGGTAATTAGGGCATAATCAAATAAAAATGTGGGAACTGTCAACTGTTTCCGAATCGCGATTAATATATCTGTCGGTGAGTCAAATTCAAATGCATCTAAGCTAACAAAAACTTGTTTCAATTGATTCGGATAATGATGCTGGATTTTCGTATTTACTTCTTCATGTAAATGGTTCTGTAGTTTTGTTTTGCCAATCCCACCGATCCCGTAAAAAGCAAGGACTTTGAATGGCTCTTCATCGGTAACTAATTGATCAAATGATTTCCAAAAGGAAGCTCTTGGTTGATCTCGATCCGTAAAAACACGTATAGCGGTAAATTGATTTTTCTTCTTTTTATATTTACTTAAACTCATTCGTTCGAAATCCTCCTATAGACTAGTAGTTCTATTTTACCTATAATTCTATTAAAAATGAACCGAATCGTTTAATTAATCTAGCGTTTGGTGTACTATTTAACTAATATTTCGTTAGTAGAAAGGATATTGCTATGACTTATCAAGGAATTTTACAAGAATACAGGGACATTTTACCCATTACCGAACAGACACCAATGCTTACATTATATGAAGGGAATACACCTTTAATCCCATTACCGACATTATCAGAACAATTAGGTGTTGAATTATATGCGAAATACGAAGGTGCCAATCCAACCGGTTCATTTAAAGATCGCGGCATGGCATTAGCTGTTGCTAAGGCTAAAGAAGAAGGAAGTAATACGATTATTTGTGCCTCTACTGGAAATACATCTGCCTCTGCTGCAGCTTATGCAGCACGAGCGAAGATGAATTGTATTGTCATTGTACCAGATGGAAAGATTGGAAAAGGAAAATTAGCACAGGCTGTTATTTATGGTGCCAAAATTATCGCCATTAAAGGGAACTTTGACAATGCTCAAGCAATGGTTCGCCAATTACAAGACGTGGCACATGTGACATTAGTCAATTCAACAAACCCTTATCGAATTGAAGGCCAGCAAACGGCGGCTTTCGAAGTGTGTGATCAGCTCGGTAAGGTCCCAGATGTACTCGCTATCCCTGTTGGAAATGCTGGGAACATAACTGCCTATTGGAAAGGGTTCAAGGCATATCAAGAAAAGCATGGTTCAGGATTACCAGAAATGCGTGGATTTGAGGCAGAAGGGTGTGCTGCGATAGTTCAGGATCAAGTGATTGAAGCACCTGAAACATTTGCAACTGCCATTCGAATCGGAAACCCCGCAAGCTGGTCAAAAGCAGTTGAAGCAGCAAAATCCTCTAATGGAAAAATAGATGAAGTGACGGATTCCGAAATTCGCGAAGCCTATAAACTTCTTGCACAATCAGAAGGGATCTTTGCAGAACCTGGATCTGCTGCATCCCTAGCAGGTGTCATTAAACAAGTGAAAACAGGCGAAATTCAAAAGGGAAGCACTGTTGTTTGTGTGTTAACTGGAAATGGCTTAAAGGATTCCGATGCCGCTATTCAAGCAGTAGATGTATCACCAGAAGTGTTGCCAAATGATTTTGAAGTGGTAAAAGAACTATTCCAATTTTGGACTTGATAGGGGAGACGTTATTCCGTGAAGGAGTTATTTTTATGTTGATGGAATTATTTAATCTTATAAAGATAGTGGAAGAATTGGTTACTGTGATGAGAAATCAGCAACTTAAAGAGTTTGGTTGATGCTTGGATTCAGGCACTTGCACAGTAACCTCTGTTATTGAATCCCATTGTCATTGTGTAAGCGTACCTGGATTTAGTAGGGGAGGGAGTTGCATTTGCGTAGCCGTTCGTCAAATGAATAATGCTAAGGCACTGAAGATGCACCCTAGATCGTCAAAGAATTTAGTTGGAGAAGCGGATATGTGTGGTCGATTAACTACCAGTAGATTATATAATGTGTATCGAGAAGTGCACTCAATGTATTTTAAACGAGTTGAAATACTAAAATGTTGATCGAGCGGAATGCTTGATGCATTTTCCGAGTTGGAGTACTAAAAAAATTGATCGAGTAGCGAGCTCAATCCACTTTGTGCCACATCTTAATATTGAAAGGTTATCGAGGGACGATCTCGATTCACTTTTGCTACCTTTTTAAGTAAAAAGGGAACAGAGAAGCGTGCTCAATTCCCATTTTCCTTCATTTAAGACTAATACATTAACAGAGAAGCAATCTCAATGCCATTGTGCTAGCATTTTTTCTGAAAAAGGTAATAGAGAGCCAGTCTCAATGCCTTTTTGGTTATTTTTCAAGATGAAACGGTCATAGACAATAGAACGCTATATCTCTCTTTGACCGTTCTACTAATTCAAAACAGGAGACCCTCACTAAAAGGATCCCTGTTTCAGCAAAGAAGCTTTATTTAATATAACATCTCAATAGTTACTTTGTTTCAGGAGGAACATCTAGCGTGACAGCACGTTTACCCATCGATACCCAATTTTTCTCAAATAATCCACGATTATAGGCTTCTGCTTTTCCTGTATGCGGATCATGAACGAGTACATTGTCCCCATCAATTCCTGTGATGACAACAGCATGTTCATTTGTATACCATTTAATGGTATTACCGTTTCTATCTGTCCATGTATCACTATGATAGGTTTCCTTTTGTTCAATAGTCGTCCATGCCATTACTGGTTTCCCAGAACGTACTATATCTAGTAGATCCTCAAATTCTTTTCCAGTTAAATTAACACCTTTTCCTGGCATGAATTTTTCAATTGTTTCCAGAATAGGCCCTTCAAATACACCAAAACTATCTCCATCACCATATGGATCACCTACAAATTCAACATCAGGGTTCGCTCCCCTTAATTCGCCGTTCTCTTCATGTACTTTATCTCCCTTTGGCAGCTTTTCCACCACATCGTATTTGCTCACTTTACCGTCGCCGCTGCCCCAGCTTAATAGCATAGCTAAGGATGTTGCTTCACATCCAGTTGGGAGTTCTGGATATTGATAATAAGTAGGTACACCTTTTACCTGATAAGTTGTTGCGGCTCCTTTTTTCCTTGTTAAAAAGAAGCTGATGAAGGCCACTATGATAAAAAGGCTTATTAAAAGAATACGTTTCATAACATCTACTCCTATGTATGATTTAGGATAATGATTCCATTCTAAGTTTATCACATTAGTTGTTATAATTTATATGTGGAATCATAGCCATTTTAGACCGATTAGCGGAACGAGGATTCATCTCAGGCCAAAAACACCACATTTTCATCCCAATAGCGGAACGAGGATCCAGATCTTGCTCCCCAATGAATCCTCACTCCGCTAGTTGCGAACGTCACAACCAAAAACAGGAAATCCTCATCAAAAAGGATCTCCTGTTTCAGCCAGTAAATCTATTAAACTGTTTTTGGTACTAAGTTGAAGCAGCGTTTGTAGATCCATTGGTAATCTTTTTCTGTAAGATCACGTGGGTTACCTACAGTTTGTGGATCTTTCATTGCTTCTTTAGATAGGCGATCGATCATGTCAGGTGATACGCCTTGTTCTTCTAGGTTAGGAATATCTAAATCCTCAGCTAGTTTGTACATTTCGTTAACAGCTGCTTTTGCTGCTTCTTCTTCTGTCATATGGAAAGTATCCACTCCTAGTGCTTGGGCAATACGTGCGAATTTAGCAGGATGACCTTTCCAGTTGTATTCCAATACTGGTCCCATCATGGTTGCAACAGCTTGACCGTGTGCTACAGGAATGATTCCGCCAAGTGTTTGCGACATTGCGTGTGCTGCACCAGCAGATTCACTACCATATGATAGACCAGCTAACATCGCAGCTTGAGCCATACCATAACGTGCTTCTAAGTCGCCACCATCTGCATATGCACGACGAATGTATTTGCCTACATATTCCATAGCTAGTAGTGCAACAGCATCTGTTACTGGTTGTGCGAAATGCATGGTGTAGCATTCGATTGCGTGTGCTAATGCATCAATACCAGTCATTGCTGTTACATGTGGAGGCATGGATACATGTAGTTCAGGATCAAGAATGGTTAAGTGTGCTGCAATTAATGGTCCACCAGTGTTGAATTTGAATTCACGCTCTTCATCTGTAATAACTGCCCATTGTGTTACTTCAGAACCAGTTCCAGCAGTCGTTGGAATGGTAGTTAATGGTGGAATACGATTTTCTAAAGGTTTTTTGCCTTCAGCAGCTTCATAATCAAGTACAGAACCTTCATGAGTTGCTTCTACTCCAATACCTTTTGCTGTATCCATCGAGCTTCCGCCACCAACCGCTACTAAACCGTCACAGCCTTCTTCTTTAAATACTTTAGAACCTTCTGCAATTAAACGTACAGGTGGGTTTGGTTCTACTTTATTGAAAACAACTACTTCAAGTCCAGCTTCTTGTAAATGTTTTTCAACAGGTGCTGTTACACCAGCATTATAAATTCCTGGGTCTGTTACTAAAAGTACTTTTGTCACGCCAAGATTTTTTACTTCTTCACCGATATGTTTGATAGATCCAATTCCATGCTTGATGGTTGTTGGAATTTCGAATGTGTGGAATTTGTGCATATGTTCTACTTTCATGTTTAAACTCATAATGTAAAATCCTCCTAGTAATCTATTTATGTCTATATAAACTCTTCCATCTATTAGAACCAGTTCATTGGCTCAGGGTTTAGGTTATGGAAGATATGCTTCGTTTCTTGATATTCTTCTAAACCTGGTTTTCCTAGTTCACGGCCAATTCCAGATTGTTTAAATCCACCCCATGCAACACGTCACGGATTTGCAGATGACTTCCCAGAGTTAGATGAATGGTTTAAAAACTGGAAAATGAATGATGAACAAATTGGTCAACTAATGAGCTATGTAAATGAAGCAGACGAAGAAATTGAAGGTGCTCGCAAGTGGGTTGAAGAAAACGAAGATCTTATTAATGAATGGATCGGCGAGTAATCGTATAGTGGAAACGCCAATTCCTCAAGAGGGGAGTTGGCGTTTTTTTGTTGTTGGTTTGATGAAATGAAAGTAAACGTGCTTGTCGGTGCACTTTCAAGGAAGAAAAGGTGAGCAAGCTTCTCGATGTAATTTTCAGGGAGGGTAGTAGGAGAAAGTTAATCGAGTATGCTTTTCGGTGCCGCAGCAGTAACAACAAAAGTCAAAACCAGCCCCAAACAAATACAAAACCTCATCTTTTCACACTTCTGTCAAACCTCTTTTGTGAATTCCGCTATTGCGATTGAAAATCATTCTCAATCTAGAGTACGATGAAGGTGAAGACATCATCAATTCGTGAGGGGATGTGTCATGGGTAATATATTGATGCTATATGCAAGCTCGACTGGAAATACAGAGTTAATCGCAGAAGCAATTGTAGACTATTTAGAGCAGACTGGACATCAAGTACAGACGAAGTCATTTGATTTTGATCCAATTGATGTGGGGGAGCTTTTAGAATATGATGCCGTGTTGATTGGAACCTATACCTGGGATGAAGGGGAGCTACCATATGAGGTAGAGGATTTTTATGAAGAGTTAGAGGATGTTGATCTCTCTGGAAAGCCTGTTGGGGTGTTTGGATCATGTGATTCCTTCTATCCAGATACCTTTGGAGGTGCTATTGAGTTAATGGGAGATCGCTTAGTGGATTTAGGAGCAAAACTAGTACCTGAACGGTTAAAGATAGATTTAGAACCAAGCAACGATGATGTGGAACGATCCCATGCGTTTGCACAAACGTTACTAAACATGACAAAGGATACAGTAAACATCTAAAGATAGGAGTTGGGTTAGAGTTTGTCGTAAACTCGTGCGGGATTCATAAAAGTCGTGCAAAGGCAGCTCCAACTCGTGCGACAAACGCCTAAACTCGTGCAGCATCCACTTAAACTCGTGCGATAAACGCCTAAACTCGTGCAGCATCCACCTAAACTCTCGTGCAACCAACACCTAATTTCATGCGAGGTCCTTCTAAAGTCATGCAACAAAGAAATAAATGAGAGCGACACAAGCAACGTTCTTTTATATAGAATAGGAAATAACGATCTTCACCACTAATCATTTATGACATGTTATAATAATGGAAAATTCAAGCTACATCCTTATTCTTCGTTGAGTAAGGATGTCTTTTTGTCACGTGTTAACTGGCAGGCTGGCTAAGAACGCCACGTCAATCGCAATGCCAGTACTAGCACGTCCTGTCGAGTCTCACTGGCTAAGAACGCCACGTCAATCGCAACGCCAGCACTAGCACGTCCTGTGCGTCGGAAAATCCCCACCGAATGAGTTAAGCTTTATGTAAAGGAATGACTTACATGCAAAAGAGACCAATAAATCAATCATATATCACATTACTCCAACAGAAAAAATGGCTAACATGGTCGTTGATTCTATTAATTACTGTTATTTGGGGATATAGCTGGGTGTTAATGAAGGAGTCGCTATTCTATATGGGGCCGTTTACGTTTTCAGCGTTTCGGTTTGGTACGGGAGCACTGACTTTATTTGTGATTTTAATAATGATGAGAGCCCCATTACCGCCAAAAGATCAATGGAAGCATTTAATCATGATTGGGATATTACAAACATCGATCGTATTCTTGCTAACAATGTATGGATTACGATTTGTTGATGCTGGTAAGTCGTCCGTTCTACTGTATTCGATGCCGATTTTTAGTAGTATGTTTGCAGCAAGATTTTTACAGGAGAAACTGACGAAGCAAAAGGCTGTTGGTTTAGGCATTGGATTGTTCGGCCTGATTACGATTCTTGGCTGGGATGTCCTTATCGTACAGGATCCATTAGTTATTTTCGGTGAAGGTTTAATTATCATTGGAGCCATTTCCTGGGGTGTATCAAATGTTTATTACCGTAAAAACATAAAGGGGTTATCTCAGCTGCAAGTGACTGCATATCAAATGATGTTTGGAACCATCGGAATTATCCTTGCTGCCTTGGCAATGGAAGCGGGAGATCCAGTTATCCTAAACGGACATAGCATGTATATTGTTTTATTTACGGGAGTGCTTGCTTCAGCACTTTGTTTCACAGGCTGGTTTATCCTATTAAGTGCAGTTGACATGGTAACAGCTACCATTTCGACATTGCTTGTCCCGGTATTCGGGGTATTATTTAGTACGATTTTATTAGGCGAGACTTTAACAATCGGAATTATCATTGGATCATTGTTTATTTTGGCAGGCATTGTAATTGCTCAGATTTCGGTGAAAAAGGGAGATAGGGAGTAAATACTCAGATCAAACGTTTGTATATCGCTATAAAAAAAGTACGATCATATGGTAATAGTAAACTAGTAACTACGTAGCATGTGGGCGGTTGACCATCTCCCGACAGAAGGAAGGTGGTAGAAAGACGACATATGAAGTATTAAGTTTAGTAGCACAATTTAGCTTAACGATAACAGCTACTCTAACATTACTTGGCAGTAGGGAAAGTATAAACATCCCTACTGCATAAGGGCAACTAAGGGATTCACCTTAAAGGCTCAGTGAATCCCAAGTTTTCTAATTTCGATCGTCGTCTTTCTAAACAAAGAAAAGTAACCGCCCCGACCAATGGATTAGACGGTTACTACTTTGTATAATGCACCTTATTCTACGGTCAACCGCTTTTAATGCGGTCTGTAGTTACTATACCGAGTAGTTCGTGCTACTCGGCATTTTTCTAATACTTATATTATAGACTTTGATTACTTATTCAACCTAGAAACTGAATTACAAGGATAGGGTAAACCAACTTATATTAGGCTCTTTTCGGATACATTGTTGTTTTCTACTACTTATAATCTATATTATACGCAGAGGTTTTTCTATGAAAACCGCTACGGAAATACACTTCGCTTTCCGCGGGTGGCTGTTGAGCCTCCTCGTGCTACGCACTCCGGGGTCTCACCTATGCCTCTCTTCCCGCAGGAGTCTCCGTGTATTTCCTCCGCTAAAACCAGCTATTGCAATATATAAGCTTATTATTAGTGATTAGAGCGGAAGGAAGTCAACTCCTATTCAGTAGGTTTTGCTATTTATGTAACTTATAATAAATGATACATTTTGATTAGAAAATCTCTACAGTGAAGGCAGAATACGGAGACTCCTATGGGAACAGCACATGTCCGAAGCCCCCTAAAAGAAGTTCTGTGCTTCTGAGGAGGCTGAGGCCGTGTCCATGGCTAGGAAGACACTGTGAAAACGACAAGTTTGAACAGATGTCGCACTTGTGCCCCTGGTGAAAGCGAAGTATTCTGCCGGAACGGTAAATTACTGCGCAACATACATCTTATATGCATGACGTTATTAGAAAGCAATAACCTTTAGAAAACAGTCTTATATTATAAGAATTGTTGTCATACCATTATGAAAATGGGGAATATATGTTATGATCCAACTAAATGCTTTATAGGGGTGAATTTTTTTGTGGAAGGAAGTTATCCTAGAATTTCTTTTTAATGATAAAAAATATAGAAAAGTAAAGTTTGTGCTATTACTTATTTTTTGGATGATAGCCTTATTTTCCATAAGCTTTTTAGAGCTTTATGAAATATATGTATTCCTATTTGGACCAGTATTAATAGGGTTATTGGTGTTATCCATCGTAAAAATAGTGTGGTATAACAAGAAAAAAAATCTGAAAACAAGTCTGCTAGATAAGCTATTTCCGTTATTTATCATCCTATTGCTCATCGGCATTTCATATCTTTATGTTGATAACAAAGAATTATATGGAAATGATAAGGATTCTATTGTAAAAGTCATTCAGTCGATCGAAGGCTATGAAAATAATGAGATTGAGATTTTGCATATTAGAGATTTTGAAGCTTATCGGATCGTTGGATTTTTAGCAAATGGGAAGCCGTCTTACATCGAATTTCGGAAAAATAGCAGAGGAAATTATATTAGGGGAGTTGTTCGAACGGAAGAACAAGATTCCTTCCGTTTATTCTATCCCCCATTTTTTGAAGACTCTCTAATGATGTTTGTGACAAATAAGCAAAGTGAAATTGCAGAAATACAAATGGAAGTTAACGGGAGTCAGTTCGAGCAAACATTTACACCTCATGAAGCATCAGCCACTTGGATTGAATTACCGCAAACCGGTGATGGGAATGTTTCCTTTAAAAATATTTACTATTATGATGAAGACGGAAATGTGATAAAACAGGAATAAAGCGTGCGTGATGAAGGTGGGTACTGTTAAATGAGTCAAGAAACGCCAGAACAAAGAAGAGAAAGATTAAGGCAAGAAGAATTAAAGAGTAATCCAACTGGTAATTTGAATGATGCTTCTAAACGATCACAACAAGGGAGTCTTGTGGACTTAGTAGGGAGCTTAGGTTGGAAAGGCACGGGATTTCTTATCCTCTTGATGGTGGTAGGATTTATCTTTTATTCAGTCTTCTTTCGCTAATAAAAAATAGGTATGCGAAATAGCATACCTATTTTTTGCGCCTTTTTAGAAAAATAATAAGCCAATGGTAATTGGAATGAAGCTCCAGAATAGGATCATGACGCAGAAGCCCATAATGTCTTTTACTTTTAATCCCGCGATTGCAAGCAGCGGCAATGCCCAGAATGGCTGGATCATGTTCGTCCATGCATCTCCCCATGCTACGGCCATTGCTGTTTTGGCACCATCAACTCCAAGCTCCATTGCAGCAGGTATCATAATTGGACCCTGAATTGCCCATTGTCCTCCACCTGATGGAACAAAGAAGTTTACAATCCCTGCACTGATAAAGGTGAATAGTGGTAATGTAAAGTCATTCGAGATACTAACAAACCACATTGACATCTGCTCAGATAAGCCTGATTCGACCATCATACCCATAATCCCAGCATAGAATGGGAATTGAATGATGATTCCGCCCGCATTTTTTACAGCATCACTAACACTATTTAAGAAGCGGCGTGGTGTTCGGTGAGCAAGTATTCCGAGAAACAGCATGATAAAGTTAACAATATTAATATTTAAGTCAAGTCCGTTTTGAACGAAGTGGTAGATGATGAATACAAGTCCTAATAAGCCGATTACAAAGGAAACGATTTGACTATTTTCTAGTCGCTCAGCAGGTGTTGCATCTTCATCTATTTGTGTATTGGTTGGTTCTTCTTCCTCTAGGCTTTTACTTGTTTGCATATTAATAAATTCTTGATCAATTTTCCCGACACCTTGTGTTGACTTCATTAAAAGACGGTTAAGCAATGGTAACGAAATTAATAGAGCAATGACGATAAATAAGTTAGCATTGCTTAGAAGTGTTTCTGTAATAGGAACGACACCTAAAATATCTGTTAAAAAGTGATCTTCTGTTGCGATCGTGAGCGGAACTGATCCTGACAAACCACCATGCCATAGTAGGAATGCACTATAGGCACTCGCCATTAACAAACGATAATCAACCGATGGAACGCGTTTTGCGACATGGATAGCAAGTAAGGCACCAACTACTAATCCGAATCCATAATTGATAAGACAGGCAATTGCTGCGACAAATGTCACGAGCATAATGGCTTGGCCTGGTGAGTTTGCAAATGTACTAATTTTAGCAAGGACTCTTTTAACGACAGGACTATTAGCAAGAATATAACCTGTTACGACAATTAACGACATCTGCATGGCAAATGCTAATAAATCCCAAAAACCAGTACCCCAATGTTCCACCATTTGCATTGGGGAGCTATTGGTAAATCCAATTCCGAGAATAAACACAATAAAGGTTAAAATAATCGCAAAAAGGAATGCATCTGGTAGATACCTTCTTACCATACGATCAAAAAATAACGTAATCGATTGAAACATGTTTTTCCCTCCTTTTGTTATTATAATCGAACTTATCTACAGTACAATACTATTCTGTTGTTTTCAGAATTATTATATAGTTTATGTGCGGAAGGGATATGAATATAAGTGTAAAAGATAGGGCGCGCGGAATGTATTATGAGTATTCTACATGAAAGAACAATTACTGTTGAAGAGGTTTATTTATGTGAGAGAAGAAATTAGTCAACAATTGAAATATGTTATATCTGTTGTTTTGTATCGTTGCATTATATATTATGCGCAGTTGGTTTTCGCTATAATTATCGCTACGACTTCGCTAGTTTGTGTTATTCTATTTCTTATTAATATCTTTATTAATAGTAATACAATAGTTGATTTGAGCGGAGGACAGTTGACTCTTATAGGGACAGCACGTATATAGACTTAAGCAGGAAGTGGTTTGCTTCCGAGGAGGCTGAGGCCGTGCCTGCGGTAAAGAAGACACTGTGAAAACGTAAAGTTTGAACAGATGTCGCACTTATGCCCGTGGTGAAAGCGACTGTCAGGAGTGGAAATCAAACCTCGCATTCTATCAATTACTCATTAATACTTATTCTTAATCCATTTTCCCGAAAGAAGGGAGGTGGCTACTTTGACATTAACTGTGACTATTGTCGTCCTAACAAATAGAAAGTAACCGCCCCATTTTGACCAGCGGAGTAGACGGTTACTTCTCGGAACTACGCAACTTATTCACAGTCAACCGCTCTTGATGCGGTTTGTAATTACTACTACCAGGTGGAGAGTGCCACTCGGTATTTTTTATTCGACATATAGTATATGATAAACATGATTATTTACTCAAGTGATTCTAATTATCTAAATGTTGACGTTTTATATCTAGCATTCTATGACTTTTCTGTCTGATTTTCTCCCATTTTCGACAATTTTATAGTATAATATCTCTATCTTTACGTAATTGTCAAAAAATAGATAGAAAAAACAAGGGGGAAGTATATTGAAGTTTTGTAAACATTGTGGAAAGGAGCTTGTCGAGGGTGCCAAGTTCTGTAAATATTGCGGAAACGAAGTAGCTAGTGACGACACTCCAGTACAAGAAACAACTAATGACACAGGTCTTTCTGGTCAGGAAGAAAGTGGCCTGTCGAATGCAGGGGAAGATAAGCCAGTAAATGATGATCAGCAACAAGATCAAGGTGGAGGGCTCACAGGATCAAGTGGTGGTAGCACATCCTCTAGTGGTGGAGGTTCTGCCGTTTCGAAGTTAACCAAGCAACAAAAATTATATATGGCAATTGCAGGTGGAATTATAGTTTTATTAATTATTGCCTATCAAGTTGGTTCTTCGATGACATCACATGAAAAAATTGTGGAGAAGTTTGAAACAGCTATGATTGAAAATGATGCAGACCAAGTAGCGAAATTACTAGAAACCAATACGAAAAATTTGGAGATTGATGAAAATAGTGTAACAGGATTTATCGAATATTATGCAGAATCTCCAAGTGATTTTGAACAAATGATTCAGCACTTGAAAGATCAATCCCGTTTATATGAAAATAATCCTGATGCTATAGAACCACAATTAGAAGGTGGTGCTGTATCTGGTACACCTGTTAATTTAGTAAGGGATGGCAAGACATTCGGTATTTTTGATAATTACGATATTGTGATTGAACCAGTTTATTTTAGAATTTATACTAATTATGAAGATACGACCATCTCTATTAATGGGGAAGAGGTTGCAACAGCAGATAAAGAAGACTATTCCAAAGAAATAGGTCCATACGTACCTGGAACCTACACCTTTACAGCTACATATGAATCAGATTATGTGGAACTCTCTACAGAAACAGAACGCACAAACTTCGATCCAGGATATACGAGCGAAGTAGATCTTTATATTGAGGGTGATGATGTAGAGTTTTATGTGCCATTTGAGAATTTAGATCACGTTACCCTTTATTTGAATGGGGAAGACACTGGGATCAACCTGAAAGAACAAAGTATTGTAGGTCCACTATTAACAGATGGTTCGATGACAGCTTCCTTTGAGGCTGAATTCCCATGGGGTACGGCAAAAACGGAAGAGAGACCAATTGAGTCCTACTATATGGATGTTATCTTTACACCTAGTGAAGAAGTTGTTCAGCAAGTTCAAGATACCATCGTTCAATTTACGAAAGAGAATTTAGCAGTTCGTACAACAGCAGATGCAAGTCAAATGACAACGGCAACTGAAGACATTGTGGAAGAACGTGTAGACAACGCAGAATATGAACAAGAATACGATTATTATTACCAAGGACGCTTTACCGGTACAGACTTCTATCCAGATTCTTATTCGATTTCCTATTATGGAGATGGCTGGCATATTGAAGCGAATGCAACGGTAATGTATGAATCAGCAACATATTATGATCTTGATTCAGACGTAGATTTGGATGAAACAAGTGAGGATGTAGGCTATGGTCTTCTCTATGATGAGGATTCTGGAGAATGGATCATTGATTCTGTCGGCTGGGCAGGTTACTATGAAGAAAGTAATGCGGTTGAATATCGCGAACCAGAACCAGAAACGTATACAAGTGAGTGGGCAAAATAAAATTAGGAAGAGGGGCTCGTTGACAATGTCAGCGAGCTTTTTTTGTATGGATGGATGAGAAGGTCGTGCGTGGTAGAGCAAAATTCGTGCGAGATTGTGTCGAACTCGTGCGTAAGAGGGAGGAAGTCGTGCGACATAGCGCCAATCTCATGCATGATAGGGGAAAAGTCATGCACAAACTGGACAAAGTCGTGCACCAAGCAAGAAAAGTCATGCGACACAACGCCATTCTTATGCAAGAAAGCAATAAACTCATGCAAGAACACTAGAAACTCGTGCAACTAAAACAATTCCCCAATGTCGATAAATGTCACATTTCACATTATGTTCGCTTGTGACCTAATCAACCCCATGCTAAACTAAGAAAATAATAAGAGAAAGGAGGGAAACTAAAAGTGAGTAACATAACCATGGAGGATCTATTCGTAGCCATCAAGGAATTATCTGATGAAGTTAAAGGTGTTAAAACGATTGTAGGGAATGTAGAAAAAAGAGTCGATTCCATTGAAAATAGACTAGATAATGTGGAATCTAGATTAGATAACGTAGAGTCTAGATTAGGTAACGTAGAATCAAGATTAGATACTATCGAATTAGACATGAAGGATATGAAACAAGCGATCCGTAAAGTTGACCATAAAGTATCTGTCTTCTCTGACGATCTTGTTGATGCTCGAGCTGATATCTCGATACTCCAGTAAGACATGAAACAGCAGAAAAGCTTGTAAACTTCAATAAACAACATTAAATAAACCTGTCCTACACAATCTTCTACTAGATCATTCTTCAAAAGGACCCTCCAAAGCATGCACACGACGTTGCGTGCTTTTATTTTGCATCCATCTACCCTTCCCAACCAAAAAACTCATCCAGTCGGGGAACAGACCAGATGAGAAGTAGTCATTAGCCATGTGCTGCAAGTGTATGTTTCACTTCCAATGTCCGTAAGCGATCAAACATATGCAATGATTGATGTTCGGTATGGAAGAGATCTTTTAATAGGAATGAGATGTCATAACAGGATGTATGATACATATCTGCTTTAAATGGCGGAAATTCTTGCATTCGCCGCTTGTCACTTTCCTCTCGATGAATCATACATACGTGGGAGATCTCATTTTTCTTAACATATGCCTCTAATTGTGTTGCAGAAAATGCTTGATGAATGACCATTGGAAAGACATGTTCCAAATGCAGCAAATTTAGCAAACTTTTAACTGGTACCGTATTTTCAACACTTTCTTCCATGATAAAAAGGACACGTGTATGGTATTCGTTTAATTTAATATTGTCATGTTCAAACTCATTCAATAAGTCCATTAATATCTTGTGACTCACTTCAAACTCCTCATTAGAGCGTAAGCGATTTGTCGCCTTATAATATACAGGCAGAATAATCTGGGTATACACATCTTCTAATTGTCTCCCATCAATCAGTTTTGCAAATGTGTTTTGAGCCTCTTTACTTTGTCCATTTAATACCGCGTCTACGAATTCGTTATACAGTTGTTCCATTGACTTTACTTCAGAATTAATCATCCTAGAAATGGTTACAGAAAAGTCTAAGGGCAATGTTTCAGTCGTATGGTCGGGAATTCGTCTAACATAGGGAAGAGTTGGTACTCCATTTGGCATATCCTCGATGGTTGCTGGTGTATCGTCAGACAAAACGACGGTTGCATCAGAGGGATAAATGTTTAAGGTGTCCACAAAGTCGTATAATAGATTCATATCAAACATTTTATAGTCTCGGAAAAGGATTTGTAATGCCTCTTGTGCTGGTAGTTCATCCTTGTAGGCTCGTTTTAAGGTGAGTGCAGAGTAAACGTCAACCATTTGTAAAATGCGCAATTCTTTGGAAAGGCTTTCCTCTGTCAGTGAATCTGGATAGCCTGATCCGTCCATCCGTTCATGGTGTGATCTAGCAAAGTGTGCGATCTGATCTTGTCCAAGCGAACGTAAAATAGATTCCCCTTGAGTGGTATGGGTTTTAATCAGTTCAAATTCAGCATTCGTTAATTTCCGTTCTTTATGCAGAATTTCTTGTGGGATATTCATTTTGCCGATGTCATGAAATAAATAACCCAATGCAATCGTTTCAAGGGATCTTAAGTTATGCTTCTTAGCCATTAATGTTCCCAGCACAAATACATCAAAGGAATGGACAAATGCATAGCGATCCCACCTATGAAGTGCGTATAGTGTGTCGATGAATGGATAGTTTTGATGGATATTTAGAAACATTTCTTTCAAAAATAGGATATCTTCTTCTTTATTTAACAGCATCCCATATCGATATTCGTATCCGACATATGCCAATGTATGCAAAAAGATTTCTTCTACTTTTGCCTCATCCTGAACATAAATGGTTTTGTTTTGGTCAGGAAACGGCATTTCTAGTTCTTCTATTGCTTGAAGCTCTTCTTCTGGTTCTTGGATAGTTACAGTTTTTATGTTGCGTTTTTTAATTAGTTCAATCATCCGTCTTGTTAGTTCTGTTCCTTTTTTCAGCACCAATGTATTGTTCGTAACGAGATCTTCTGCTAATACTTCATTTGGTAAGATGTCATTCACATGTTTGGTGGTCATTGCTTATCCTATCCTTTCTTTAGATCATAGTTGGTGCAATTTAGTTCTAGATCAATATCAACGATTTCAACTAATGATACCTCTAACGCATGGGCAAGCTTGTATAAATTTAAGATCGAAATGTTTCGCTTTCCGTTCTCGACTTCTGTGTAGTAGGATCTTGTAAACCCAGCAATATGTGCCAGTTCTTCTTGTGTGAGTGCTTTCTGATGTCGAATTTCTTTTAATCTAGTACCAAGTCCGTTTAAAAAAGCAACTTCTTTCGCTAAGAATAATGCTTCCACATAAAACGACCTCCTTCGTCATAAAAGGGTAAACTTCTATTTAATAAGTAAACATTAATAGGAATTAATACTTAATTTCCCTTATTATCTTTAATTTAAACTGTTACTTATGTCTCATTAAATTTATATTATGGCAGTTTCGCGAACAAACTCAACCTGATATGAGTGACATTATTCGTCAATGTTTTTATTTTCGTTTTCATAGTGGTAATAGTACGAAAAGTTAATATCATTTTTCTACAATTTTTTTCAAAAAAAGACTAAACACATTTATTCGCTTCCATTACGGGAGGATCTGATGCAGTAAAAAGTGTTAATACGATTGTAGGGAACATAAAGAAAAGAGTTGATGTGTCATGGGAAATAAAGTTAATAACATTGATCATGATAATATCGAATTGGACATAGAAGATGTGAAACAAGGCATCCGTAAAGTTGATCTTAAAGGATACTAGCGCCTATATATCCACACTCTAGCAAGAAATGAAGTGGCAGAAAAGCTTGTAGGATTGGGCTTGTCAAAACATATATTATGAATTTATTGATTGAAAAAACTGCCAAGTGACTTCTTGGCAGTTTTAACGTGATTTCCTATATAATTTATTCGATTTATATTTGTAATTCTTTATTCTTATTTAAAGAAACTACATCTTCCGCATACTCCATGATCGCTTCTGCATGTTTAGTGGCATCATAGATTCTTGCAGGGCCGTTTGGATCGATGTCTATTACTTCTAATTGCTGCTTTTCATTTATTGCTAACTCAACAGCTACCTCGGAAATGACGTCACCATATATTTTTCGAAGTTCACTAGCAATTATTTTGGATACTTCTTCTGTTCTGTTTTTAAAAAGGATCGCATTTTCTTTACTATAATTATCATGAAGGAATTCCACAAAATCTTCTTTTGCTGCGGTATTACCTGTTTTCTGTGTATAAAGGCTTACAAAACGCCATTCTTCTTTCCATAGCATCAGATGTGCATAGATGCTGAATGTTTGATCATGTTTATCTGAACTTCTTGGATCTTTCTGAATGATATAGTTTGTTTCGTTTATCATGTTCTTTATTTTGTTTTGTAATGGCAACTCATTATATTCTTTAACTGTATTACCGCTTGTTAAAGCATATTTTCGGTTGGAACGTATTTCGATACCATATCCTCCTTGATTTAAGTTTTCTGGTTTCAGCAGAACTTTCCCGTAGTCCTCGATGGAACGGAAAATGTCCCTTGCTTTCGTAACCTTTCGAAATGGGACTTGAATAGTTGAAATAGCTTCTATATCGTGAATTCTATTATATATTTCAGATCTGTTGTATCTTTTGGTTTCCCACTCATTGGTGAATGGAATGTCCTCCAGTTCTTCATAGATCCAATGTGCATTTTTATCACCACGCAGTTTTAGACGATCAAAAATAATATCAGGATATTCGACTATTTTTGGCACCCATTCATCATGCTCGTAAAAATACCCTTTAATCAGCATTTCATCATAGTCCAAATCTTTAGGTGTAAAGGAAATGAGTTGAATATTTTGCTTTTTAGCAGCTTTTGCGCAAGCAACTGCTAATGGATCATTTACTATTTTCCCTGTTAACATTCCAATAGTAGGTTGATTATCTAATTCTGCAAGTTCAAGGTTAGATATTTGTGCTTGAAACAAGCCATTTTCTGCTTTCCTGTTATTATCGACGTGTACAATACCATTTTTGGCTATGTATTTTGCATAGGCGATGGTATGTACTGCTCTTTTATCATCAAAAAAGCGAGTAACTGGGCCATTATTTGCTTCATGCATCCATACGCGATTTGCATCATCAATAGTAAGATCAAGTCCGAGTTCATCAAGAGTGAATCCATATAATTTATCAAGGTGCATAGCAACATCTATAGCGAGTTCTTTAAAAAAATGTTCGTATTCATTGCCTTTTTCCTCCCCATATTCTTGTTGCAGAAAGGTATGAATTTCCTCTCTTCTTCCTCCAGCATTTAAATTACTAATATTTCCTTTTTTATTTCCAACTGTAACATAAATATGTGTAACAACCCATTTACCCTCTCCATTCTTCTGTACTTGCGAACGAATATGAAAAGGTTCATCATCTTTTGTTCGTGCATTAATATAACGCTGCACAATAAAACTCCCTTTATCACTTAACACAATAGATTTTAACCATTTTTGGAATGTTTCATGGTTTAGAATACGCTCTTTCTTATGTTCTAATAATATGTAGTGATTACCCTTTTTTGTCACAAAGTAAATATTTTCTGCACGGTTACTGCGAATACCTTTAAATACAACTTTCATATTTTTATCTATAAAAGTATGAATATCCTCTTCATTACGGCAACGTATAAAAGGAACAAGTAATTCAGCAAACTTGCGATGCTTAACCATTTTCTTCGGTAAGGTATACTTATTTCCAACAAAAAAACTAGTAAAAGGAATTATTCTCCGCAACTTTCTTTCAACATGGGACCGTTTACCTGCACCTGCATTATTAATAACATCAGGAAAAGAAGTTGTTACACGTCTCCACTCTCCGTTTTTATACTCATCTGCTGTAACAGTTTTATTGTCAAAATCAACATCCTCAGAAGTAAAGAAATGAACCCGAGTATTTTGTTTTTCACCTTCCTGGACTAACGCATTAACACGTGATTCCATGTAAAATTCACGCGGATTTCGAAATGAATGGAATACACCTATCGTATATATTTTCTCTTTGTGTTGGTCTCCTATTTCATCAGCAATTCCTTGTTCCATTTTCTTTAGTAACGGTAATAAAGAAAACTGTAATATTTCACTTATTTTTATGAAATTCCCTTTCTCAAGTAACTTCGCAATATCTAGTAAATACTTTTCCACTTTATTTTTGTTAGTGTTCCATTCGTCATGGTTTGAACCAGTGTAAGAAATGTTGTTAACCGCTCCAAATCCTTCAACGATTGAACTAAAAATAAAAATACTTTGATTCAATTCTTTTTCTTTAATAAGTTTATGAAAATGCTCCGTAGCTTCTATTAAGGTTTGCACTATATTACGAACTTGCTGTAGTTGTTTGTCTGACGAAGATTGCATATACGACACTCCTAAATTATTTAGTATGTTTGAAGTTCCCTATTTGTAATATCGGTTTGCGATAGATTATATTAAGTAGATCTATTGAATGTATAATTGGTTTTGTATTAACAAAATATAATAGAATATCTTCACCCTTGCTTTGCACCATAGATTAGTAAAACTATTTTCCTATAAAAAATTTTATAAATGCACTTTAACATTTGATAAACCTTCCGATATAAGATGTAAGTCATCGAACTGATGATAAATTAACCTAACGTTAGGTAGAAACACGGTAATAACTCTTAACTAGAGAGTTGTTATAGATATGCGGGACATAAGGATGTGACCCGCAAAAAAAACAAATACATGGAGGTAAGGAATTATGCAAATTAATCACAACATAGCTGCTCTTAACGCACACCGCCAATTAGGAGCAAACCAAGGTGCAACACAAAATTCATTGGAGAAGCTTTCTTCAGGTCTTCGTATTAACAAAGCTGGAGATGATGCAGCAGGACTAGCAATCTCTGAAAAAATGCGTGGACAAATTCGTGGTCTTGAACAAGCATCAAGAAATGCTCAAGACGGTATTTCGTTAATCCAAACTGCTGAAGGAGCACTAAATGAAACACATTCTATTTTACAACGTATGCGTGAATTAGCTGTACAAAGTGCTAATGATACAAATGATGATTCAGTTGATCGTGCAGCACTAAACCAAGAGTTTTCTGATCTAGCAGATGAGATAACCCGTATCTCTGAGGATACAAAATTTAATGGAAAAGACTTATTAAATGGTTCAGCATCTTTTGAAATTCATGTTGGGGCGGATGCGGATCAAGCAATTACTGTTGCTTTGGATACAACAGGATTTTCAGCATCTGATTTATCAGTCGATGCTGAAACACTGAGTTTAGATTCTCAAGAAAACGCTGATACTGCAATAACGGAGATTCAAACTGCAATTGATACTGTTTCAACTGAGAGGGGTAAATTGGGTGCATTCCAAAATCGCCTAGAGCATACTATCAACAACCTGGGAACTTCAGCTGAGAACCTAACTGCTGCGGAATCACGTATTAGAGACGTGGATATGGCATCTGAAATGATGGAATTCACTAAGAATAACATCCTTTCTCAAGCGGCACAAAGTATGTTAGCCCAAGCAAATCAGCAGCCCCAAGGAGTATTACAACTTCTACAATAATATATTTTTTGAAATGGAATCTATTTAAGTTTACCCGAAAATAAAGCTTGACTTGTAAATATAAATAGGCATCAAAAAGTGCTAGTTTTAAAGTACTTTTTGATGCCTATTTTAACCTTTTATACCCAAAATGGACGGATATTAATGGTAAAATAAAAAGAAAAGCCCCCATTAGCGTCTGATGAAATTTTATCGACCAAAACAAAATTTAACCACTAACAAGGAGACTTTTCTATGTCAGATTATAACACACTTAACCAAGCTATTTAAACCACAAAACGTTCCATTTTTAAATTGCCTCAAAATTAGGTAAAGGGATGCAAAAACCAAATAAAAATTTTATGATGGATATATTTTTTGGACTCGCAAAGAGTAAATCTGTTCTACTGTCTAACATTTCACGTGCACTCGAGGAGCCAATCAAAGCAATTCAAACGATTAAACGGTTATCCAATCGCTTGGATGAATTTCACGAAGAAGACAAGCTGTTGGATAACTATGAAGAAATGATTAAACCCTACCTCAAAGAAAATGATAATCTGATTCTCGTTGATACTTCTGAAATTGTTAAACCTGCCGCCAGTAAAATGGAAGCGCTTGGGCGCGTAAGAGACGGCTCAACGGGGAAGATAGAGAATGGCTATTGGACAACGAGCATGATTGCCGTCGGTCCAAAAACGAAACACCCCATTTCAGTTTATTCTCATCTGTACTCTTCCTGTGAACAAGGGTTTATCAGTGAAAATGAAGAAACTTATAAAGGCTTCCGTTATGTGAATCAACTATTGGAGGACAAGAAGGCAACATTTGTCATGGATCGGGGATATGACAATATAGAAGTCATGAAAAAGGTTCTGGGGCAAGAAGATAACTTTATCATTCGGTTAAAGAAAAACCGGAATTTATTGTATCAGGGTAAAAAATATTCCGTACATGATTTAGCTGTGAGAAGGAAAGGGGAAATTAATTTCCGTTCTGAGATTAAAGGGACGGTATATGATTTAAAAGTCTCTCATATTACAGTCGAAATACCTTCCCTAAAAGATAAGAAACTTACGATGGTGGTTGTTTATGGATATGGCAAAGAACCTATGGTTCTACTGACGAATAAACGGATCAGAAAGAAGACGGAAGTGCTTTCGATTTTAAAAGCATATATTACCAGATGGCGCATAGAAGAGATGTTTCGTGTACAAAAGCAGGAATTCGAACTAGAGGATATCCGTGTTCGATCTTTAACTAGCCTGAAAAGAATGTTCTACTTGTATCCATCATGATCACATTTATGACTTTGAAAACCGAGAAGAAAAATGGATTTTTACATACCGTCATTGAACGGGCAAAAGGTATTAAAGGCAAAGATCAGATCAAAATGTATCTATACCGTTTTTCGGCAGGGATGAAAGCAATACTGGAAAAGGATGGGCATGGTATCCAGCATTTTAAATACATAGAAAGACCCAAATCCCCACTCCAGCTTTCCTTCAAGTTTTAAATTGGTTAACTGAATAGATTTTTAAAAAACGCGCGATACGGACGTTTATTTGTGTTGGAGAAAGTTAAGCTTTCCAGGATCAGTTTCCCGAACTGAAAAAGAAATATTGGGGTCAACATTTATGGGCAAGAGGTTATTTCTGTGCCGCAGTTGGATCAGTGGATGAAGAAACAATAAGAAATTATATAGCAAATCAGTTTAGTGAAGAAAAGAACGCAACATTTAGGATTGAGGAATGAGTTTAGTCTATATTTAGTTTGCTTTTAGCATTTCGTCTTTAAGATGACTTCAGTCTTAACAACGACTTTAGTCGTAGACATTTTATGTCCAAATCCACCTGCTTTAGCAGGTGGTCGTTTAAGTCTTCGTAGTGTTGTTTAATAACTACAATTTTCCCTTCCTGTTCTGGTTTAATAAAACCGTCTATAGCAAGTTTTAGTTCATCCATTTTATTTCTCAGAGCTCCGTAAACAAGTGGTTCGATGTCAAAATTTGTGTTAGTTGGATCCTCCAATAGTTTTTCAATGATACTCATTGAACTTTTTCCAAAGGTATCGGATACCACACTTGCAAGTTGAATATTCGAAACCGTTAAACTGTTTTGAAGCCGATTCTTTTCGCTAGATATAAAGTTTGTTAGTTTCGTTCGATAACGCATTAAATCGCGAAGTTGCCTAATATCAGTTGGAGGTATAAAGCTACCAGCAACTAAATCATGTTTAAACAAATCCGCAATCCATTTTGCGTCTTTCTTATCCGTCTTTTTGCCTCGGATTGCTTTTACGTATTTAGGCTGTGCAAGTTTGATGTTACAGGAATCTTCTAATATATTGAACACGGGAATCCAGTATTCCCCAGTATACTCCATACAGACATCCTTGCAGTTGTTTTCACAAAGCCATTGTGACAGCTCTCTCAACCCTTTGGTATAGTTGAAAAGCGATGGCGTTTGTAGGAAGTAACACCCTTTTCATTCGTTGAAGCAATACAAGCTACAACAAAGGTTTTGTGGACATCAATCCCACAACAAATAGGGTAAACAATTTTTAAACCCATGAAATAGTACTCCTCTCTAGAGTATATAGAGATAAAGCGCAGGGACTGATTACCCAGCTATAAACGAGAAGTTGCTTATACAAAGATAAGTCTTCGTGCTCTATTGGGCACATTTATTTGTGCTTGAAAAGGTAATCTACACATATATATACGCGGTCATCCCTCTATAGGAATAACCCACTCACCTCCACGTGATTTGTAGTGTACGAATTATCTCTATAACTCTAGAATAGCCTATATTGCGCAAAGTGCAAGAATTTATTTCATGGCGTTTTGTGCCTTGAGCGAAGAGAAAGGCATGTTTATATACACTAGAAAACAAATCCAATCGAATCTGCAAAATGACAAAATTAATTATAGATGTTACGGGGCAAACAAATTTACTCGTCTTACTCATGAGGTTCGGAACTATTCAACGAACACAACTGTGTACAAAGTGTCTCAGTTGCAACTGACGAACAAGTGTTTATGATGAGTGAAATAGAAAGAGCTTCGCAAGTATTTGCTGAATTAGTAAAACAACTTCAAAAAGAAGTGAGTAAATTTAAAATATAACAAAACAGCTGTCCTTTGAGTTAAGGGCAGCTGTTTTATTGGTGTTCTGGCATGTGTGCATTTGTTTCGACTGACTCGATTCTTAAGAATACGGATACTGTCTAGCTTTATGCTGAATTGAAATCCATTTAAATGTAGTGAATGCATCTAAACTCCATTCACCATTCAATCGTCCTAGACCAGAATTTTTAACACCACCGAATGCTACCATTGGCTCATCGTTAATGGTTCCATCGTTTATATGAATCATTCCAGTATCCATTTGTTTCGCAAGTTCTGCGCCTCGTTCTACATCTGTTGTGTGAATGGCACCGCTTAGGCCATATAGGCTATCGTTCGCATAAGCTAATACTTCTTCGTCATTAGACACCTTCATGATAGAAATAACTGGGGCAAATAATTCCTCCTGTGCAATGTCCATGTCAGGTGTTACATTTGTGAAGACAACTGGTTCGATAATGTTTCCTTCTACTTTCCCTTTTACGACAGGGTTAGCTCCTTCTTTAATTCCTTTTTCTATAAGATCTATTGTCCCTTGAACTTGACGCTCATTAATTAATGGTCCAATAATAGTGTTTGGATCTTTTGGATCGCCACATGTTAATTTGGAAACTTTGTCTACATATTTTTCAACGAATTCATCGTACACTTTTTCATGTACAATTAAGCGGTTTGCTGACATACAAATTTGCCCTTGGTGTGTGAAACGACTGAAAACAGCTGCACTTACGGCAAGATCGATATCGGCATCTTCTAGTACGACAAGTGCACTATTACCACCTAACTCTAAGTGTGCTTCTTTTAGGTTTCTCCCTGCTACTTCGCCAATGTGTTTTCCGACTTTTGTAGATCCTGTAAATGAAATAGCACGTGGTACAGGATGTTCAACGAAGTTATCACCAATTTCTGCAATTTCTGTTGTGATAACATTTAGAAGGCCTTTTGGCAATCCAGCACTTTCGAAAATCTTGGCAATCATTGTTCCACCCGTAATTGGTGTATGTTCATGAGGCTTTAATACAACCCCGTTTCCCGCTCCCAAAGCTGGTGCTACAGATTTCATCGATAAAAAGAAAGGGAAATTAAATGGACTAATGATACCGACAACCCCTACTGGCATACGGTACACGCGATTTTCCTTATCATCAATTGGGGAAGGAAGAATCTTTCCGTCCATTTTTAATGGGAAGGTGGATGCTTCTTTAATCATATTCGTCACAAGACCAATTTCAAATTCCGCTTTTAATCTTGTTCCACCAATTTCGTCGATAATCGTTTCGACAATAGTCTCATGGTTTTCTTCGATATAAGCTACTGCTTTTTCAAATACTTCTCGTTGTACAACAGGATTCGCTTTTGCCCATTGTTTTTGCACATTATTGGCTGATTGATATGCATCATCAAGGTCTTGAAGGTTGGCTGCTTTATATGTAGCAATAACCTCCCCATTATATGGATTTTTATTTTCCATCGTACGACTACTTGAACCATCTCTCCATTCACCTTGGATATATTGGCTATGTAATGCTTTGAAATTTGTCATTTTGGTCACTCCTTGTTCAGTCTTTTGCTTGGATATTGGCTTTTGCAAGATTTGCTAGTGTATGAACATTGCCATTTATTTCTTGCATTGTTGCAGTTAGTTCTTCAATTGCTGCTGATTGCGTATCTGATTGTTGATTCACATCTTGAATGTATTGACTTAATTTTTCGATAACATCTTTGATTTTTTCGGTGATGTTATGAATCTCGGTAACTTGGTTTTTGGAATTAGTAGCCATTTTTCTTATTTCATCAGCAACGACAGAAAATCCTTTACCATGTTCACCTGCACGGGCTGATTCTATTGAGGCGTTTAATCCAAGTAGATTACTTTGGTCTGCAATTTCTTTTACAACATTAGAAATTTGCTCAATGGAATCCACACTTTGCGTTACTTCTGTTGCTTTTTCTGAAACAGATGTCATGTTAGTAGATAGATCTGAAATCGATTGAGCCATGTCTTGGATTGTGTTTGTAACATCATCAACTACAGAAGAAAGGTTAGATGAAACTTCTGAGAGCTGATTGGCTTTCTCGATGCTTAACCCAACACCAACTCCCCCGATAATAGTGCCATTTTCATCGTGTAAAGGTACTGCTCTGGCAATAAGATGTACACCAAATAATTCAGGTGGCACAACAGCCGCTTGATTTTTATTTTCACGAATGGCGTTTGTGACAATATCTCCATCAACCAACGGATCACCAGGATTCACATTTAAGGAAAACGTTTCTGCAGGAAAATTAATAATTAACTTTTCTGTATCGTAAATACCAATGGTAATATCGTCATTTATTAGCGATTGCAGTAGTGGACCGACTTGTATAAATGATTGTATTAATGGATGATACTCCTTTCCTGTTCCTTGTTTTGTAATCACGGGAAGTATACACTCCTTTCTTAATTTTTTTATCTTTACTTATATCGGTTGAGTTATATCAAAATGAAGATGAATTTTAAATGTCAGAAACTTAAAACAATTTATGGATCTAGAGGGTCAGACCCCATCCAAGGACAAATAGCTGTTTTGTCTATTGTACGTGAACAATTTGTGACACCTGTATAAAAAGAAGTAGCGCCAAATGGTTCGTTTGCTTCCGTAAAGCAGTTTGGCAGGAGGAACATATGAATAAAGAACAGCATGAACATAAACAGTTTCTTGAACAACAGCTAGAGTGGTGTAAAAATCAAGACCGTATTTTAGAAGAGATAGAAATGAAGCTTTAGGAAATGAAAAAGATTGCTAATGCTTCTGTTGTAGTTAAAGCCTTTACAGAACCAAATGTATGGTATGTATAGAAACACTGTCAAAAGAGGTTTCGGGTTTATGATTTAATTAAATATTTGCAACACGCCTTGTGGTAATTGGTTCGATTGGACTAACATGGCTTGTATCAAGGTGAAGGAATTCGATACCCCAATAAGTGGAAGATGGGAAATCGAAATAAGACATAATGGTGGTCATACTACAACAACTTTTGACCTGGAATCTAATTATTTAATCTATATTGAAGAAACAACAGCGACAACCGAAAAATAGTGGAAACTGCACAAGATCTTCTCTTACAAATTGGTGCAAATCAAGAAAATCAATTTCCTATTGACTTAACGGATGCTAGGACTGCGGTATTAGGGATCGAAGAATTAATTATAGACCCATGCGATAAAGTCGAGATAGCGATTACGTTAGTCGATGAAACCATCAATACTGCCAACACAGAACGAGCAAAATATGGTGTGTATCAAAATGCATTAAAACATATTAATCCACAATGTCGAAAATTATAAATCCACTTTAACAGCAACAAAAGCACAAATAAGAGACTTGGATATACTTGAAAGAAATGACAAAGGTTGCTAATAATCAGGTACGTCTTCAAGCTCCCCAAGCAATGCTAACCCAATCCAACCAAATCTCCCAATCAATCTTGCAGTTTTTAAAATAAGGAAATGTCACCCACTAAGGTAGCATTTTTATTGGTTTAATACCACTTTGATAAAAGTATTACTTTCAATAAACTCAATAAACCGCATAATATCCGACTTTTTTAAATTAATTTCCATTTCTGAATCAGTTAAAACCTATTGAAAAAGCATACTATTTTACTGTACATTACAATAGAACTAGGTTAATGGTACTATTTTTAATTTAATTCTTGTTTTCGATAATAGATTTGCATCTAAAAAGTAATAGAATATAGGTACAAATTCTCACATAAAAACTAAATAAGGAGACAAATACATGACGAACATAACAATTATTCAAGAAAGTGATTTACTGAGAGATAGGATTATAAAAGCACTAGTGGATAAGTTAGATGATACCATTATTAGGGGAATAGGTACAAAAAAAAATGACATCACCTTTAATGAAAACGATAACACAGATTTAATGATTGTGGATATAGATGCAAATGTTGATATTGATAGGATTGTAAACCATTGCCTAGAACATGATATAAAAATTGCAATATGGACAACAAATATACATAAAGATCAGCTAGTGAATTTATTTAAACAGGGATTACATGGTTACTTTTATAATGGCATGGAAATGAGCGAATTAGTATTTGCTATAAAAACAATGCTCAATGGCGAACAGTATATTCACCCTCATCTATCTTCAGTTCTTTTAAATGAATATATTAATGTTACGAGTATTGAACCTACAAAACCAAACGGTGTATTATCTGGGCGCGAATGGGAGGTGTTAGAGCAAATTTGCCAAGGAAATAGTAATTCTACAATAGCTAAAAATTTATTTATCTCATGTAAAACAGTGAACAATCATATGATTTCTATTTTTCGAAAGCTTCATGTCCCAGATCGAACAAATGCAGCACTTAAGGCTGTGAAAAATAATTGGATTAGTTTGTAGGTAGGAGAGATTAAATGGATAAAACTTCAATATTTGGTATATTCTTAGGGATTATCGCAATTGGTGTAGGTATGGTATTAAAAGGAGTTAGTATTACAGCATTATTTAATCCTGCAGCACTCCTTATTATTTTTCTAGGTACATTTGCAGCTGTCTGCATTGCTTTCCCATTGAGCGCACTAAAAAAAGTACCAGCTTTGCTTAAGATAATATTCACAGAAGAAGAAAGTAAAGATATAAAACAATTAATTAATAAGTTCACACAATGGGCTGAGTTAAGTCGTAGAGAAGGTTTGCTAGCTTTAGAAAATGAAGTAGGGGAGATAAATGATCCTTTTTTATCATCTGGATTGCAGTTGGCTATCGATGGTCAATCAAATGAATTTATTCAAGATGTCATGCTAGAAAAAGTGGATGCAATGGAAGGGAGGCATCAAAAAGGAGCATCTATCTTTACCCAAGCTGGAACATATGCACCAACTTTAGGGGTTCTAGGTGCGGTAATTGGCCTTATTGCTGCATTAGGTGATTTAAATGATATCGATGCGTTAGGTAAAGCTATATCAGCAGCATTTATTGCAACACTTTTTGGGATTTTTTCTGGTTATGTGCTATGGCATCCTTTTGCAAATAAATTGAGAGAGAAGTCGAAAAACGAAGTGCTTATAAAACAAATTATAATTGAGGGAGTACTCTCACTTACAAATGGTGATCCCCCACAAGTGATCCAAGATAAATTAGGTTCCTATTTGTCACAAAAGGAGTTATTGAAAGTAGGCCAAGAGGAAGAAAAAGAAACAGCGTAAAGAATTTCATATACATAGTCTTGATTATTTTCATAAAACAGAGGTTATCACGAAGGTGTATGGATCAGAGTTAATGAGAAGATAATATTTTATTGGCGAATTTTGTAGAAACGTGTTGAATTTCATCTCTATGTCCTTTAACATAGTGCATGTAATCCTTAAAAAGTCCTATATGAAAAAGGCAAACTATCTGAAAAGTTAGGACGCAAAGCCTAGGGTCTGTGGTTAAAGTTTATCAATTCTTTATACTATGATCGCCTGGCTACCAATATTTTGATAAGATTATTGGCTATTTCTAAAGAATAGCCAATTTTTTTATTTTTTAGGGAGAGTGATGATATGACAAAGACAATAACAAAGGAAAAAGCGATAACAGATCTTCTAAACAGTACATATAAGTCTTTAAAATCTGTTGTTCCTATTAATCACGAAATAGCTAAACCAGAATTATTAGAAACATCGTTAAAGGTTCAATTTGGGGTGCTGATTGGAATTACTGGAGATGTTGTGGGGAAACTTGTTTTGTCTGGGGATAAAAGTGTTTTTGGCTCAATTGGTGAGACGATGTATGGAATGGCACTAGATGGTGAGATCCTTGCATCCTTTAGCGGAGAACTAGGTAATATGATTGCAGGTGGTCTTTCTACCAATATTGTTGATAAGGGTATTAATATTGATATTACCTCGCCAACAATTATGCAAGGTGATGCAACGTTATCCGGTTATCAAACAGCCTTACATGTGCCTGTGGAATTTGAAAATGTTGGACAAAAGGACATTTATTTATTATTAGATTAATGGTGTCAAGAAAGGATGTCTAAATGGCTACCAATCAATATACAGAAGTGTTCCTTGAGGAAAGCAATGAGCATTTACAAGCAATTAATGATAATCTACTAAACCTTGAAAACAAACCAGAAGATCTTAGTCTGGTCCAGGAAATTTTTCGTTCCGCCCATACTTTAAAAGGCATGGCGGCAACTATGGAATTTACTGATATCACTTCATTAACTCATCAAATGGAAAATGTACTTGATAAAATCCGAAATCAGTCATTAAAAGTGAATAACAAAGTAATAGATATTACGTTTGAAGCAGTTGATCATATAGAAGAAATGGTAAATGCAATTAGTGTGGGAGAAGACGGGAAAAAGGATGTTTCCGATATAATTTCTCGTCTTGAACAGATAGAAAACGGAAAGTTGTCTGAGCAAGAAAAAGATTCGTATAAACAAAATGATTCCCCAAAAATGGAACTAGACCAATATCAACAAACAGTCGTTTCCCAAGCAGTTGAGCAAGGATTCGAAGTACATATGATAACGGTTCGTTTAATAGAAGATTGTATGTTGAAATCAGCCCGTGTTTACATGGTTTTTGAAGTTTTAGAGGATATCGGGGAAATTATTAAATCTTCTCCTGCTGTGGAAGAACTGGAAACGGAAAATTTTGAACAAGAATTTACGGTGATTTTCTTGTCAAAAGAATCACCAAATGAGGTTAAAAATCGGATACATAAAATATCGGAAATCCAAGACGTTAACATAACACCTATTGATCAGGATATCACTAAGTCAAAGATAGTTACAAAAGAAGATAGGGAAGCGGTAAGTGAACCTAAATCTTCAGTGAAGGATTCCAAAACTAGTCAAGGAAAGACAGCAACTAGTAAAACAATTCGAGTAAATATCGAGCGAATAGATTATTTAATGAATTTATTTGAAGAGGTGGTTATTGATCGTGGCCGTTTAGAGGATATATCTAATAAAACTGAAAATCAAGAGTTGATTGAAGCGGTTGAAGATATTTCTAGAGTTTCATCAGATATGCAAAATTTGATATTAACGATGAGGATGGTCCCAGTCGAACAGGTATTTAACCGGTTTCCACGAATGGTACGAGGATTAGCAAAAGACCTAAACAAAAAAATAGATTTGGAAATTAGTGGTGCTGAAACCGAATTAGATCGGACAGTAATTGATGAAATAGGTGATCCATTGGTTCATCTTATCCGTAACTCAATTGACCACGGTGTTGAAGAACCAATGAAGCGCAAGCAAGTTGGTAAACAAGAGGTGGGGAAGTTATATTTACGTGCTTACCACAGTGGGAATTATGTTTTTATTGAAATTGAAGATGATGGAGCTGGTATTAATCGCGATAAAATAGTGGAGAAAGCGATTGAGAATGAATTAATAACATCGGACCGTGCTTCTAATCTAACAGATAAGGATGTTCATCAATTTATTTTATCTTCTGGATTTAGTACAGCAGATCATGTATCTGATATATCTGGACGTGGTGTCGGTTTAGATGTTGTTCGAATGAAAATTGAATCACTTGGCGGACAAATTTCAATTGAGTCAGAACAAGGCCAAGGGAGCAAATTTATTATCCAATTGCCATTGACACTTTCGATTTTATCAACGCTTTTAGTTGATATTCAAAATGAAACATATGGAATTCCTCTTTCTACCATCATGGAAACTGTTCTACTACCAGGAGATAGTATTATGCACTCTCATGGACACGAAGTAATAGATTTTAGGGGTAATATTGTTCCTTTAGTATCCTTACAAGATGTATTTAATGTCCCTAATACAAAAACGAACAGTGATTCTTATCATTCTGTAGTAATCGTGAAGAAAGGTGAAAAAATGGCAGGTCTAGTTGTTGACTCTTTTGTTGGCCAAAAAGAAGTTGTACTAAAATCATTAGGTAATTATTTGCAAAATGTATATGCGATTTCTGGTGCTACGATACTTGGTGATGGTCAGGTATCACTGATTATAGATCCAAACGAATTAATTAGTTAAAAGGAGGGGTAGACGTGAAAGAATTTTCAAAAGTAATTGTTTTTATGTTGAATAATCAAAAGTTTGCAGTTGATATTCAACAGGTTCGTTCTATTGAGCGAATACACAATATCACGGAAATCCCGCGTTCATCTCAGTTTATAAAAGGGATTTTAGAACTTCGCGAAGAGATAACACCTATTATTGACTTGAAAGACCGATTAAAAATTGGTGAAGTAAATCAGTCTAGTGAATCTCGGGTAATTGTAGTGAGTTTTAATAGCATTCAAATTGGTCTTTTAGTCGACTCTGCAAAAGATGTGATTAATGTTAATCCTAATAAAATCACGTCTACGCCTAAATATATAGGTGGTATTAGTGAAATGTTTATAAAAGGTGTAGCTAAGCTAGAAGACGATTTACTAATCCTATTAGACTTGGATCATATTCTAAGTCTTGAAGAGTTTAATGAGGTAGAAGAAATAATAGATACATAATGTAGGGAGGAAAGGAAATGGCAACTGTGTTAATTACAGATGATGCGGCATTTATGCGAATGCAATTAAAAGATAATTTAACAAAGTTAGGGTATGAAGTAGTTGGAGAAGCAGAAAATGGAAGAGATGCTGTTGAACAATTTCAAGAATTAAAGCCAGATCTAGTCACGATGGATATTACGATGCCAGAGATGAATGGTGAAGAAGCTTTGAAAGAAATCAAACAATTAAATTCAAATGCAAAAATCATAATGTGTTCCGCTATGGGACAACAAAGCATGGTTTTGGATGCCATACAAGCTGGTGCAAATGATTTCATTGTAAAACCTTTTACTCCAGAACGGATTGAAGAAGCAGTGAAGAAGGTTTTATAAAATATAATAATAAAATGATTGAGGTGTTACAGTTGAAAAAACTACTAAACTTTAAAAGTATAAAAATGAAAATTTTAGTTGGGTTCTCGTTAGTGATTTTCTTAGTACTGTTGTTAGGTATATATAATTTTTATGCTGTTAATAAAGTGAATACGGATACAAAAGATATTGTCAATGAGAATCTACCATTATTAATTGCAGATGAAAAATTAGCATTTAATATGGCTCAACGAATAGCTCTGACACGTGGGTATGTTTTGTATGGAGATACCGATTTTAAAGACCGCTTTAATGAATATACAGAGGAAAGTAAACAATATCAAGATACTGTAATAGCAATGACTGATTCAGAGGAAGTAGAGAATCTTATTAATAGAAGTATTGAATGGCGAGAAAGTGTAATAGATGATGTGTTTTATGAATTCGACCAAGGCAATGAGCAAGTGGCAATTAGTAATTTAAAAAACAATATTCAACCAGATGCACGTGAAATAATGGCTGGTTTTGAAGAATTAGCCACTACACGTGAAGAGTCAATTAATGACGAAGGTCAAAATGTCATTTCTAGTGCTGAAACGATTTTATATGTTGGTTTAGTGGTATCCACACTTGTTGTAGTCCTTGGTGTTGTCGTAGCACTTGTGACATCAAGAATGATCTCAAATCCAATTGGAATGATAATGCATAGAATGAGATCTATTGCGGATGGCGATCTTACGAATGAACCATTAAAAACAACATCCAGAGACGAAATAGGACAATTAGTGATTGCTACAAATGATATGAATGCTAGTATGCGTGATTTGCTCGGTCAAATCAATAAAGTTTCAGAAACCGTAAATACACAAAGCGAAGAATTGACACAATCAGCAAATGAAGTAAAAGCGGGTACAGATCAAGTTGCAACTACCATGCAAGAACTAGCTTCTGGTTCAGAAACGCAAGCCAATAGATCAAGTAATCTTTCATCAGCTATGGGTTCATTTGCAACAAAAGTACAAGAGTCTAGTGATAATGGGGAACGTATTCAGGAATCCTCAAATGTAGCTTTAGAGTTAACAAATGAGGGTAGTGAATTAATGGATTTATCAACAAACCAAATGAATAAAATTGATCAGTATGTACAGAATGCTGTTGAAAAGGTAAAAGGACTGGATTCAAAATCACAAGAGATATCGAATATTGTTTCTGTTATTAACGACATAGCAGATCAAACCAATTTACTTGCCTTAAATGCTGCTATCGAAGCGGCGCGTGCAGGGGAGCATGGAAAAGGATTTTCTGTTGTTGCCGATGAAGTTCGGAAGCTAGCTGAACAAGTTTCTGATTCTGTATCCAGCATTACGGATATTGTTACTAGCATACAAGATGAATCTAGTCAAGTAGCCAACTCCCTCCAACGTAGTTATGAAGAGGTTGAACAGGGAACAAATCAAATGAAAACAACAGATGAAAAGTTTGCTGGAATTAGTGAGACAGTGAAAGATATGGTAAATAATATTCAATCGATTACCCAGAATTTGTCAGACATGTCAGCACAAAGCCAAGAAATGAATAGTTCCATTCAAGAAATAGCTGCAATCTCTGAGGAGTCTGCCGCAGGAGTAGAACAAACATCTGCTTCATCACAACAAACAAGCAGTTCAATGGAAGAAGTTGCAAAAAGCTCAGATGATTTAGCGAAATTAGCCGAAGAGTTGAACGCATTAGTTCGTCGATTTAAGCTATAATGGAATTGGGTTTTGTGAAATTCGCATAAAGTTTGTTACCCCGCTCTCAAAATGGAGCGGGTTTTTTTTAGGTACAAAGTAATACTTTATATAAGTCCCCTCCATTGTATGTTCCTTGACTTAATCTTTTTCTGATGTTTCTGAGCGCTTATAAACATCATCTTTTAACTTTTTAACCATTTCCTCTGGGGAAGAAGCCTTAATTAAATTTGCTTCACCACTTTCATATTTTTCAGCACGATCTGAATAAGCAATTGCTGCCATTGTGTCCTCTAGTAATTCCTCCAATTCTTCATTACGTTCTTTCAATCGCTTCATAGACTCGAACATTTCCTTATATTTTGACCAATGCATTAAAGCAAGCTGCAGTTCATTATTAACAATTAAACCAATTTTGTCGTGTTTCAATGTTTTTTCCACCCATTGCGACTGAGAGATTGTTCTCAACTGGCCACCAGGAACTAGTGTTTCATCGTCTAAATGATCAGAATAAGTGAGGCCATTTTCCCTAATTATCATTTGGATCCCTCTCTCTCATATATTTTAATTTCCTTTATTATATAGTATGCACGAATTTTTGAACATTGAAACGCACATCAAATTGTGTAATGTAATGCATTACATAAATGGAATTAATATACATACAATACAGCCTTATAAGGGTTAATGCATACTACAGTTTACGTTAGTACCAGCATTTAATAAATGGAAGGTGGAGTTGGAGAAGTCTTTGAACCGTAGAGGCAGGGGAACGATTCATTTGCATCCGACTAGTTCAGTTGAAGTAGAACGAAGCAGCATAGGTTTATACTCCAGAGTAATGCCTTTCAATACAGTAATTGTACTGCGTGCCAATAATCATATTGATTTTTGAATTTGTGATCTGTTTTCAAATATATATGGTGTATGCCTGTCCGGTAAAGTATCATAATGAACCGCATTACAGTATAATAAAGGAAACAAATTTTAAAACTAAAAAATGTGTGGTGTTAACAATGAGTATTAGAAAAGAGGATGTATATAGGTTTATTGAGAAAATGAATGAAGATGATTCTAAGCTTGCTTATAAGGTGCTACAAAGTATATCACAGAATACAAAAAATAAACGTAGTGAAGTTATTGAATCAGATTATGGCGAACTTAATCAGGGTGAATTAACTGCCTTAGCAGATGTAATAAAGGAGGGAACTGTAGATTAGGAGGTTATTAAGCACGAGCTCGAAATGGGAATGAGGTCGTATGTTATATGGATGGTGATGTTCTTGTGATTCGCCCAATTAGACGAGACACCAACGATTTTTCACTTGAGATTCTCAAGGACCTAGTATCACAAGGTTATAGTGGTAATGAACTGATAGAGCAATTTAAGCTTCATAGTGATAATATCCACAAAGCTATTAATAAAATGATTATTGAAGCTGAACAAATTGCCTCTGGTGAAAAAAAGGCAGCAACTTATAAAGATATTTTCGGTTCGTAGGCTTAAAAATGTATGAGTTATTATTCACGCCAGCCTCTGAACGTTATTTTAAGAAATTGAAAGAAAATCCTCTAAAAAAGGAATTCCAACAAGCTCTCCCAGAAATTCGAAAAAATCCTTATATTGGACAATCCAAACGTGGAAATTCATCTGGTGTATATTTGATGCGAAATATAAAGGTATAAATTATGAAATTACATATACCATTCATGAAGAAAGCGGGAAAGAGATCGTTGTGCTAATTGCTGGGACAAGAGAAAACTTCTATACTGAATTGTCCCGCTATCTAAGGTAATTTTGAATTATCACTAAGATGATCGAACAGATGCACTAAGATTGATGAATTAACGGCTGACCAACCAGATAAAGCAGACGAAGCAATTGCGTTAGTTTATAAACAATCAATACTGTCAACGAAGAACGAGCAAAATTTGGTGTGTACCACAATGCTTTAGACCATATTAGTCGTAATGTCGAAAATGACAAATCTACCTTAACAGAAACACAAATAAGAGATTTAGATATACCGAAAGAAATGACAAGTTTGCCAATAATCAGGTACTTCTTCAAGCCTCCCAAGCAATGCTAACTCAATCTAATCAATTCGTTCAATCGATCTTGCCGTTTTGAAATAAGATGTCTCCCACTGTGGTGGCATTTTTAAAAGTTAATCACTATCTACTTCTCTATTGCTAAGAGGTGAGTTTTTATAAGTCTATTAATAACCCTAACTAAAATAGAATCAATCAAATTAACTTCCACTTCTGAACTTGTTAAATGTTATTGGATTATATGGTAGAAAAGTTTATACTACTATAGTAGTAAATATGTCTATGTAAAAGTTGAGCCACTATATTTTGTGATTTTCTTTAGAGAATAAACAGAAAAGTGGGGTAAACAATATGGTCAATATAACCATAATTAAAGATGATGATGTAATCAGAAATGGTATAGCAAATGTATTACAAAATAAATTGGAAGATTGTTCAACGAGGGAATTAGCTGTAGAAGATTACAAATCTATCATTAGCGACAGTTCTATTCCAGATTTAGTAATCGTGGACATTGATTCTAATGTAAATATGAATGCTATCGTGAACTACTGTGAAGAGCACCAAATAAAAGTTGCAGTATGGACAACAACGATTAACAAAGATCAACTAATAGCTTTATTTAAACAAGGGCTGCATGGGTATTTTTACAATGGGATGGAAATGAGCGAATTGCTATTTGCGATTAAAACGATGCTTAATAATGAACAATATATTCACCCTCATTTATCTTCGGTTCTATTAAATGAGTATATTAATGTTACTTCCCATGAACCAAGGCGACCAAATGGGGTTCTATCAGAACGTGAGTGGGATGTACTTGAACAAATTTGTCAGGGGCATAATAATAAAAGCATCGCAAATAACCTGTTTATTTCATGTAAAACCGTAAATAATCATGTCATTTCTATCTTCCGTAAACTACATGTACCCGATCGAACCAATGCAGCATTATTAGCAGTGAAAAATAAGTGGGTAAGTTTATAATTTATATATTGCAGAGAAATCTGTTAATGAAAAAGGCAAACCATTCGAAAGTTTGGGACGCAAAGCTTAGGGTCTGTGGCTTGAGTAGACATATTTAGCTATGATCGCCTGGCTGCCAATATAAACATTTGATGGCTATTCTAATCATTAGGATAGCCATTTTTATATTTTATGAGTCGAATAATTTACTTCTGGATAGAAGAAGGCAGTAAGTTATAAAGGTATTTTCGGTTTAGATGTTTAAAGAGATATAAATAAAACCCAATTGATAAGACCAACACAAAGGGGGTTGAAGAAATAATTGCAAACTTTGAAGAAAGTTTGAAGATGCTATAGAAAAGGAGAGAAAAAAGGTCAATGTAAAGTGCATTGAAAATAGCAAAAAGGTGCTACATCTAAGATAAAAAGTAAAATTATTTAGGTAGAAGGAGGAAGTTTACAGGTTTTTAAAAAGATAGTCCTGTACTTAATATTACTACTGATCCATTAGGAAAGGAGGGGGATACCGTTTTATTGTAAACAGAAGAACGTATCCAGGATTCTTTATGAATACATAATTTTTCCTCTACCTAGTGCCAATAGTAATAGAAATCACCCTAAAATATAATATGGTAATAGGTTATGTATTCAGAGGGGGATGTGGTAGTGATCTAGGGTGAGCTGAACTAAAAAAACTAGCAAGGTATTTATTAAGTCGTGTTTTGACATACTTCGCCAAATATTTCCTGGGGAATAGAGGGGATTTTATTCTTGCGAGGAAAGGAAAAACTCATGCAAAAAATCAAATAACTGGTGCGATTAGAGTGCTAAGTCGTGCGAAGAAGTGGTAACTCGTGCACCCCCACATCAAACTCATGCGGCACACACCCAAACTCGTGCAACCCCACATCAAACTCATGCGACACTCACCCAAACTCGTGCACCCCCACATCAAACTCATGCGGCACACACCCAAACTCGTGCACCCCCACATCAAACTCGTGCAACACTCACCTAAACTCGTGCAACCCCACATCAAACTCATGCAACACTCACCCAAACTCGTGCACCCCCACATCAAACTCGTGCAACACTCACCTAAACTCATGCAACATCACATCAAACTCATGCGGCACACACCTAAACTCGTGCACCCCCACATCAAACTCATGCAGCACTCACCTAAACTCGTGCAACCCCACATTAAATTCATGCGGCACACACCCAAACTCGTGCAACATCACATCAAACTCGTGCGGCAGAACTACAAATCTATAGACAAAACACACCCAAAAATCCAAAAAATAAAAATCTGCCTACACCCTATAAATACAGCGTTCCATGTGCTTTTTATCTACACGAGAAATTGACAATCAAATCTGATTATAATATGTTTTAAAGAGGTGTAATTTTCCTTTTAAGTCCCTAGCAGCTTTCTTTTTCGCCTCAGTATTTAGTGCTTTTCCGTGAATAATTTCTCGTGCAAGTTAACACCCTTTTTATTAGATAGGTATTTTCCCTTTCTAATAATTGATTCAACATAAGTTACAGGAGGTTTTTCGATGGAACATGAGATTACTGGCTGGACATTATTTTGGTTTGCAGTTCCAATGCCATTATTGGTCGTCTGGGCTACGATAACATTTTTTACAGAGCGGGGGGATGACGAGTAATGGATGCAACATTAGTGACGTTTATACTTTACTTAGTAATGATGATTACGATCGGAATTATTACCTATCGTATGACGAATACCCTTTCTGATTACGTTTTAGGTGGCCGTAAATTAAATAGTTGGGTGACAGCGTTTTCTGCTTCAGCTAGTGACTTTAGTGGATGGCTCTTAATTGGGTTACCTGGTGCTGCCTATGCAGCTGGTCTAGGTCAATGGAGTTTGTGGATTGCTGTTGGGTTGGCAATCGGTGCCATGATTAACTGGCAGTTTGTGGCGAAGCGTTTACGTATTTATACCGAGTACACGAAAGACTCGATTACACTACCAGAGTTCTTTGAAAATCGTTTCCGAGATAATTCGCATTTATTACGTGTTTTATCTGCTGGATTTATTTTAGCATTTTTCTTATTTTATACCGCTTCTGGGTTAGTTGCAGGAGCAAAGTTATTCCAAGGGACATTTGATATTGATTATCATATTGCCCTAACGGTTGGTGCATTAATTATTGTTGCCTATACATTCTTAGGTGGATTTTTAGCAGTTAGTTATACGGATACCATTCAAGGTGCGTTGATGTCAGCAGCATTATTATTTACTTCTATTTATGGGTTAGTGCAAATTGGTGGCTTTGGGGAATTGTTTAATCAATTGGGTTCGATTAATCCAAGTTTAATTGATGGATTTGCCGCTACTAGTTATGATCAACCTGGAGGCGTTCTCTGGGAGTCAGCAGGTGCCATTGGTGCGGTAGGAATTATATCTGCATTAGCATGGGGTCTTGGTTATTTTGGTCAGCCACATATTCTAGCACGTTTTATGGCAATTCGTTCCCATAAAGAAGTACGAAAGGCCAGATTGATTAGTGTAACTTTAGGTCTTGTAATTCCACTTTATGGTGCATTAATTGTCGGTATGTTGGGGATTATTACGTTTGATCAACCACTAGCCGACTCCGAGCAAGTATTTATTCAACTCGTTCAAGTCGTTTATGATCCATGGGTTGCAGGTTTCTTACTTGCAGCAGTACTAGCAGCAATTATGAGTACGGTCGATTCTCAGTTGCTCGTATCCTCGAGTGCGTTGTCTGAGGACTTTTACCGTCGCTATTTCCGTAAAAATGCAAGCGAAACAGAGCTTGTCTGGGTAGGACGTGGATCCGTGCTATTAATTGCGCTCATTGCACTAGCAATCGCATGGAATGAAACAAGTTCTGTGCTTGATCTAGTATCTTATGCATGGGCTGGGTTTGGTGCCACATTTGGACCACCAATTCTCTTCTCCTTGTTCTGGAAAAAAACCAGCCGAAATGGTGTGTTAGCTGGTATTTTAGTTGGTGGTGTTACCATCTTTACATGGCCACTAACCGGATCGGAGTTATATGAAATGGTTCCAGGCTTTATTTTATCCAGTATCGCGATTATTGTATTTAGTTTAATTGGAAAAGGTCCAACAAAAGAAATCCAAGAAGAATACGATAAAGTAGCTGGCGTAAAATAATAGAGATTTTATTATGATGTCCATCGGTTTTACACTGGTGGACATTATTTTGAAAGTAATTGTTGCATGTAAATTGTAAAATGGTGATTCTTTTGCGAAAATAACATAGGGATAATAAAATTTATAGGTAGAGTGGAGTGATACATCATGACAGATAGAATTTATGGGAATACACCATGTTTTCTGGGCGGAAAAAAGGTTTCGTTAAAAGATGATAGCGTAAATGATCGCGATGTGTTGATCTATGGGGTTCCATGGGAAGGTTCTGTAACATGGGGTGATTATACAGGTGCTGAACTTGGACCGAAAGTAATTCGCTTGAATTCTGCACGCTACTCTGGATATTTACCAGAGCTAGATCATATAGATGTCTTGAGCCATTATACAATTGGGGATTTAGGCGATGTCGATGTTGTACCAGCTGATACGATCGAAACAATGCGTCGTATAGAGAGCTTTGCAAGTGACGTTTGGAAAACCAATAAATTTCCAGTCGCATTTGGCGGAGACCATGGCATAACCTATCCAATTGTGAAAGCATTAAGCGAACAGGTTGATGGTCAAGTCGGTATCATTCACCTGGATGCACATTATGACAACCACCCTGATTATGAAGGGGACCTATATGCAAGAAGTACCCCATTTCACCGTATTTATGAAAGTGAAAGTGTACGAAATGAAAGCATTGTGCATATGGGAATCCATGGTCCGCGGAATAAACCAGAAACTGGAAAATATGCAAAAGAAGTTGGCGCGACAACCATCACAGCACGTGAAATTCGTAAAGCAACGGACTTAGCAGAAATGGCACGTCAGGCATATGACATTGCCAGCAAAGGAACAGATGCCGTTTACTTAAGTATTTGTAGTGATGTATTAGATTTTGCATTCAACCCAGGTGGACCAGTTGATGGAAACGGCTTAACCTCCTATGAATTAGTGGAGCTTGTCCATGAATTTGCAAAACTAGGCATTCGCGGCATGGATTATGTGGAAGTATATCCGCAACAAGATGCAAATGACAATTCCTCCCACTTCGTCACAACTGCCGTATTATATGCATTAGCAGGAAATATTTCACATGATGAAAATAAATGAGTGGAGAGGGACAGCATTTTGGAGCTGTCCCTTTTTGGATATAGTGGAAGTGCGGTTGATCAGTGACTGGAATAGCAAGAGGAGTAGCAAAAAGGTTACAGAGGGAGCGTGTCAGTGCTCGGAACAGCAAGAAAATCAGTAAAAAGGTAACAGAGGGAGCTTGTCTGTGCCCAGAACAGCAAGAAAATCAGTGAAAAGGTAACAGAGCACCCCTCTCTATTACCAAACCACCATGCAAGTCACCAAAAAAGAAACAGATCTCTATTGCCTCTCCTAACGCTGCGCAACATGTAACAAACCACATCACCCACCAACTGGCAATTAAATTAACTAAAAGTAAATCGATCCACGCTACACGTGCTTCTCCAGTATGGTCTCGCACACTTTATTCCAACGCTTCTTCCACTGCTTTTGTCACATGAATATCCATCGTACTAAAAACAGGTAGGCTGCTATCTTTTTGTTTAATAAGTAATGGAACCTCAGTACATCCTAATACAATTCCTTCTGCACCTTCTTGTTTAAGGTGTTCAATCATACTTTTTACCTTCTCACGGGATTCATCCAATATCTTTCCGACACATAATTCTTCAAAAATAATCCGGTTTAATTCCTCGCGTTCCTCTTTTCCAGGTGTCAAAACGTCAATTTGATGTTGCTGGAGACGTTCATGATAAAAGTCCTCTTCCATCGTATATTTCGTCCCAAGTAGCCCTACCTTATGTATGTTTTGTTCTGTGATCGCTTTAGCAGTTGCATCTCCAATATGGATAAATGGCACCGTTATAGCCGCTTCGATATCAGCTGCTACCTTGTGCATGGTGTTCGTTGCTAGGACAATCATATCAGCACCAGCTTTTTCTAAATCACCTGCTACATTAGCTAGGATCGTTGCACTTTTGTCCCAATCACCGTTTCGTTGATACTCCTCAATCTCAGCAAAATCAACACTATATAGAATACATTTCGCTGAATGAAGTCCTCCTAGTTTCTCACTAACTTGTTGATTGACAATCCTGTAGTATTCTAATGAGGACTCCCAGCTCATTCCACCAATAAGACCGATCGTTTTCATATCAAAAACCTCCTTTTCTATTAGTTTAATCTTATTAAAACCCTTCGTCTAGAATGATAAATGAGAAAAGGGAGTGGAGGTCATGATTTTGAGAGGGTGTTGCAAGCGTTGATGACAGGTTTGCACGAGTTAGCAAACTTATTGCACGAAATGAGGTTCCTGATGCACGATTTCGGTAAGTTTATGCACGACTAAGGAGTAATCACGCACGACTTTCCCATCATCCTGCACAACTACCAGCACCCAAACACCGATTAGAAAAACTCACATTCGCTCGTCTTTTAGCGAAGGTGTTCGTTTTTCTTATACTTGGGACATAAAAATTTTAGCTATGTAGAGTCCAATTCTTGGCTAAAATTTTATACTTTTCTAACGTGTAAAAAAAGACCATATTCCACATATGGCCTTCCCTCGTCCTACCTTATTCAATGTTAAATTTTTTCATTTGTTCTTGCATGTCTGTTGCATAAGATTCTAATTGCTCGGCAAGTTTATTTAATTGTTCCATCGATGCGGTTTGTTGTTCAACAGATGCTGAGATTTCTTGCGTGCCAGATGCCGTTTCTTCACTGATTGTAGTGATAGTTTCGGCGTTTTCTGTTAGGACTTTCTCCTGCTTTATGATATCTTGCATCACATCCATGACCTGTTTGATCCGCTCATTATTGGATGTAATCGTTGATTGGATATTTTCAAAAGCGTCACCTGTTTCATTAACGGCGGCACCTTGCGTTTGGATCACTTCGTCTGTGTTGGCGATTAATGCTGCCGTTTGTTTGGTTTCGGTTTGCATTTCCTCGATTAAAGAAGATATGTCCCCTAAAGCATGCTCGGTTTGTTCCGCTAATTTGCGAACTTCACCAGCGACAACGGCAAAACCTTGTCCATGTTCACCAGCACGTGCTGCCTCGATAGCTGCATTTAATGCCAGTAAGTTCGTTTGACTTGCTACCTCAGCAATTTTTGTAACAATGTCATTAATATTTGTAGATTTTGATTCAAGTGTCTGGATTGCTTTTACAACCTCTGTTGTCATGTCACTTGTTTTTTTTGATTGCTGGCGTAAACTGTTAACAGTTGTTGCACCTTGCTCGGATACCTGGATCATGTTTTGTGCATTTTTATAAACATCTTGATGGTATTTGTTAATCTGTCCGATTAAATGATCTAATTCCGTCGTTGCACGGTTGTTTTGCTCCATCATTTCGGATTGTTTGCTAGCACCTGTGGCAATTTGTTCCATGGTTGTTGCCACTTCATTGGAGGATGCAGTGCTTTCTTCGGCATTGGAAACTAATGTTTGTGATGCATCAGAGACTTGATGAGATGCTTCTCTCATGTTTCTTATCATCGTCCGCATTTGGCTAAGCATATGATCAAAGCTGTTAGCAAGCTGACCAATTTCGTTATTCGTTTTAATCGCTGGTTTAGCTGACAAGTTGCCGTCTTCCACCTCTTTCATAGCGTTCTGTAGGGTCTTAATAGGTTTGGTGATTCGGTTACTTGTCATAAACGAAACAACAATTGCGATGATAATGACGATCCCCAACGTGATCATAATAGGAATTAAAATGCCATTCGCTTCTTCTTGGAAATCACTTGCAAAAACAATCGCACCAATGACCCAGCCAGTTTGTGGGTTTGTTGTATATCCTAATAGACGTTCATTTCCTTTTTCCTCATACTCAATAAGCCCACTTTCCTCACCATTTGTCAAGCGTTCATAATAGGGTTCTTCGTGGGCGCCAATCCCAACTAATTCCTCGTCCTGGTGGGCGATAAAGTTTTCCCGACCATCCATAATCATCGTTTGACCTGATTTTCCAACTTCTATATTGGTAGCCATATTGGTCAACGTGTCTGTTAAAACATTGACTGCTACAACCCCAACTAATTCATTCCCATTATAAATCGCTTTTGCTGCGGTAATGACAGTTTCTTTTGTAACAGAATCTAAATAGGTATCCGTCCAAATGACTTCTCCCTCGGCGTCTCTTGCCTGTTTATACCATGATCGGCTTCTTGGATCATAGTTATCATCACTGGAGGCACCAGGAATAACCGTCTCGGTTGTCTCTTCCAATCCAGCATAAACACTTGCATACCCATCATTCATTACTTCCGTTTCTTCTAAATAAGCTAAAACGTCCTCGCGATTTTCAGGGTTATAGTCGGTCAATAATTCATTTTCCGAAAAACGGTTTAATGTATTTTCTGTATTGGTAAAAAAGACATCAAACGTATCATTTAAATTTTCGGTTTGTGTTACGACACTATCTGCCATTTGGGCAATCATCGCATTCATGCTTAATTGATAACTTGTGTAGGCAATGATTCCACCAGCAATGATAATCAATGCTAGGAATGGAAGTAGAATTTGGCGTTGTAATTTCGACTTTCTTTGCTGATTTGGTTTGGTTAGGTTACGTTTCCGTTTTTTCATATACTTATGTAATCCCCCTCTTTTTTCGAACAGTATCTAAGGTGGTTGAATATATATTATCGGATAATTTACTAGAATTGTATAGTACCTTTTTGAAAAAATTAGCGAATCGTGGAGTCTACTTTTTCCGTTACAGGTTTGTTATGCTATATTAGAACATAACGGTTATAGAGGAAGGGAGTCTTGTTCGGTGGAAGGACAATTAGCAAATAAACAAACAAAGCGCCTGTATCGCTTTTTATTAATAGTAGGAATTATTGTGGTTGCATTCAATCTACGGCCAGCGATCACATCAGTTGGACCATTGATCGGGGTCATACGTGATGATATCGGCTTATCAAACTGGAGTGCAGGTATTTTAACAAGCTTACCACTAGTTGCCTTTGCCATTATGTCTCCAGTAGCACCACGCCTCGGAAATCGTCTAACCAATGAACGTGCTCTGTTATTAGGATTAATTCTTCTATTTATTGGAATTACGGTTCGATCTATTTCGATGGTATTCCTTTTATTTGTAGGAACCTTATTTATTGGATTAGGGATCGCCATTTGTAATGTGTTATTACCTGGTGTTGTAAAAGAAAAATTCCCTACTAAAGTAGGTCTCATGACAAGTGTTTATTCGACATCGATGGGGATTTTTGCGGCAACGGCTTCTGGTGTCAGTGTACCACTAGCAAGTGGATTGAATTTAGGGTGGCAATCAGCTCTAATCGTGTGGGCTACGCCAACCGTTATCGGAATTATCATCTGGATCTATCTTTCCCGAAAAGACAAACAGGACCAGGATGAAATCGAGATGCAATACGTCAGTACAAGTGATAATCGTATGTGGAAATCCCCGCTTGCATGGCAGGTTGCCGCTTTTATGGGGTTACAATCGTTTTTATTTTATGTCACGATATCGTGGCTACCAGAAATTTTGCATGACTATGGCGTTAGTATGGAAACAGCTGGCTGGATGCTCTCCTTCACGCAGTTTGTTGGCTTACCTGCAAGCTTTCTCGTTCCAGTCATTGCAGGTCGTTTCAAATCACAACGAGGTATTGTACTTTTGATGGGAGCCTTTGCTGTGACTGGTTATGGCGGGTTATTACTCGGAAATTCCTATGTTGTCATGGTCATTAGTACGATTTTAATTGGTTTTACGTTAAGTGGAAGCTTTGCGTTAGCATTAGCGTTTTTAGGGATGCGTGCACGCACATCACGACAAGCAGCAGAATTATCTGGGATGGCGCAAGCATGTGGGTATGTGTTAGCAGCGGTTGGCCCGATGTTTATTGGCTTTTTATATGATGTAACCCATGTCTGGACTGTTCCGTTAATCACATTAATTGTTGTGTCTCTCTTAGTTGTATCGTTTGGAATGGGTGCAGGACGCAACAAATATGTGCTGGAGGATTAACGGATGGGAAACGTTTACCGACAATTAAACAAAAATAAACTAGACTCGAACTTTTGTGACAAGTTATGCTATTATTTTAGTATGTGAAAAAACATGGCATTAGTCTTAGTTGTGAAAAAACTGGAGGCGCGTGTATGATGGAATATTCGATAATACCAGCAGGGGATAAAGCGGTCAAAGTATGGTTTCATGACGATGTATCTCCTGGTTTAAATACAACCATTCAACGGTTTTGTGATCGATTAGAAGCCATAAACATAGCTGGTGTAACAGAGTTGGTACCTGCATTTGATTCGGTTACCATTTATTATGATCCAACTATTATTTTATACGAAGATCTTCATAGGGAGATTTCTGAAATCTATGAAACACCAGTAAAGAATGGAAACTATGAAGCACGCTTGATTCATGTTCCTGTTGTTTATGGTGGGGAATATGGACCTGATTTACAGCGAGTTGCTGATCATAACAATTTAGCGACAGATGAAGTGATTAAACGACACCAAGCACGAGAATACCTCATCTATATGATTGGCTTTTTACCTGGATTTCCTTACTTAGGTGGACTGGATACAACCATTGCAACACCACGTTTGGAAAACCCACGTGCTTCGACTTTTGCGGGTGCAGTTGGGATTGCCCATGAACAAACGGGAATCTACCCCGTCGAATCACCAGGTGGGTGGAATATTATTGGGAAAACCCCGCTACATTTAGTAGACCTTGAGGCAGACAGTGGTTCCTTCTTATTTAAAGCTGGGGATTTTATTCGTTTTTTTGAAGTATCAGAGAAAGAATTTCAAGAAATTGAAAAACAAGTAAATGAAGGTACGTATCAACTAGATATTTCGAAAAAGGAAGTGGAGGAGGATGTTGGATGACGCGTGTTGATTTGAATTGTGATATGGGAGAAAGCTTTGGTGCCTATTCCTTTGGTGGGGATGAGGCGATCTTAAACTACATTACATCTGCTAATGTTGCTTGCGGGTTTCATGCTGGAGATCCTCGTGTCATGGAGGAAACAGTTCGTTTAGCGAAAGAAAAACATGTAGCAGTTGGTGCACATCCTGGCTTTCCTGATTTAGCTGGCTTTGGTCGACGGTTTATGGATATCGCACCAGAAGAAATCTATCAATTAGTAGCCTATCAAATTGGCGCATTACAAGCATTTTGTAAGATTCATGGTGTCGTGATGCAGCACGTGAAGCCGCATGGTGCGTTGTATAATACCGCTGCAAAAGATCGTGCTATTGCAGATGCTATTGCGCGTGCTGTACGTGATGTAGATGATTCCCTTATTTTGTTTGGCTTAGCTGGCGGTGAATTGGTCGCAGCAGGTCGTGCAGCTGGATTAACGGTAGCTTCAGAAGTGTTTGCTGACCGCACCTATCAACCAGATGGCACACTAACATCAAGAAAAGAGGCGAATGCCTTGATTGAAAATGTGGATACAGCCGTGAATCAAGTCGTTCGGATGGTGAAGAAAGGTGTCGTGACAGCTGTTAATGGGGATGAAGTTGCGATTAAAGCAGATACAGTGTGTGTTCACGGTGATGGAGCACATGCCATTGCGTTTGTGGAAAAACTACGTGAAGTGTTAACCGAAGCAGGTGTGGAAGTGACCAGTGTAGGGAAGAAATAGTTAAAAATAGATTGAGGGCGGATAGGATGGAACAGAAAGAATTATTTCATGTGAAAAAGCCTGGTATTATGACAACATTCCAAGATATGGGTCGGACAGGCTATCAGCGTTTTGGGGTACCAGTTTCAGGTGCGATGGATCCATTTGCATTACAAGTGGCAAATATATTGGTTGGAAATCCACGCGATACCGTTGCGTTGGAAGTGACATTGATTGGACCAACATTGGAAGTATTGGAACCGATGACAATCGCGATTACAGGTGCTAACTTGAATCCAAAAGTAAATAATGTTTCTGTTGGGATGTGGAAGCCGATTCGCCTGGAAGCTGGGGATGTCCTCACCTTTGGCCAGCACCATGAAGGAGTACGTGCTTATATTGCGGTTAGTGGGGGTGTTGATGCACCAACCATTTTCGGTAGTAAATCAACAGATATGAAAAGTGGCTTTGGCAGCATGCTGGAAAAGGGAACGGTCATTAAGGGTGATAGTGATAATCGAGAGGTAGCATCCCTTGTTGGGTTATCCCAAAAAGTTGTTCCAACATATGCGAAATCAGTGAAAGTAGGCGTGATCGAAGGACCACATACAGATTTATTTACGGAAGAAGGCCGAACACGATTTTTTGATACCGTTCATGTGGTGGATGCAAATTCCAATCGAATGGGGTATCGTCTTGCATCAGAACCAGTTACATTGAAGGAAGGATCTGATATCTTTTCCGATGCCATCCCATTTGGTGGGATTCAAATACCACGGAATGGCCAGCCAATTATTTTAATGGCAGATCGCCAAACAACAGGTGGCTATCCACGAATTGGGACTGTCATTTCTGCTGATATCCCCAAATTAGCGCAACTTGTACCAAAGGGAGAGATTCAATTTTACCCTATTTCAGTAGAGGAAGCACAGGATCGGTATATTAAAATGGAACAATTTTTATATCAATTAGAAGTTTTTCGGCGTTATGTTTAAGAAAACATGTTATGATAGAAATGTAGATTTATCACGTGTTAACTGGCAGGCTGACTAAGAACGCCACGTCTAGCACGCCCTGTCGAGTCGGAAACCCCCACCGAATGAGTTAAGCTTTATTTTTACATCTTGGGTAGTCGCTGTTTTTTATGGAATGCGACTGCTGGAAGATGGTGAAAAAGGCTATGGATGTGAAAAGATGATAGTGGCCAAATGTTAAAGAAAAGGGAGAGGAAAAGATGAAAAAGTTATTACTTACAGGGTTCGAACCATTCTTGCAGTTTCCAATCAACCCTACCAATGATATTGCTAAGGAACTAAATGGGCAAGAAATCAATGGATATGAAATTATTGGGGAAGTATTAACGGTTGATTTCAAAAAAACAGGTAAACAGTTGATTGAGCTTATTGAAAAACATGACCCAGATGCAGTCATTTCGCTTGGTTTAGCTGGTGGACGCGATCGTGTGACACCAGAGCGTATTGCGATAAATTGTAATGAGGGTCCTGAGGATAATACAGGCTATAAACCAAATGGTGAGAAAATCACCGAAGATGGTCCAGATGGCTACTTCTCGACTCTACCAATCCATGATATCGTGGATAAATTAAAAGAAGCTGAATTACCAGCAAATATTTCTAACACAGCGGGTGCATATTTATGTAATAACGTCATGTACCATGGATTGCATTACTTTAAACAACGTAATATGGATCGTCCATCCGGATTCATTCATATTCCAGCATCTCATAAACTAGCCTTAGAAAATAGAAAACTTCCAAGCTGGTCTCAAGCAGATTTAACACGTGCTATCAAACTAGCCATTGAATGTTTATAAGGAGATTATGTATCACGCGAATAGAGTGTCGCGTGATACTTTTATGAGGTTGGATTGAGAAAGGTCGCGTGTGAACTCGTGCGGGAAGTGGAGAAGGTCATGCGACAGCACCTCAAACTCATGCAAGAAGGAGAGAAAGTCGTGCGACCACACCTCCAACTCGTGTGAGAAAGCGAGAAAGTCATGCGACAGCACCCCAAACTCATGCGAGAAGTGGAGAAAGTCATGCGACAAGGCATTAAACTCGTGCGAGAAGTGGAGAAAGCCATGCGACAGCACCCCAAACTCATGCGAGAAAGCGAGAAAGTCATGCGACAGCACCTTAAACTCGTGCCCCACTCCCGTAAACTCGTTCAACAAAACCCAAACATCCACACCAACCTCTCCAACCCAATTACATTAGTTGCGTCCTTTATAGAAATCGGCTACAATTACCGAATGAAAGTGGGGTGTTGTGGATGCCAAAACATGTTTGGATATTAGTGGTCCTCACAACAATTAATGTGACGGGGGCTTCTTTTTTATGGCCGTTAAATACCATTTATATGCATAATGAGCTTGGTAAAAGTTTAGCTTTTGCGGGGCTTATTTTACTGTTTAATCAAGGTGCTGCCATCATTGGGAATTTAGTTGGTGGCGTGTTGTTTGATAAAATCAGTGCATATAAAACGGTCGTGATCGGAACTATTATTGCACTTATTTCTTCTATTTTTTTAGCGTTTTATCATAGTATTTTGCCATATTCGATTTTCCTTGTATTGATCGGTTTTGGTGCAGGGATGACGCGACCTGTTTTATTTGCGATGGCAGGTTCTGTTTGGCCTGAGGGAGGCCGTCGTGCATTTAATGCGATTTATGTGGCACAAAATTTAGGGGTCGCGATCGGTGCTGCTTCTGGTGGATATATCGCGAATATATCGTTTGATTATATCTTTGTTGCAAATGCCATTATGTTTAGTGTATTTTTCACCGTTGTGTTGGTTACGTTTAAAAGTATGGATAAGGAGCGTAATCGACAAATGAGTACCTCGGTTATTGAACAAAGTAAGAAAATCACAAATAAGTCATCGTTTGTTGCACTTCTTATCCTATGTAGTGGCTTTTTGTTAACTTGGGTCGCGTATAGTCAGTGGCAGTCAACGATTTCCTCCCATACCCAGGATATTGGTATTCCATTGGATTTATATAGTACCCTATGGACGATTAATGGAGGGCTTATTGTCCTCGGTCAGCCACTGATAAAATGGATAACCAGTTATATTACAACTCAAAAAATGCAAATCTATGTAGGGAATACGATTTTAATGTTTTCCTTTGTGGTTGCCATGTTTGCCGAAAACTTCTCGATGTTTGCCATTGCAATGGCTATTTTGACCTTTGGCGAGATGTTAGTATGGCCAGCGGTTCCAACACTTGCGAATGATTTAGCACCTAAGGGTCGAGCTGGATTTTACCAAGGATTTGTCAATAGTGTTGCTGCTGGTGGTCGAATGACTGGCCCATTAGTTGGTGGATTGATTGTGGATTTGTATAATATTCAATTATTGTTCTTTGTCATATTAGGATTACTGCTCATACCGTTTATTACAACTAGAATATTTGATCGTGGAGTACAAACGGAGACAGCAGATGCGAGTTGATATGAAAATGAGGTGAAGATAGTGGCAGATGCGTTAAAATTAGTTGCGTTGGATATGGATGGTACGTTATTAACGAACAAGGAAACATTGTCCACTCATACAAAAGAAATCATTGCCAAGGCATTGGAACAAGAGGTACATGTTGTGATAAGTACTGGACGTTGGCTTGATAATTGCTATTCTTTTGCAGAAGAATTAAATCTCAATTCCTATTTGATCTCTAGTAATGGCGGGGAAATTTGGACAATGGATAAAGAACTTATTGACCGTCACTTATTGAAAGCGGAAATGGTGGAAAAACTATATGAAATGGCACAAAACCTAGGGTTAAATACATGGATGGTAACGACCAATAGTGTCTATAGAGATGGAAAGCGTCCAGATGACTTTTATATACATTATTGGTTGAAGTTTGGCTGTGATTCACTAGAGAAAGAAAAACTAGATGAATTTGTTAACGAGCTTTCGTATTATGAGGAGTTAGAATTATCCAACTCCTTGCCGACTAACGTGGAAGTGAACCCTATCGGAGTAAATAAAGCTGCAGCCTTGAAAAAGGTGTGTGACTTGATCGGCATCTCGATGAACAATGTGATGGCCGTTGGGGACAGTTTAAATGATATTAAAATGATACAACAGGCTGGATTAGGTGTTGCAATGGGAAATGCACAACAAGCGATTAAGAATGTTGCAGATCATGTAACAGATACGAATGATCATGATGGGGTCGCCAAAGCAATTGAGCGTTTTATCTTGAAATAGGATTTTCATAATGGCTAAATGATGATATTGAAACAGGAAAAGGAAACAGAGCACGTCTCTCAGTGCCCGAATGGGTAAGAAAACCAGCGGAAAGGAAACAGAGCGCGCCTCTCAGTGCCCGAATGGGTAAGAAAACCAGCGAAAAGGAAACAGAGCGCACCTCTCAGTGCCTGGATGGGTAAGAAAACCAGCGAAAAGGAAACAGAACAGTCCTCTCAGTGACCAAACCTTATTTATATGGAAGAGGGGTTGCCCTCTAGGAGGCAACCCCTCTGATTGAACTTTATTTTGTTGTTTCTAACGAAAAAAATCTTTAAGTGGAACTATAATCCGAATAAAAACAATAATATTTTACCACTAATTACAGTTTTTTTTACTGTTTGCAGCAATATCTTATGTTATATAAAAACCCATGATTCCCGAACGTCAACGGGGACCATGGATTTTTTGTTTGACGCTACTTTCAGATTTTTAGCCAGCACCGCATCTCACATATTAAATACCTGCTATCCAGAACATGATAATAGATAATAAGATCGATGTTATTACCATCGCAATGAGTGGTTTTAATGCTTTGTCCTTTACATCTTTCAAGCTAACATTTAAACCAAGGCCAACCATGGCAGATGTAAGGATAAACGTAGTTGCCACACTAACACCTTCCATTACTGCATCTGTAACTGGAATATAAGTTCCTAGTACATAACTTCCGATTAAACTCATGGCAATAAACCCAAGTAAGAAATAAGGAAAACCAACTTTAGCTTCATTTGCATCGTTTTGTGATTTTCGCTTGTTCATCCAAAAGATTAGAATAAAGCATAATGGAACTAATAATAGGACACGGCCTAATTTTGCAAGGAGCGCAATCGCTAGAGCATCTTCTCCTGCTGGTTCGGCAGCTAAGGCAACGTGCGCTAGTTCATGTAAGCTCAAACCTGCCCAGATGCCATATTGTGTTTCACTAATAGGGAGGAGCGGAAGAACAATCGCATAAATGATCGAAAAAATGGTCCCAACTAACGCAATAATCCCTATTCCAATTGCAGTATCTTCTTCTTTCGCCTTTACAATTGGTGAAACAGCAGCAATGGCAGCAGCACCACATACACCAGTCCCAACACCAAGTAAGAGTGCAAGCTGCGTGTTGGCTTTCAATTTTTTCGCAATATAGACAGTGAGTAAAATGGCAAATGCAATGGATACAGCACCTTTTGCTAATAAGCCTAAGCCATCCTGCAATATAACATCTACGTTTAATTTGAGACCATATAAAATAATGGCAAAGCGAAGTAAATATTTAGAGGAAAATTGGATTCCAGCACGTAATTTTTCTGGATATCCGAAAATTTGCCGGTAAACAATGGCTAATAGAATCGCACTAGCTAAAGGACCAACACGATTAAAACCAGGGACAAGTGCTAGGATATACCCAATAAGTGCGATGGAAAATGTAAAACTGATTCCTAGCAGTAGTTTATTGGTTGACTGCATTTATGAATGACACCTCTTTTCTAATCTAAAGGAAAAATAATTACATCCATAGAGTATAACGTTTTGTCGTTATTCTGTCACGGGGGCGTTTGTTTAGACACATCTAGTTTTATTTATAAGCTAAAAGGAGTATAATGGACATAGTATCAAGAAAGGGGTTGCTGTTATGTCTTTTTCACGCGGACCTAAAGAGCCAGTAAACGAAATTGAGACCAATGTGTGGTCATGTACGAATGAGGATTGTAATGGATGGATGAGAGAATCTTATAGTCTAAAGGAGGAGCCTACCTGCCCGATTTGTCAATCGACAATGGAGCCAGAAGTGCGTACTCTTCCAGAAATTAAACAGTAGTAACAAGGGAAAACGAGATAAAGTCTTATGCTGAAGCTATTGGCCAAATAGTGTTTTTTTAATGGTTTCATGATGGAGTAGGTAGTGTGGGTTGGTGAAGTCGTGCATCATGTGCGTAGAGTCGTGCAAGATGGACCAAAAGTCGTGCAATGGAGATGGAAACTCGTGCAGGAATGTGTGAAACGCGTGCAACACAAGCACAAACTCGTGCAACACACACCAAAACTCGTGCATCACACCATACGCTAGCAATACTTCGGCTACTTATAGATGATAAGTCTACATAAAAAGTTATGTAGGCTTATTTTTTTAAAAATTGATTTCAAATACTTGTCATAATTCTGACTTTAAGTGTATACTCTAAACTAGATAATCAACGATGTCCTTCATCAGAATTTGTAAGCGTTTACAAACGTGAAGGGGAGGAAGATTGGATGAGGTATGCGAATCCAAATACGGAAGGTGCTCTTGTAACCTTCCAGGAAAGGTATGACAATTTTATTGGAGGGGAGTATCGAGCTCCGGCGAATGGGAAGTATTTTGAAAATGTTAGTCCTGTGACAGGAAAGGTGTTTTGTGAGATAGCTCGATCGACGAAGGAAGATGTCGAAGCAGCAGTGGATGCAGCACATGAGGCGAAGGATGCATGGGGGAAAACATCACCTGCAGAACGTGCATATATTTTAAATCAGATTGCAGATCGAATCGAGAGAAACAAAGAAATGCTCGCTGTAGCAGAAACGTGGGATAATGGCAAGGCAGTAAGGGAACCACTAGCAGCTGATTTGCCTTTGGCAGCAGATCATTTCCGTTATTTTGCAGGGGTCATTCGTGCGCAAGAAGGTGGAATTAGTCAAATTGATAATGATACAGTGGCTTATCATTTCAAGGAGCCACTTGGTGTAGTAGGACAAATTATACCATGGAATTTCCCAATTTTAATGGCGACATGGAAGCTTGCTCCAGCACTTGCAGCAGGAAACTGTGTCGTATTAAAACCGGCTGAACAAACGCCAGCGTCCATTCATGTATTACTCGACTTAATAAAAGACTTGCTACCACCAGGTGTGTTAAATATTGTCAATGGATTTGGGGTAGAAGCAGGGAAACCATTAGCATCCAATAGTCGAATTGCAAAAGTCGCCTTTACCGGAGAGACAACCACTGGACGGTTAATTATGCAATATGCATCGGAAAATATTATACCTGTTACATTAGAGTTAGGTGGAAAGTCGCCAAATATTTTCTTTCAAGATGTCATGGATAAAGATGACGGCTACTTAGACAAAGCAATTGAAGGCATGGTCATGTTTGCCTTGAACCAAGGGGAAGTATGTACTTGTCCATCGAGAGCTATAATCCATGAATCAATTTATGATCAATTTATGGAACGTGCCATTAAGCGAGTTAAGGAAATTAAGATTGGTCATCCATTGGATACAGAAACAATGATGGGTGCACAAGCATCTCAAGAACAAATGGAAAAAATCACCTCTTATTTAGACGTTGGAAAACAAGAAGGTGCCGAGGTTCTTGTTGGTGGTAATGTCAATAAACTCGATGATGAAGATTTAAAGGACGGATTTTACGTAGAGCCAACAATCTTTAAAGGGAAAAATAGTATGCGAATTTTCCAAGAGGAGATCTTTGGTCCCGTATTATCAGTTACGACGTTTAGTGATAAAGAAGAAGCATTGGAAATTGCCAATGATACGTTGTATGGGCTAGGTGCTGGTGTATGGACGCGCAATATTAATACGGCATATCGCTTTGGACGCGGAATTGAAGCTGGTCGTGTTTGGACAAATTGCTATCATGAATATCCAGCCCATGCGGCATTTGGGGGGTATAAGAAGTCTGGTATTGGACGGGAAAATCATCTCATGATGCTTGATCATTACCAGCAAACGAAAAATTTATTGATTAGCTATAGTGAAGGTCCAGCTGGTCTCTTTTAACACGTTAGAAAAAATTTTAGCTAAGAAGTAGATTCCACGTGGCTAAAATTTTAATGTCCCGAGTATAAGAAAAACTAACACATTCGCTAAGGATTAGCGAATGCCAAGTTTTCTAAAAAGATAAGAATGTATAAAAAATTTGGCTTTATTTTGTTCATAAACAGGAACAGCCATGTCCAGCTTCGAGCGATTGACGTCCTAGTGCCGATAGACATAAGGACTCACGAGTTTTCATCGGCCAGCGCCTACCCCCTCGAGGTCATAAGTTAATCCACATTACGCGCAAAAAGTGCCACGTCGAGGCTTGGCTTATGCTTGGCAGATAAGAAACAAAACGTTCTTACTGCATAAGTGCAACTAAGGCTTTTGCCATAAGAACTCGGCGAAAAGCCTAGTTTTCTAATCAGGGGTGATCAAGGTGCTTCTAGCTTTTGTTCACGTTAAAAAGAAGTGGACATTAGCAACGTTCACTTCTTTTTGTGCATATTCTGTACTATAGGTTTGTTTAAATTTATACTATCAACATTTTTAAGTTGAATCGGTTGGTAATATAAGAAAAACTAAGGCTTTTGCCATAAGGAATTGGTGACAAGTCAAGTTTTCCTAAAGAAAGGGTGTGACAGATGGCTGAACGGGTAACTGCGACAGATGAGGCGTTACAACTGATTAATACGCTAAAAGAAGTACATGGTCCACTCATGTTCCATCAATCTGGAGGTTGTTGTGATGGTAGTTCACCAATGTGCTATCCAAGGTATGAATTTCGAACTGGTGAATCAGATGTGTTATTAGGAAAATTAGGGGATACACCATTTTATATGTCCAAAGATCAGTATGAATATTGGAAGCACACTCAGCTCATTATTGATGTGGTCGATGGTCGAGGTGGTATGTTTTCGTTAGAAGGACCTGAGGGGAAACGGTTTTTAACGAGATCTCGTGTGTTTACGGAAAAAGAACGTGCAGAATTAGCTGAACTATGAGATAATTATGAACAAAAATAACAGAATGGGGAGTAGTAAATATGACACAAAACGTAACATCATTTCCAGTTCAATCTGTACGAGATCAGTTTCCAGCGTTAAAGCGTACATTTCACGAACGAACGGTTGCTTATTTCGATGGTCCTGGTGGTTCGCAAGTTGTAAAATCAGCAATTGAAGCGATGACAGCCTATATGGAAAGGGGAGGTGCCAATCTGCATGGATCTTTTCCAAGTAGCTGGGAGACAGAGGATATTATTGCAGATACAAAGGCACTGATTAGTGACTTTTTAAATGTAAAGCCTGCTGAAGTCGCATTTGGTGCAAACATGACAACCCTTACCCTTGCCATTGCTCGTGCACTAGGTCGACAGTGGGGTGCAGGGGATGAAATTGTCGTATCCGAAATTGATCATCGCGCCAATGTGGATCCATGGATACAGATGGCGAAAGATCAAGGAATGACAATACGATGGATTTCGGTTGATCCTAACTCCATGACTCTTAATCTTGACGAATTACAGCATGTTATCAATGAAAATACGAAGCTAGTTGCAGTTGGCTTAGCCTCTAATGCAGTTGGAACGATCAATGATGTCCCTACAATCGCGGAAAAAGCACATGAAGCTGGTGCGATTGTTGCAGTAGATGCTGTTCATGGTGCTCCACATATTACGATTGATCGTGATCAGCTTGGTGCTGATATTTTATTGTGCTCAGCTTATAAATTTTTCGGTCCACATGTTGGGATTGCGGCTATACGGGAGGCTGTTTTCGAAAAACTAGAAGTCTATAAATTAAATCCTGCTCCATCATTTATTCCAGATAAATTAGAGACAGGAACCCAAAATCATGAAGGAATTGGCGGGGTAAAAGCGGCAATCGAATTTTTCGAAGGCTTTGGAACGGGTGATACGAGAAGAGAACGACTTGTATCTGGAATAAAGCAGATTGAGGAATATGAGAATTCGCTTGCAACCAGGATGCGCGAAGGACTACGCTCACTTGATAAGGTAACCTTATATGAAGCAGACGATTCATATGCGAAAACACCAACATTTGCGTTCACCTTGGATGGCTATACACCACAAGAAGTGTGTGAACGAATGACAGAGGAACATGGTATTTTCGTAGCAGATGGGGACTTCTATGCCACTACACTTTCTAGTAAATGTGGTGTTGATCAATCTGGTGGCTGGATCCGAGCAGGTTTAGCTCCATACAATACAAAGGAAGAAGTAGATCGTTTCTTACATGCTTTACAACAATTCTAGTAAGATAAAAAGTCGCCAACTTCAAAATGGCGACTTTTTTCCACGTTAGGAAAGTATAAAATTTTAGCTAAGGAGTGGACTCGACATTGCTAAAATTTTAATGTCCCAAGTATAAGAAAAACTAACACATTCGCTAAAGGACGAGTAAATGCGAGTTTTTCTAATATTAATCTTTAAATAAGGAAATGTTATAGGCATTTAGTATATATTTTGGTACGAAAAATCTAGCTGTTATGAGTGGATCGACAACTTGAGAAATTTGAGCATTTCCTGTTGCACTCATGAGCATGGTTAAGTGTGACAAGGTTAGATCTGTATGTGGATGTAATAACGCAATCATGTCACGCGTTGCTAGTTTCGTTGCTTCATCCAATGTTTCAGCAGAAGCTAAGAAAGCAATGCCATCTTCATTTTCCAATAGTGGGTGCTTAATCGAATGGCCTTTTATCACATCAAATGTCACAGTTACTTCACCAGGTACTTCAATCCCGGAAACAGAGATTTCCCCATCTCCCATTGCGGCATGGAAATCGCCAGTAGCAAATAATGCTCCTTCTGCTGCTACAGGAAAATATAAGGTTGCGCCTTCTGTGACAAGGGTTGTATCCATGTTTCCACCATGTGCACCAGGTGTTCCACAGTTAATCGATCCTTCTTCTGGTGCAACGCCAATAACCCCAATCATTTTATTAAGCGGGATTTGGACGTTTTCATCAAAAATCGCTTTGTCATCTTGAATCGGGACAATTTTAACATCAAAATCATCAAAGTGATCGCCCATTACCCCTAAATCGGGTCCTGTTACCATGACACCACGTTCTCCAATTTTTAATTCATCAATCGTCACTTTTAAAATGTCTCCTGGCTGCGCTCCGTTTACGAAAACGGGACCTGTTGCTGGATTCATTTCATCCCAATTAATGGATTTTAATTCTGTTGTTTCTGATTTCACCTGATTGGTAAAGCAGTCGTAGGTTTCAATCGTAACCGTATCACCTGGATCTACCTTTATCGCTGGCTTGTTCTGCTTGTCAAAGGCATAAACCGCTGACGTATTGGATAGTGAATGACGCATTGAATCCCTCCTATAGGTTGGTATTAATTCAATTGTAGCATATTTCTGAAAAAAAGGTGAGTACAATAACAAATTAATGAAGTATTAAAAAAGCAAGAATGCAAAAGGTTGTTAAAGGAAATCCAATTAGCGTTGCTGAATTTTTAGTTTTGAATTGTTTGACAAAAGAGTATGTTTATTATATTATTAAATTGTCTCAAAGCAATCGACGGGTTGCTTTTAATACCTAAGATCATAGGATCTGCTAGAATAAGGCCTATGTGCCGAAATTGATCCGATTGGATCTGAAAAGAGCTTGTCATTCTTAGTGGCAAGCTCTTTTCTTTATGGGATTAATTGGAATTTTCTGATATAATAGACCTAAATGAAATTAGGAGGATTCAAATGAAACAATACAATGGGCACTATACACTTGGCTTAGATATTGGTATTGGATCTGTAGGTTGGGGCTTAATTGATGATGAACAAAAAATAATTGATGCTGGAACAAGGATATTTCCAGAAGCGGACGTATCAAATAATGATGGTAGAAGAACGCATCGAAGCACACGGCGCTTATTAAGGAGAAGGAGCCATCGTATTAAACGTATTAAATATTTGCTAAAAGAGTTTGAAATTATTAATAGTTTAGAAGATATTACCTATAAAAAAAACGAAACACCTTATCATATAAGGGTTAGGGGTTTGAATCAAAAGCTTACCAATAATGAATTAGCTACTGCATTAATTCATATAGGAAAACGGCGTGGAATCCATAATGTTGAAGTGGAGGAAGATGGTAATGAAAGTGATAATGAATTATCAACTAGAGAACAAATCAAAAGAAATGAAAAGAAGCTAAAAGAACAATTTGTTTGTGAGTTACAATTAGAAAGGCTAGACGAACAAGGAAAAGTTCGAGGACATGAAAATCGCTTTAAAACTTCTGATTATGTAAAGGAAGCTAAACAACTCTTAAAAACACAATCAAAGTATTTTTCAGAAATTAATTACCTGTTTATTGAAAAGTACATCACCTTAATTAGTACCCGTAGAGAATATTATGAAGGTCCAGGGTTTGGAAGTGATTATGGATGGGGACAAGACATTAAAAATTGGTATGAACAAATGATGGGACAATGTAGTTACTATCCCGAAGAACTTCGAGCTGTTAAAGAGTCTTATTCAGCTCAGCTTTTTAATATTCTTAATGACTTAAATAATATAGTGATTATGAGGCCTGAAAATGAAAAGCTATCCCAAAAAGAGAAAGAGGATATTGTATATAATATTTTTATGAAATATAGAAAAGTTACGTTAAGTAGGATTGCCAAGCGGATTGGGTTAGGGGAACATGACATTAAGGGTTATCGGGTAGATACTTCTGGAAAACCATTATTTACGGAGTTAAAGATATACCATGATGTAAAAAAGATCACCAGTAGAGACACCATTCTTCTGGATACTGATACATTAGATAACATAGCTGAAATTACAACTATCTATCAATCAAAAGAAGATATTAAAGAAGAATTATTACATTTAAATTTACCGTTAAGTAATGAAGAAATTGATGAGTTAAGTAACCTTAATTATCAAAAGACACATGCGTTAAGTTTAAAACTAATTAAGAAAGTATTACCGGATTTGTGGTCAAGCTCAAAAAATCAAATGCAATTATTTACAGAGATGGGTATAAAACCTAAAAAAGTTGAACTTTCTGGAAGAAAATATATTCCTTATGATCATATAGACGAGTGGATTTTATCACCAGTTGTTAAGAGATCATTTAAACAATCATTACGCGTAGTAAACGAAATTATGAAAAATTATGGTGTACCAAAAGAAATAGTAATTGAGCTAGCAAGGGAAAAAAATAGTAATGATAAAAAAAGGTTTCTTAATCAGTTAAATAAAAAGAATGCAGCTTTAAATAGGCAAGTGGAAGAGAAATTGGAATCTAAAAATATTAACTCTTCCAAAGGTTTATTTAACATGCTCCGACTATGGCACTTACAGGATGGTGTCTGTTTATACTCTTTAGACTCTATTAAGATTGAAGATTTATTAGAGAACCCACACAATTATGAAATCGATCATATAATTCCACGTTCTGTCTCATTTGATGATTCGCAAAATAATAAAGTTCTTGTGCGAAAAAAGGAAAACCAGAATAAGGAGAATATGACACCATTTCAATACTTCCAAAGTAGCAAAACATCCGTATCATATGAAAAATTCAAAGCGCATGTTCTACAACTTGCTAATTCCAAGGAAAAAATACCTAAAAAGAAATTACATTACTTATTAGAAGAGAGGGATATTAATAAATTCGATGTACAAAAAGAATTTATTAATCGAAACTTAGTTGACACAAGATATGCTACACGTGAACTATTAACACTACTTACTAGTTTCTTTCAAGAAAATGAGCAGGAAGTAAAGGTTAAATCTATCAATGGTTCATTTACAAATTATCTCCGTAAATTATGGCATTTTAAAAAAGACCGTGGGGTTGATTTTAAACATCATGCAGAGGATGCTCTTATAGTAGCTATGGCTAGTTATATTTTTGAAAATAAAGAAGTGTTTAGAACGCAAAATATTATTTTGGCTGAAGAAAAAGTTATTGATACTGAAACTGGTGAAGTATTAAACGAGTCTAATTTTAATGCTACCTTTACAGATAAGTATTATAAAATTCAGGCAATAAAAAATTATAGCGATTTTAAATATTCCCACAAAATTGATATGAAGCCAAATCGGCAGTTAATGAATAATACATTATATTCTACCCGGAAAAAAGATGGAACAGAATATGTTATAGAAAAGTTAAAGAATTTATATGATAAAGATAATGATAAGCTGGTAAAGTTGATAAGGAAAAGCCCAGAAAAGTTACTTATGTATCATCATGATCATCAAACCTTTAATCAAATAAAACAGATAATTGAACAATATGGAGAAGCAAAAAATCCTTTATGGAAGTTTCGTGAAGAGGAGAAAGAATATGTTCGAAAATATAGCAAAAAAGGAAATGGTCCAATCATAAAATCTATTAAATATTATGGGAGTCAATTAAAAGAACATCATGATATGTCTCATAAGTATCAACCACGAGATAAAAGTGTAGTGAATTTATCATTAAAGCCATTTAGAATGGATGTTTTTTACGATGAAGGAATCTATAAATTTGTGACAGTTCGTTACAATGATCTAATTGAGAATAAAGATGGATATGTTGTGAAAAAGGCACTATATAATGAAAAACTAAAACAGAAAGAAATAAAAGATATAAAAAATTTTGAATTTAGTGTATATAAAAACCAAATATGTGAAATAAATGGAGAAGAGTATAGATTAATAGGGGTAAACCATGATTTAGGAAATCGAATTGAATTGAATAATGTAACTAATGATTATAAAGAGTTTTGTAAAAGAAATGATATTAAGACAAACAGAATTTATAAGGGAATTAGTAAAAATACCAGTTCATTTAAAAAAATATCTACAGATGTGTTAGGAAATAGGTTTATTAACGAGAATGAAAGGCTGAAATTTTTCTATCCGAAGTAAATGGTAATAGGAGGTGAGCAGGGTGAGTTGGCGTGTTATTCATGTGAGTAATGTAGACCAAATGTCTTTACAACTTGATAATTTAAGAGTTATGCAAGGTGACATAGATGTTAAAATTCCTTTGAGAGATATTTTTGCAATAGTAGTAGAGGACTTAACATGTAAATTAACTAGCAGATTAATGGTTGAATTATCCAAGAATAATATTCTAGTACTATTATGTAATCAACAATTCTTACCTGAATGCGTGATTCACCCTGTTTCTGGCCATTTTGGACAACACCGACAGATGATGAAGCAATTAAAGTGGTCAGAAGATAGAAAACAAAAATTATGGCAATTCATTATTAAGCAAAAAGTACATAATCAAATGTTAGTAATGAAAAGGCAATTAGTTGAGGTACATCGTGTAGAGAAAATGGCAGAATTAACTACCTCTATTGAACCGGGAGATAATAATAATGTTGAAGGTCAAGCAGCAAGGGTATATTTTAATAGCTTTTTTGGAGATGGATACACAAGGAGTAATCAAAACTTTATAGAAAATGCTGCTTTGAATTATGGTTATGCTATATTTCATTCAGCAATAGCTAGAACCGTAGTTGCAAAAGGTTTAATACCAGGTATCGGTATTCACCATAAAGGTGATCGTAATCCTCATAATCTTGCTTCAGACATCATTGAACCATTTCGTCCTATCGTAGATTATTTTGTTATCCGTTATCCACCAGATGGTTATTTAACAAAAGAGTATAGGATAAACTTGATTAATTTATTACATTCTAAAGTTATGGTAGATCGTAAGTCCCAGACTGTAATTCGTGCTATCGAGTTATGTCTTAATTCCTTGTTTGAATTTTTTGAAACTGGTAAATTAGAAAGGCTGCAGCTTCCTAATCTTGAAAAATTAAAACTATATGAGCCGTAGATTTGTGAGAGTAATGATTATGTTTGATTTACCAGTTCAAACGAAGAGGCAAATTAGGACATACAATAAATTTCGCAAAGAGCTAATTAGTCATGGTTTTCTAATGATGCAATATTCAATTTATATTAAATCATGTTTAAATAAAGAGGCTGCACAAGGTTCTATTAATAATGTTAAACGTTTTTTGCCAAAAGATGGCCACGTAAGATCGATGATTATTACAGAGAGACAATTTGAACAAATGTCGATTTTAGTTGGGGACGAGGATCGCAATTTGGAAATACTTGGTGAGAATAGAACGATCGAGTTTTAAGGGTGATACCTATGCAAATGAAATGGTTAGTAAAAAATAAAGAAGGCAAATATCAACTTAACTTTGCTTCGTATAGCTCTTTGTTTATAAACCATACCACCGATACAGAGTCTTTTATTAAACCTGTTATACAATATTTTCAGCCAAGAAATAAGGTTAGGGGATCTGTATTAATAAATGATATAACCAATGATTTTGAAGAAGTTACTCATCAACGTTTTCAAGCTTTTGAGCTGTCTAATCAAGGCTTAAAAGATACAACTCAATTAGGCTCCAAGTCATTATTGAAATCTCAATTGAAAAATGAGTTTTTAAATCACATTGAGACGGATGGTTATCTTTTAACCATTAATACATTAATAAATGATTTAATAGAAACAACAGTAAAGGATTTACCAGTAAGGTCAAAAGATTTCAATATTGATTTGCTACTTAAATTACTTGAAGTTGACTTTGACCTTGATAACAGAAAAGAATGTAATAATACGTATCTTCATCAAAATAAAATACTACTACCAGTAATAAAAAAATATTTAAGTAGTAAGTTTAAGGATGCAGTAATACTGTTTTTTATGTTTCCTGAGGATTATTTAAGTCCAAGAGAGCAATTAGAAATGAAACACTTATTAACTGATATAAGTAATGGTATACAAGTATTTGTAATAACCAAATCAAAGTATTTCCTCTCAGATAATTTGGATGGAAGTAATTATTTCATATACGGAGAGCAGTTATTTACGAATGAATTCTTAGAAGATATGGAATGGGAAGGTCCACTTTCTTATGATAGAGCCGAACTTTTAAAAAGCCTTATAAGAACTATTAAAAATCATGTTGATGTATTTGAATTGAATCCCTTGATTTCAAATTATAAACAGGCGGATATTGTGTTGTTTCAATCAATCGATTTATATGTACTTATTTTCCTTATGAAAAAGTTAAAATTTAAGTTTGAATTAGATATTGACCCAAAAACTATTGATACACCAGTATTTGATTATATAATGGATGTTTATGAAAAACTGTGATATATTTTCATTAGAGGTTTTAGCACTCTGTGTTTTTAGGTATTAATGAGACAAATTCAATCGGAGTTAGAACAAGAAAGATGTTTTAGCACTCTGTGTTTTTAGGTATTAATGAGACAAAAAGAGTACAAAGTAGCATGTTTTGTTGGTTTTAGCACTCTGTGTTTTTAGGTATTAATGAGACTATGACCGATGAGAACGATTGGATTGCTTAGTTTTAGCACTCTGTGTTTTTAGGTATTAATGAGACAAAAAGAAAGTTATTTAAATGTACCGCTTTGTTTTAGCACTCTGTGTTTTTAGGTATTAATGAGACCAACAGTTTGATTTTGCTTTAAAAGACGAAGTTTTAGCACTCTGTGTTTTTAGGTATTAATGAGACACGAGAAATGTTTGTTGATGCGAATGACATGTTTTAGCACTCTGTGTTTTTAGGTATTAATGAGACAACCCTTTAGATATGAATCTACAAAAGAGTGTTTTAGCACTCTGTGTTTTTAGGTATTAATGAGACTAAGCGAGCGTACAAGGAGTGGTATAACGAGTTTTAGCACTCTGTGTTTTTAGGTATTAATGAGACCACTACGTATACGGTGGGGTGCTTTTTATAGTTTTAGCACTCTGTGTTTTTAGGTATTAATGAGACTACGCAACAGTCGCTTAGTAAGTCTAATGAGTTTTAGCACTCTGTGTTTTTAGGTATTAATGAGACAGCAACTGAAATCTTTGGACAACGTACTGCGTTTTAGCACTCTGTGTTTTTAGGTATTAATGAGACGTGTGAGCATGGACTACCTTTTGGATCGTTGTTTTAGCACTCTGTGTTTTTAGGTATTAATGAGACAATCGGTTAGTAACCGTTTGAACGAAACGTGTTTTAGCACTCTGTGTTTTTAGGTATTAATGAGACAGGAACTACTAATGATTAAAGAACGTTTGTGTTTTAGCACTCTGTGTTTTTAGGTATTAATGAGACCATACGGTAAAGCAACAACAAGCAGATATTGTTTTAGCACTCTGTGTTTTTAGGTATTAATGAGACAAGAAGATGATTTATTACTCCAGTCTTTTCGTTTTAGCACTCTGTGTTTTTAGGTATTAATGAGACTTAAAACAAAAGCAATGTTTGAGGCAATGTGTTTTAGCACTCTGTGTTTTTAGGTATTAATGAGACAAATTAATATCAAACTTGATCAACTGCTTAGTTTTAGCACTCTGTGTTTTTAGGTATTAATGAGACCCATGTTCCGACTTTATATTCCGCTACGTTGTTTTAGCACCCGTGTTTTTTAGGTATTAATGAGACTTACACGTTCTAGCTTCGTTTCACTTTAACGTTTTAGTATCCTGTGTCTTTAGGTATTAATAAGACGTTACGATAGATCATTAAGCGATATTTTTACTACCCTGTTTAATGGGACAAAGATTTATATTCTATTTACCCTTTCATCAAGGCATAATTCACCCCCACGAAAACTATACATAAACTAACAGTGTTAAATACTATTAAAAGGATGTGTCTACTTGTCCAGCAGCTATTACGTTACTGGTAATACGGCAGAGGGGTTAGTCAATTTTCTACCTACGAACATTGAGGATTTGGACCAAGTCATTATTTTAAAGCATCCGTCCAACAGTTTAAAAACAACAATCATGAAACAACTGTTGGCGAAATTTGAGGGGGAATACGAGAGTGAAGTGCTGTATAGCTCTTTAGGAAATAAATATTTAGAAGGGTTTATCATCCGGGGGAAATCGTTAGCTGTAATTGATGATACAGTTGCATCCCAGAAAGTAAATGGTGCTATTGAGGTTGATCTGAATCTATTTTTAGAGAAAAAGCCATCCCCAGAACGTGTGGATCATGAAGCCGAAGAGCAATTTATTTATCATACAGATAAGGCATACGAAAACTTTGCAATAGGCTTGGAAGTACATGATGACTTAGAAGGTATTTACATTAATGAAATGGATTTCGACAAAGCAGATCAGCTTGCTGACAACTTTGTGGATGACCTATTAGAAGGTGTAGAGAAAAAGAACCGAACGCCACAGGTATATCACCGTCTGTTTGGTACAAATACAGCAGATGGGGTTGTGAATTGTGTTCCTGAGATTTTGCAAGATCTATCCACTGTTTATTTTGTAAAAGGTCGAGCAGGTACAGGAAAATCAACTTTCATGAAGCACATATCGCAAGCTTGTCAGCAGCATGGTTTTGATGTTGAACTGTATTACTGCAGCTTTGATCCAAATAGTATTGATATGGTTCTCGTTCGTGACTTAGATTTTTGTATTTTCGATAGTACAGATCCACATGAATTTTTCCCAACCCGCGATGGAGAAAAAATTATTGACTTGTATGAGCGATGTGTTACATCAGGTACAGATGAAAAGTTTGCAACAGAAATCAATCATTTGAATAATACGTATAAATCTTACATGAAACAAGGAATTCATCATTTAAAAGAAGCAGGAGCTTATTTAGAAAAAACGGAGCGTCAATATACATTTACGGAAGAAGACACGCAAAATATGGTAGATTTTATCTGGAGAGATGTTATTCAGTAGCCGATTGTGATCGATCTTTTGAAAAGGTCGGTCACTTTTTTAATCACGTGTTAACTGGCAGGCTAACTAATAACGCCACGTCAATCGCAACGTCAGTACTATCACGTCCTGTCGAGTCGGAAACCCCCATCGAATGAGTTAAGCTTTATAGAAAATAAGAATAAATATGAAAAGAATGTGAATTCCCTATTGCAATCATCTTCTGTATCATGTAAAATTAATTAACAGAAAATTTAGAGTATGAAATTTAGGGAGATGGGATATGTGGTAAATGTTAAAATGTTAAGACCTTATTACATTAAAGCCGATGATAAATATGTACGGGTTATCTTAGCATATCAATATTTTTCTGTATTTGTGAACAATCAGGTATACCAGTTTGTGCCTGTTGATGCAAAAGAAATCTGTGTAAATCGTTATACCCATAAGATTGAGAATATCCATGACACATTTGCTTTTCAAAAAGGAAAAGAAATATTAAAGATTTCGATGACAGACCTCATATCACTTCCTGACTTTTTAGCGCAATTGCATGCGATAACAGAGCCTTATTATATTAAAGAAGTGTTTGAAGAACTGGAAAATGGAAACGCTGTCATTATTGATGAATTGGAACAAATGAATTTAAAACGCCTAATCGATAAAGCATTAGATGAGCGGGATGAAGAAGCATTTTATGCACTAGTTACCTTACTATAGTGTGTAGTATTGCTATCCCTAACTAATCAGCTGCAGAAGACATACCTATTTATTTAGGGATGTCTTCTTCTTTTTTTGCACGTTAGGAAAGTATAAAATTTTAGCTAAGAAGCAGACTCGACGTAGGTACAAATTTTTACGTCCCAAGTATAAGAAAAACTAACACCTTCACTAAAAGACAAGCGAACGAGTTTTTCTAATAAAAAGTTTAAAAAAATAGGTTTACCTTTTTTCGGAAAGGGGTATTAATACTATAACAGCGATAAAAACGACGAAAAGAATAAAGTAATCTATTATAAATTATGGTTATTTAATTTCAGGAGGTGCAAGAATGGTAAACGTAAGATGCCTAAAGCCTTATCATGTCACAGTAGATTCAGAATTCGTGCATATTATCTTAGCATATCAGTATTTTACCATTACGATAAACGACGAAGTGTATAAGTTTGTCCCGACTGCATCAAAAGAAATCCGCATTAATCGCATAACGCAACAAATCGACAATCGAGAGGCTGAATTTGCATTCCGAAATGGGGAAAATACCATTCATGTCCCAATGAATGAACTCATTTACTTACCTGATTTCTTAATACAGTTATATACAATCGCAAAACCATATTATGAAGATGATATTATTGAAAGTATTGAAAAACAAAACGATAAAGATCAGAAAAGTGCAGTAATTGATGAGTTAGAATTAGCAAACAAAAAACGATTAATTGACAAAGCATTAGATGAACGAGATGAAGATTCATTCTATGCACTACTAAATATGTTGTAGGCTGTCCCCTGAATAGTGACGAAAAATATCACTATTCAGGGTTTTTTTAGCATACTATTTCGCCATGTTTTCTCCATCTCTTAAATGACTTATCCTCAAACTATAAGGCATCTTTGTTTCGCAGATTGTCCAAGCAAAAACCAAAGTTTCTATGTTTCTAGTATGCTATAATGAAAACGATTACATAAAATGGGAGGGAAGCAAAATGAATAGTAAACAAACGGTTTATGTCAACGAATTTACGGATGGAATTTTGGACCCGACTCAAAAAATGGAAAAAGTAGTAGCTGATGGCGGTCATATCATTGCAAATACAGCACCTGGATGCTGGGGACCAATGATTACACCTAGTTTGAAAGGTGGTCATGAAGTAACGAAACCAGTTTATGTGGAAGGTGCTGAAGTTGGTGATGCGATTGCTATTAAAATTAAATCGATTCAAGTAACATCAATGGCAACGGCTTCTGGAAATGACAAACCAATGGATGGCCGTTTTGTAGGTGATCCATTTGTAGCCGTTAAATGTCCAGAGTGTGGCACGATGTATCCAGAAACCGTAATTGAGGGAACTGGACAGGAATCGATTCGCTGCAAGAATTGCCATGCCGATGTGACGCCATTTACGTTTACCAATGCATATACAATGGCCTTTAATTCAGATAAAAATATAGGAGTTACTTTGGACAAAGAAGCTGCAGAGGAAATTGGAGCAAATGGGAAAGAATTCATGGCTACTCCAGAAAAATCCGTGCAAAACCCTGTAGTAACCTTTGCCCCACATGATATTGTAGGAGCTGTTGCACGCTTGCGGCCTTTCCTTGGTCAATTGGGAACAACCCCATCACGTCCTTTGCCAGATTCCCATAACGCTGGCGATTTTGGTCAATTTCTAATTGATGCACCACATGATTACGGGGTAACTGAAGAACAACTGGAAGAACGAACAGATGGTCATATGGATATTAATCGTGTTCGGGAAGGTGCTGTGTTAATTTGTCCAGTCAAAGTTGAAGGTGGCGGAGTGTACCTGGGGGATATGCATGCGATGCAAGGTGATGGAGAAATTGCTGGTCATACAACAGATGTTTCTGGCATCGTAAACTTGCAAGTGAAAGTATTGAAAAATGTAACGATTGATGGTCCTGTTTTATTGCCAGTGGAGGAGGACTTGCCATATCTTGCTAAGCCATTAACAGACAACGAGAAAGCGCGTGCTAAAAAGCTAGCTGGTCAATATGGTGTCCAAAAATTAGAAGAATCCTTACCTGTTTCATTTGTAGGTACAGGAGCAACCTTGAATGACGCGACAACTAATGGAATGGAGCGAGCTGCATCTCTATTTGGTATTTCTGTACCAGAAGTGATGAATCGTGCAACTATAACTGGTGCCATTGAGATTGGACGGAACCCAGGCGTCGTAACAGTGACCTTCCGTGCACCGAAACCTTATTTGGAAAAGGCAGATTTAATTCAGCTAGCAAAAGATCAATATGAAGCATAACGGTATCAAACTCTAAAACCATCCTTTAAAAGGGAGGTTTTTTTCCATATTTGGAAGGGATAAAAATTTAATGTACAAGTATAAGAAAAATGAATATATTGGCTAAGGACGAGCAAATGCAGGTTTTTTAAGATATATTTGCGATTAACGTGTTCACGAAGTGTTTTGTATGTTATAATTTTTCTTACTATTGTATATTTCGAGGGGGAATAGTACATGGCCAATAACGGCAATACGACGACGAAAACACGTACCAACGAAACGAGTACTAAAACGTTTATGGATTTGGACAGTTTATATAATCCATATCCCGTAAGACGAATGAGTTCTTTTAGTAAAAAAGGGATGGTTGCAACATCTCAGCCACTTGCTGCACAAGCAGGGTTAGAAATTTTGAAAAAAGGTGGAAATGCAGTTGACGCTGCAATCGCAACAGCAGCCTGCCTTACTGTAGTAGAACCGACTTCAAATGGAATCGGTGGCGATGCGTTTGCAATCGTTTGGATGAAAGATAAAATGTATGGCTTAAACGGAAGTGGTCCTGCACCAAAATCAATTTCGATTGATGCGGTCAAAGAACGTGGCCATGACGAGATTCCGACATATGGCTTCACTCCTGTAACAGTACCAGGTGTACCAGCTACATGGGCGGCATTATCCAAACGCTTCGGTGACCTATCATTGCGTGAAGCATTACAACCTGCAATCGATTATGCTCGCGAAGGATATGCTTTAACACCTATTCTAGGAAAACATTGGAAAGCAGCTTACCGTAAATTTAAGGAAAAGTTGACAGACGAAGAATTCACTCATTGGTTTGAAACGTTTGCACCAAATGGCGAACCAGAAATTGGCGATGTATGGAAATCAGAAGGCCATGCACGTACACTAGAAGCGATTGCTGATACGAATGCTGAATCCTTTTACCGTGGAGAACTGGCACAAAAGATCGATCAATTTTCTAGAACCTATGATGGCTTTTTGCGTGCTGAGGACTTAGCTGATTTTGATGTAGAGTGGGTAGATCCTGTATCGGTTAACTATCGTGGATATGATGTTTGGGAAATTCCACCAAACGGACAAGGACTTGCAGCATTAATGGCATTAAACATTGTAAAAGGGTTCGATTTCAATGAAAAAGATTCCGTTGATACGTTCCATAAACAAATGGAATCTATGAAACTGGCATTTGCTGATGGACAGAAACATATTACGGAGGAAAAACGGATGCAATTCTCTACCGCTGACTTGCTAGATGATGCATATACGGCAAGTCGTCGCGCTCTTATTGGAGAAGAGGCCGTACAGCCTGAAGCAGGCGAACCACCACGTGGCGGAACGGTTTATTTGGCAACAGCAGACGGAGACGGCAATATGGTATCCTTTATCCAAAGTAATTACATGGGATTCGGGTCAGGTCTAGTTGTACCTGGAACGGGAATTGCACTACAAAACCGTGGTCATAATTTCTCCATGGACCCAAACCATGTGAATGCTTTGAAGGGTGGTAAGAGAACATATCACACGATTATTCCTGGCTTTTTAACAAAGGACAATCAAGCTGTAGGACCATTTGGTGTGATGGGTGGCTTTATGCAACCTCAAGGACATATGCAAGTCATTATGAATACGATTGATTTTCACTTAAATCCACAAGCTGCATTAGATGCACCAAGGTGGCAGTGGATGAAAGATAAACATATTTTAGTAGAACCAGAGTTTCCATTACACATTGCACAAGGCTTGAAACGTAAAGGTCATGAAATTGAATATGCGTTAGATCATAGCCCATTTGGCCGTGGACAGATCATCTGGCGTAATCAAGAGACTGGTGTGTTAATGGGAGGAACAGAAACTCGGACAGATGGTAGTATTGCTGTTTGGTAATAGGCAGGCATAGGAACAGGTGGATTCGTGTGTGTAGGTCATGTGCGGATGGGGGTTAAACTCATGCGAGAATGAGATGAGGTCGTGCGAGAATGAGGTAAACTCGTGCGACAGCTCCTCAAACTCGAGCGAGCGGGAGCAGAACTCGTGCGACAGCAGCATAAAGTCGTGCGAGAATGAGGTAAACTCGTGCGACAACTCCTCAAACTCGTGCAGCAGCACTTCAAAGTCGAGCGAGCAGGAGCAAAACTCGTGCGACCACAGCACCACAAGACCCGCACCATCCACCTACCCCTATTTTCTACCTCCCATTTCCAAACAAAAGGAGGATAAGTTAATTGAAACATTGGCATTTGTTTATTGCCTTTTTCCGGGTTGGAATGCTTGGTTATGGAGGCGGACCAGCGTCGATTCCACTAATTCATAAAGAAGTAGTGGATAAATACAAATGGATGGAAGATGATGAATTTGGTGATATATTAGCACTTGCCAATACACTCCCTGGACCAATTGCTACCAAACTTGCAGGGTATATTGGTCATCGCGTTATGGGTGTCTTTGGAATGTTAAATGCAGTTCTTGCGACGATTTTTCCAACGATTGTACTTATGATTATTTTATTATCTACTCTTAGTTCCATACGTGATGTAGGTTGGGTACAAGGGATGACAGCAGCAGTAGTCCCAGTTGTTGGGGTAATGTTAGCTACATTGACGTGGCAATTTTTTGATAAGTCAAGAAAAGGTATGGGTTGGACGCCTGCCATTATCATGGTGGTCGTTGTTTTTGTGTTGTTATCGGTTTTAAATATACATCCAGGTATCATTATTGCTATATTACTAGCTGCTGCGGTTTTAAAAAAGGATCGAAATGAGGAGACACGTAAAGAAGGTGAGCGAGCATGATTGTATATTGGCAAATCTTTGTGGCTTTTTTCATTCCAGGCATATTAGGCTATGGTGGTGGACCTGCTTCTATCCCACTGGTGGAAAATGAGGTTGTCCATCGTTACAATTGGATGAGTGTCCAAGAATTTAGTGAAGTGCTCGCTTTAGGAAATGCACTGCCAGGACCAATTGCTACCAAAATGGCGGGGTATATTGGATACGAGCAAGGCGGAATCCTTGGTGCTGCTGTTGGTGTGTTTGCAACCGTTGCGCCATCCCTCATTATTATGATTGTACTACTTGGTTTATTGTATAAATTTAAAGATTCTCCTAAAGTAAAACGAATGACACTGTATGTAAGACCTGTAATTGCAATATTATTAGGAATTATGGCATGGCGATTTTTCCAAGAATCATATATTGATATTGGCATATGGCAATTAATTTTGATAGCAGGTTCTAGCTTTCTACTAATTGAACGAATGAAGGTACATCCAGCCATTGTGATTGGGATTGCACTCGGATATGGTGCACTATTCCTTGGTTAAGAAAAACTGCATCCCAATTGTTTGACATCATGTTAACAATTGGAGGTGCAGTTTTTAGGTTGAAGAATAACACTTCTAGAATATACAAATCATGCATACGTTAGACTTGTCAATCATTCATTAATTTCGAAAAAAAGTAAAGCGGATTTTTTTATTTTTGATATGATAAATGTATCAAAAGTACTAAAAGCTGCTTGAGGCCAGTAGGAAGGAGCGATTGGTTGTATTGTAATCAGTGTGGGACAAAGAACGAGGAAACTGCATTATATTGTGTGAAAGATGGGTACCCATTAGAAAATGTTCAGTTAAATGGGGTGTTGGACGCTGGAGATAAGTCATTTTGTGCTGAGTGTGGAACAAAACATTACCCACATGCACGTTACTGTATGGCTTGTGGCCATGAATTAGATACATATAATAATCATTCCGTTACACCTAAAGAGGCAGCTTTATCCAACAAAGCCTTCCAAATTGATTGGAACACTATGAAACGGGTTATACCAGGGACTTTGTTATCTCTAGGTGTGATGCTTATCCTTAACATGTTTGTTCTTTCCTTGATAAAAGGAAGTCAATTCTTTCAATCCATGCGGGAAGATTTTCCTAGTGATGGCGAGCTCTTAGTCAGCGCATTTCAACAATTAAATATAATCGATATGCTGCTTTTATCCAATTTCACCAATATTTCTATCACGAATACAGAGATATCTCAAATGACGATACATATTACAACAGGGATCATCGTTTTAGGCATTATTCCAATCATTGGCTATATGGCTGGTGGATTCCTATTGAAAAAACGTAATCCTACGTTAGTTCAATCCAAAACACTACAAATTGCACTCTATTTTGCAGCGGTTACTAGTATCCTATTAGCCGTTCTTTCCTTGTTTGCAGATACGACGATTCTGATTGAAGAAACCAGGGTGATCTTGAGTTATCGATTTTTTAGTGCTTTACTAAACGGATTTATCATTAGTTTTATATTTAGTTACATAGGGATGGTTCTTGGGAAAAAATTTATTCGCTATCGATCGGAGAAAACTGGAGATTTCATTGGTCCAGCTGTCCATTATAGTATTCTAGTATTCATTGGGGGATTACTGGTTATTTTTGTAATCGGTCGCATGATGGTTACTGGGTTTCAAGAACAGGAAGGTCCACTTTATTTCATTCCATTTATTACGGGAATGATGTCTGTGACTAGTTTTGTCGTCCCACAAGCGGCCATGTATCTTTACAATCTAGCAACCTTTCAGACATTTGAATACTATCAGTCCTTTCAATACTCGATTTTATCAGGGGTACAGCCTCTAAATGAGTATTTTCCAGCAGAGGAAATTACATCTTTGTTTACGGATTACAAAGGTCTGTTTTATACAATGGTGATTGTTATTTTGCTGATTAGTATAGGGATTGGCGGGCTGCTTACGGTTCAAACGGGAAGTGATTGGCGTTCCATTGGCGTATATAGTACTTGTTTTGCCATGATCATGACCTTCTTTACGTATCAAGCAAATTTTCACGTTTCGATCCAAGGGCAAATGTACCAACATCCAGAAATGATGGTGATTGGATTTGACTTGATCAAAACGTTTGTAATTAGCGCTTTGTACGGAGGCGTTACGGCATTTTTTGGTGCACAAACGAAAAAGCTTTTCTAACAAAGGGGGAATTCCATTGAAGTTTTGTCATCAGTGTGGAAATCAATTAAAGGATACCGCAAAATTTTGTAATCAATGTGGAACAAAAGTAAAAGAGAAATCTAATCCGAACAACGAGTCAGATGAGTCAAATGATATAAATCAGGTCGAATCGTCAAAGGACAATGATGGGTCCTTAGATAACACCGATGATTCAGTCGAACAGCCAGAAGAAATCTCAGAAGAAACATCCAATCCAGAACAGTTAGCTTATTCTGGTGAACATGAAATTCCAACTGAAACATCAGATTCGAGTACGGCGGATACTACTCCACCTCAACGGGAAATATCTGGTATACCTCCAGATCCAGAATCCCAAGAATCGGAGCAAGCCGAGGAACCAGGTGGGTTGGCACCTCAACAATCTGTTGCAACTGAACAATCAGATCAAGCAACATCAAGACAGGATTTGAAGAAAACAAAAGGATCTAAGGCGAAAAAAGTATTACTAATGACGCTTATCCCACTCCTAATACTAGCAGGAATTGGATATGGTGGATATACCTATTTGAGTAGTATTACTGCACCTGAGGCATTTTTAGACGAATTTGAAACAGCAGTGCAGGAAGAGGACGTTGCGACATTACGGAATATGTTGGAGCCAAGTGTTGATTCGCTCATTTTAGAAGATGCTCACATGGAAGAACTGGTCAGCTACTATCAAGCAAGTCCTGAGGCGTTTCAAAATATACTTGATAATCTAGAAACACAAGCAGAAACAGGTGAACGTGATCCAGAAGCATTGCTCCAGCTTGTTACGGATGGAAAGCAATATGTTTTGTTTGATGCGTTCCATCTGGAAATGCAGCCAGTAGAGATTTCCGTTTCTGCTAATTTTGATGGTACTGCAATTGCTATTGATGGCTCCTCTATTGGTTCTGTTGAAAGCGGTCAAACCCTTATTTCAGACCCATTATTGCCAGGGTCTCATGTCGTAACAGCTAATTATGACGGTGAGTATGGGCAGTATGAACAAGAAGTGACGGTAAATACGTTTGATCTTGAGCTAGAGGATAATGTCGCGGCTGTCGATATTGCATTTGACGGAAACTATGTGACGCTTACCGCAACAGATCCAGAAGCATATTTATATTTAAATGGTATTAATACGGGGCAGCAATTTAAGGATATTTCCGAGTATGGTCCAATAAAAACGGATGGAACGATGACCTTACAAGCGATTACCGAATATCCATGGGGTGATGTACAATCAGAACCAGTACAGTTAACAGATACGGAACAGGAAGAAATCCATTTTGAATTAGATCTAGTTAATGAACGATTAGAGGATCAAGTGATGGATGCTGTCAATAACCATGTCCGAGAATATATTGATGCTTATTTAAACTTAGATACTAGTTATTTTACTTATATGAAAAACGAAGACTATTTAGCAAATATGGAAGACAATTTTGAACAAATGACAGAAGATGGATGGGGATTCCGTGGGGATGCGGTGAGTGCGGAGTATGATTTAGGTAGCTTGAAGGTTCAGGAAGATGATGGAGGTTATGTCGCGAACATTCTTGTTGATCTAACCTTTGATTCTGCTTTTTACGAAATGGATGAGGACCCAGCAGATTATCCAAAAGAAATGACGAACTATATATGGGATTATGAGTTAACCTATGATGAAACAGAAGAAAAATGGTTTATTACCAATAATGTTGAAGTGGATAGTTTTGAGACAGATAATTTATTCCTTTACGAGTTTAACTAGAAAGGGTGGATAGCTTGCAGGATAACAAGGATCAGCAAAACCTCAATACATTTATGTCAAAGAAAACGAAACTATTGGTAAATATTGGCCAGGCGGCTTACTTAGCTTATCGACGTGGTGAGATGGATTCGGAATTTGTTCGTGAGCATGGGGAAAAGATAAAAGAAATTGATACTCGAATTTATGATTTGAGGCAACAGCAAAAACAAACGGGAGCAGCCTCAACAGATGAATTGACTTGTTCCTGTGGTGCACCTTTAACAACAGAAGATGTGTTTTGTCAAGAATGCGGAAAAAAAGTTGAAAAGCGGCAGGAATCTAATGCCCAGCTGGCTTCAATGATTGACTGTCAGCATTGTGAACGGGAGATCCCTGCAGAGGCTAATTATTGTCCTGTATGTGGAGGGAAAATTAGTTTATGATTATGTGAGGAATTCGCATAATCTGATTAGGAAGGGAAATTTTGCAATATAGCGGAAAGAGGGTTCATTGGGATTGATTTGATGAATCCTTATTCCGTTATTTGTCAGAGCCACCCCCAATTCAATCCAGCTCTAACAAGAATACGTCGCAATCAACCGTTACACCCAGTCAATCAAAAGATTCTCCCCCTAAAATATATATCAACAAAAATAGCATATCAATCATTGCGATTTGATATGCTATTTCGCTTTCGCTTGTTTATAAAGATGTTCTCCATCATAAGTGACTTTACCAATCAATGGACCTTCATAGTAGCCTTAAGCAAGAAGGTGGCATGGAATAGGAAGCTTCTTACTTATAAGGTATATATTGGCCGAGTTGCTGCTCGGTGTGCATGGTGTGCAAAAAGCCTTTTGGATGCGGTTTTACATAGTCCTGGGATGGCCAGTGTACAAAATTAAGTTTCGTATAGTGGGGTGGTGTTGATGGTGCGTATGCACAGATGTTTCCTTTTTTGGCTGGAGAAGTAGATACAGCATCTCCCTTATAAAGCGGCATTGCAGGTGAATTCCAGTCCTGCCCTTTTATAGGATAGGAAGGAAAACCTGGATAAGCTGGCTCCCCAGGAAATGGTCCACCTCCCCAATGTGGTTGTTGATGTTGCAAGACAAGTTCCCCCTCTTCTAGTTTGCTTTCTCTATATATGTATTCATTTATTAGACATTTGTCATTGATAAAACGGTTTTTTCATAATTTTTTGTTGTAGTGGCGGAATACACGCTTAACTCCTCACAGCATGTAAAGAAATTGAATATAATGCTATATCAAAAGGAGTAAGGTGGTGCTTATGATTCCAACACACATCAATAACATTTTCGGGATTCGTATTAATTCAGCGTCTAATAATACAGCAATTACGTATGGAAATGCTGCACAAAAAGGACACCAAGCCAATGTGAAAATGAATTCTGGCTATACACAGCCTGGTGATGCAAACTTCAGTCCATTGCAGTTTAACAATGCCAACTTCTCATCTGATCCTGATTTTACTGATCAGCCACAATCACAAGTATAGTTAATTATCTTATGCAAGTTATGCCAAAGTTTGCCAGGACCTGAGGCAACGAACATCTGAATGATTATATGTATATAATGGTTTTGTGGACCTTCTCTTATCACGAATAGGAGGAATCGTATGGTTTCCCATATTAATAATGTTTATGGTATTCGAGTAAATAATATATCAAATAATGCATCAATAAACTTTGGTCATGTCTTGCATAAAGGACATCAAGCAAACATCAAGATGAATGTTGGGTATCAACATAATGGGGATGCAAATCAAAGCCCTATGCAATTTAATAATGCAAATCACGTAAATGATCCAGATGCATTGGATCAAACCCAACAACAAGTATAATTATTTCTGGGAAAGGCTGAATCGTTATGGCAATGCGCATTAATATAAAAAATATTAATATTAACTCGATCGCTACATTAGGATCATTGAATATAGGAAAAGCAATTTTTGCCAAAAACCGTTCCTCCTCCGTAACAATGCCAAAAGAAAACTATGAAGAAACGAATGCAACGGATGAACAAATAAAAGAAATGGTACCCCAATTGCCACAGCAACCAGAGGAGAAGTAGTGACGTTTTTTCTAGGAAATCCGTGTAATGAAGAGGTGATAAGCTTGAATAGAACATGGCCGCCTTATTATTATATGTTTCAACAACAGCAGTTTCCGTATAAAGGATATGCACCCTACTATAATCCCTACATGCAAATGCCCAAGAATCCTGTATATTTTCCACAACCACAACCTGAACAGGAAACTAGTCAAAACGAATTAAAACAAGAAGAAAAAAAGCCATCTGAGATGACGATGGCCGAACATATGGAAAAACTGAATGAAAAACTTAATAAACTAGAAGAAGAACAGAAAAAAATGCAAGATGAAATAGATAATATAAAACCGGTTAATGTAGAGAATGTAAATTACAAAATTCAGGACTTAAATGTCCAAGATTTATCAGGGACATTATTGGTTGGATTAACTACATTAAGTGATGCAGAGAACTTAAAAGAATTGCTGGCAGAAAATGATGCTGTTACCTTTAATGATATGAATACAGATGAATTTGAAAAGCAAATGGAGCAAATGAATCAAATGGATGCCGAGCAGCAAGATGATGGAAATGGCAATAATTCGAACAATCAAGAATAGGATATGTAAGGACTTATTTTCTTTCCTGCAGCAGATCAAACAATAGGCGTGCTGCTTCTTGTTCATTTTTAGGAAGGCCATTGGGTGCTAGTTCAGGAATCATTCGAAATAACCGAGCGATAATGGGTAAATGTAGATTTGCTTCTCGTATTATATCCTCTTTCACTAACAATTCAATCCCTCTTGTTGCTAGCAGCTTGCCATCCTTTAGTAGGACAACCATATCTGCCCATGAGGCCGCAAAATTCACATCATGTGTCGATAAGAGAATGGTGCGTCCCATATAATTCCACCCTTGTAATAATCCAGCTATATCATCTTGCCCGACTGGATCGAGAAAGGCCATTGGTTCGTCCAAAATAATAATATCTGGCTTCATCGCTAAAACCCCTGCAATGGCTACTCGCTTTTTTTGACCGAAGCTAAGGTGATAGGGTGGTGTATCTTTATGTTCTAGCATTCCCACATTTCCTAAAGCAGCTGTACAAATGTCTTCTATTTCTTCTTCAGACATTTTTAAGTTTCGTGGTCCAAAGGCTACGTCTTCCCATACGGTTCCAGAAAAAACTTGATCATCGGGGTCCTGAAACACTAAACCAACACGGTGCCGTATTGCTGGTGCCGTTTTTTTCGTTAATAGCTCACCCATAACGTGAATGGACCCCTCATTTGGAACTTTTAAACCGTTTAAATGGTGTAATAATGTTGATTTCCCAGCTCCATTTGGACCGAGTAATGCTACTTTTGCTCCTGCAGGAATGGTTAAGCTAATATCTTTAATTGCTTCCATTCCATTATCATAGCGATAGGTTAGTCCATTTACTTCAATGGCGTTCATATTCTACGGCCTCCCTTTTTAGATTTGAAAAAACACCTGCTTCAGTTTATTAAAAGCAGGTGCATTTCATGTGTTATGCAAATTTTTTTCCGAGTTTTCCCCCATCAACCATCGCTGCGAGTACATCTGAAATGACTCTCGTTCCAAGTAGTGCCGTTTGGTCACTGACGTCATATGGTGGGGAGACTTCGACTAGTTCCATTCCGCAAACACCTTCGCGGGCGACGCGATCAATTAATTGCAAGCCTTCTCTCGGTAAGAATCCGCCAGGCTCTGGCCACCCGGTACCAGGAACAAAACCACTATCAAATGAATCAATATCCACACTTAAATAAACAGCTTTTGCTCCTCGCCATGCCTTTTCCAGTGCAATATCGGCAACATGGTCAATTCCGTATTTCTCTACATCCCCCATCGTGATAACAGTTGTATCAAACTTTCGCACATTTTCAACTGCTTCTCGTGGAACCTGCCAGCCACCTATACCAACTTGCACTAAATTAGAAGGGGGTGCATTTGGAATATTGGTCGCATGGAACCAAGGGGTGGTGTGCATGCGCTCATCCATATCTTTTTCTTGTAAATCTAAATGTCGGTCCATATGGATGATGCCGACCTTTCCGTCTACTTGATCAGCAATGGCCCGTAAGCATGGGTACCCGATAGCGTGGTCTCCTCCTAGCATGACAGGGAAGGTCCCTTGTGCAAATACATGCGAAACAGCTTTATAGATTTGGTCAAAGCTTTTTTCAATATTGGCGATCGTAAAAACATCCCCGACATCACACATTTTTAGGGATTCTTTAAGGTCTACACTTTTTTCGTAACTGTAGGATGTGTATAGCTTAGAAATTTTACGAAGTGCTTCTGGTCCAAATCGTGTACCGGCACGATAGGTTGTTCCAATATCAAAGGGAACACCCATGAAAGCAACATCATATTCGCCGACACGACGGACATCTTCTAAAAATGGGGTACGTAAGAAAGTAGGGATTCCTGCTTGTGGTGGTCGTGATTCTCTTGTAAAGGTGGAAATAGTTCGATCTCCAATAGATGGAGCAGCTTCTAATCCGTATTCAACCGATCGAGCTAACTCTCGTTCATGTTCTACTTTTGGGATTTTTGCCTCCTTTTCGGCCTTTTCAATTCCTAATAGGTCTGTTTCCCGGTCGCTTTCTAGTGCCTTCTTTTGCCGGAAACTCAGCCCATGGTTGTCAAAGAAGCCCACAGTAACACCTCCTGTTGTTTTGGTTTTGTGTTAAATGTTAATGGCATGACATCTACCAACACCTAAGTATATGTGGTGGCATTTTAAATATGACAAAAATTTTGAAAACAAATAGTTTACGTTTCATCATCATCCGTTTTAACTTGTAATTTTTGTTTCGTTTCACCTGAAGGTATAAGCCGATGCAAGTGCAAGTATAAATACCCATGTTGATACGTTGCATTAATTTTGTCATGTCTAGCAGGGTATGGTAATTTTACTTTACGTCTTACAGGTCCTTGATATAGTTCCATGTGCATCGGACGAAATCCTTTATGATCAATTTGAATCGTACCGACTACCTCTAGTGTTAAGTCATACACATCTACTTCAACATCTTCTAACACTAAACCTGGTAACCGAAAAATACATAATAGCTCATTACCTGCTTCACAAATATTGACCTTAATTCCTGAGCTATTATTACTATTACTGTTATTATTAGTTTGGCTTGTTTCTACCTCTGCATTTTCCAAATCAAGGTCTTCAAAGGTAGACCAAAAATCTTCTCCTAGAAAATTTGGGAGACTTTTCTTCCAATTATTCGGCCAATATTTATTCAACGTGTGATCCCTCCTTTAAAAGCCTATATGATTATTGTAGTCAGAAAAGGGGAAAAGAGTGCTATTCTACTAATATGATTTATTGCTTTCTCGTATAATTTATTACCTTATGGACGTCGAGTTGATGTAAATTGCTACGTAACTTGCGTCGTTGATTGCCGCTTCGGACAGTCGCTTTCGACGGGAATAAATTTGCTATCAATGTTCACATACATATAATGGAATGAGGATCCGCGACCATCCTACAAACGGGGTTTTTCAGGAAATAACGGAATGAGGATTCATCCCGTAAAACTAGGGCGGTACCCCATTCCGCTAATAGCGAAACAGCCTTACATCTATAGGACATAACGAAAGCCTTATGAAAGGTTACCCACTAACGTCTCTCCAGGAGCTGTCCGTATAATACAGAAAAAAAACATGGATCAATCTCGACGAATAATCACAAAAGGATGAAGGAACAGGATCTTTTTCATCTACATCTCTTTGTAAAAGGCTCCTGTCCCTATAGCCATTAAAACCATAGAAAGGATCACCTTACGTAAGCATGAGTCTTAATGAATAGTTTATATAAACTTTTTCATAAATTTTTATCATTCAAAATAGGATGTGAAACAACAACCTTATAGAAAACAGCCTTAATTTTAAACAGTTAACATACTTAAATAAAGATACACATACCATTGGTAAAAAACATTTCGCGTAAATGGAGGGGATGAAGATTGAGTCAAAAATCGATGTATTAGAAAAGCGAGTAGCAGAACTAGAAAGATCGAATAAATCATTATATGACCAACTTCGAGCAATGCAATTGGATATGGAAGAAATGATGCAAACGAATATTTTGACTTCTCAACGTTCTTCAGCTTCTACTAGTCAGAAAGTGGAATATTTAACAGAAGTCAATGAGGAAATGTTTCAACAAAATGTTCGTCTGCGGGAATTTATTGAGGATTGTATTGAAGCAGAGGTTGTTCCGACACGTCAGCAATATTATGATATGTTGCGGCAGGATAGATAAGAAAAACCGGAGATTCCGATTATTACGGCTGTCTCCGGTTTTATGCTTTTAGCAGCTAGGAAAGTATAAAAACTTTCCTACTGCATAAGTGCAACTAAGGCATTCACCAATAAAGCCTTAGCGAATGCCAAGTTTTCTAAAAAGATAAGAATGTATAAAAAGTTGGCTTTATTTTGTTCATATACAGGAACAGCCACGTCCAGCTCCAGCGCCTACCCCCTCGAGGTCATAAGTCAATCCACATTACGCGCAAAAAGCGCCACGTCGAGGCTTGGCTTATGCTTGTCGGGGGTGATCAAGGCGCTTGCGCTTTTGTTCTACTTATTTAATGGCTTGAAGCACGTTGGTTACTTTATCCACAACATATCCACTGCCACCATTATCTTCTACCCCTTCAACCATCATTGCAATGAGAACATCTTGATCATCTGTTGGGTAGGCAACAAACCAACCATTTTCCTGGCCGTCTTCTTCATCACTAGTTAACTTCAGTTCTGCCGTTCCAGTTTTACCAGAAATCGCAAAATCTGCATTTTGTGCAGCCTTAGCAGTTCCGTTACTTGCCGCTACAACGTCTCGTAATGCTTCCTGGATAATAGCTGCTTGATCACTGGTGAGTAAATCACTTTTCCATACTTGACTTGTCTCTTCATCCGTTCGTAAAATTGGCTGCAGCATATTCCCTTCATTTAGGAAAGGAGTATAAGAAGTTGCTAAATGGAGTGCTGTCATCTCCAATTGTCCTTGACCATAACTTGCATTAGCAAGCATCACTTCATCGGATATCGCACCATCACTAGAGACATTAGATGTTTCCAATGGGTATTCAAATGGCATATCCTCACCAAATCCAAATTGTTCCATCCCATCTACAAACGCATCTGCACCCATTTCGACACCTTGCATGGCAAAGTAGATATTATCGGAACGGACAAGTGCATTATGCAGGTCTACTGGACCACTGGATTCGGATACGCGGCGAACTTCATAATCACCCCAAGCATCTCCGTTATTCCATGTTAATCCTTCAATTTCGATTCCTTCATCTGGATCAATCGTGCCATTATTTAATCCAATAGCTGCTGTCACTGGTTTAATCGTTGAACCTGGAGCAAATGTTGCACTAAAACGATTAATAAGAGGTGTTTGTTCATCCTCTTGTAGGTCTTCCCATTCACTTGCTGTCATGCCATAGACAACATCATTTGGATTAAAGGATGGACTACTTACGAGTGCCAATGTTTCCCCTGTTTTTGGATTGATGGCAGCAGCTGTTCCTGCCTCCCCATCATAGCTATTAAAAATCTCTTCCTGTACCTCGATATCGATCGTTAGCATAATATTTTCCCCGTCTTTAACAGGTTTTTCAGCTAACACCACATCTTCTGCTTCTTCATCTTCTTTCGTAACAATAATCTGGACTCCTTGTTGTCCTTTCAGTTCTTTTTCATACAACTGTTCTAGTCCACGTTTTCCAATCACGTCATTACTAGAATAAGTGCCAGGCTCTTGTTCTTCCAATTCTTCCGCGGTGATCGGTCCTACATATCCAGTTAAGTGTGCTGCTATTTCTCCATGTGGGTAGATACGTCCTGTAACCTCATTTCCCAAGACACCATCAATCTCCCATAATTGATTTAAAACCTCTTCATTTGTTTGGGGTACTTCACTTAACGGAACAAATAAATCAGGTCCAACCCATTCTTGATTTAAAGCCCCTTCAATGGAATCTACACTCATTTTCAAGAGGTCTGCTAGTTTCTCAATGGTTTGATCAGGGTTTGTCATTTCTCCTGGTACAACCCCAATTTCATAGACGATATCGTTCATAGCAAGTGGCATTCGATTCCGATCGAGAATCTCACCCCGCTCTGGTGCTGTCGTCTGGAAGGTGATTTCGCCACCATCTTTTAATTCAGGGAAAATAAAGCCAGGGTCCCATTCCACAAACCAGTTTTTTTCCTCTTCTTCTCCTTGTTGTGTTAAAGTTGCCTCATAATCAAAATCGATTGGTCCAGCAAGCGTACTCATACTTACAGAGAATGGGATAGTAGCTGTTCCTTCTTCTAATGCTGTTTCGGTCTGTTCTTCTGATAATTCTTCAAAGGATACTTCTAAATCAGAAACCTCTAGATCTCCATATATTTTTTCATAGCGGTCAACATAATCTTCTGTTGCATATGTTTCTGTTGCTTCACTAGAAAGCATTTCATACATTTCCGAGTAATTTTGTTCATTCCATTGATCAACATAGGTGTTAAAACGTTCATTTGGTGTAACTTCATCATCTGAACATGCGGTTATAAAGGTGATGAGTGTAATCGATAGCCAAAGACTAATTCGTTTCATATTAACCCCCTCAATCCCAATTTGATTTATTCTTATTATAGCATGTAACCTGTTCAAAAATCTGTATGTGGAAATGGAAAAGTCACACTGTGTCTATAGCTTACAGGTGACTTTTGTGATGTTAACTTCCATTCATGTGATTCTTAATTTCAGTTTGTACCCGATTCATATCCTCATCTGGTACGACATAATAATAAACGCCTCCAATGTTTTGACCATTCCCATTAAATTCAATGGTTTTCATGTTATTACGCGTACCCAAATAATTCGTCACTAAGGTCTGCATATGATCCATTTGAAGATCTGTTTTTACATTGCCTCCTAAAATACTAAGGATATCCCCGATTTTAGTAATACTGGTGACACTTGCTGCTTCATTAATAGCTGCCGTAACGACCTCACGCTGACGTTCGTTTCGTCCAAGGTCACCACGGGGATCTTCTTTTCGCATCCGAATGTATTTCAAAGCTTGTTCGCCATTCAGACGAATTTCCCCCTCTGGAAAATGTTCGCCATCTTGGTTAAAGGCACGATCATTTTGGACCGTAACCCCACCTATTGCATCAATCCCTTGCTGAAAACCTTCCATATTGACACGAGAATAAAAATGAATGGGAACATCCAATGTGTCTTCTACCGTTTGAACAGATAACTCCACATCCCCATAGGCATAAGCGTGATTGACTTTATCCATGCCATGTCCAGGAATATTTACATACGTATCGCGTGGAATACTTAGCATGAGCATTGAATCGGTTTGGGGATTAAGTGATAAAAATATAATGGTATCAGAGCGTCCCCGATCACCTTGTCGTTCATCTACACCTAAAAGCAAGAAGTTAACAGCCTTCCCATCATTTAATAATCCATCTATTTCTTTTAAACGGCTTGGGTCACCGTCTCGTTCTAATGGTTCATGCATGACATCAACCGTACTCCCTACTTGGTTGTATAGATAAAATAGGTAACCACCAACTAGTAGGAGCAAGCCAAAACCAATGCCAAGTACCCAATATATCCATTTTCGTTTTTTCTTTTGTTTACGGTGCTTTTCAACTCTTGAATCCACCTTCATTCTCCTCATTATTACGAAAATTAATAAAGCTTAACTCACTCGGTGGGGGTTTCCGACGCACAGGACGTGCTAGTGTCGACGTTGCGATTGACGTGGCGGTGTTAGTCGGCCCTTCATCCCACACCGAATGTTAGTTGAACTTATCTCACTTTTACTGGCAGTTACCCCCACTTATACTTCTTTGTTTCTCGAAGTCTTAAAATGGGGGTCTTACTGCCAGTTAACACGTGATAAATCATTCATTGATTATAGCGGATAAATCATTTTTAGTCTATGACAATGTGTTCGTTTTAATCAGTCATTATTAATTGGTAATGCAGTGATGATATAACGATCAGGCGCATTCCCAACATAGGAAAATGGGTAACATGTCGTGACAGTTAATACCTCTTCAGGTGCAGTGGATTTAATAATAGAACGGTCATCGGCATCAACAATTTGGGTGTCAACAATTTCATAGGAAAATTCTCCATATGGGACTTTTACCGTTAAAATATCACCTAGTTCTAATTCTCCCATCCGACGAAAAACAGTATCCCGATGACCTGATAAGACAATTTGGTCATTTTGCTGGGGATAGGCAGTTCCGTCGTAGTGACCAACTCCTTTTTCTAATTCATCTTCATCTGTGCCTTCAACAATTGGTAAGTCACTTTCTAATTTTGGAATATGTAAAATCCCTGCTGTCGCTCCAGTAACAGGAGAAAAGGTAGATGCTTCTGGTGTTGGTTCCAAATTCGTTTTAGTATCTGAATCTTTTTCCAACAGTTCTTCTGCTTCAGCGAGGCTAGTTTGTTGTGCCATTTTTTGGCTAACCCATTGATAAGCACCAAATCCTAAAAATACCAAGCCTGTAATAATGAATAAGATAGAAATTTTTTTCATCCGTCATACTCCTTAAGGTCTTTGAGTATAGTATAAAGAATTTTCTGTAGGGATAAAAGGTTATTTGTAAAATAAACCTTTATTCCTATATTATCGTACATCATAAAGAACATTATTTTTATAAAAAAATGAAATCGTGAGTAAAACAAAGATATAAGTAGCAATAACAAGTTATGTTGTTCTTTATTGAGAATTTTGCGCGATTTTGGGGTTTTGTAAAACGAACAATCCAAGTTATACTCTACTTGTAATTCGTTATAACGAACAAAACGAACGATATGCAGAACTAATGACTCCCATCACATTGACACTTTAGGAGGGGATGATCTATTAGCGGATTGGTAATCCAATCATTTCGGAATGAGTAAAAAATATAGGTCAAATGATTCATAAGTGTGCACAATCTGTTCGTTTTATCGAAGTAGCGAAAATTAATCGAAAACTTTAAGGAGGAAACGAGAATGGGAATTAGGAAAAAATTAGGATTAGGTGTAGCATCAGCAGTATTAGGTATTTCATTAGTCGGGGGAGGTACATATGCGTACTTTAACGACACAGAGACTTCCAACAATACATTTGCAGCAGGTACATTGGATTTAACGGTAGATCCACAGGTTGTTTTTGATGTAGATAACTTAAAACCAGGAGATTCAATAAAGCGGTATTTTGAATTACAAAATAACGGTACCTTAGATATTGCCAGTGTATTACTAGATACTTCATATACGGTAAATGATTATCATGGAGACAATGTAGATGATATGGGTAAACACTTTAGAGTGAATTTTATTAAAAATGAGGGACATCCAGAAAGTTGGGTAGATGACGATGAATACACAGTCGTATCCAGTAAAACTTTAAATCAATTATCAAATATGACTCCTGATGAACTTGCAGTAGAATTAGAAGATTATTTTTGGTTAATCGGAGATAAAAAGGAAGACGGTATCCCTGCTGGAGGAACAGATTATTTAGTTGTAGAAATCGAGTTTGTTGATAACGGAGAAGATCAAAACGAATTCCAAGGGGATACGTTGGAACTTCAATGGGACTTCACTGCTGAACAAGAAGAAGGAGAGCGTAGATAAGTTTAATTAAAAGAAAGGTGGTTCGTCCACCTTTCTTTCCTACATATAATTCAAGAGATATTGACTGTTATTTTGCTTTGTTAAGTATACATAACGCAAGACGTTGTTTTATTTACTAAAGCAAAGTAACAAGACAGATAGGAGGGGGAAATGGTGCGTTTAAATCGTTTACGAAAATTTAAAAAGCGAAAAAAGTTCTTATTACTTTGTAAGATTGTGGCCATTTGTTATGGGAGTATTTTTTTATTTAGTTTTCTTACTTCAGGAACTGGAGCCTATTTTAACAGTGCCAACGAAGATCAATTCACACTTCAAGCTGGAACATGGTGGGATGGAAGTGAGTTGGAGTTCATTGGAAATGGCAACCAAAATATTAAGCAGTGTCCACCGACAGAACTATCAGTAGAAATACAGAACAATGGTTTTACAATGATGGATAGCACGAAATATGAAATTTACTATATAGAAAATGGAAATCCACAACAAAATGGTGATATGGTAGCCGGAGGAAATATCCCACCAATAGTAGAAGGCGATGTTGAAACAATTACCCACGAAGTAGAGAATGCTGGTCAGTACCAGTTTAAGGCATATCAACGAGAAGACTATAAAGGGGATCATCACGAAATATGGAGTGAAAAAGTAATAGTTAAGTGTAACAAAAATAACAAACCTAATAATGTAAACAGTAGCCAAGATGAGGCTAATAAGCAAGATGAGGTTAATAAGAATGAAAAAGATAACGACGAAGTAAAACGAGAAGAAACGGTATCGGGTAAAGATAGGAATGAAACTCAGGATATGAATGAGTCTACTGATAACGAAGACAACGAGACTAATGAAAATGATCAACATGTAGAAGAAGAGGAACACCAAACAGAGGAAGAAGTTGTAAAGGATAATGTTTCTGAAGAAGATGAAGAACTCGAAGATAGTGAAACGGCCCCTGAAGAGGAGGAAGAACTAGATGAGCCAAAAGAAGACAAGTAGAAAAATACTGAAGTGGCTAAACCATATTGCAACAACACTATTGTTTGTCGTTTTAATCAGCATGCTGTTTATTGTTATTTCTTCTAAAGCATCTGGTGGGGAACCTGAGATTTTTGGCTATCAATTAAAAACGGTTCTTTCGGGCTCCATGGAACCAGATATTCAAACAGGATCAATTATTGCCGTCAAACCTGGTGGAGATATGACCCGTTTTCAAGAGGGCGATGTCATAACCTACATGGAAGAGGACCAAAAGTTAGTGACACACCGTATAACAGAAGTGATCCATAGTGGAGACAATGTCATGTATCGGACAAAAGGGGATAATAATGATGCGGTGGATGCTGAACCTGTTCTATCTGAAAATGTTGTAGCAGAATATAAAGGGTTCACGATCCCCTACATTGGATATATCATTAATTTTGCTCAATCACAAAATGGCGCGTTTTTATTACTAATTCCTGGTTTTCTTTTATTAGGTTATTCAGCTTTTATTATATGGAAAGCGATAAGAGAAATTGAACCAGCTAATAAAGGAAAAACAAAATCAAATGAGGACCAAGAAAGCCTCTCGTCTTCGTGACAGGAGGATAGAAGGAGGGGGTCAGAGTGAGAAAGCTTACGGTCATATGGATGATCCTAGTAGTTGGGATCATTGTACTGGTTTTTCCAGATAATAAAGTATACAGTGAGACAAATGATACAGAAGTAGAGGAAATTGATATTGCTATTTCCCCTAGTGGAGCATTATTTGAGATTGATAATATGAAACCAGGGGATTGGGCACCGAGATCACTTTTTATTCAAAACAATGGCCAGGAAGATTTTGAATATCAAATGACGATAGAGAACCAAGGATCTGAAAAGCTGTTCAATGAATTGGTCTTAGAACTAAGTGATGGAACGAATTTATTATATAATGGAAAACTTGCTGAGTTTGAACAACTATCAGATCGAAAGTTAACATCTTCCAGTGAAGAAGAATTAGATATTACGGTACGTTTCCCAGAACATTTAGGGAATGAATTTCAAGGACTAGATACAACATTTTCGCTAAGCTTTACAGCAGAAGGAGCAGAAACAGCTGCTAGCAATGATCATGACGAAGCTACTGTAGCTGGAGCGATAGGAAGTGACGGAGGTGGCGGTTCGATACTCCCAGTTACCGCAACAAACGTTTATAAATTCCTTTTAATTGGAGTACTATTAGTCGGAAGTGGAGCATTAGTATTTATCTTAAACAAGCGAAAGCAAATCCAAAAGCAACAGGTATAAGAGAGCCCTTCAACAGTATGAATTTTACAAAACTAGTTACCTTTAGACAAAAGAAGACACCCAATTAAGGTGTAACATGCAGTATAATAGTCTTAGAGCAAAATAAGGTTTCACAGTAAAAGGGCAGACCTATTGAAAAATAGGGGCGCAAAGTCACAGGTCTAAAGCACGTTTATGCTATGACGGCTGGGCTTCCTGGAAATAATTATGGGGGACGGGAAAGTTATGGAAAAAATGAAGGAAAGTAAGAAGCTGGATAATGAGTGGGTATCCTTAATGAAAGAGGCAAAAACAATCGGATTAAAAAAAGAAGATATCCGTACGTTTTTGACAGAAGCTAAAAAAAAGAAAAAAATTTTTTAACTTCTATGTGCTTAATATAGAACCACTCACCTAATGTATGTTATAATTTTTTCAGAGAAAGAAGGTGTGTGGACTTGATTGGTGAGAAAATAAAGCAATTACGCAAGGAAAAGAAGATGTCTATATCTGAATTAGCTGATAAAGCAGGAGTCGCAAAGTCTTATTTGAGTTCCATTGAACGAAACCTTCAAACAAACCCCTCGATCCAATTTATCGAGAAAATAAGTCAGGTATTAGGGGTATCTGTCAATGACTTAATCCAACAAGGCAACACCAAAGATGTAGAAGACCTGGATCAGGAATGGTTAGAAATTGTACAAGAAGCAATGGAGTCTGGGGTCTCAAAAGAGCAATTTAAAGAGTACTTAGAATTTACGAAATGGCGTAGTAAGCAAAATAATTAAATAACATGGAACACAAACCGTAGCGCATCATGCTTACGGTTTTTTGTTTTCAAGAAAAGTAGCATTTAATGATATGATAAACTTCAATTAGTGGTTTTTCGACTCAACAGAACGTGCTAGTGCCGACATTGCCGAAACTACGACAGCGACACATCGCACGAAGCAAAAATGTTTTTCGTTTACGAGGACGTGGCGTTTTAATCAACCTGCCAGTTCCATGGGGGATAAACGTAAATATGATAAAGGTTTGGGTGTACGATGCGAAAATATTCTACTTGGCTACTGCCTATTGCGTGGATGGGGATCATTTATTACTCATCAGCAACACCATATGAAGAACAAGATATTAAACCAATGATGGAAAATACGATTGATCTATCCTTTCTAACTCCTTTTCTGGATTGGATCGTATTTACCTATCATCAGTCAGAGGTAAGTGTGGAAGCACTCGGCATTAATGGCTTCCTAGAATTTTTCATCCGGAAAGGTGCACATGTTGGAGCGTTTTTCCTATTAATGTGCTTTTTCGTTATCGCGTTCCAGAAGTCTACGAAACTAGTACTATCATCAACAATTATTGTTTCATTTTTGTTAACAGTAGCATATGCTGTTGTAGATGAATATCACCAAGGCTTTACGGCAAATCGAACACCTTATATTGGAGATGTTGTATTAGATGGTGTAGGAGCCTTATTAGGAGTAATATTTATATTACTTGTTATTCGTTACCAAAATCGTTAAAAAACTAGGCGATTCCAGACATATTTTGTGATATGATAGTAGTAAATTTTGAATGATTTGTCGAATAAGGGTGGGGAGTAATGGGGGAACAAGAAAAGTATAAACGCATGTTACAAAAGGCGATTGAGGAAACAGAGAAAGCCAATATTCAATCATCACAAGAAATGATTCAAACATTAATAAAAGAACTACGAAATACACATGTTAATTTGGATACAATATCTAAATAAAATAATGGCGTAAAGAGGGTGTAACCAAGAGCTAGGATTTTTGGACATCCTCTTATTTTTATCTAAAAAGCGGACAATAGCTTTTGAGATCCGCGCCTTTCGATTTGGTTGTTCCTCATTCCGCTATTTCCCGGAAAACCCTTGTTTTAGCACGTTATGTAATCCTCATTCCGTTATCTGCCATTTCCCCCCACTTATTCCATTGATTTTGTGGTATTAACGGAACTAGGATTACACAAGGCCTTTTAAAAGCAGCTTTCCTTCCTATTAGCGGAAAGAGGATCCGCATACCAGCCTACCTCACATTCCCGTACTTCCTGCACCCAAACCCGAACCCTCACCCCAATTTTCGACACAAGAGTTCTCTCCAAAAAAGCACCAGCATCACACTGGCACTCATTATTCATCTTCTTTAGTAGAAGCAACATCAATTTCGATATAAGTCGTGTCTGTTTTAACAATTTTTGCCTGATCACTCGTTAAATCCACAATCCAATCTTGAAAGGCATCTTCTTCCCCGATTTTGACATAAACACGGAACTCGACCTGTTCTAAGTAATTAATGGAATCCAAAACATGATCAGAATTCCGGAGAACATTTTCAAGTTTTCCAAGTAATGGATAATCTACTGTAATCGATATTCCTTGCATTAGCTGTCTTTTGACAATTCCAGTTGTCTTGATTGCTTGAGATGTTGCAGATCCATATGCACGAATTAAACCACCTGCACCTAGTTTAATACCACCAAAATACCTTGTTACGACTATTGCTGTGTCTTTTAAGTCTTGCTTTTTTAACACTTCTAAAATAGGTACTCCAGCAGTTCCGCTAGGCTCACCGTCATCATTTGCCTTTTGAATTTGATTTTGCTCCCCTATCATATATGCTGAGCAATTGTGTGTTGCATCGTGATGTTTTTTCTTAATCGATTGGATGAAAGCTTGTGCTTCTTCTTCTGTTTCCACACGTTTCACATATCCGATAAAACGTGATTTTTGTATCACAATTTCATCTGATCCTTCTGGTTTAACTGTATAGTACGAAGCCAACATTTTATTTCCTCCTCTAAGACCATTATAATAGATAAATATATAAAATTAATTCGAAAGACCCTATTAAATTTAGCTAATATATCGAATAATTATAACATGAGTTGGTGGGAAAAGATGATACAAAAAACAGATGAAACCGTGTTAGATAAGATTATTGATGAAATGATCGATGTGGTGGAAAATAGCAAAGATGAAATTTTTAACATTAGCGAAGAAGCACGAAAAAATTACGAAGAACTGGAAAGAGAACTAGATGAGACGAAAGAAAAAGTGATTGAATACATCAATAAAGGTGATCAACTAGAAATCAAGGTAAAATTCTCTAGACAACGTTTATCAGCGGTTAGCAAGGATTTTGATCGCTATTCTGAAGAAGAGATTCGCGACGTGTATGAGAACACCCATGCCATGCAAACGGATTTGGCTATGCTACGCCAAGAAGAAAAACGCCTGCGGGAAAGGCGAGATGATTTAGAACGCCGATTAATCTCCTTAGATAATACGATTGAACGAGCAGAAGGACTCGCAGGCAAAATTTCAGTCATTTTGACCTATTTAAATGATGATTTTAAACAAGTTAATGAAATGTTAGAAGAAGCACGCGAAAAACAAGATTTCGGTTTAAAAATAATCGAAGCACAAGAGGAAGAAAGACGAAAATTATCACGGGAAATCCATGATGGACCAGCCCAGATGCTTGCGAACATTTTATTACGTTCCGAGCTTGTTGATCGAACTTTTCGCCAGGGGAGTACAGAAGAGGCACTTCAGGAAATTAAAAGTGTACGAAAAATGATTCGATCATCCTTGTATGAAGTACGGCGTATTATTTATGATTTACGACCAATGGCATTAGATGACTTAGGACTAATTCCAACCATCAAACGTTATGTTGATACGATCGCGGAATATAATGGAATCGATATTTCCTTTGCTCCACTAGGCAAACAAGAACGCTTAAGTTCAAGATATGAGGTTCCACTATTTCGACTGATTCAGGAATCGATTCAAAATGCTATCAAACATGCGGAAGCAACATTCGTTAAAGTGAAATTAGAAATTTGTAACCAATATATTACAGTTATCGTAAAAGATAATGGAAAAGGGTTCGATCCAGATGAAAAGAAAGAAAAATCATTTGGTATAATTGGTATGCGGGAACGTGTCGAAATGCTAGAAGGAGAACTTTCCATTGATTCAACCATTGGAAAGGGTACTTCCGTTATTATTAAAGTACCGTATACAATTTAGGTTGATGTATGGATACCATTTTAGAAGAATCTTCTGTATACTTAAAGGGATAGGGATAAAAGATTACTAGAAATGAAGAATTTCTGACTATATGTAATAGGGATAAATGCAAAAAACGAATAATAGTGTAGGAGGAACAGAGCGATGAGTGATTCGAATGTAACAAAGATCGTATTAATTGATGACCATAAGCTTTTTCGGGAAGGGGTTAAACGAATACTAGATTTTGAACCTATGTTTGAAGTGGTGGCAGAAGGTGATGATGGTGCAGTGGCACCGCAATTGGTACGTGATCATAATCCTGATGTTGTACTGATGGATATTAATATGCCGACTATTAATGGCGTTCAAGCTACTGCTGACCTTGTGAGCCAGTTTCCAGATGTACGGGTAATTATTTTATCTATCCATGATGATGAAAGTTATGTTACGCATGCCTTGAAAACGGGATCACAGGGTTATCTTTTAAAGGAAATGGATTCGGATGCTTTAATCGAAGCAATTAAAGTAGTTAGTCAAGGAGGTTCTTACCTTCATCCAAAAGTAACCCATAATCTAGTACAGGAGTACCGTCGATTAGTTCAAGAAAGTAATGTAGTTGCTGGGGGACATGGAATTGAGTATCGTAAGCCATTACATATTTTAACGAAACGAGAATGTGAAGTCCTACAATTAATAACGAATGGAAAAAGTAACCGTGCGATTGCGGAAACCCTTTTTATTAGTGAAAAAACCGTAAAGAACCATGTAAGTAATATCTTGCAGAAAATGAATGTGAATGACCGTACACAAGCGGTTGTCGAAGCAATTAAAAAAGGGTGGGTCGAAGTATTTTAAAAGATTAATGACTAATTCGCATCATCTCAAAAATTTATAGATTTATAGATCATTTTGTGCTTTACATTGCTCTTTTGTCCTATATGTTAAGCTACCTATCCATCAACATGCTCTGGTAATTTATAATGCCAGAGTTATTTTTTTGTTTGTTAATATTTTTTTTCTATAGATTGTAAGCTATAATGAGTAGTAAGGTAAAGACAAACTCATTCAGTGGGGGGTACTTTCATCCCCACTGAATGTTAGTTGAACTTATCAGGTCTTTGACTTTCAGTTTATCCCCCAATTCACTTCTTGAATATCGAAGTCTTGAAGTGTGGGATTACTGCCATTTATGACGTGATAAAATACATCGTGTCCTATATCTCCAAAGAAAATATATATTTCTAGCGATAGAGAGGAAGGTAGACTGATGAAAGTTGCTGTAATGACGGACAGTACGGCATATATTCCGAAAGATCTAAGAGAAAAGCACAATATTTATATGGTCCCGTTAAGCGTTATTTTTAATGATGAAAGCTATCAAGAAGAAATTGATATTACAACAGAAGAATTCTATGAAAAGATAAAAGAAGCGGATACACTTCCCACCACATCGCAGCCATCAATTGGATATATTACGGAAAAATTAGAATCCTTAGCACAGGATTATGATGCAGTTGTTTCTGTTCACCTATCAAGTGGAATCAGTGGAACCTATCAAGCCGTCGTAACAGCAGCCGATATGGTCGATGGAATTGAAGTGTTTGCTTATGACTCTGAAATTAGTTGTATGGCACAAGGATTCTATGTACTAGAAGCTGCTGAAATGGCAAAAGCAGGAGAAAGCCCTGATACGATTGTTACGCGATTGGATAAGATGAAAGAAAGTATGCGCGCTTATTTTATGGTAGATGATTTAACCAACCTTCATCGTGGAGGCCGTTTAAATGGTGCACAGGCACTTGTTGGTAGTCTGTTGCAAGTGAAACCAGTATTACATTTTGTTGATAAAGTAATTGTTCCATTTGAAAAAATCCGTACACGAAAAAAAGCGTTAAACAGAATCATCGGCATGTTAGAAGATGATGCGAAGGAAAAAGACCTACGTGTTGTGTTTGTACATGCAAATGCCGAAGATGCTGCAATCGAATTAAAAAATGATTTCTTAGAAAAACACCCAAATTCCGAAGCACTTATTAGCTACTTTGGTCCAGTAATTGGAACCCATGTTGGAGAAGGTGCTATTGGGATCTGCTGGTACACGAAATAATAAACACCCCTTGGCTACCATGTAATAGTGGTAGCCTCCTACAAAATGATAGAAAAGAGTGAATACATATGCCCCCGCCTAATCTTCCAAAGGGACGAACACCCCATTTATCCTCCCTTGATCTACAAAAGTTTGCATTACTTTTTTCAGGAAAACTGCTACTTCGGCAAGAATTAGATCTTGATGAAACTACTTTCCAAACCCTTTTATCTACTCAATCCTTAACAGCACTCCCTACTTTTGAACAAAAATTCTCCCGAGTTCAGTGCCAGCGCTGTGGCAATCAGAAAAAGTCTTTGCTCGGAACGATTCCCTGTCAACAATGTGGTCAAACTCACGTGTACTGTCGTAAATGTATTGAAATGGGAAGGGTGATGGCGTGTGAATCCTTATACTATTGGACTGGACAAGAAATAGCGTGGCCAAAATACGATGATCCACTCACATGGGAAGGCACATTTACCGCCGCACAACAACATGCTGCAGATCGTATCGTACAAGCAATAAACCAGAAAGAAGAATTGCTAGTATGGGCAGTGTGTGGTGCTGGGAAAACAGAAATGCTTTTCCCAGGAATAAGAGAGGCCTTGAAGCTTGGCAGACGAATTTGTATTGCGACTCCAAGAGCAGATGTGGTTCGTGAGCTGAAGCCTAGAATCCAACAGGCTTTCGCTGATGTCTACGTCCAGGCATTGTATGGAGGAAGTGATGAAAAGGATGGGACGGCACAGATTATTTTGGCAACGACCCATCAACTCCTCCGATATAGACAAGCATTTGATCTCGTTATTATTGATGAAATCGATGCGTTTCCATTTCACCATGACCCCTCATTACCATTTGCGGCTAATCGTGCCAAAAAGGATATTCATACCACCATCTATTTAACTGCTACTCCACGTTCACAACAACGTTTACAAATTGCAAGAAAAAAGTTACCACATGTTTTCGTTCCCATCCGTTATCACGGTCATCCATTACCAGTTCCAACTTATAAAATGTGTTTTACGTTACAAAAGGATCTAAAATCTGACTCCATCCCTCGTCCGTTCAGAAAATGGATGAAAACCCGAAAAAAGCCTAATCGGCAATTATTAATATTTGTCCCAACAATTGCGTTAGCAGAGAAAATGAAAGAAACTCTAACCCAACAAGGTATCTTAGGAAAAGAAGCTGCTATTGAATCTGTTCATGCGGAAGATCAACTTCGTGAAGAAAAAGTACAGCAGTTTCGCAATAAAACAGTAGATGCACTTGTAACAACAACCATTTTAGAACGTGGTGTAACCTTTCCCTCGGTAGATGTTGCGATTCTCGATGCAGGTAATGACGTGTTTGATGAGGCAGCACTTGTCCAAATTGCAGGCCGAGCTGGAAGAAGTTCAGATGATCCTACAGGGGAAGTCGTCTTTTTTCATGACGGGAAAACAGAAGCAATGGTTCAAGCAGTACGTTCTATCCAACTAATGAATAAGCGGGGAGGATTTTAAGGTGCATTGTTTATGGTGTGATCAAAAGATAATTCCTGATATAACGTGGCGTAATTTATTAATCATCCCACCCCCAACTTCTATGTGTTCAGCTTGTACTGCCAAATTGCAGAAAATAGAAGGGAGCCGTTGCCAGAGGTGTAGTAGGATGAGTGACACAACCTATTGCGACGATTGTTTATGGTGGGAGAATTACTATGATGGTCATGATCCTATTATCTTTAATTATTCTATTTATCGATATAATGAATTTATGAAGGAAGTGATTGTGAAGTGGAAATATCGTGGTGATTATAGCCTTGGGAATATGTTCCAATCTGATTTTGTGGAAGGATTTCAACAGGCATTTTCTTTTTTAGGAAAACAACAAGCCTCGGTCGTACCGATTCCTCTTAGCACAGATCGTCTTCAAGAACGCGCTTTCAACCAATCACAATTGTTAGCTGATATTCTCCCTCTCCCAAGACATAATGTGCTCAGTCGGATTCACTCGGAAAAGCAGTCGAAAAAAACACGAAAAGAACGAGTAGAAACAAAGAATCCATTTTCTGTTACCGAGTCTCTTCACAATCCCATTATTCTTGTCGATGATATATATACAACAGGTACAACACTTAGACATGCAGCTAGTCGTTTACGAGAAAAGGGTTGTCCCCGAGTTTATACTTATACATTGATACGTGGGTAACAGGTGTGTGCTATAATAATAGAAAACAGTTGAAGGGGGAATCACAATGGGAGAATTAGCTAATTGCTCACGTTGTGGTGCATTATTTGTCAAAAACATCCGAGATATATGTCGGGATTGCTATAAGAAAGAAGAAGCTGATTTTGAAACCGTTTATAGCTTTTTGCGAAAACGAGAAAATCGAGAGGCTACGCTGAAGGAAATAGTGGAGGCAACAGGTGTAGATGAAGACATCATCATAAAATTTATCAAAGAAAAACGTCTACGAACATCCCAATTTCCGAAATTAGCTTATCCCTGTGAGCGTTGTGGGGTAGATATTGTGAGAGGAAAGCTTTGTGGCAAATGCTCGGATGAAATCTTACAAGGCTTAAGTCATCAGGAAATGTTGGAAAAGAAAAAAAAGGAAAAAGAAAAAAGAACCAATATTTATTATGCAATCAATCGAGATAAATAAAGAGAAATGCTTTAAGTTTTGGATTAACCTGTCGATAAAGTAATTAAGAAGTGAGTCCGTCTATTTAAGCAAAGTGTTAGAGAGGTGAAAAATAGATGAAAATATATGGTCCGAACCAATCGAATATGAATCCCTATCAGAAACATATTCAAAATCAGCAGGACTATAAGCAAAATACGAAAAAGGCAGATCAACTGCAAATATCAAATGAAGCGAAGAAATTACAGGAAACAGAAAAGCCTAGTGCAAAACGACAGGCATATGTAGAAGATATTAAACAACAAGTTGAATCTGGTGACTATCAAGTGAATTATGAAAAAACAGCGCAAAAAATGATTCACTTCTGGTCAAAAGGATAAGGAGGACAACAATGTCCATTCAAGTGATTTTACAAGCAATAGAGAAATTAACAAACATTCATATATCACTGTTAGAGGTGTCCAAGGAAAAGACCGCATCGATTAAAGAAGGCAAGATCGATCAATTACAAACGATTCTTGTAAAGGAACGAAAGGATGCGCAAATATTGGAACAAACGGAAGCAAAGCGACTACAGCTTGTAGATCAATGGTTTCAAGAAAAGGGAATTCATGCAGAGGCTACCATTTCTACAATGTTGGACTATATTTTAGATGAAACGGAAAAGCAACAATTAGTCGATGCAACAACAGCATTGACAAACATGATTACAAAATTAAAACAACAAGAACAGTTGAATCAGGCATTAATCCAGCAATCGATGCAGTTTGTGGAGATTTCCTTAGATATGTTAAATCCATCCTTGAAGCGGATGAACTATGGTGCGAAAAGACAAACTACAGTTCCATCATCGGAAAGTCGTTCTGTCTTTGATTCAAAGGCATAAAGAATCGTTTAGGTTACAGATATGGAGGAGTAAGAAAATGAGTACATTTCATGGCTTAGAAATGGCAAAGCAAGCCCTATTTGCACAGCAATCAGCACTTCACACAACTGGACATAATATTTCCAATGCCAATACGGATGGGTATACACGTCAACGTGTCAATTTTGAAACAACTTCACCTTTCCCAAGTGCATCCCGTAACCGTCCAAATATCCCAGGTCAAATGGGAACAGGGGTTGAAGCAGGCACTGTACAACGTGTACGTGATCAGTTTCTAGATACCCAATTCCGTTCAGAAAATAGTAAGAGTGGCTATTATGAGGCGATGGCAGATGCAACAGACCGGATGGAAAGTTTGTTAAATGAACCGTCAGACAGTGGATTATCAACGTCTATGGACCAATTTTGGCAATCCCTACAAGACCTCTCTGTTAACCCAGAGAACTCAGGTGCAAGGTCAGTTGTTGTGCAAAGAGGACTTGCTTTAGCTGAGGCATTTAATTACACAGCAGACTCATTAGAATCCATTCGTTCTGATTTGAAGAATGAGATTGAGGTAACCACCAAAAATGCCAACTCTATCCTCGAGCAAATCAGTGGAATCAATGACCAAATTAAGCAAATTGAACCACATGGATATTTAGCCAATGATTTATATGATGAACGTGATCGCTTGATTGATGAATTATCTGGCATGATGAATATTGATGTTAGTTATTCCAAAAGTGGAGATAGTGCACCAGATGTTGCAGATGGTCTAGTGACGATTAAACTAGCTGATGAAAAAGGGGTGCCAATTGAGGATGCTCCAGCACTTTTAAAAGCGGGTGCTGGAAAAGGCGATTACCAGGAGCTTGAAGTGCATTACTTGGATGAAGGAGATCAATATGGAGCTGTAGCAGGTATCACGATCGGGGAATATGAGTCAAAAGAAGGAGAGAAAATGCCTACTGGTGAACATCTTAGGTCTATAGAAGATTTTCTTTCCAATGGTTCCTTGAAGGGAAATATAGATGCTTTTGGCTATGTGACAACAACTGATGGAAGCAGCGAAGGAATGGTTAGTGGTCTTTACACTGATATGCTATCTGATATTGATACAATGGTTGAGGCTTTTGCTACAAAATTTAATGAGGTTCATAAAGAAGGAGAAGGTTTAAATGGAGAACCTGAGGGTTTTGATGGAAACTTTTTCGTGAGCGTTGATGGTGAAAATGAATCGATAACCGCAACCTCGATAACAGTTCACTCCAAAATTCAAGAAAACCCAGATCTAATAGCTGCAAGTAAAGAAGACGGTGGATCTGGAAATGGTGATAATGCATCTGAATTAGCTGCTGTCTTTGATGAAAGTCTAGATCTTGATGAGGATGCTAGTGTGCGAACATACTATGAATCCCTAATAGGTGACTTAGGTGTTGCCGCGCAAGAAGCAAATAGAATGAGCGATAATACCGAGGTCTTACGTTCACAAGTGGAGCAGCAACGACAATCGGTTAGCTCAGTATCCTTAGATGAAGAGATGTCGAATATGATTAAGTTTCAACATGCCTATAATGCAGCGGCAAGAAGCATGACGGTAATGGATGAACTGCTAGATCGAATTATTAATAATATGGGATTAGTTGGAAGGTAGGTGAATAAAATGCGTGTTACACAAAGTATGCTATCGAATAATATGTTAAAGAATCTATCAAAAAGCTATGCTGATATGAATAAAACAATGGATCAGCTATCCACAGGAAAAAAGATCAATCGTCCTTCAGATGATCCGGTTATCGCAATGAAAGGAATTAATTACCGTTCACAAGTAACACAAGTAGAGCAATTCCAACGCAATACAAATGAAGTACATAACTGGATGGATAATTCGGATGCAGCATTAGATAAAGCAACCCAAACCATGCAAAGACTTCGTGAATTAGCAGTACAGGCAAGTAATGATACGTATGATAAAGGTGAGCGGGAGAATATTAAAGAAGAAGTAGAACAATTAAAAGAAAACTTAATCGATATTGCTAACACAAAAGTGAATGATAAATATATTTTTAATGGAACAAACACGAATACACCACCTATTTCCACAGATAATCCAGAAGAGTTTACCTTTAATACTGATCCCGTTAACATCGAGGTGGCTAGTGGAACCAAGCTGCAAGCGAATGTGGATCCTTCTACAGTGTTTGGAGGAGTAGGAGAAGAAGGGAATATTTTAGCTGATATAGATAAGTTTATTGATGCACTTGATAGGGAAACTGGAAGCCAAGAAGATATTGAGGCTAGTATTCAAACATTAGATGACAACATCAATAACATTATTAATGCTAGAGCAGATTTAGGTGCTCGTATGAATCGACTTGAACTTGTTGAAAACCGTTTAAGCGAACAAGCCATTATTGCCGAACAAACGATGGCAAATAATGAGGATATCGATTACGAAGAGGCCATTACGGAACTGATTACACAAGAAAGCATTCATCGTGCAGCATTGTCCGCTGGTTCACGCATTATTCAACCGACCTTAATTGATTTTCTTCGTTAAAACTAACCCTGGCCACCTTTTCGAACGTGCCCAGGGTTTTCTAATGAGATAGCTAGTTTTAGGAGGATATCATCATGCAATTTCCGCAAATTCGAATGCAATCACAAATGGCACAAATTGCGATCAAACAAACAGGTGGTGTTCAAACCATACGTCAACCTCAAGCAGAGCAGACTATCCAACAACCTAAGGCGGATATTTCGATGAAGACGAGACCTTCCAAGTTGACGATTGACCAAACAAAGGCATGGGAAGATATGGGGTTAATGCATATTTCAAAGCGGATTGAAACATTCGCAAATGAAGGCAAACAAGGATTAAAGGAAGGGATTGCTCGAAAGGTTCGGCAAGGGGATGAGCTCATGAAAATTGAAAATGGTGGAAATCCTCTTGCACGTCAAGCTGCTGAAAATGGGCATGATGGGATGAAATCGTTAGGGATAGACTTCATCCCATCTCACTTTTCGGTGAAAACTACCTATGAACCATCTGAAGTAGACATTACAGTTAACCCTAATCCGCCAATAATTCAAGCAACACCAAATAAACCAATTATGGAATACCAACCTGGATCTGTTGAAACAAGTATGAAACAATACCCATCATTAGAAATTGATGTTGTCGTAGAATAAAAATTGTTGATTAGAAGGGTGACATATAATGAATGTTCAAACCAAATACTTAGGAGAATTAACGATTGATCGTGAAAAAGTAATTCAATTTCCAACTGGGTTACCTGGATTTATAGAAGAGACAAAGTTTGTATTACTCGATTTACCTGAAAACCCAGTATTTCAAGTGCTCCAATCCATACATACAAAGGATGTCGCTTTCATCGTGACAAATCCTTATCATTTTTATCAATCATATACTTTTGAACTAGATGATAGCATTATAGATCCTTTGGCGATAAAGGATTCAAAAGATGTAGTTGTACTATCAATTGTGACATTGAAGCAACCCTTTGAAAACAGTACATTAAACTTGAAAGCCCCTATTATCATTAATGCAGCAAATCAATTTGGCAAACAATATATTTTAAATATCGATGATTATCCTAGTAAAGCTTCGATTGCTCCCAAAGTGAAAGGAGAATCGTAATGTTAATTTTAACAAGAAAGAAGAACGAGGCTATCCAAATTGGAGATGACATCGAAATTAAAGTGCTTGCAATCGAAGGGGATCAAATTAAGTTAGGGATTGATGCACCAAGGTCAGTTGATATTCATCGTAAGGAGATTTATCTTGATATTCAACAGCAAAATAATGAAGCTGCAAATATATCAGTGGATGTGCTTAATCTACTCCAAGCTAAAAAAGATCATCAATAATCGTTTAAGAAATGATCTGTTTTGCCGATAAAAGAAAAAAGAATAGCATAAGGAGATGCATGGGCAATGAGATTAGATGAAGTAAAAGCTGGATCGCACCCCTTGCAACAGATTGAACAGACAAAACAAATAGTGTCAGATCAGGCAAAAAAGAAAACAAATGAAGATGATAAAGATCAAAGCAAATTAGTCATTCAACAGGAACCAAAAACGGAAACAGCTCAGGATGTTGTTTCCAAGCTGAACGAAATGACAGAACCTATCCGAACTAATTTGAAGTTTGAGCTTCATGAAAAGTTAGAAGAATATTATGTGACCGTGATTGATTCGAAGACAGATGAAGTCATAAAAGAGATTCCCCCAAAGAAAATGCTTGATATGTATGCAGCAATGGCAGAATTTGCTGGGTTTTTAGTAGATGAGAAGGTGTAAAGGAGGATAACCAATGCGTATTGGTGGTTTAGCATCTGGGATGGACATTGATCAGCTCGTTAATAAACTAATGGAAGCAGAGAGAATGCCACTCCAGAAAATGCAACAGGACCAGACCAAACTAGAATGGCAGCGTGATGCTTTTCGTGATGTTAATAAAGAATTAGCATCATTAGATGATATGATGCTAAATATGAAGATGAGCAGTACGTACAATTCAAAAACAGTAAATTCCTCAAATGAGAGTGCAATTTCTGCAACAGCTGGATCAAGCACTCCAGAGGGCTTTTATCAGATTGAAGTAGAGAGTCTTGCTACGTCGGCTATTAATATAAGTGCAGAGGAATTAGACTTGGATGTAACAGAGTCATTAGATGATCATACTGGTATTTACGAATTTAAAACATACGATAAGAACGGGGAAGAGAGAGAACATAAGGTTGAAATAAATGAAGGTGATACGATAAATGATGTATTAAAACGTATCTCAGATGATGATAATGATGTACGTGCTTTTTATGATGCACAATCAAACAAGGTGATCATGGAGGCAACTAGAACAGGTGATTATAATGAAGATGGAAATGAAATCGAATTTGACGGAAATACCTTTTTCACAGATGTATTAAAGTTAAGTAGTGGAATTGACGAAAACGGTGATCCAATCACTGATGAAAACGGTGATCTAATAGGTGAACGAGGCGGGGAAAACGCTACTTTCTATTATAATGGTGTGGAAATGACCTCTAAAAACAATTCCTACGAGCTAAATGGCGTTAATTTTCAATTTAACGATACTGGATCTGCCAATCTAACTGTTTCCAATGATGTTGATGCAGCCTTTGATTCTATTATGGAGTTTGTCGATAAATATAATGAAGTGGTTGATACATTAAATGGAACCCAACAAGAAGAAAGGTTTCGAGATTATCCGCCTTTAACAGATGAACAAAAAGAAGAAATGTCTGAGAAGGAAATTGAACTATGGGAAGAAAAGGCCCAAAGTGGCATTCTCCGTGGGGAATCGGCTATTTCGAACGGATTACTTTCCTTGCGTCAAAGCTGGTATGAAACGGTAGATACTGGTGGAGAATATCAGTCTTTAACCCAAATTGGTATTAGCACCACAAGTGACTATTTAGATGGCGGAAAACTAGAAGTGGACGAAGATACCTTAAAAGACGCCTTACGTAATAATCCAGATGATGTGCACAGGCTTTTTTCCAATAGTGATGATGGGGAAAGCAGGGGATTAGTCAATCGACTAGAAGATGCAGTGGGATCCACTATCAGTCAAATTGAAAATCGCGCTGGAAAAGGTACCGATACCTTAGAGGGATATACTCTTGGTAAACGTCTGAAAGATATTAATGATCGGATTGCTGCTTTTGAAGATCGATTAGTACAAAAGGAAAATCGTTATTGGAATCAATTTACCGAAATGGAAACGGCAATACAACGAATGAACACCCAATCCCAACAACTAATGTCCCAATTCGGTGGCGGCATGATGTAACTAGACGTACGAAAAAGGAGTTGGAATACCAATGAACAAGCAATATCAAGCTTATCAAAATAATTCTGTTAATACTGCTTCACCAGGTGAATTGACCCTTATGCTATATAACGGATGTATAAAGTTCATCAAACAAGCTATAAAAGATATACAAAACAACAATTATGAAGCAAAGAACACAAATATCCAAAAGGCGCAAAAAATAATTCATGAATTAATGATTACGTTAGATACGAAAATTGAAATCTCCCAGCAAATGTTACCATTGTATGAATATATGACACATAGACTACGAGAAGGAAACATCCATAACGAAATGGAAGCATTAGAAGAAGTGCTACAACTTACAACAGAATTTCGTGATACATGGAAACAAGTCATTCTTCAAACAAGGAAAAACAAATATGGACAAGGTGCTAAAGTATGAATCCTGCAATCACCCAACTTTACGACATTACAAAAGAATTAGATAAGGTGCTCAATACATCAACCTCTAAAAACCGAGAAGAAATCATTACAGAGGTAAATCGTTTGATTGAAGAACGTGCTGTTTATTTAGACGAGCTCAACCCACCGTTTACAGAAGAGGAAAAAACAACTGGAAACCAAATTGTGGATCTTAATGAAAATATAAAACAGAAGATGGATACACTTTTTGCTGACTTAAAACAAGAAATGAAACAAATGAAGCAGCAAAAGAAATCCAATCAATCTTACACTAATCCATATAAGCATGTCCAAACGATGGACGGTATGTTTTATGATCGTAAAAAATAATTCATATGTATTGGGTTTGTTAAGAGAAAATTCATATAAAAGAAACAGAAGAAAACACATCTCAGTGACGAAACAAACATAAAAGCTCACGGTACGGGAACAGAGCAGACTTATCTGTTTCCGTTTTTTGTATCAGTAAAGGGAAAAAGGTAACAGAGCAAGCTTCTTGTACTTGTATTCCCATAAAGTAAACCCATTCTTTCGTTCTAAATACTGTTGTCAACTTATTTCAGATCGTTTTCCTGCAAAATTCGACAAACGTTAACAAAAATGTAGCTAGTTTATGCAGGAATTCTTAGGGGAAACGTAGTATACTATATATATAAGGATGAAAGGAGGACACTTTTATGAATTTTAACATACGTGGTGAAAATCTTGAGGTGACGAATGCTTTAAAAGACTATGTCGAGAAGAAGATTGGGAAATTAGAGCGTTACTTCGATACAACGCCAACCTCAGATGTACATGTAAATTTAAGTGTCTATAATGATGAACAACGAATTGAAGTTACGATTCCAATGAGGGACCTTTTATTACGTGGAGAAGAAGATCATGCAGATATGTATGCTGCGATCGATCTTGTAGTTGACAAATTAGAACGACAAATCCGTAAATATAAAACAAAGGTAAATCGTAAATTTAAACAAGAAGGTTCTCCAAAACACATATTTGCAGAATTAGAAAATGAAGCTAGAAAACAACAAGATGAAATAGAAAGCGATGAAATTGAAATTGTTCGAACCAAGCGCTTTGATCTAAAACCAATGGATTCCGAAGAAGCAGTATTACAAATGGATATGCTTGGTCATGCATTTTATGTCTTTACGAACGCTGATACAAGCGAAACGAATGTAGTTTACCGTCGTAAAGATGGAAAATACGGGTTAATCGAACCAAATAAATAATACCCAATCATAGGTGGTCCTACTTTTGTGGGATCGCCTTTTTAATTTAGGCTTTTTTTCGCATACTTTGTTGTTTTCTACGACGCATAATCTATATAATGTGCAATAAGCGATGTTTAGAGCGTTTACCCGTTCCGGAAATACACTTCGCTTTAACCAGGGGCATAAGTGCGACATCTGTTCAAACTTTACGTTTTCACAGTGTCTACTTTACCGCGGGTGGCTGATGAGCCCCCTCGAGCTTTTCGCTCTGCGGGGTCTCACCTAGGCCATTATTCCCGCAGGAGTCTCCGTGTATTTCCTTCACTGATATGATCAATACGATAGTTGATTGGAGCGTAGGACAGTCGACTCCTGCGGAAAAACAACAGCTGAAGATCCCACAGGAAGCGGTTTTTGCTTCCGAGGAAGCTGAAGCGTTGTCCGCGGAAAGCGACTGTCCGAAGTGGAAATCAACGGCTTTAATTTTATTACGCATAAAACATCTTATACGCATGACGTTTCATACTAGAAAGCAACAATCTTTTAGAAAACAACCTTAATTTATGTATAAAAATGAAAAATTATACCTACTATCTACAGTTGTCATATTACTTTAGAGAATGTTATGATTAATAATGGACTAAAGTATAAAGTAAGCCTTCAAATCAGTGCGTACTCAACACTGATAGAAGGAAAAATCAACATTTAATGGCTACTCATTTCCGTCCTGGGTCTCTTTTTCCACCCTTAACGATGCACAGGACAATGAAGGCATGTACGAAACTATTGCAAGGATGTTCTGCATTTTGAGAACAGGCAGTATTATACAGGATAAAACGACATGCATACAACGGTGAAAAGCACATGTGGCAAAGTGATAGAATAAATGAAGGAGCGTTTATATGGCTGGGATATTAAAGAAAATTTTTGGTGATGGAAATCAAAAACAGCTAAATCGCCTACAGAAAAAAGCTGATCAAATAGAAGCGTTAGAACCAGAAATCGAAAAATTATCAGATACCGAATTACAAAATAAAACAGAGGAATTCAAGGAACGATATGCAAATGGAGAAAGCTTAGATGATATGCTAGTAGAAGCGTATGCAGTTGTTCGTGAGGCTGCTAAGCGAGTATTAAAAATGCGTCCATTCCCTGTCCAATTATATGGAGCAATAGCCCTTCATGAAGGAAATATTGCAGAAATGAAAACGGGGGAAGGGAAAACACTGGCTTCTACTATGCCGGCATACTTAAATGCAATAGCAGGAAAAGGTGTGCATATTATCACCGTTAATGAATACTTGGCAGATCGTGATGCGAAAGAAATGGGACAATTATTCGAATTCCTCGGTTTAACCGTGGGATTGAATGGAAATGGGTTGTCTAAAGAGGAAAAACGAGAAGCCTATTATTGTGATATTACGTATGGTACGAATAATGAATTTGGCTTTGACTATTTACGAGATAATATGGTGCTTTATAAAGAACAAATGGTGCAGCGTCCACTAAATTTTGCAATCATTGATGAGGTGGACTCAATCTTAATTGATGAAGCTAGAACACCATTAATTATCTCAGGTACAGCACAAAAGTCAGCAACCATGTATCAACAGGCAAATGCGTTTGTAAGAACACTAGCGAATGAAACAGATTATACGTATGATGAGAAAACCAAAGGGGTTCAATTAACAGAGGAAGGGATCAATAAAGCAGAAAACTATTTTGGAATTGAGAATTTGTTTGATCTTAACCATGTATCCTTGATTCATCATATTAACCAAGCACTTAAGGCACATGTATCGATGCATCGAGATACCGATTATGTTGTACAAGATGCAGAAGTAGTGATTGTTGACCAATTTACTGGACGTTTAATGAAAGGACGTCGCTATAGTAATGGTCTACACCAAGCGATCGAGGCAAAAGAGGGCTTGCAAATCCAAAATGAAAGCATGACGCTTGCATCGATTACCTTCCAGAACTTTTTCCGTATGTACAAAAAATTATCAGGGATGACAGGTACAGCAAAAACAGAAGAAGAGGAATTTCGTAACATTTATAATATGGATGTTATTGCGATTCCAACGAACAAACAAATTATCCGTGATGATAAAGCAGATATGATTTACAAGACAATGGAAGGGAAGCTACGTGCCGTCGTTGATACAATTAAAGAAAAGTATGAAATCGGTCAACCAGTATTGGTCGGAACTGTTGCTGTAGAAACATCTGAAATCATTTCTAAGTTGTTGAAAAAAGCAGGCGTAAAGCATAATGTATTAAACGCAAAGAACCATTATCGGGAAGCCGAAATCATCGAAAATGCTGGTCAAAAAGGTGCGGTTACGATCGCAACAAACATGGCCGGTCGTGGTACAGATATTAAATTAGGAGAAGGTGTTAAAGAGCTAGGCGGTCTTGCTGTTATCGGGACAGAGCGACATGAATCCCGTCGTATTGATAACCAGCTGCGTGGACGTGCAGGTCGTCAAGGTGACCCTGGTATGTCTCAATTTTTCCTATCGATGGAAGATGAATTAATGCGTCGTTTTGGCTCTGATAATTTACGGAACATGATGGAACGATTAGGAATGGATGACTCACAACCGATTGAAAGTAAGATGGTTTCTCGTGCGGTAGAATCGGCACAAAAACGGGTAGAAGGAAATAACTTTGATGCACGTAAGACAGTACTTTCATACGATGATGTGCTACGTGAGCAACGTGAAATTATTTATAAACAACGCTTTGAAGTGATAGATGCAGATGAAGATTTACGTGAAATTATTGAAAATATGATCGTTTCGACAGTGGAACGTGTGGTAGCAAGTCATACACAGGATGATGTAGAAGAAGAATGGAACTTAGATGCTATTATTGAGTATCTACACGGGAACCTGTTAGAGCAAGAAGATATTACGGTTAACGATATTAAAGGAAAAGAACCAGAAGAAATTACCGATGTTATCATGAAAAAAATCCGTGCGCGTTACGATGAAAAAGAAGAAGAATTATCATCAGAGCAAATGCGGGAATTTGAAAAAGTTATTCTTTTACGTACTGTTGATACGAAATGGATGGATCATATCGATCAGATGGATCAATTACGTCAGGGAATTCATTTACGAGCATATGGACAAAATGATCCTTTACGTGAATACCAAATGGAAGGCTTCTCCATGTTTGAAGAAATGGTTGCAAACATTGAAGAAGAAGTTGCCCGTTATGTCATGAAGGCACAAATTCGTGATAACCTACAACGTGAAGCAGTAGTAAAAAATACACAAGCTGTTTCTGGTGGACAAGAAGAAAAGCAAAAGAAACGTAAGCCATATGTAAAAAAAGAGAACATAGGTCGAAATGATCCATGCCCATGTGGAAGTGGTAAAAAATACAAAAACTGCCATGGTAGATAATAGTATGTCACAAGTGCCACGAAGGGATTCGTTGACATTTAAGGTTTGATGATGTCAAGTTATTAATAGCCACGAAAAAGGGAAGAGAGCACAACACTCGCTTAGTGTTTTTTAGTGCGTCTTCCCTTTTACGGGAGTATTCTCACACGACATATGTTTCATAAAAGCTTTAGATATTAATAGAGGTGATGGAATTGGAACTTGTTGAAATCAAACAAGAATTGGACCAAATGGCAACACGAATTCAAGAATTTAGGGGGTCTCTTTGACTTAGATACGAAGAGAGAACGTATTGGTGAATTAGAAGTACAAATGACAGAACCAGACTTTTGGGATAATCAAGATAATGCACAAAAGGTTATCAATGAAACGAATGGGCTAAAGGCTTATGTGAATACATTTGATAAATTAGAGGAAGACCTAGAAAATCTGGATGTATCTTATGAACTTGTAAAAGAAGAGAATGATACTGAGCTGTATCAAGAGTTAGAAAAAGATATTACAACTCTACGGGATGCCATCAATGATTTTGAATTACAGATGTTATTAAGTGAACCATATGATGCGAACAATGCGATCCTGGAATTACATCCAGGTGCTGGTGGGACAGAATCCCAAGACTGGGCTAGTATGTTGTTACGCATGTATCAGCGCTGGGCAGAACAGAGAGGTTTTACCGTTGAGACATTAGATTATTTACCTGGTGATGAAGCAGGTGTTAAAAGTGTTACATTACACATTAAGGGACATAATGCCTATGGCTATTTAAAGGCGGAAAAAGGGGTACATCGTCTTGTACGTATCTCCCCATTTGACTCTTCCGGACGTCGTCATACATCTTTTGCATCCTGTGATGTCTTACCTGAAATGTCAGATGATGTGGACATTGAAATTAAAACAGAAGATATTAATATAGATACGTATCGTGCAAGTGGTGCAGGAGGACAGCATGTAAATACAACTGATTCGGCAGTACGTATTACCCACTTACCAACTAACACAGTTGTCACATGCCAATCTGAGCGTTCCCAAATTAAAAACCGTGAAACAGCAATGAAAATGTTAAAAGCAAAGTTATACCAATATGAAATCGAGCGCCAACAACAAGAATTAGCGGATATTCGTGGCGAGCAAAAAGAAATTGGCTGGGGGAGTCAAATTCGGTCATATGTCTTTCATCCATATACAATGGTAAAAGATCATCGAACCAATGAAGAAGTTGGGAATGCACAAGGTGTCTTAGATGGTGAGTTAGACCCATTTATAGACGCGTACCTACGATCACAAATTGACTAATAAACGGGGACAATCCGATTAAATGTGAAAAGGATTGTCCTTACGTCTGTATAGGAAAGGCTGAGTAAAATGATTGCAAAATATCGAAGACAACCAATGCCTCCATTATTAGTTCATGTAATTGAATACGCTTTCGTCATTATTGGCTCCTTTTTTGTGGCGTTTGCCTTTAATTTGTTTTTATTACCTAATAATATCGCTTCTGGTGGAGTTGCGGGTGTTAGTACGATTACAAAAGAATTATTTAATTGGGAACCAGCTATAGTACAAGGGGCGCTCAATGTACCACTCTTTATAGCAGGTGTTATAATCCTTGGGAAAAATTTCGGGGCAAAAACGTTAGTAGGGACATTTATCTTGCCTTTTTTTGTATGGTTGACAAGTGGTTTTGATGCAGCAACACCTAATCCTCTATTAGGTGCTATATTTGGTGGAATGTGTGTTGGTTTAGGCCTTGGTATTGTCTTTCGTGGGAAAGCTTCTACAGGTGGGATTGATTTAGCAGCACAAATTTTACATAAATTTACACATCTTCCATTAGGGATTTGTGTAGCACTTTTTGATGGTATGATCGTAACTACTGCTGCGTTCGTCTTTTCGTTAGAAGCTGGTTTATATGCGTTAATCGGTTTATTTTTGACAAGTAGAACGATTGATTTTGTTCAGGTAGGATTAAATACGTCGAAAAATGTGTTAATTATTTCAGATAAGGCAGAAGTGATTCGAAAAGAGCTGTTAGAAGATGTTGATCGTGGTGTAACCGTTCTTCAAGGGACTGGTGGGTACACCGATAAAAACAGAGATATTATCATGTGTGTGGTTGCACAGAACGAATTCATTAAATTGACACAAATTGTCAAAACCCTTGATCCGAACGCGTTTGTCGTTGCTATGAACGCTACAGAGGTGTTGGGCGAGGGTTTTAAAACTTCTTAAATTGGTTATAATGAGTATGATAACCTTTGCAATATATTTTTCGTTAGGGGGATTTAACATGAAAAAATGGTTATTTGCAGCTTTATTTGGTTCTGCTCTAGTGCTCGGTGCTTGTGGTGGCGGGGATGATGCTGCTGACGATGGCGGCGGTGATACAGCAGAAAGTGCCGCTGGAGAAGAAATTTATGAAAGCAACTGTGCTTCTTGTCACGGTGGAGATCTATCCGGAGGAGCAGGTCCAGACTTAACTTCAGTTGGTGCTGATTATTCAGCAGAAGAAATCGCTGATATTGTTGAAAATGGAACTGGAAGTATGCCAGCACAAAACGTTTCTGGTGATGATCTAGATGCGCTTTCTAGCTGGTTAGCTGAAAAGCAATAAAACAGAAATAAGTACTTAGAAAAACTTGGTCAATTTAGATTTGGCCAAGCTTTTTTATTTTCTTTAATTATTTTAGTTGTACAAGCTTTGAAATAAAAATGTAATATTTTTATGTCTAAAAATAGTGCCGAAAGATGTTATAATGTAAAAGTATAAAACGAATCAGAAAGAATTATGAACAAATAATCAAGTAAGAGTCGGCAACAATATAATAAACAACAAAAAAGGTAAAAGGTGAGCATATATGATTGTTATGCAGGATGTATATAAAACGTATAAAAATGGAGTAACAGCTCTGAATGGGATTAATGTTGATATAAGGCAGGGAGAATTTGTCTATATTGTCGGTCCAAGTGGTGCCGGAAAATCAACATTTATTAAGTTGATATACCGAGAAGAAAGACCAACAAAGGGTACTATTGTCATCAATGACAAGGACATAAATCAAATGAAAGAAAAAAATGTTCCTTACTTACGACGTGATATTGGTGTCGTTTTCCAGGACTTTAAACTCTTACCGAAGCTATCAGTCTATGAAAATATTGCGTTCACATTAGAAGTAATTGAAGAATCACCTCGTAACATTCGTAAACGTGTTATGGATGTGTTGGAATTAGTTGGTTTAAAAAACAAAGCACGTTTTTTACCAGATGAGTTATCTGGTGGTGAACAACAGCGTGTATCAATCGCACGTGCCATTGTAAACCATCCGAAAATTGTGATTGCTGATGAACCAACAGGGAACTTGGACCCAGAGACATCTTGGGAAATTATGCGGATTTTTGAGGAGATCAATGCACGTGGTACAACCATTATGATGGCAACCCATAGTAAAGAAATTGTTGACACGATTAAAAAGCGGGTAATTGCCATTGAAGATGGTGTTATTGCACGGGATGAGCATCGAGGTGAATACGGCTATGAAAGTTAATACAATAAAACGGCATTTTCGAGAAGGATTTAAAAATATTTTCCGTAATGGTTGGATGACTGTCGCTGCGGTTGGTGCTGTAACGGTTACCTTAATCCTTGTCGCGGCATTTTTAGCATTAATGTTAAATCTTAATGAAATGGCTAAGAACATTGAAGATGACGTAGAAATTAATGCGTTAATTGAGATTACGGCTGATGAGGATGAGATTGTTGCTTTAGGCGATCAAATTGAGCAAATTAGTGGGGTAGAGTCGGTTGCGTTCTCCTCGAATGATGAAGAACTTGATAAATTAATTGAAAGTATGGGGGAAGCTGGGGAGTCTTGGCAATTATTTGAACAAGATAATCCACTAAACCACGTGTATATTGTAAGAGCTGAAAATCCAGCTGACACAGCCCCAATTGCCGAGGAAATTCAAACATTCGACAATGTACATGATGTGAATTATGGACAAGATGTTGTACAACGTTTATTTGAATTTAATAAATATGCTCGTACGATCGGATTAGTCTTAATTGTTGGACTTATATTTACGGCAACTTTCTTAATCTCTAATACGATTAAACTTACCATTATGGCACGTAGTAAAGAAATAGGAATTATGAAACTTGTAGGAGCAACCAATAATTTTATTCGCTGGCCATTCTTTATTGAAGGAATGTTACTTGGTATATTAGGCTCTCTCTTACCAATTGCGATTGTACTTGGTGGTTATTCTTACATTTCAAATAGTATAGCTAAAAGCCTTTCTTTACCATTTGTTGAATTACTTCCATTTAATCCTTTTGCTTGGCAACTTTCTCTATTAATCATGGGAATTGGTGCCTTAATTGGTGTTTGGGGAAGTGTTATGAGTGTACGCAAGTTCTTGAAAGTATAGCAAACTATGAAACACAACATTCATCTATCAAAGAAGGAAGGGGATGCGAGATGAAAAAAAGTGTCACATATTTGCTTGTGGTTACCGTGATCATGAGTATAAGTCTGTTTGGTGGGAATGATGTAACTGCAGAATCCACCAATAGTGTTAAGAAGGAAATTGAAAAGCTAGAAGAAGAAAAAGAAAAAGTACAAGAAGAAAAAGAGTCGCTTAATAGTGAAAAAGAAGAGACAGAAGAAAAATTGGAAGATAATCTGAATGACCAAGAAACGGTACGAAATGATATTGACTCGATAGATCAACAATTGGCTACTACTAACAATGAAATTGAAGCCAAAGAGACAGAAATAGTAAATACCAATGAAGAGATAGAGACGTTAAAAGAAAAAATAAAAGAGTTGGAATCAGAGATCACGGAGTTGGAGGAACGTATCGAAAAACGAGATGCTTTACTCCGTGAACGTTTACGCGCAATTCAGAAAAACGGCGGTAGTATTCAATATATGGAAGTTATTTTAGGGTCAAAAAGCTTTGGTGATTTTATTAACAGGTCCTCTGCTGTTAATACAATCATGGACCAAGATAAAAATATTATGGAAATACATGCAGCTGATAAAAAAGAAATGGAAGAAAAGAAAGTAGAAGTAGAAGATAGCAAGGAAGAAGTAGAAGCTAAAAAAGTGGCTTTAGAAGAACAAAAAGGTGAACTTGAATCACTAAAAGTACAATTAAATGATCAGATGGCAACAAAGGAATCATTAATGGCACAATTAGAAGAAGAACAACAGCATTTAGAAGAACACAAAATGAGTCTAGCGGAAGAACAAGAGTTGAAGGAAGCTAGGGAAGAAGCAGTAAAAATTGCAATGGAACAACAAAAAGAGAAATTAGAACAACTTGCAGAACAAGAGAAACAAAAGCAACAGCAAACTAATAATAATCAAAGTTCTGATAATAATGCTAACCAACAAGTAGCACCATCTGGAAATGGATCGTTTAGCTGGCCTGTTAATGGGTACATAACTGACTATTTCGGAACTCGTGGTGGAACGCATTATGGAATGGATGTAGGAAATGCAACAGCTAAAAGTGGTGGAGACGTTCCGATATATGCAGCAGCTGATGGGGTTGTATCTCGAGCATATTACTCCTCCTCATATGGAAATGTTGTATTTATCACCCATATCTTTGGTGATGAACAATATGAATCGGTTTATGCACATATGAAATATACGCCTTTAGTAAGTAGTTTTCAAATTGTTTCAAAAGGACAGCAAATCGGTGTAATGGGTACAACTGGTGACTCATCTGGTCCACACTTACACTTTGAAATTCATAGTCCTTCATGGAATGATGCCAAATCACATGCATTAGATCCATTACAATTATTAAACTAATTCTTATTTGTTTTGTAGTTGCAATTCAAAGAGGAGAGTATTAAGATAGGAGGCATCGCACAATAATGGTGTGGTGCCTTTTTTCCATAAAGAATAGGATTATTTGATATAATATGTAACAAGTGACAAGATAAATACTATTATTGTACCGCCAATCATATAAATACAATTGGGGTGAAAAAATGAATTTGAAAAAATCACATATTACGCTAATTTTGGTAGCGGCAATCGTTTTGGGGTTTGTTGGTGCCTATACTGGTGTAAAAGTAGCGCAACCAGACGAACAAAATGAAGGATCAACTAATGATCTATCCGATCTCCTTGGACAAGAATCCTTAAATACACCACAAAATATGGAGAAAGTTGCACAAGCCTATCAGGTGATAAAGCAAAATTACATAGAAGATGTGGATGATACCCAATTGATAGAGGGTGCCATCAAAGGGATGTTAGGTACATTAGAAGATCCATATAGTACATACATGGATGTTGAGACGATGGAAGATTTTAATGAAACGATTGAGTCTTCCTTTCAGGGGATCGGTGCAGAGGTTAGTATGGTTAATGGGAATGTAACCATTGTTTCTCCAATTAAAGATTCTCCAGCAGAAGAAGCAGGGTTACGACCTAATGATCAAATATTAAGTGTAGATGGCGAAAGTGTGAAGGGTTTAGAGCTAAATGAAGCGGTAGAAAAAATTCGTGGAGAAAAAGGGTCTGAAGTCACCATTGAAATACTGCGTTCTGGTGTATCTGATCCATTTGAAGTTACTTTAGTTCGTGACGATATTCCGCTTGAAACAGTATATTCATCGACAGAGACAGTCGATGGCAAGAAGACAGGGATCCTAGAACTTACGTCATTTTCAGAGACGACATATGATGAATTCACAGAACAACTGAATGATCTGGAGGAAGAAGGAATAGAAGGATTGGTCATTGATGTGCGTGGTAATCCAGGAGGACTACTCACTGCAGTAGAGGATATTTTAAAACTATTTATTCCAAGTGATATGCCAATCGTACAAATTGAAGATCCAAACGGAAATCGAGATCAAACATTTTCTGATTTAGAAGAGATGAAAGAATACCCAATTACAGTTCTTATTGACGAAGGTAGTGCATCAGCATCAGAAATACTTGCTGTTGCGATGAAGGAAGCAGGTTATGATGTGGTTGGAAAAACTTCTTTTGGAAAAGGAACAGTACAACAAGCCATTCCTTTAGGTGATGGAAGTTCCATTAAAATAACTTTCTTTAAATGGCTATCTCCAAATGGTGAATGGATTAATGAGGTTGGGGTAGAGCCGACTATGGAAAGCAATCAACCTGACTACTTCTATACAAGTCCAGTTGAGATTGAAGAGCCACTTGGATTGGATGATGCTGATCAGAAAATCGAAAACCTGCAGATCATGCTTACTGGGCTAGGATATGATACTGGCCGTGAAGATGGATACTTTGATAGTCAAACAGAAGAAGCTGTGATGGCATTTCAACAGGATAATGATTTAAACGTAACAGGAGAAATTGATCAAGAAACAGCTGGAACGATTGAAGCAAACGTTGTTGAAAATATTCGTAACGGTGTTGATGATCTCCAAATGGAAGATGCATTACGATCCTTGTATGAGGAGTAATGAAGTGTTTGAATATGGATTTGCTTGAACAATTCAATTGATATGAAAAGGGCTTAGAGGAAACTTCTCTAAGTCCTTTTTATTTTTAACGCTCTTTTCGCATGCTTTGTTGTTTTCTACGATGCATAATCTATATTATGTGCAGTAAATTAAGGTGATGTTTAGAGCGTTTATCCGTTCCGGAAATATACTTCGCTTTCACCAGGGGCATAAGTGCGACATCTGTTCAAACTATTCGTTTTCACAGTGTCTACTTTACCGCGGACTCCCCACGAGCCTCCTCGTGAAAACCACACTGCGGGGTCTCTTAGGCTCGTTTTTCCGCAGGAGTCTGCGTGTATTTCCTCCACTAAGTTATGCTATCTAATTATTATCATTACCATTGACAATGCAACAGTTGGTTGAAGTGAATGAGAGACTTATTCGATTTACAGTGTCTTTTTACTTTTATAAAAAACTATTTGAAGCTGTGGAAAATGCGAGACTCCTACGGGAAAAGGAACAGTCTGAAGACCCCACAGTGAGCGCTTTTAATAGAAAAGGTCTAGCGCCTTGGTCACCCCCGATTAGAAAACTAGACTTTTCGACAAGTTTTTATGGCGTAAAAGCCTTAGTTGCACTTACACTTATGCAGTAAGATATTTATTTCTTATCTGCCAAGCTTAAGACGAGCCTCGGCGTGGCGTTTTGTGCCACAAAGAGGATTGACTTAAGACCTCGAGGGGGTAGGTGCTAGACCTAGACAATGCTCGCGAGGAGGCTGAAGAGTTCCCCGTGGCAAAGAAGACACTGTGAAAACGACCAGAGAGAGTTTGAACAGATGTTGCCCTTGTGCCCATGGTGAAAGCGAGTGTTTTCCACAGCGTGGGTTTAGCGCGCTCTCTTTATAAAGAATGAAGGAAGCCATGCTAAACATTTACTACGCATCATCCATCTTATATGCAAGACGTTTCATACTAGAAAGCAAAAAAGTAATTGAGGAAGCTTGTTAGTGCCCAAATCAGCACAAAGAAAAGTCAAAAAGTAATTGAGCACACACTCACCATACCCGTTACAACAAAAACAATCCCAGCCAAATATAGCTAGGGAAGTTTTCTGTCCCTTTTGCAGGAAAAAAGGAGGAATCTATCGAATACTTAATAGATAAAGAACAGAATAGCAACTGCTAAGTAGGTGAAATACATGATGGAAGCATGGGGGATAGAATTCGTCAAGGGTATTGGACGATTGTTTTTAAATCCTGCATTTTATTGGTTATTCTTTTTAATTATATTGGCTGGCTATAAGAGAATTAAGCAAGAGCGGATAGACTTTGGTTTTAAAGTATTTGATATATTTTCAGAATGGAAACATACATGGAGTGTATCACTAATAGCTGGATTAGTTATTTCTCTTTTAAGCTTAGGTATTGGAATTGTATTCAGCCTAGAGACACTTTTTTTGTTAAGTATCATAATGGTTTTTCTTAGTTTAACATTGCAATTTAAACTCTTATCAGCAAGTTACACTATTGGGCTTACTGTTTTATTGTTATTATTTTTACCGTTTATTATGGAAAATCAAACATTCTTAGCGTATACATTTCAGTACGAACCAAATATTAGTGGTTTAGCCTTACTTTTAGGATTATTGTTAGTGGTAGAAGCAATTATTTTAAGTCGGATAAAGCGAAATGAGTCCTTCCCAGGTTTAGTCCTTGGGAATCGCGGAAGATGGGTCGGAAAGCATGAGCTTAAGAAGCTGGCAGTTATTCCATTTATTACGGTTATTCCAACAGGACTGATCAACCCTTTTGCTACTTATTGGCCGTATTTTGATGTTGGCGGAGAATCCTATAGTCTTATCATCTTTCCTTTTCTACTCGGATTTGATTATACAGTTAGGGGAATTCCACCACAATTTGCACGTTCGACTTTAGCAAGGTATATAGCAATATTAGGGGTATTGGTTAGTATACTTGCGGTAAGTAGTATTTATGTTTCTTGGCTTTCCCTTGTTGCTGTGTTACTAGCCATAGTAGGGAAAGAAGTCATTAACTTTTATCATCGTGTTGTGGACAGACGAAAACCAGCCTATTTCCACCAACATGATAAAGGAGTAAGTGTGTTAGCAATCATTCCTAACTCTCCAGCAGATCGGTTGGCATTATTACCTGGTGAAACAATTCGTAAAGTAAATGATACCATTGTAAATGATGTTCAATCCTTCTACCAAGCATTGCAAGCGGGTGGTGCAGCATTTAAATTAGAAGTATTGGATGATATAGGGGAGGTTCGATTTATTAATAGCGCATTGTATGAAGGTGATCACCATGAATTAGGGATTATTTTTGTGAAAGAACGGTCCCGTTTAAAAAACGATAATGATTAAGAGGTACAAAAGCAACGTCGATGATTAGACGTTGCTTTTTTAATGTGGCTACAGGAGAAACCCTGTAGGAGTGATTTGTCACTATATTTATGTTTGTAACAACAATAATTAAAATAAATCAAAATCAACATTTTGTTGACAATATAGTGATTTGAGTCACTTGAAAGGCGCTTATTTTTCCGTATGATAAAAACGATTACATGATGATCAATTTTTAGTATTACATGAAAAACGTGATAAAAATGAAGGTTAAGGGGGTAATCAGATGATTCAAACAGTTGCATGGGTAGTTAGTTTGATTTTTATGACATTAATTGCAGTCGTTTTTGGTGTTGTGGCGTTAAAATCTCAAGGAAGGAGAGATTATGAACCGATCAAGAAGAAATGGTATAAAGCACGTTCTTTTTATGCGATTACGTTAGTTATTGTAATGTTAGCTGTTACTATTTATACCTTACGTGATTTACCATACAATCAACCAGTCTATAGCGAAGGACAGGAACCTACTGTTGTTGATGTAGAAGCACTTCAATTTGGCTGGGATATTAGCCAAACGGAATTTAAAGTTGGAGAACCGATCGAATTCGATGTAACTAGTAAGGATGTTAACCATGGATTTGGGATTTATGATGAGGATATGAATTTGTTGGCTCAAACACAAGCAATGCCAGAATACACGAATACGGTTTATATAACATTTGATGAACCTGGAACGTACGAAATTCTCTGTCTAGAGTACTGCGGATTAGCACATCACATAATGACGGCGACAATAGAAGTGACGGAATAAAAGATGGAGGTGTTCTAAATGACAACAACAACAATACGAGCACGTGAACGTAAATCAGAAAATAATCAAATTGTCACCTATTTAATAGTTGGTGGCGCAATTATTTTTGTAATGATGATATTTGGTATTTTAATGCTCTTAGCGCAAGGTGGTGCCTTAGATGTATCCCCAGCAGCATTTTATCAATTCTTAACTATTCATGGTACAGGTATGATTGGTGCAGCAGCACTAGCAGCTGCGTCAGTTATGTGGTATTTTCTACGAGAATATGTTGACCTATCGAAAAAAATTTTTATAGCCAATTTAGTTTTATTTCTTATCGGTGTAGTAATGGTCATTGTTGGTGTATTTTCATTCGAATATGCTAGCTCATGGACATTTTTATACCCATTACCAGCGCTTTCTGGTGGTGCATGGGGAACGATAGGTGCACTTCTTTACCTATTTGGGATGTTGATTTTGGGTGTTGGCTTTTTACTCTTATTTATTGATACAGGTCGTGCAATTATTAAAAAATACGGAAGTCTTGGCAAAGGATTAGGTTGGGATGTCATTTCCGGCAAAAAATCTGAAGAAGATGCCCCTCCAAAAGCTGTTATTGCAAGTACGATGGTAACCATTGTAAATGTTACGGCTTTACTTGCTGGTGCTACTGTATTAATTATGAATATCATCAATGTCATTAATCCTGCTTTTACTTTTGATCCATTATTAGCGAAAAACTTAACCTATGCATTTGGACATATATTTGCAAACTCAATTATTTATATGGCAGTTATTGCTGTGTATGAGATTTTACCGAGGTATGCGAACCGTCCATGGAAAGCAAATAAGGTATTTCTAATAGCATGGACAATGTCTACTGTATTTACACTGTTAATTTATACACACCATATGTTAATGGACTCTGTTATGCCAACATGGATGCTTATTATGGGACAAGCACTATCTTATGCAAACGGACTTCCAGTACTTATTGTAACTGCTTATGGTGCATTAATGATTGTTTACCGTTCAGGTATTAAATGGGATGTAGCATCAGGACTGATATTTATATCTATGTTTGGTTGGGTAGTAGGCGTTGTGCCAGCTATTATTGATGCAACAATTGTCGTTAACCATGTTATGCATAATACAAAATGGGTACCTGGTCACTTCCATATGTATATGGCCTTAGGTGCATGTGCGATGTTATTCGGATTTATGTATTTCCTCGCAAAAGAGGACAGTGCTATCAAACCAAATTTATTGGATAAAATCGGATTAATTGGTTTTACATTAGGTGTCTTAAGTTTAAGTGGTTCATTCCTTGTATCTGGAGCACTAAGTACCCCACGTCGATGGGCAACACACATCCCTGAGTGGATGGGTCCAGCGTTATTTGGAGCTGTTGCTGGGGTCTTAATGACAATTTCGTTAGCTATCTTTATTATTCACTTTATCCGTTATGTTCGTGAACGTGATTATGTTCCACGTGATGAAGAAGGGAAAAAGATTGCGTAAAGCTTGAAATTGGTAGCTAGGAAAGTATAAAAACTTTCCTACTGCTCATTGCCTAAAACCGTCACTTCCGGTGATAACACCAGTACTAGCACGTCCTTTGAGTCGTAAGTGCAACTAAGGCATTTACCAATAAAGGCATAGCGAATGCCAAGTTTTCTAACACATTAGGAAAGTATAAAATTTTAGCTAAGAAGTGGACTCGATGTGGCTAACATTTTAATGTCCCAAGTATAAGAAAAACTAACCCATCCGCTAAGGACGTGTGAATGCGAGTTTTTTTAAAAAGGTAAGTATAAAAAGTTGGTGTCATTACTGCCTTGGTTAGGAAAGGCCACGTCCAGCTTCAGCGCCTACCCCCTCGAGGTCATAAGTCAATCCTCTTTGTGGCAAAAAGCGCCACGACGAGGCTTGGCTTATGCTTGGCAGATAAGAAAAACTTTCTTACTGCATAAGTGCAACTAAGGATTTCGCCACTTGGCGACAAGCCAAGTTTTCTAATCGGGGGTGATCAAGGCGCTTCTAGCTTTTGTTCTAAAATTGGAGGGGATATCGATGCGCCAGACAATTTATGGGATAGTATTATATCTAGTGTTGCTAGCTCCTCCAGTTTTAGCCTTTTTAGAATCAATTATGATTTTACACATGTTGGTTCAGATTCCGTTACTGATCGTAGCAGGCTGGCTAATTGGAAAAAGAATCACCCAGAAGTACCAAACTTTCTTTTCTAAATGGAATGCAAATGGGATCCCTGGCATATTATTAGTAGTCATTATCACGTTGTATTGGATGATTCCACGTACGCTAGATGAAGCGTTACTTAGTTATCCGATTGAAATATTTAAGCTTGTTGGTATTCCATTATTGGTAGGGATTCCACTTCGAGATAGTTGGAAAAAGTTATCTGGGATCACGAAGAGTTTTATATTCTTAAATTATATTTCGATGTTTGGCCTAATGGCTTGGCTATACATTGATATTCCTATTCAAATTTGTAACAACTACTTAGAAGTTCAACAGAGGTTGGTAGGTTGGGGATTTTTAGCCATAACGGCTGCCATGTTACTTTATTTTATTCAACTAGTATTTACAGATCAATCAACATCGGATTAATCAAAAAACCACATTTTACAGGAAAAAATTCCTATAAAATGTGGTTTTTAATATTGGTATCGTGACAAACATGACAGTAGTAATTGTTATCTAATTCACAAAAGATTTTACTAGGTGATAACGTTTACATTATTTATAAACATGATTTTTATGGTTTTAACTGTTTTTATATATAGACATAGATTGTTCATAATTGCACATGATTTAAGTGATTTAAATCACAGGTATACCAGGTCTAATGAATTAAACTGTAATTGAAGATAAGGAAAGCCATTCAGCAATAATACTTCATAACATTAGCCAAATGAATGGTATCATCCTTATCAACCAAAACACTTAAGAGGTGAAAAGGTATGTTTAAAAAAATTAGTTTTCGTGTAGTGATTGGTTTAAGTGCGACGGTATTATTATTATCTGCTTGTGCTGATGGAAATGAAGAAGCTGAAAATGACGTTTCACCAGATTTAGAAGATGCTATTGAAAATGTAAGTGCAGAAGCGGCTCCTGAAGCAATTGAGCCACACAAAGATTTAAATCAGGATCCTGTCCCACTAGAAATGGAACGAGATGGAACAGATGTCTATATCAACATGACGGCACAGATTACAGACATCGAAATTGATAAAGGTTATACGTATAAAGCATGGACATTTAATGGAGAAGCTCCAGGACCATTAGTTGTTGTGAATGAAGGAGACACAATCCACTTCACATTAGATAATATGGACCCTGCTATTCCACACAGCATGGACTTCCATGCAGTACACGCTGCACCAGATAAAGGATTTGCAGACGTAGCACCAAATGAAGAAGGAACATTCGTGTATGATGCTAATAGCCCTGGCGTATTCATGTATCACTGTGGTACAGACCCGGTATTGTCTCACGTTGCAAATGGGATGCACGGTGTGATTATTGTTCAACCAGAAGATGGTTACCCAACTGATGATGAAGTAGATCAAGAATATGTTATTGTACAAAATGAATGGTATCAATACAATGACTTAGATGATATGACAAACAATGAGCCATCTCAGGTTGTATTCTCTGCTAAAGCATTAGAAGATGGTCAACCAAACACAAATGGTACTGTATCTGCACTTAAAGATGAGCCATTAACTGCAAAAGTTGGCGATAAAGTTCGCTTCTATATCAATAATGTTGGTCCAAATGAAGTAAGTAGCTTTCATGTAATTGGAACCATTATGGATGATGTGTATTTAGATGGACATCCAGATAATCATTTAACAGGAATGCAAACAGTAATGTTACCAGCAAGTGGTGGAGCTGTAGTAGAGTTCACTGTAAAAGAAGCTGGAACATACAAGTTTGTAACACACCAATTTAACCACGTACAAAAAGGTGCTGCTGGTGTCCTTGAAGTAACAGAATAACGTTTAAACTAAAAAGACTTTTCTCCACTTTAGGAGGAAAGTCTTTTTTCGTTCCACGTTAGGTAAGTATAAGTTTTTAGCCAAGAAGTGGACTCGACGTAGCTAAAATGTCAACGTCCCAAGTATAAGATAAACGAACACAATCTTACGCATCGCAGGAATTAAAGCCCCCCATCAGCAGTAGATGAATCCTATTGTGTAATAGGGAAGTATAGGAGAATTTTTTACTATAATTTATTAATTCCCTACCATAAGAGCAAATTATAACTTGGTACTGTTCCCACATTACAAAAATCTCCGCATCATAACAATGGTTATGGACAATGCATTCTAAATAAAAGGCTCTTTTCGCATACTTTGTTGTTTTCTAAGATGTATAATCTATATTATGCGCAATAACATTTAGCTAAAATTACCGCTACAGAAAAACATTTCGCTTTCACCATGGGCATAAGTGCGACATCTGTTCAACTGTTCGTTTCACAGTGTCTACTTTACCGCGGTCGGCTGTTAAGCCTCCTCGTGCTCGTCGTGCTGAAAGCTATACATTGCTGCCGCACTCCTCACAAAAAAGACTGCTACCGCACTGTGGGATCTCACATATGCCTATCTTCCCGCAGGAGTCTGCGTGTATTTCTTCCACTGATATGATCAACATTTCCTATTACATACTGTTAATACACTAGTTGATTGGAGCGTAGGACAGTCGACTCCTGGAGGAAAAGCACGTGTCCGAAGACCCCGCAGGAAGTGGTCCCCTTCCGAGGAGGCTGAGGCCGTGCCTGCGGAAAGCGGCTGTCCGGCAGCGGAAATTAACGGTGCGTTTACTGCGCATAATATATCTTATATGCATGACGTTTCATACAAGAAGGCAACAATCTTTTAGAAAACAGCCAAATAAAAAAAGCCCCAAAATATGGAAAACGTCTTCTGTAAAATGGTGTCTTATGGTTCACAAAAAACCCGCGAATCTTGCTTATATTTTTTCCAGGTTCAAGTAAACTAAAAATAAAAACGATTGAGGAAGGAAGCACCATGAAAAGCTACTTGCTACACATATGGAATGTCATTGATCCTATCTATTATACCTGTTCACGATTGCGATATGTACCAGATCAAGAAAAAGGAAATACCTTATTTCGCGTTCGTTTAACAACTTATAAAGGTTGTACCGCTATTTTAAGAGATGGTACCGTCATAAAGAAAGGAGACAAGCTTTTAAAAATTCATCTCCATAATGTTCGAATGCTTCATGAGATGCAGTCTATTTCTAGTGAGATGAAACGTGCAGTATATACGTATCATGTTGTTAAACGTGCCCTACCGAAATTAGCTTCGTATTTAGAGAAACATCCGAAACACGATGAAATTAAAGGGATTATTGGTATCACTGGTCTATATCGCGGGGCCGGACGCTTAGGTTTTGAAATTGTACCGATTAAGAATACGTTTTATAAATTATATAAAAAGGGGACCTTTATGCCAATTAATTTTTTGGCCAATACAAAAGGTCCCAAAACACCATATTATTTATTTATGTCTAAAGAACAAATTATGAAACGATATATCCAGTAAAGTATTTAGCTAACATTTGATTTAAAATGAGTTGTAATGGGTAAGTTATGGAAAGTGATTTCTGGCCTACTACCAACTCGAATGTTCACACCAGTTTGACCAAGTCCTTCACTGATATAGTAAGGTGCATTATTATGCATGTGTAGCCCTTTTATAATATTATTGCGTGCAAGTGTCCCCATTTTTGCAAGGTGGTATGCTTTGGGATAACAAATTTGTCCGCCATGGAAATGACCTGCCATTAAATAATCAAATCGAAAGTCTTCCATTTCTAATACAACATTAGGGTCGTGGGTTAATACGATGTTCATACCTTCTTTAATATTTTCGTAGGACTTTGCTATATTACTTCTGTTTGTACTGTAATCATCAATTCCAACGATATTAATAACTTGTCCATCTATATGAATTGATTTATTCGCGTTTTGAAGTACATGGCAATCATGCTGCGTGAGGACTTCTTTTAATGTAGTTAAATTAGGTTCTTTTAACACATAATCATGATTACCTAATACAGCATAAATTCCATGAACTGCGTTAATACGCTGTAATACTTCCAAATAAGGGATTAATTTAGGGATGGTACGTTTACGATCTAAGAAGTCCCCTGTTAAAGCGATGATATCAATCTTTTTATTTGTTAGTTTTTTTTCTAATTGTTCGGGAGTGATGGATATATTCTCTAAGTGTAAGTCTGATAAATGAAGGATAGATAAGGCTGGTTGTTTTGCTGTAGTGTTGTTAGTAGAATTAATTGCAATCGTATTGATCTTAATATCCTGTGTATTACGGTAGGCTTTCCATAACAAAAATCCAATTATGACAACGACAAGTGAAAATGTAATATATGTCATATTTTAGCTCCTCTCTAGAATTGGATTATATCATGTTTTATACAAGCCTTTCATTGGTAAATCAAGGGAGTATTAATCAACATAGTGGAGTTGAAATCATGAGTAGAACACAAGCCCAACAACAAGATGTGTTATTTTTACCATTTATGCAAATTCCTTCAGGTCATCATCATGTTGCTGATGCCTTACGTGCAGAACTGCAATTATATAAAAAAGAAATTGCTTATGATAAAGTTGATATTCTATCGTATAGTTATGGACCAATGGAAAAGCTGATTACCTCTCTCTACTTAACGTCGATTAAACGACTACCAAATGTGTATCATTGGATTTATCGGTTTGCAGCCTATCAAAACAGGTACGGTAAACGGCACTATATGTATGAGGTATTGTTTACGTATTTTTTTCAACGTTTATTGCGGACAAAAGATCCTCGAATTCTGTTTTGTACCCATTGTTTACCTTCTTATATGGCAAGTGTATTAAAACAAAAAGGAAAATTAGATGCCATTGTGGTGAATGTTTATACGGATTACTTTGTGAACCAAGTATGGGGATTGCAATATATAGACTACCATTTCGTACCGTCTAAGTTGGTGAAAGACTTTTTAATCAGCCAAGGAGTAGAAGAAAGCCGAATTTTTGTGACTGGAATTCCGATACATCCTGCTTTTCATGATCGTCTTCCAACCACAACTAAAGCTAATGAAACGATTACCGTGTTAGTTACTGGTGGAAATTTGGGGATCGGTTCCATGGAAAATCTCGTTAAAGACACAAGTGGAAAGGTTCACTATTATGTGTTATGTGGAAAAAATGAAGCACTCTATGAGCGATTGCTTAAAGAACAGCGTGACCATGTTACCCCATTTTCGTATATATCATCGCGACAAGAAATGAATCAGTTATATGATCAAGTTGATGCAGTATTGACAAAACCTGGTGGCGTTACGATTAGTGAGTGTTTGTGGAAGAAGAAGCCAACTTTTGTCTATAATCCATTACCAGGTCAAGAACGAATTAATGTCGAACAATTACAGAAGTTAGGTGTTATCCTTCCTTGTGAAGATCGAGTTGAACAACAAATTCTTGACTTTTTCGCTGACGAGGACCAACAAAACTATGTCAACGAACAATTAGATCGATACCATCATGATCTGGAAAACGAAAACTTATCAACAACTTTATCTACAATAATGAAGGAATGTATAAAACATTAGCATCCATTCGTGCTAGTGTTTTTTATTTTTAGGCTGATTTCACAGAATTTTTCTAGAAAATCCCCTTTTTGAATACTTTTCTTGTTTTCCTAACGTCACATCATCTATATTATGCGTCGTAAAAAGTGATAGCTATAATTTCCGCTACGGAAATACACTACGCTTTCCGCGGACTCCCCACGAGCCTCCTCACTCGTAACCTCGTTGCGGGGTCTCTTAGGCTCGTTATTCCGCAGGAGTCTTCGTGTGTTTCCTCCGCTAGTTGATATTTCAAAACCTTTATTATACTATTTTTTATTGTTGAAGTAATTGAAGTGGAGGACAGTCGCTTTTCTCATTCAATGAGGGGGGAGTGCTATTATTTCTTTGATTTCAAGAGCTATAACTACTATAACTACTTATTAATTAGAAAATCTCTACCAGTGAAGGCAGAACACGCAGACTCCTATGGAATCAACACGCGTCCGAAGTGAGGATTACACTTAACCTAAAAAAGATTGTTTTTCTTAACAATAGCGGAACGAGGAACCGCTAAGTTAGGCTTGATGAATCGTCATTCCGTTATTTGCTGAAAAACCCATGTTTAGAGTGTGATATGTAATCCTCGTTCCGTTATAGGTCGATTTTTTATCTCATAATAGAATGATTTAATGAGATTAGCGGAATCCCCTAAAAGAAGTTCTTTGCTTCTGAGGAGGCTGAGGCCGTGTCCATGGCTAGAAAGACACTGTGAAAACGAGCAACGGGAGTTTTGAACAGATATCGCACTTGTGCCCGTGGTGAAAGCGAAGTGTTTTTCCGTAGCGGTAGATTACTACGCATAATCTATCAACTATTCATGAAGATTGTACTGGAAAATAATGAACTTTTAGAAAACAGCCCAATAAAATCGCCAATTGTCTTCACGGTATTATATAAGCAAACTGATCGAATGCTTGTTCGTTATATGTTAAAATAAAAGAATGATTATGCTACACTATTGGTAGAACAATGAACGGAGGTTTGCTTTGTGGAAAATAAATTCGAACTTGTGGCTAAGTATGAGCCACGAGGAGATCAGCCAAAAGCAATTCAAGAGCTTGTCGAAAAAGTAAAAGCAGGGCAAAGGCATCAAACATTGTTAGGTGCAACTGGAACTGGAAAAACTTTCACAGTATCGAATGTTCTAACAGAGATCAACCGGCCAACCTTAGTCATCGCACATAATAAAACGTTGGCTGGCCAATTATATAGTGAGTTTAAAGAATTTTTTCCGAATAATGCGGTTGAGTATTTTGTTAGTTATTATGACTATTATCAACCAGAAGCGTACGTACCATCAACAGATACGTTTATAGAAAAAGATGCAAGCATCAATGATGAGATCGATAAATTACGACACTCAGCTACATCTTCACTATTTGAACGGAATGATGTGTTAATTGTTGCAAGTGTGTCCTGTATTTATGGTTTAGGTTCACCAGAGGAATATAAGAGCCAAGTACTTTCTTTGCGTATGGGAATGGAGAAAGATCGCGATCAACTATTACGAGATCTTGTTGATATCCAATATGCTCGCAATGATATCGATTTTCAACGTGGGACTTTTCGTGCACGAGGGGATTCTGTTGAAGTGATTCCTGCATCCCGAGAAGAGCATTGTATTCGCATCGAATTTTTTGGGGACGAAATTGATCGTATTCGAGAAGTGGATGCATTAACTGGTGAAATTGTTGGTGATCGGGAGCATGTGGCTATTTTTCCAGCATCCCACTTCGTAACACGTGAAGAAAAATTAAAGAAAGCAATTGAAAACATTGAAAAAGAAAAAGAAGACCGTGTAAAGGAATTACGTGATCAAGATAAACTATTAGAAGCTCAACGGATTGAACAACGAACGAATTATGATATTGAAATGATGAAAGAAATGGGTTTTTGTTCAGGAATTGAAAACTACTCTCGTCATTTGACCTTTCGGGAACCAGGTTCAACCCCATACACTTTATTAGACTTCTTTCCGGATGACTTTTTAGTTGTGGTGGATGAATCCCATGTGACTTTACCACAAATTCGTGGGATGTATAATGGTGACCGTGCTCGAAAACAAGTGTTAGTGGATCATGGATTCCGTCTTCCGTCTGCATTAGATAACCGCCCATTAACATTTGGAGAATTTGAAAAGAAAACGAATCAACTAATATATGTTTCTGCAACTCCTGGTCCATTCGAAATGGAGCATTCGCCACAAATGACAGAACAAATTATTCGACCAACTGGGTTATTAGATCCAAAAGTACACGTTCGACCAATTGAAGGCCAAATTGATGACCTTATTGGCGAAATTAATAAGCGTTCAGAGCGAAATGAACGGGTATTAGTGACAACTTTAACCAAGAAAATGTCAGAGGACTTAACCGACTATTTAAAAGAAGTCGGAATCAAGGTTGCCTACTTACACTCAGAAATCAAGACATTGGAACGAATTGAAATTATTCGTGATTTACGAGTTGGAAAATATGATGTACTCGTTGGGATAAACTTATTAAGAGAGGGACTTGATATTCCAGAGGTCTCGTTAGTGGCTATTTTAGATGCTGATAAAGAAGGTTTCTTACGGTCTGAACGTTCCCTTATCCAAACAATGGGACGAGCCGCCCGAAATGAAAATGGTACTGTTATCATGTATGCAGATAAAATTACCAATTCGATGCAAGTTGCGATTGATGAGACAAATCGTCGTCGAGAAAAACAGATGGCATTTAATGAAGAACATAATATAACGCCAACCACGATCAAAAAAGAAGTGCGTGATGTCATTCGTGCAACAGTAGCAGCCGAAGATGAAGAAGGATATAACAGTAAAGCAAAACGATTAACAGAGCTAACGAAGAAAGAAAAAGCGGAAGTTATTGATAAGATGGAAAGCGAAATGAAAGAGGCTGCTAAAGCACTTGATTTTGAGCGTGCTGCTGAGCTTCGTGATATTATAATCGAATTAAAAGGGGAACAAAAGTAATGGAGCAGGAGGATGACTTGTTTATGTCCAATAAATCAATTCAAATACAGGGTGCTCGTGCACATAATCTGAAAAATGTGGATGTTAAAATACCAAAAAATAAACTTGTTGTCTTGACTGGGTTATCAGGTTCTGGTAAGTCATCACTAGCGTTTGACACCATATATGCAGAAGGTCAACGTCGATACGTCGAATCATTGTCTGCTTATGCTCGTCAATTTTTAGGACAAATGGATAAGCCAGATGTCGATGCAATTGAGGGGTTATCTCCTGCCATTTCGATTGATCAAAAAACAACAAGTCGAAACCCAAGATCAACCGTTGGAACCGTAACAGAGATCTATGATTATTTGCGACTTTTATATGCACGTATTGGTCGGCCAACCTGTCCAAGGCATGGTATCGAAATCACATCACAAACCGTTCAGCAAATGGTTGACCGTATTATGGAATATCCAGAACGTACGAAAATGCAAATACTTGCTCCAGTGGTATCTGGTAAAAAAGGGGAGCATGTTAAAACATTTGAAATGCTAAAAAAAGAAGGCTATGTTCGAATCCGTGTTGATAAGGAAATGCGGGAAATCACCGAAGACATTCAATTAGATAAAAATAAAAAACACTCTATTGAAGTAGTAGTAGACCGAATTATCGTGAAAGATGGGATCACAGGTCGCTTAAGTGACTCGATCGAAACAGCTTTAGAACTTGGTCATGGTAAAATAATCGTCGATGTTATTGGCGAGGAAGAATTGTTATTCAATGAAGATCATGCGTGTCCGAAGTGTGGTTTTTCGATTGGTGAGTTAGAACCAAGGTTATTTTCATTTAATAGTCCATTCGGTGCTTGTCCAACTTGTGATGGGTTAGGGACAAATCTCGAGGTGGATCCTGACCTTGTTATCCCTGATTGGAAGTTGACCTTGAATGAACATGCGATAGCTGCCTGGGAACCGATTAGTTCCCAATATTATCCCCAACTATTAAAGAGTGTCTGTGACCATTATAATATCGATATGGATGTCCCAGTAAACAAAATACCAAAAGAACAAATGGATATCATTTTATACGGAAGTGGTGACGAAAAAATTCACTTCCATTATGTTAATGACTTTGGAAAGATCCGTGATAATGATATCTATTTTGAAGGGGTAATGAATAACATTGGTCGTCGCTATCGGGAAACTACTTCTGATTTTACTCGGGAACATTTAGGCAAGTTTATGGCAGAAAAAGCTTGTCCAACTTGTCAGGGGCACAGGCTAAAAGAAGAAGCATTAGCAGTACTAGTTAATGGCATGCATATTAGCGAAGTAACAGGCTATGCCGTTACAGAGGCAAAAGCCTTTTTCCAAAATCTTTCACTAACAGAGAAGGAAGCAAAAATTGCGGACATGATTTTAAAAGAAATTGGTGATAGATTAACGTTTCTTAACAATGTTGGTCTTGATTATCTAACATTATCACGTGCTGCGGGTACATTGTCTGGTGGGGAAGCACAGCGAATTCGCTTGGCAACACAAATTGGATCTGCCCTAACAGGAGTGCTTTACGTATTAGATGAACCATCCATTGGTCTCCATCAACGTGACAATAATCGATTAATTAGTACATTGAAACAAATGCGTGATTTGGATAATACCTTAATTGTGGTAGAGCATGATGAAGACACGATGCTAGCGGCAGACTATTTAATTGATATTGGCCCTGGTGCAGGAGAGCATGGTGGCGAGATTGTAGCTAGTGGTACCCCAAAACAGGTAATGAAACAACGAAAGTCACTAACAGGCAATTACTTAGCAGGGAAGAAGTTTGTACCATTACCAACTAAACGGCGTGCTAAAGATGATCGTCAAATAGAAGTTATAGGTGCATCCCAAAATAATTTAAAAGAAGTAAATGCGTCGTTTCCAATTGGTTTATTAACGGTCGTTACTGGTGTTTCTGGTTCTGGAAAGAGTACCTTAGTGAATGAAATCTTATATAAATCCTTATCCAAAAGGCTGTATAGGAGTAAGGTGAAGCCAGGCAATCACAAAGAAGTAAAAGGGATAGAACATATTGAAAAAATAATTGATATTGATCAATCTCCAATTGGTCGGACACCACGATCCAATCCTGCCACCTATACTGGAGTGTTTGATAACATACGAGATGTGTTTGCCCAAACCAATGAAGCAAAAGTTCGAGGATACAAAAAAGGCCGCTTTAGTTTTAATGTCAAAGGTGGACGTTGTGAAGCATGTCGAGGAGACGGGATTATTAAAATTGAAATGCATTTTTTGCCTGATGTGTATGTTCCATGTGAAGTGTGTCATGGAAAACGGTATAACCGAGAAACATTAGAAGTGAAATACAAAGGAAAAAGCATTGCTGATGTATTAGATATGCGAGTGGAAGAAGCATTGAAGTTCTTTGAAAACATCCCGAAAATCAAGCGGAAATTACAAACAATTGAAGATGTGGGACTCGGCTATATCCGCCTTGGTCAACCTGCTACCACTTTATCAGGTGGGGAAGCACAACGTGTGAAATTAGCAAGTGAATTACATCGTCGTTCTAATGGGAAGTCATTTTATATATTGGATGAGCCAACGACAGGACTCCATGTCGATGATATTAAACGACTCTTAAAAGTTCTACAGCGCTTAGTTGATAATGGAGATACCGTATTAATTATTGAGCATAATTTAGATGTCATTAAAACAGCTGATCATATTATTGATCTTGGTCCTGAAGGTGGGGATCGTGGTGGACAAATTGTTGCAACTGGGACTCCAGAAGAAATTGCTGAACAAGAAGCAATTTCCTATACAGGGCGCTATCTGAAGCCAATACTAGAACGTGATCAGAAACGAATGGAAGAATCATTTGCAGAAAAAGAAAGCATTGCTTCTAAATAGTATCCCTGCATTTAGTGGATGACAGGTACGTTATTTTTACACGTTAGGGAGTATAAAATTTTAGCTAAGAAGTGGATTCGACTTGGCTGAAATTTTCATGTCCTAAGTATAAGAAAAGCTAACACATTCGCTTAGGATGAGCGAATGCAAGTTTTTCTAAGAAATTCAACAATTATTGAACGTTTACGGTCAAGTATGTCCGCTAGTAAAATTATTATAGTGCGTGTTCAAAAAGGAGGATAAAAAGGACCGAGTCGCTAAGGTCTCAGGCGTCCTGTTACAACGCCGACACTAGTACGTCCTGTACGTCGGAAGTTCGAGGCGGCGAAGCTCCCTGCAGCGGGGAGCGTATGCAATTAATACGTGAGCACAAGGATGCTCCCGAATCTACTTCGCACGCAGGAAAAGTGTAGTTCTTTTCCAAGGAGTGGAAAAGCAAGGCCAACGAAGAAATTAGATGTGTCATTTTTACCGGACTTTTTGAACATCCTCTTATAAGGAATGGGTTGATCTTTGAGCTAAGTAGTTCACTATTAAAGGAGAAAGCCTGAACTAACATATGGAATAGTAGTGTACCAATTGGCATTAGTTGGTATGCTGTTTTTGTTTCTATGACGATGTTTAATTAAAAATCTTTTAATATGAAAAAGATAATTCAAGGATGAACATATTATTAATGGTGTTAGTAAGGTAAAATTAGATTGCTAAAAGGTTTTGTCCGACAAACTGGATCTCACAGCTGATTGCATCGCATTTCGAAAGAGAACCGACTGATAGACAAGCTGTATTTTTCCTCCACCGTAAGTGACCTATTTAGTCTTTAGGCTAACCCATTTTTTTTACATATTTTGGTTGTGAAACGAATATTTTGACGGGACATGGGTATTTCGGTAAGGTAAAATAAGAAGCCTTTTGGGAGGAAGAAGATATGAAACCAATAGAAAAAGAGAATGTTCAGGCCACATTAGAACGTTTTATAAACAAAGATGTATACATACATATTGAAACGACAAATGGTGCATATGCAAGTCACTTTAATGATAAGGCCTATAATGTAGGTGCATATGTACGAAATGCAACTGTTCGATTTACACAAGCAAAAATAGTAGGCGATGGGAACGTATATCGTGTTGGGTTAAAAATGGAAAAAGGGTGGATCTATGCAGAAGGCTTAACCGATTGGGTGATTCATGAAGAGGAGAAGCTATTACTTGCTGGTCATGATCGTGAAGGTCGTTTAATGGTTTCTTTACAAATTAGTGAAACACCATTTGACTATTAATTGGACGGGGAAGGAAAGGTGAAAAGCATGGAAAAACATGTTGTTGTCATCTATCCGCATCCAGATGATGAATCATTTGGTGCGGCTGGAACTATTATTAATTTTCGTAACCAAGGTGTCCCTGTAACCTATTTATGTGGTACGTTAGGCGAAATGGGACGAAATATGGGTTCCCCAACTTTTGCGAATCGGGAAACCTTGCCATACATCCGAAAAAAAGAATTACTTGCTGCATGTAATGTTTTAGATATTGAATTAAAAATGTTAGGCTATCGGGATAAAACAATCGAATATGAGGATCGTCAAGAAGTTGCCCAACATTTAAAAGGAATTTTAGAAACGATTAAACCAAGTCTAGTCATTACTCATTATCCAGATCATGCAGTTCATCCAGATCATAATGCACTTGGTGCTGCTGCAATAGAAGCAGTTCGCCAAATGGATAAGGAGAACCGTCCGACTCTGTGGGCTCAGGCTATTTCAAATAATCATATTGAAGAATTAGGAGATCCTGATATTAAAAATGATGTCACCGAGCATTTTGACAAAAAGATGGAAGCCATACTCTGCCACGACTCCCAAGCAAGTGGTATTTTAGGTAACTTCAAAAAACGAGATGAAGTAGCAGATGATGTCAAGGAAGCAGCCAAAAGAAGATTAGGAAAAGAGCAATTTTATCATTGGCATTTTGATGATTAATACAATTCCCCTTGCTTATTCGAGTAGGGGTTTTTCTTTATCACGTGTTAACTGGTAGCCCCCACTTCAAGACTTCGGGAAACAAAGAAGTATAAGTGGGGATAATTGTCAGTAAAAGTTAGATAAGCTCAACTAACATTCGGTGGGGATAAAGGGAAACTCCCGCTGAATTATTTAAGCTTTATGGGATTGGCGAAGAGTTGATGTATTATGTGTAGCAAATTGAATGAAGCCTTTATTATAGAAGATGCGATGTTAAAAAACAACAAAGAATTAAAGAATGCCCTTTCATTTTAACTGAAACCTATACAATCACTTGATCGTATTAATAGTAGGATCTTGCTATAATATGCAAGGATGGGGGAATTGTTATGAAACGATTATATCGCTCAGAAAAGGACCGGATTTTAGCAGGTGTACTCGGAGGCATATCAGAGTACTTCAAGATTGATCCAACATTGATCAGGTTACTATTTGTTGCAATTGTCCTGTTTACTGGTGGTACATTACTATTGATCTACCTTATTGCCATTTTTGTCATTCCAAATGAGGGAGAAATGTGATATGATACTTCGTTGGGTTGTGTCGGTCATCCTAAATGCAGTCGCACTGATTGCTGTTGCACAATTATTCGATTCCTTTTATATGGATGGGTTTGGTACTGCCATTCTAGCTAGTTTAATTCTATCGATATTAAATATTATCATAAAACCCATCTTAGTCATCCTTACATTGCCAATAACGGTAATGACATTAGGATTGTTTCTCTTTATTATCAATGCAATTACGTTAATGCTTAGTCAGGCCATGATCGGTGCCTCCTTTGTGATCGATGGATTTGGTACAGCAATTATCGCATCTATCGTCATTTCTGTTCTAAATCTACTATTAAATAAACTTATTAGGGATACACTAGTACAGTAGCGGACGCAGGTAAATGCCTGCGTCTTTTCAAATTCTAAATTAAATGTTGAAGTTTTTTAGAACAAGTTCTTCTTACTCCTGCCTTTATCTAAAATATGCTACAATGTAAATCAGTAATCGAGCTTCGGAGGTATAAACGATGAGCAAAGTTCGCACAAAGGATTTACTAGAAAATTTTAATCTTACCCTGGTTGCTGGAGAAGATGGAATTCATCGAGAAATTATTACGAGTGATATTTCTCGCCCAGGTATTGAAATGACAGGGTATTTTCGATATTATCCAAAAGAGCGCCTACAATTAATAGGAAAAACAGAAATGACGTATTTTTTAGATTTAACAGATGCTCAAAAAAGAGATCGTGCCGAACGGTTATGTACGGATGTCACACCAGGTATTGTCGTTTCACGTGGTATGGATATTCCCGATGTGTTATTAGAAGCAGCGAATGAATCTGGTGTTCCGATTCTTCATTCTCCGCGAAAAACAACCCGAGTCATTAGTCGATTGACAAATTATTTAGAGGCTAAATTTGCACCATTTACGGCTATTCATGGTGTCTTGGTTGATATTTACGGTGTTGGCGTATTAATTACAGGCCAAAGCGGTGTCGGGAAAAGTGAAACGGCACTAGAATTAGTGAAGCGTGGGCATCGACTTGTTGCAGATGATAGTGTAGAAATTCGCCAAGAGGATTATGATACATTAATTGGTAATTCCCCCCCTTTAATTGAACATCTATTAGAAATCAGGGGATTGGGGATTATCAATGTAATGACATTATTTGGTGCAGGCTCAGTTCGGAGCTATAAAAAAATTTCATTGATCATTAATCTTGAGTTGTGGGATGAAAAAAAACAATATGATCGATTGGGATTGGATGAGGATGAAATGAAAATTATGGATGTCAAATTGCCGAAAGCAACCATCCCAGTACGACCAGGAAGAAACTTGGCTGTTATTATCGAAGTTGCTGCGATGAATTTCCGATTAAAACGTATGGGAGTAAACGCTGCTGAAGAATTTTCAGAACGTCTAACAACCATGATTGAACAAGAAAAAGATGAAATGGAATAGGAGTGGTTTAGTTGAGTTGTGCTGCACCGTCATTAGATCGAGTATTTTTAGATTTAGGTCCCTTAACGATATATTGGTATGGCGTCATCATCGCAACAGGTGCCTTTATCGGGTTATACTTAGCAACGCGTGAAGCAGATCGTTTAGGATTGAAGAAAGATTTAATTGTTGATTTAGTTGTGTTTGCAATCCCAATTGCCATTATCTCAGCACGAGTATATTATGTTATATTTGAGTGGGAACGCTATGCAGATGGACCATGGTGGAATGTATTCGCAGTCTGGGAAGGTGGGATCGCAATACATGGTGCCTTAATAGGATCCGTTTTGACAGCAATTATTTATGCTCGCGTGAAAAGAGTTTCGTTTTGGCAATTAGCTGATATTGCTGCACCAAGTATTATCCTAGGTCAGGCAATAGGACGCTGGGGTAATTTTATGAATCAAGAAGCACATGGGGAACCAATTGCTGAATCTACTTATAATAGCTTTCATACATATTTACCAGATTTTATTATGAATCAAATGTGTATTGATGGAGTGATGTATCACCCAACATTCTTATATGAGTCTGTATGGAATTTTGCGGTCTTGGCTTTGTTATTAGTTTTACGTAGAAGAAATCCATTGCGTGGAGAAGTATTCTTATCGTATGTTATATCCTATTCAATAGGGCGTTTCTTTATCGAGGGGATGCGAACAGATAGTTTATACGTAGTTGGAAACCTTCGTACAGCACAGCTTATTTCCGTCATCTTGATTGTTGGAGCTATTGCTTTAATAATCTACCGTCGTAAATCAGGAATGGCTAATAAACATTATGATGGCAAAAAAGTGCCTAAGAATAAGAAAAAGAAAAAATAAAAGCCCTTTTGTATCATATTTGAGGAAATAAAGGAAAAAAGAAAGGCTGTTTTCTAAAAGATTGCTTTCTAGTATGAAACGTCATGCATATAAGATCTATGATGCGTAGTAAATGTTTAGCATGGCTTCATCATAAGGTGAGTGCTAAACTAATACTGTGGAAAACAGTCGCTTTCACCAGGGGCATAAGTGCGACATCTGTTCAAACTTTTCGTTTTCACAGTGTCTACTTTACCGCGGACAACGCTTCAGTTTCCTTTATAGAAAAGCGGAAGTGCCTTGGTTACCCCCGATTAGAAAACTTGGCTTTTCGCCAAGTGGCGAAAGGCTTAGTTGCACTTATGCAGTAAGAAAGTTTTTCTTATCTGCCAAGCTTAAGCCGAGCCTCGGCGTGGCGTTTTGTGCCACAGAGAGGATTGACTTAAGTCCTCGAGGGGGTAGGCACTGTAGCTAGACATCGGAAGCAAAACCCGCTTCCTGTGGGATCTTCAGCTGTTGTTTTTTCCGCAGGAGTCGACTGTCCTACGCTCCAATCAATCATCGTATAGCAACAACAATAATAAAAAGTAGAATAGCACATTAACAGCGGAGGAAAAACATGGAGACTCCTGCGGAAAAACGAGCCTAAGAGACCCCGCAACGAGGTTACGAGTGAGGAGGCTCGTGGGGAGTCCGCGGAAAGCGAAATGTTTTTCTGTAGCGGTAATTTTAGCTAAATTTTATTGCAAATCATATAGATTATGCGACGTAGAAAACCAACAAAGTATGCGAAAAAAGCCAAAAGAAAAGAGGGGATGAAGGTTGACTGGAATTGCTTATCGTGGATTACAACAAGGCCTTGGTACAACGTGGACCCTAGGGAAGGTAATATTTCCGATTACATTAATTGTAACGATCCTACAATATACACCAGTCCTTCCATGGATTATTGACCTATTAAGTCCAGTTATGGGGTTGATCGGACTTTCCGGGGAAGCTGCTGTACCACTAGTATTAGGTAACGCACTTAATTTATATGCTGGAATTGCAGCAATTGTATCGTTTGAATTTACAGTAAAGGAAGTATTTATTCTGGCAATGATGCTTTCCTTTTCTCACAATTTATTTATTGAATCGACAGTAGCTTCTAAAGTAGGGGTGAGCTGGTGGTTAATAGCTGGAATCCGGATAGCCCTTGCATTGTTAGCAGCTTTCTTCATTAATTTGCTGTGGAATGGTGGAGCGGAAGCAGCACAATATGGATTGATCGCATCTTCAGACCCTGCATTAAATGGCTGGTTTGAAATTACACTTCAAGGTCTTCAAACAGCAGTAGTTGCAGTTGTACAGCTTGCCTTAATTGTTATCCCGTTAATGATTGTCATGCAATATTTACGGGAAAAGGGATGGTTAACCAAGTTTTCCAATGCACTTGCACCATTCATGAAAGTACTTGGAATGAATAAAAATACATCCATGACGATGGTTGCGGGTCTAACGATTGGTTTAGCCTATGGGGCAGGATTAATGATTCAGGCTGTAAAAGAAGATGGTGTGTCCAAAAAAGATATGTATTTAGCACTGATCTTTTTAGTTTCTTGTCATGCTGTGGTTGAGGATACATTGGTTTTCATACCATTAGGAATTCCAGTATGGCCATTATTAGTTTTCCGTTTAACGACAGCAATTTTATTAACGATGACAATTGCCTTTGTTTGGAATAGAGTAGAAAGTAGAAAGAAGGAGACGACACATGAGCATTCGTACAATACTCTTTGATCTTGATGGGACTTTAATCGATACTAATGACTTAATTATGGCTTCTTTTCGTCATACATTTCAACGACACAATATGCCATTTACAACGGAGGACATTATAGAATTTAATGGTCCACCATTACAGGAAACCTTTCGGAAAATTGATCCGAACCGTGTAGATGAATTGATTGCAACGTACCGGGAGCATAATTTTGCTCATCATGACAATTACGTAAAACCATTTCCACACGTCGTGGATACGGTAAAACAGCTTAAAAAACAAAACCTACGACTAGGTGTTGTGACAACGAAACTGCAAAAGACAGCTAAAATGGGAATTTCCATTACAGGCATGGACGGCTTGTTTGAAACAATGATTACAACAGATGATGTGACTAATACCAAACCACACCCAGAGCCTGTACTAAAAGCAATGGAACACTTAAATGCAGATCCCTCATCAACTTTAATGATTGGTGACAATCATCATGATATCGAGGCTGGTCATAATGCAGGCATTCTGACAGCTGGAGTGGTGTGGTCGCAAAAAGGAGCGGAACGACTAAAACAATATAACCCTACTTATATGATAGATGATATTCGTGATTTGTTTAAGATTGTAGGAGTGTAAACAATGCGTAAAACGGAGCGTTATCAGGTGGATCAATCCAATTCATTGTGGCAAATCTATAAGACAGTTTCATTTTGGAAAGTGGTCAAAAATTTTATCATTATTCAAGTAGCTCGTTACACCCCTTTTCTTCGTATGAAGAACTGGTTATATCGTACATTTTTACGAATGGGGGTTGGGGATGAGACGGCTTTTGCTTTAATGGTAATGCCAGATGTCATGTTTCCTGAAAAGATCTCTGTCGGTAAAAATACAATCATTGGATATAATACGACCATACTTGCCCATGAATATTTAATTAAAGAATATCGTTTAGGGGAAGTGAAAATCGGTAATAATGTAATGATTGGTGCAAATGCCACGATATTGCCGGGTGTTACGATTGGTGACAATGCTATTGTATCAGCAGGAACTTTAGTCCATAAAGATGTCCCAGCAGGTGCATTTGTTGGTGGTAACCCAATGCAACTAATCAAAACAATGGAAACAAAACGGGATAATGAGGTAGGTGAATGATTCTTGGATATACCTACAGGCGTTTTACCGGCAATTCGGAAAATGAAGGACTTGAAAAAGCATTAGATACTTCCCATGATACGGTTGTGTTTTTTAGAATCAAGGCTTGCTCAGCTAAAAAGTCTACTAGATCATACTAGAGGGCAAATAAGAAAGCCTTTATTCATTTTGATCTTATTTAAGGAGTTAAGCTGATAAGGATGGAATGGAATACTTAATTCATGAAGCCAGATGGATTTGTTTCCACAAGAGGAAAAGTTATTAGTCTAGCATAATCTACTAGTAATTCAGCGAATGTTTTTGTTAGATAGTCTGGCGCTTGATCATAACTTAACATTAATTAAAAAGGTTAAACATGATCTTGTGGAAGTTTTACCAGGCTTGACTCCAAGTGTGATAATGAAAATACATATCAAAACAATCATTCCAGTCATTGCTGGTGGATTAATTACAACAAAATAGGATTCTTGACTGCACTAAATGCAGGTGCGGTTGCTGTATCTACATCTAACCCAATTTTGTGGGGTTAGTACAAGGAACCTTTACCCTTTAGGAAGTGGTATGGTATTATAAACATAAATTAATATTAGTGACGGAGAAATGGAGAAACCACAAACTTCTAAAGAAACATTAGAATGTTTTGTGGTTTTTTATTTTTTCGCTAAAAATGGTAAGACTATGGGTAGATGAAAGAGGAGTGAAAATGTGGCAGTTTTCTCTAGTTATCAACGTGAAGAACTTTTTTCTAAATTAGAAAAAGATACATTAGATTTATTAGTAATAGGTGGTGGCATCACTGGATCAGGTATTGCATTAGATGCTACAACACGTGGCTTACAGGTTGGTGTTGTAGAAATGCAGGACTATGCCGCTGGAACCTCTAGTAGATCCACTAAGTTAGTTCATGGTGGTTTACGTTATTTAAAGCAGTTTGAAGTCAAAATGGTAGCTGAAGTAGGAAAAGAACGAGCGATCGTTTATGAAAATGGTCCCCATGTAACGACCCCTGAATGGATGATGCTTCCATTCCATAAGGGTGGTACGTTTGGTACATTTACAACGAATATTGGGTTACGTGTGTATGACTTCTTAGCTGGTGTGAAAAGATCTGAGCGTCGTTTTATGTTATCGGCCGAAAAAGCACTAGAAAAAGAGCCATTAGTTAAAAAAGATGGATTAAAAGGCGCTGGGATCTATGTGGAATATAAAACAGATGATGCACGGTTAACGATCGAAGTTATGAAAAAGGCGGTTGAAAAAGGTGCAACTGCAGTTAACTATGCTAAAGTTGTCGATTTTATTTATGACCAGTCTGGTAAATTAATAGGAGCTATTGTAGAGGACCAAACAAATGGTAAGACACATTTGATATACGCGAAAAAGATCATTAATGCAGGTGGTCCCTGGGTAGATGATTTACGCGAGATAGATGGATCGAAAAAGGGGAAGTCTTTACACTTAACTAAAGGGGTGCACCTTGTATTTTCAAAAGACCGTTTCCCATTACAACAAGCAATTTATTTTGATACACCAGATGGAAGAATGATATTTGCCATTCCGCGCGATAACAAAACATATGTAGGAACAACGGATACCACATATGATGGTAATGTTGCACATCCTACGATGACAGAAGCAGATCGGGATTATGTTTTAAAAGCAATAAATTATATGTTCCCAATGGTAAATATGAAACCAGAAGATGTCGAGTCAAGCTGGGCTGGGTTACGTCCATTAATTGCTGAGGACGGGAAAAATCCTGGTGAAATTTCACGTAAAGATGAAATATTTATTTCTAATTCAGGTCTTATTTCAATGGCAGGTGGAAAGTTAACCGGTTATCGTAAAATGGCAGAGCAGGCAGTTGATACAGTAGTTAATCAGTTTAAAGAAGAAGAGAATATTCTTTATTCCAAATCCGAAACAAAACATTTACCAATATCTGGTGGTGAGGTAGGAGGCTCCAATGGCTTCAAGCAGTTTAAGAAAGAGAAAGTTCAACAGGGTCTAGAACTTGGCCTTTCAGAAGAATCTGCTACTAATTTAGTACAAACATATGGCTCTAATGTGGACATTTTATTCAGTCTGTATAAGGAAAAACAGGAAGAAGCAACTAATGTAAATATTGATCCAGTATTGTTTGCTGAATTACAATATGCGCTTGAATATGAACAAGCGTATAAACCAGTTGATTTCTTTATCCGTCGTACAGGAGCACTGTTTTTTGACATTAATTTGGTAAGAGACCATAAGGATTCTGTCATTGAATATATGGCAAACACATTTGACTGGTCAAATGAACAAAAAGAAATTTATAGAGATGAGTTGGAGCAGTTGTTAGTTGAGGCTGTAACACCAACGTCATCTAAAGCATAAAAAAAGCTGCCATTTGGCGGCTTTTTTTATGCTTTAGGAAAGTATAAAATTTTAGCTAAGAAGTGGACTCGACGTTGCTAAAATTTTAATGTCCTGAGTATAAGAAAAACTAAATACATTCGCTAAAGGACGAGCGAATGCGAGTTCTTCTAATGTTGGGTTCCTTTTTTAATTTTAGTCATAAGGTTAGGCTAGTATTTCGTTGTCAGTGCCTGAATCAGTAAGAAAAGTAGAAAAAGTAACAGAGCCAGCTTATCAGTGCCCAATTCAGATTAAAAGTATTAAAAAAGTAACAGAGTTTTACCCATTCTTTGTTAACGTAGTAAAAACGCTTACTAATGAGCTACTAGCTTCCGTTTTTCCCTAGTAGTCGACTATCCTCCAATCTAAGTATAATAATGGTTTTGAATAATACTGTTCACCTTTTTTCGGGTTAAAGCGAAAAAAGTCTTAAAAGTTGTCTAGCTGTCTATATTATTCCCTAGATAAATATGATATAATTTTTTAGATATTAGTGCATTAAGGGGGATATACATGCAAGGGTTAGAGGATAAAACAGATAATAAAAAACAAAATAACATTATCCCTTTTATTCCTGATGGTGATTTTTACTTTACCAAGGGTGTAGAAGCTTTTCAAAAGCATAAATTTGAAATTGCGATGAAATGGATGAAAAAGGCAATTGAAACATCGCCTAAAAATCCATTATTCCAATGTCAACTGTCTATCATCTATACAGAAATTGGTGCCTATCACAAAGCAAATCAAATTTTAACAGATGTGTTACAAACGACAGGTGATAAGTATGCGGACTGTTATTACCTATTAGCTAATAATTACGCTCATCTAGGTTTATTAAATGATGCAAAAAAATATGCGGAATCATATCTTACAATAGAACCAAATGGTGATTTTCATGAGGAAGCAAAAACATTACTTCAATTAATTGATGTTGATGACGAAAATGATGAATGGGAATTAGATGAAGAAGATGATTTATTGCTATTTCAAGAAACGGTATTTTATCATTTGGAGCATAAAGAATATGAAAAGGCATTACCGATATTAGAAGAAATGATGGCTCTATTCCCAGAGCATCAGTCTATAGAACACGACTATACACGTGCTTTGTTTTATACAGGAAATGAAACCGAAGCAATCCAAATGGAATTGGATGTCTTAGATGCCAAACCAGATGAGTTATACAGCCATATGAACTTAGCTAATTTTTATTATGAACAGAATGAAAAGGAAGCATTCGAACGTCACATACAAGTATTACTAAATGTATATCCTATTCATGAGCAGCAAAAATTACGAGTTGCAATTACACTTGCCAAAACAGGATATTATCAAAATGCTTATCAGCGATTCCGTATGTTACAAAACAATATGGTAACAAACCACTTATCATATTATAGATGGTATAGTCATACTTGTTTTCATTTAGGAATGGAAGATAAGGCAAAACAATTGTGGGGCGAAGGATGTAAAAGACATCCAAATTTGTCGAAAGAAGTAAGACCATGGATGTAATAAATGAGCAGAACATTAGACGAATATGTCCCATTCTTATACGATGTAATTGGAATAGGATAATAGTATAAAAAGGGGCTGAACAACATGTCCGAAGATCGTATGTATGACGTAATTATAGCAGGTGCAGGACCAGCAGGTATGACTGCAGCTGTTTATGCTTCTCGTGCTAACTTAGATACGTTAATGATTGAACGAGGTATTCCTGGTGGACAGATGGCAAACACAGAGGATGTCGAGAATTATCCAGGATATGATCATATCTTAGGACCAGATCTATCGAATAAAATGTTTGAACATGCGAAAAAATTTGGTGCAGAATATGTATATGGTGATATAAAAGATGTAGTAGATCATGGTGAATATAAAACAGTAATTGCTGGAAATAAAGAATATAACACTCGTACTGTTATCATCACCACTGGTGCACAATACAAAAAACTAGGAATCCCTGGTGAAGAGGAATTAGGCGGCCGTGGTGTATCATATTGTGCAGTATGTGATGGAGCATTTTTCCGTGAAAAACATCTAGTTGTTGTCGGTGGCGGTGACTCTGCAGTTGAGGAAGGTGTTTATTTAACAAGGTTTGCTGAAAAAGTAACAATTGTTCACCGTCGTGATGAGCTTCGTGCCCAAAAAATTCTTCAACAACGAGCATTTGACAATGAAAAAATTGATTTTATTTGGAATACAGAGGCAAAATCAATTAATGAAAAAGACGGAAAAGTTGGCAGTGTCACACTATATAATAATAAAACAGAAGAAGAGTATGATCACCCAATAGATGGGGTATTCATTTATATCGGAATGGTGCCATTAAGCGAACCATTTCAATCACTTGGAATTACCGATGAAGAAGGCTATGTTCCAACAAATGAGCATATGGAAACCAATATTCCAGGTGTGTTTGCGGCAGGCGATATCCGTGATAAAACCCTAAGACAAATTGTGACAGCTACAGGTGATGGAAGTATAGCAGCTGAGTCGGCACAAAAATATATTGAAGAATTAATGGATGAGTTAAAAGCAGCAAACTCCTAATGTCATAAAATCACAATAGAAATTAACGCTATTTTAACGGAGTTGTAACACGCACGAAACATTTGTGGGGTACAATAGTATTAACTAATTGACCCCCTTTTAATTAGATAAATTAGTTTTTGGCGCAGGTAATTTACCTGCGCTTTTTCTTTTGATCCTATTCGCGTACTTTGTAGTTTTTTTATGACGCATAATCTATCTATATTGTCCATCATAAAGTTTCAGATATAGTAAGTTACAACGCATAATACATCTTATATATATATGACATTTCATCGAGGAGAGCAACAATTTTTTAGAAAACAGCCTTTTCTTTTGCACTTTTTGCGGGTTTTGTTGCTTCCGAAAAAATTCGTAGTAAATAGATGATACATCGTAACTATTTTAACTAATTATTACCTTGGTTTGACACTAGGGTATAAGACAATGGGATGGCTGGACCCTTTAGTAATTTTTGACAAAGGCTTATATGCTTGTGGCAGATGAATTTTTCATTGTATACTAGTAATAGTGTTTTTAAGAGCAGAGAATAAAGAAACGAATGTACCAAACATAGGATAAAACCATCAACTAACATGTAAAGACAACTCAAAAACTCAAGAATGATGAGGTTCACTTTATAAAAAGAAATAGGTGATCATGCATGCAACGGGTGACAAACTGCATATTAATAGAAAATAACCATGTCCTGCTTCTTCAAAAACCACGTCGTGGCTGGTATGCCATTCCTGGCGGTAAAATGGAACATGGCGAAACCATCAAAGAATCAGTTGTTCGGGAGTTTTGGGAAGAAACAGCTTTACAATTAGTGGAACCTAAGCTTGGAGGGACCTTTACATTTAATATTATGGATGGAGGCAAGTTGGTTCAAGAGTGGATGATGTTTACCTTTATTTGTCGAACATATCAAGGGACACTAACAGACCATTGTGATGAAGGAGAACTAGAGTGGGTTCCGATTGAACGAATTTCCAAATTACCAATGGCTGAAGGAGATCGGAAAATCTTTCGTCATTTATTAACGTCATCATCCATGCTTTTTGGAGCTTTTACGTATACCGAATCGTATGAACTGCTTGAAGCGCGTATGGATCCAAGTTCTAATTAAGGGAGTGAATGAACATGACAGATAACAATCAAGAAACTAAATTAGTTGTCATTACAGGAATGTCTGGAGCAGGAAAGACAGTCGCTGTTCAAAGCTTTGAAGATTTAGGATACTATTGTGTGGATAATCTTCCACCAGCTTTGCTCCCAAAGTTTTTAGAATTAATGAAAGATGCAACGAACAATATTCAAAAAGTAGCACTTGTGATGGATCTGCGCGGACGAGAGTTTTTTGACTCATTATTTGAAGCTTTAGATGTACTAGGGGAAGCAGATTGGGTACAAGAGCATATACTATTCTTAGATGCAAAAGATGAAGTTCTAGTACGGCGTTATAAGGAGACAAGGCGCTCCCATCCATTGGCTGTAGGGGACTTACCATTAAAGGGGATCCACCAAGAACGAAAGATTTTAGATGAACTACGTGGAAGAGCACAGCGTATTATAGATACAACAAATTTAAAACCGAGAGAACTACGTGAAAAAATCGTCCATACGTATTCAGAAGATAAACAGGATATCTTTTCGGTAAACATGGTTTCATTCGGCTTCAAACATGGAATACCGATTGATGCTGACTTAGTTTTTGATGTTCGTTTCTTACCAAATCCTCATTACGTCGAACATATGCGACCATTAACAGGATTGAATAAAGAGGTATCCTCCTATGTGTTTAAGTGGTCAGAAACCCAGAAATTTAATGATAAAGTGTTAGATTTATTGCAGTTCATGCTTCCACAATATAAAAAAGAAGGAAAATCACAACTTGTCGTAGCAATTGGTTGCACTGGTGGGCAACATCGATCAGTTGCATTAGCAGAACATTTTGCTAAAAAATTATCCTCCAATTATATCACTCATGTCACCCACCGTGATATTGACAAAAGAAAGGGTCATTAGGATATGTCGAATACTTTCCAGCCACGAGTTGTTGTTATTGGTGGTGGAACAGGAATGCCAGTTCTATTACGTGGTTTAAAAGATTTGCCGATACATCTAACAGCACTCGTAACGGTTGCAGATGATGGAGGAAGTACTGGTAGACTACGAAACGAGTTAAATATACCAGCTCCTGGAGATATACGAAATGTGATTGCAGCACTATCAGATGCAGAACCAATGCTATTGGATCTATTTCAACATCGTTTTCCCATAGGAAATGGTCTATCAGGTCATTCCATGGGAAATTTACTATTAGCTGCCATGACATCGATAACTGGGGATTTTTATAATGGGATTAAGGAAATTTCTCGCGTATTAAATGTGAAAGGGGATATCTTCCCAATTTCCAATCAGAGTATGCGATTGCATGCCGAAATGCATGATGGAACCACTGTGTCTGGTGAGTCTAATATCCCTCTTGCAAAAAAAAGAATTAAACGCGTATTCTTGAGTCCACAGCCTATCAAACCACTTCCCCATGCTGTTCGAGCGATACAACATGCTGATCTAATCGTAATTTCACCTGGAAGCTTGTATACGAGTATCCTTCCAAATATGATCATCCCAGAGATTGATGCAGCAATTCAACAAGCAGAAGGAAAAGTTATATATGTTTGTAATGTCATGACACAAGCAGGTGAAACAACAGGATATGCGGCAAGTGATCATGTCCAAGCTATCTGTGATCATGTGGGTGATAATGCAGTGGATTCAATCATTGTTCATAATGAGCCAATACGACAAAATGTGCGTGAAATATATGCAGAAGAAAATGCAGAGCCTGTTGTTTACGATACAGACCGTTTACTAGAAATGGGGTTACAGGTTATTGAAGGAGATATTATTGATCCAACAAAAACAACTTTAAGACATGATACAGCCAAAATTGCCAAATTAATTTATACATTATTAGATCGTTAACCATCGATGAAATTGTTTAATGGGGAGGTGAGGTCCATGTCATTTGCTTCAGAGATTAAAAAGGAATTAACAGGTGTTGAAGTAGATGAATGCTGTACATATGCTGAACTTGCTGCGTTAATCCGTATGAATGGTGCTGTTTCTGTATCGAAACAAGGCTACTCATTAGATGTCCAAACTGAAAATGCCGCAATAGCACGTCGAATTTATACACTGATCAAGTCAACATATGATATTCCAGTAGAATTACTTGTCCGTAAAAAAATGAAGTTAAAGAAAAATAATGTCTATATCGTCCGAATGAAGGAAGATGTTGATGTGTTACTAACAGATTTAGATATATTAGAGAAGCCATTAAGCTTTAATCGAACAATTTCAAAAGACTACGTAAAAAAGTCCTGTTGTAAAAAGGCCTATTTAAGAGGAGCCTTTTTGGCAGGTGGGTCTATCAATAATCCAGAGACTTCTTCCTATCATTTAGAGATCTTTAATTTTTACCAAGAACATAATGATGCATTATGTGATTTACTAAATGAGTTTAACTTACATTCTCGTAAATTAGAACGGAAAAATGGATATATCGTGTATATTAAAGAAGCAGAAAAAATCACAGCATTTTTAAGTCTAATTGGTGCTCACCAAGCTTTACTTAAATTTGAAGATGTACGAATTGTTCGAGACATGCGTAACTCTGTTAATCGATTAGTAAATTGTGAAACCGCAAACCTTAATAAAACAATTGGTGCTGCTTTTCGGCAAATTGAAAATATAAAACTTATTGAAGAAACAGTTGGTTTAGATGCATTGCCTGAAAAATTACAAGAAATCGCCGTATTACGGATTCAGCATCAAGATGTGTCATTGAAAGAACTAGGGGAACTTGTTTCGAATGGGAAAATATCAAAGTCTGGTGTTAATCATCGATTAAAAAAGATTGATGAATTTGCTGAAAAAGTTAGACAAGAACAAGCATTGTATAATGGATAAGCCTATAACTATTATTAAAATGTAAAAGTTCTGTGAATTATATTTCCTTTTCAAAATCGCCATGATATAATGAGGAATAAATTTTAAAATAGTTATAATGAATATGTCGGTAGCTACTTTAGAGGTGAGCTACCGATTATATCTATTGATATGATAGCGCTTACGCTTACAGGGAGGATGAGATTAGTGGAGAGGTCTGTTAGAGTGGAACTTGAAACTGGTTTACAAGCAAGACCAGCAGCGAAATTTGTGCAAGAGGCAAATCGTTATAGTTCCGATGTGTTTTTAGAAAAGGATGGGAAGAAGGTAAATGCCAAAAGTATAATGGGGTTAATGACATTAGCAGTAACACCTGGAGAAACCATTACCTTGATTGCTGAAGGTTCTGATGAAGAAGCAGCACTTAACGATTTAACAGCTTTTGTGCAAAATTCTTGATATGAAGCGTTTAAAAAGGCTGTCTCCAATAGAAGGAGACAGCCTTTTAGTGTATTACTTGGCAGATAGGAAAGTATAAAACTTTCTTTCTGCACAAGTACAACTAAGGCGATCGCTAAAAAAGGGTTGGCGATAGCCAAGTTTTCTAATCTGATTTACGCTCTAGAATACGATCAATTAAACCATATTCCACAGATTTTTCAGCAGACATGAAGTTGTCACGATCTGTGTCACGCTCAATCACTTCAAGTGGTTGACCTGTGCGTTCAGATAAAATTTTGTTCATTTTTGCTTTCATTTCAACGATTCGTTTTGCATGAATTTCAATGTCTGTTGCTTGACCTTGTGTTCCACCTAATGGTTGGTGAATCATTACTTCACTATTTGGAAGTGCAAAACGTTTCTCTTTTTCACCTGCAGCTAAGAGAAATGCTCCCATTGAAGCAGCCATTCCAGTACAGATTGTAGATACATCAGATTTAATAAATTGCATTGTATCGAAAATTGCCATTCCTGCTGTGATGGAACCGCCTGGTGAATTAATGTATAAGGAAATATCTTTCTCTGGATCTTCTGCCTCCAGGAAAAGTAATTGTGCTACAATAGAGTTTGCCACATTATCATCAATGGCACTTCCAAGCATAATAATACGATCTTTTAATAGTCGTGAATAAATATCGTATGCACGTTCCCCGCGGTTTGTTTGTTCAATAACTGTTGGTATTAAATTCATTTAAACATCCTCCTCCATTAATAACGCTTAAGCCCTCTAAATTAGGTCTAGTTTAATCATAACGAAAAGGTCAATAAAGGTCAAACGAAAACGTTCATTGATAAGCACACTTTCCATCATACCCAAATTTTTACAATCTAAACATAGAATGAAAAGGGAATTGTCTATCAGTGGTTTCTACGGTGTACATGATGCATTAGTTTATGTCGGTCAGGCAGATATGTTTGGAAAAAAGACTTGTATCTAAAACAGATAGGCGTTATAATATTCTATGTGTCTTAATTTGATTATAGAATGCGCCCATAGCTCAGCAGGATAGAGCACTGGTTTCCGGTACCAGGTTTGTCGGGGGTTCGAATCCCTCTGGGCGCGCTAAAAAAAGACAAGCATTGTCATAAAAGCAATGCTTGTCTTTTTATTTGACGCGTGTCTAGCAACCATCGGAGTTGATATAAAATGCAACGTTTTAGCTATTACGCTATGGAAAAACACGACTGCTCAGAGCAGAAATCAATGGCGCTATTTTATACAGAAATAAAACTTCTTCACTAAAATAGAGTGTGGAAAGCAACTATCTTATAGAAAACAGTCTTTATTTTTGTTTATCCTCATTTTTATTTTTCTGCTGATGGTGAAATGCTTCTGTTTTGTTCTCTTCAGCGAATTCTGTTTGAAAAGAACCGAATTCACGTGTTTCTCGCCTTCTTGGTTTCGCTTTTTCCTCATCTAAGACACGTTCGATCATATACGTATGAAATAGTGGGTCTGTAACGGTAATAAAGAAGGCTGCAAATAAGGAGGCGAGTGCTATTGGTATTGACACTTCAATCAGCATTAATCCTAGGACCCAAAGTAGGACGAATGATAATCCAAAATCAGCAATCGTTGTAACTAAATTATTTAATCGAGGTAACATATATAAATCACCAATTAAATAAGTTGCTACGGTGACCAGTAAACTCATCCATACTAAATTTCCGATTGATACATTATAAAAGATCGCAAATATTGAAAACACGACAACACTAACAATGATAAATTTTATGCCAATGGCTTTAATGTGATCCATCTTAAGTCTCCTTTCCTTCGTTCTATGTTTAGTATTTGTTAATAAATTAGAAATATGAAATGATTGTTGTTAACGGCTTTGTAATGAAGAAAAGGTTAGAAGTAAATGGTTGACGCATGGATTGGTAGGCATTAGAATACTGATGGGTAGTAATCTTACCTGTTTTATCAGGATTAAAAGAATGGGGGAATAGTTAAGTGAAAAAGTTTTGGTTACTCATGTTTATTACATTTCTGAGTATAGGTCTCGTTGCCTGTGCTGGTGATTCAGATACAGACGGTAATGAGGATACAGACAGCGCAGAAAATACAGATACTGCCGATCATTCATTAACCGTTGACCTAGCGTCAGATCCAGTTTCACTTGATCCACATGCTGCAAATGACGGTAACTCTTTATATGTGATGAACGCAATGTATGACACTCTTGTACAGTTAAACACAGATTTAGAGATAGAGCCTGGTTTAGCGGAAAGTTTAGAACAAATTGAAGACACCGTGTGGGAAGCGAAAGTTAGAGAAGGTGTCACTTTTCATGATGGATCTGAGTTAAATGCTGAAGTGGTAAAAGCAAATCTAGACCGTGTCCGGGATCCAGAAGTTGGTTCTTCCCTAGCGTTTTTATTTGATATGATTGAATCAGTTGAAGTAATTGATGAATATACTGTGCACATTACAACAGCATATCCATTTTCCGCATTACCATCACATCTAGCACATCCAGGTGGTCATATTATTAGTTTAGAAGCGATAGAAGCTGACTATGAAGCAATGGAAAATGGAGAACAACCATTTACGTATGTGAATGAAAATCCAACTGGAACTGGATATTTTAAATATGAAGAGCGGGAAAATGGGGAATACATTACGTTAGTAAAAAATGAAGATTATTGGGGAGAAGAAGCAAAAGTGGATTCGGTTACCTTTAAAGTGGTACCAGAGGATATGACACGAATTGCTGAGTTAGAAACCAATGAAGCAGATATTATCTATCCAGTAAATGCAAACGACATTGAGCGAGTAGATAGTAATGAAGAAACATATGTCAAACAATCCGATAGTGCTAGTCTATCTTATATTGGTATGAATACACAGGTTGAGCCGTTTAACGATGAACGTGTGAGAAGAGCTGTTTCGTATGCAATTAATCAACAAGAGATTATTGAAGGGGTAACAGATGGGGTAGCACTAGAAGCTATTGGTCCATTAGCACCGACTGTTTTTGGTTATAGTGACGATGTAGAACCAATTGGTTATGATCCAGAAGAGGCTAAACGGTTATTAGAAGAGGCTGGCTACCCAGATGGATTTTCTGCCTCGATCCTAACCCATGATCGTACAACAAGTGACACCGCAGAAATTGCCCAGCAGCAATTAGCAGAAGTTGGCATTGAGTTAGAAATAGAGACAATGGAAACTGGTGCCTATTTGGAAGTGACGGGGAATGGTGAAATGGATATGTTTGTAGGAAGCTGGGGTACGGTAACCCTTGATGCTGATTATGGACTCTACCCAATGTTTCATTCAGAGAATGCAGGAGCACCAGGTAATCGTTCTTTCTTAGCAGATGATGAGATAGATGCATTATTAGAAGATGCAAGAAAGGCAACGGATGAAGAGGAGCGATTACAGCTTTATGAAGAGGCGCAACAATTAATTGTTGATAAAGCACCAATTGTACCGCTTTATCATTCTGTATTATTAGCTGGCTTGCGTGAAGATGTAGAAGGATTTTTCCAATATCCAAGCAGCTTTCCATTCCTGCGAGATGTGACAGTAGGGGAGTAGTGTACAAACAGTGGTTCTTCCAGAAAAGGGGAACCACTGTTTTTTTTGTTAGGCCCTTTACGAATACTTTGTTGTTTTCTTATGTTGCATAATCTATATAATGTGCAGTAGTTAGGATATGCACATAGCTTCGCTACGGAAAAACACTACGCTTTCACCAGGGGCATAAGTGCGACATCTGTTCAAACTGTTCGTTTTCACAGTGTCTACTTTACCGCGGGGAGGGTGAGCCTCCTCGGGCTAGCGCTCTGTGGGGTCTCACCGATCTCCTACTTCCCGCAGGAGTCTTCGTGTTTTTCCTCCGCTAAGTTATGCTGCACTCAATTTAATCATTACTATTGTTGAACGGATGTTGCCCTTGTGCCCATAGTGAAAGCGAGTGTTTTCCACAGCAAAAGTCTAGCACCCTCTTTATAAAGAATGAAGGAAGCAATGCTAAACAGTTACTGCGCATCATAGATCAACTATTCATTAAGATTTATCACGTGTTAACTGGCAGTTATCCCCCACTTCAAGTATAAGTGGGGGATAACTGCCAGTAAAAGTGAGATAAGTTCAACTAGGATTCGGTGGGGGATTAGGGAAAACCCCCACTGAATGAGTTAAGCTTTATACTGGAAAAGGCAATAATCTTTTAGAAATAGCCATTTGTTAATTAATATGCTTAAATAAGGAAATATATTTTCATTATTGTCATACAATTTGACTATGTTATAGTATTAACGTAATGAATGTACAGGGGAAGAATAGGAGGATGTAGACAATGAATCGTACTGGTGAGGTTGTATTAAGCATTATTGGTGCAGTAGTGTATGCTATTTTTGGCGCATTTGGTGCATTTATGATTTGGCTACAAGGAAATGAAGACCTTATACAGCAAAGTTTAGAAGAAGGGGTAGCTCAAGATCCCAATTTATCCATGAGTGATTTTGAAGGGGATTTAGGTATAATGATGGATGCTATCGGAACAGGTGGATTAGTGCTAACAATCACTGCATTTGCATCTGTTGCATTAGGGATCCTTTCCATGATCTTCTTAAAAGGAAATAAAAAGCCGAAAGCAGCAGGTATTATACTGATTGTTACAGCTGTTGTTGCGGCGCTTGTAAGCTTTGGTGCTGGAATATTCCCAGGTATCTTTTACTTAATTGCAGGTATTATGGCACTTGTGCGGAAGCCGAAAACAGTTATTGATGGTTAATTTAAAAAGGATTTCCTTAGTAGGAAATCCTTTATTATCGATCATATAATTAAGACGTTACTTTTTTGAGATCTTCTACAATTGTGTCCATTTCAGATGACGTTCTACCATCATACTTTTTAATAATGTTTCCTTCAGGATTAACTAAGAAGAAGCCAGTTCCATGTGTGACTTGATCAGAGCTAGGGTCCTCCTGCACTATTGATTTAAAGCTTTTAATCGAGAATTCTTTTATGGTTTCAAAGTCATATCCAGTTAAAAAGCTCCAGTTTGATAAGTCTGCACCATATTGTGCTGCATAATCTTTTAATACTTCCGGAGTATCGTAGTCTGGATCAACACTGAAGGATACGAGTTGTGCATCAATTCCTTCTTGTGTCATTTTATTCTGCAATTCAGCCATGTTTGTTGTCATTGGTAAACATACCGTTACACAGTTTGTAAATATAAAATCTGCTACCCACCATTCTCCTTCTAAATCTTTATTACTAAGTGTCTCATTGTCTTGTGTAGTAAACTCAAAATCTGAAACTTGTTCATCCATATTGGTTTCAATTTCATCTCCACAACCGACAAGAAATAGAAGAACTGTAAATAGTAATACCTGACTATATTTCATCATATCATGCCTCCATGTACTATGTATTGTCATTATAGCTATATTTAAAATTAATTTCACCCAAATTATAACACTGGTCTTCATTTCATGTGTGAACTTTCCATGAACGTTCTTCTAATCGATAGATCAGTAATTCATTTGTAAATATGCTAAAATAGGGTGGATTGTTTAAAAAAGGCAGAACTATTGTTTTTTTTAGTATAAATCTTCATGACTAGGGCAGTCGACTCCTGCAGGAACAGCACGTGTCCGAAGACCCCACAGGAAGTGGTTTTCTTCCAGTGTCTAGCTACAGCGCCTACCCCCTCGAGGTCTTAAGTCAATCCTGATTACGCGCAAAAAGCGCCACGCCGAGGCTCGTCTTAAGCTTGGCAGATAAGAAACAAAACGTTCTTACTGCATAAGTGCAACTAAGGCTTTCGCCACTTGGCGACAAGCCTAGTTTTCTAATCGGGGGTGACCAAGGCGCTTCCGCTTTTTATCGGAGGAAGCTAAAAGCGTCTGTCCGTGGTAAAGAAGACACTCTGAAAACGTAAAGTTTGAAAAGATGTCGCACTTATGCCCATGGTGAAAGCGACTGTCCGAAGCGGAAATCAAAGGCTCTATTTATGCAGTATCATATAGAAGATACGATGTTAAATAACAACGAAAAAAGATCTTTAAAAAAAGGGGTGCTTATATGGGTTGGATATATGTATTCCTAGCAGCAGTGGTGGAAGTATTCTGGGTCATTGGCTTAAAATATGCAGATTCATGGCTAGAATGGATCGGAACTATAATATCCATTGTGTTTAGTTTTTACCTTGTTATTAAAGCATGTGAACATATACCATCTGGGACAGTCTATGCTGTTTTCACTGGTTTAGGAGCAGCTAGTATTGTATTGTTAGATTTTCTCATTTTTGATGCTTCCTTTTCTATTGCGAAATTGGTTTTCATAAGTCTTATTATAATAGGGGTAATAGGAATTAAAATAACAACAAAGGAAGTTGTATCGCATAAGAGTAAGGAGGAAGTCTAATGGCTTGGGTACACTTATTTATTGCAAGTTTTGGGGAAATTGCTGGTGTGTTTTTTATCAATCTTTACATAAGAACCAAAAAAATTCGGTGGTTATTGATGGTCATCTTGTCCTTTATGTTTGGCTTGAGTTTTTTGTCTCTTGCAATGCGAGATATTCCATTAGGGACGGCATATGCTGTCTGGACTGGATTTGGAGCCGCTGGTACGGTGTTAATGGGAATTCTTCTTTTTAGGGAACCAGCAGATTATAAACGTCTTTTCTTTTTAATGTGTATTATTATGGGAGCTGTTGGGCTACGTGCACTAGAGTAATAAAGGCCTTTCGCGACCTAAGAACTAGTATCTTCATGCCATCATAAAGTATATAAAATGTTAATGTTTTTAGGAGAGATAGATGATGAGTTATACCTACCAGGACTTTTTAGCTTATTTTGGAGTCGGAGGTGCCCATCCAGGTGGAATGTCGTTTACAAAAGAATTGCTAAAGCATATTCCAATTACGAGGGATAGCCATGTATTAGATGCAGGATGTGGAACAGGGCAAACAGCCGCCTTTCTACAAAAAGACTTTGGCTGTTCGGTTACTGCCATTGATCAACATCCAATTATGATTGAAAAAGCATGCCAACGTTTCAAAGAGGGGAACCTCAATATTGAAATACGAGAGGAAAATATAGAAGGTACATCTTTGCCTTCCAATACATTTGATATCATTATTGCAGAATCTGTTACGATTTTTACCAATATCCAAAAGGTAGTAAAGGAATATGCACGTCTACTAAAGGATGATGGAATAGTATTAGCCCACGAAATGACGGCAAAACAAGTTTTATCGCAGCAAGAGATGGATGTATTACAAGATATTTATGCTATCAGTAGGGTTCCAACTAAAGAAGAATGGATTCAATTATTTAAAGATGCAGGATTTCTTAATGTTGAAAGTATAATGGCCAAAAATATAAACGACACACCAGAATTTATGCTATCTAACACAATTGATCCAGCTTTATATGACATTTGGGACCAGCATCAACTTGTTACAGAAAAATATGCAGATCGGTTACAATATTATGTTTATCGTGTGCAAAAGAGCTAGGATACACTTATGATGTACCTTAGCTCTTTTTATAAACTGACTAATAAACCAGTGATAAAAAGTAGACTAAATACCCAATTATGCCAAGCAGCAAATTTCATAGCACTAATTTGTTCCATTCGATCTGCTTCTTTTCGAAATGACCAGCGAAGTTTCGTGGCTATAGGCAATGCCAAAATCATCATTGCTGTTGTCCACGGTAGTTGTTGCAATAATATCAATATAAGAACGGTTAAATAGGTAAGTACCAGTATAGTTGTAAGAAGACGAATAGCATTTCGTTTCCCAATACGAATGGGTACTGTATGACGAAACGATTGGTCTTTTTCTATATCACGAATATTATTAGTTAAAATCATCGTAGTAATTAATAAAGCAAAAGGGATGGAAAGGATAATGATGTCTAAGTCAATAGCATTTCCTTGTATAGTATATGCTAGTATTCCTGGTACAAACCCGAGAAAAATGGCAGCAGTTGTTTCACCTAGTCCTAATGATGATAAGGAGTGTGAACCACGAGAGTAATAGATTCCTGCCAGTATACCGATAATTCCTACCATTATAATCCAAGGATTCGTATGAAAAGCCAGCCATGCTCCCACTATAATTGCTATTACAAGCAAAACACTAGCAACTGCTGGAATAAGATGATGTGGTGGATGATGTGTTGTGATCCGTTGACTCTTAGTAAACCATTTATCAAGATCTTGCCCATTACGAAAATCAAAATAATCGTTTAACATATTCGTAGCTGCTTGTATACATAAACAAGCGAAGAGTAACACAATAAATAAATGAAATTGAATAGTACCTTGGTATACTGCTAAAATAGTGCCAGCCAAAATCGGACTAACCGTACCAGTTAACGTTAGCGGGCGAATTAACTGAATCCAAGAGAATCGAAAATAATATGTCTGAGGCTGTATATTCACGGGTATCGTTGCTTTTTTTGTATACATTTATACCCCTCCTAATTAAAATGCCATCATGCTACCAAGTAAAATTAGAAAGCCAATTACCTCTACTGATTCTAAGATGGTCGTCAGCATCATAGCTTTGTTTAAGGCTTTGGTGTTGCCTCTAGTCGCGTTTTCCCATAATGTATTATCTCGGAAGACTTTCATCGATTGTCTATAACCTACGAAAACCCCCCATGCTAGCGTAAACAGTGCAACCAATAATGCTGTAACCCAAATAGTTCCATACCTGGTATTCCACACATCATGCCATGAATCAAGTGGTCCTAGTACAGTTCCCAGTATGATCCCTGTTCCGATCACACCAAATCCTGCAAGCGAAAAGATCCAATGGGTGTGCTTCATTAGCATTTGAAAAAATAGTTGCTGCTCTTTATATGCAAGTTTTTTTGCTACAGGATAGACCCCCCAACCAATAAATAAAATACCGCCAACCCATGTGATTGCTAAGAGAATGTGGATACTTAAAACGATTTGATGTAATTGCCAACTCATACCATCTCACCTTATTTCTCTTAAGTTACTTTCATTATAAATTGGTAAAACACACCTAAGTGTGACAAACATCACACAAACAATAAGGATCAGTCTGTTTTGTTCAAAAATCTGTAACATGTTGGAAGACATGGCCTCTAAGCCAATAAATGGATGGTGCGCATTAAAAGAAAATATGGCAAAATAAAGGTAGTTTATTTCGATAGTAAGAGGGGTAATTTCATGAGGCCAAAACTTGCTCAAGAACAAACATTACAGCGAAAAATGAATCAATCGCTGATTCAGGCGATTCATTTACTTCAATTTTCAAGTGTTGAGCTAATTGAATATGTGAAAGAGGTAGCTAAGGATAACCCACTTATTGAAGACATTCATGTTGGTGATGGTTTTGAAAACTATAAAGTGAACCGTGTAGAGGACGTAAATATTGGGGAGATAAATGCTGCAACTGAAACGATGTATGATCAATTGAAGCATCAGGTCTATATGCTTGATGTTGAAAGGGAAATGAGATCCCTTATTTTATTTGGTGTTGATTCATTAGATGATGATGGATATTTGGATATAACCTTAGAAATGTGGGCTCATTTATGCCATACTTCTATTCCTCAAGTTGAAAAGGCATTAACAATGCTTCAATCGCTAGACCCTGCTGGTATTGGTGCACGTAACCTAGCAGAATGCATTTTGCTTCAATTAAATGAAACACAGGTGAACAAAAACATTCTATCTGATATGCTCCAATACCATTTAGCTTGGATTGCAGAAGAAGACATAAGTGCTATGGTTGATCACTACTCCTTAACAGAGTCAGAAGCAGTTGAAATGATTACCCACATTAAATCTTGTCATCCGAAACCAGGTCAATTCCTCACTGATAAAGAGCCGTCATATATCGTTCCTGAAGCCAAAATAGATGAGGAAAATGGAAAATGTAAGATTTTATTTTATAAATGGAATTCTCCTAGCATTGAATTGAATAAAGATTATCTCACACTTCGTACAGATGATCAGGAAACAACAACCTATTTAAAAGAAAAGTCAAAACAAGTCGAATGGTTAAAACATGCTATACATTATCGAAGCCATTCATTGGAACTTGTCATACAAACAATTGTAGAAAAGCAAAACTTGTTTTTTTTACATGGTCCATTTATGATAAAACCGTTAACCCTAAAGGAAATTGCACAGGAACTTCATTTGCATGTATCCACGGTTAGTAGGACGATTCAACATAAGTATGTTCAAACCAAGCATGGCATTTTTCCTTTAAACTTCTTTTTACAATCAGGTATTAAACAAAAAGATGGGAAAACAACTGCTGCGTTTGTGATAAAGCAATTAATTGTAGAACTGGTTCAACATGAGGATCAAACTAAACCATTTTCGGATGAATCGCTTAAACAACGGCTTTCAAAAGAGTTTGGCATTAAAATAGCACGACGAACAGTCATGAAATACCGGGAGCAATTACGTATACCAGCATCAACGAAACGAAAAAGGGGGAAACATACCAATGGTTAACGTCATTTTTTATACAAAAGATAATTGTTCATTATGTGAGGATGCAAAAGCATTGTTGCTTATGTTAAAGCATGATTATCCTTTTGAATTAGAAGAAAGGGATATATATACAAATGATGATTGGCTAGAAAAATATCAGCTGTTAATTCCCTATGTAGATGTAAATGGTCAAACCTTAAATTGTGAGGAAATTAGTTATGAGGTGTTAGAACAGGTTTTAAAGGATGCCCAATAAATGTGGCATCCTTTTTTATTATGGTATTCGGATTATCGTGTGGAATTATGGCTGATCGGTGTTTGTGTTAAACTAACTTAAGAAGCTTAATTCACAAAATCGTTTCTTTTAACAAACGGGCCATTTAACGGAATATTATTCTTAAAGGGAGGAGGGTTCGATTAATGCTTATTATTGGATTATTGGTACTTCCATTCTTTATATATGCTCTAGTAACGTATTTTAAATTTTCTAGAAGTGATGAATCTAAGGATAAAAAAGAACAAATATTAGCTTATTCAACTAAATATGCACTTGGTGTGTTTCCAATCGGATGGCTTATTCTCCATTTATATCACAATTTCATAGCGAGCATACCGTATGATACATACAGGGATACGATGTGGGTATTAGTATTACTGTTATTCACTGTTCAAGGATTTGCGCTCAATTATTATAAAAAAAGAATGCAACAATCGGAGTCCAGTCAGGAATAAATACTATTCCGCAAACGGGCGCGTTTATGAGACGAATAATTGCTGTTTACGCTAATGAAGTTTGGTGCTTATTTTTGTTGGTATGACCGCTGTGTTCGCTTTTCGTACCATAATGAAATGGATTTATCAGAGAGAAAGGAAAACATCTTAAGTGCTATAACTTGTGTCTTATTTATTTTAGGATTGGTTACATATGGGTTAACGGATTACTTATTTAAGCAATCGGGCGCCATTCCGAAATAAGATTTGGCACTCGAAGCATACATAAGGGCCATATTGCGGAAGTGAGGAGATTAATCGATCTATGAAAGAAAGGATAAAGACTATAATCGGAATGACACTTTTTCGCTGTATTTATATTGGGAATTATAATAGGGGTTTACTTCCTTGGAATAGCTGGGATTTTTGAAATACTTGGTGTTCAGTATCAATCAATCTGGTCATTAATCATTTTTGTAATAAGTATCTTTATTCTAGGGTTGCCAGTTGATTTGGTTTTAGGTGCTATGGCTGATTTATCTGCTGAAAAAATATCGGGAAAGATAACAGCATTTGTTGTCCAATTTCTTTTTGGATTTGTGACAAACTGGATCGTTATTTTTACAGTGGATGCATTTATGAGCAGTATTAATCTTTCACCTGGAGCAAAGTTGTTCATTTCGCTAATATTAACCTTTTTTGAGTCGGTGTTTGGTGATAAAAAAGATGAACACAAAAAAGCGGCTTAAAATATTGTCCGATAAGTTTTTTGTTGACGGGCGCTAATAGGGATTAAGAATAACTGAAAGGGTGGCCTTTTAGTGAAATTAAATCAAGATACCCAGTATATCAGAAGTCTCGATCTAAAATCGGAAAATATACTACTCGTATGAGTCTTTTCCTTTTAATTTACCCGTTACGTCTAATGCCAGTTTAAAAAGATGTTGAAAGACTAATGAAGTAAAAATAAATTAAATGTGTACAAATATTGATTTCGTGGTATAATTAACATAGAAAGATGATCAGTGCATACACTAATAAAGACCGCCCATGAAGGTACATGGAACGGTCATAATAGACTGAACCCCGACAAGAGGGGTTGGCAGCTTAGGAAAATAATCCCTCACGTACCGTCTAAAGCGCATGAGGGGTTATTTTTTATGGTTGTTATCAGAAACGATAAACGCTACTAACATCCCGAAGGATATCATGAGCGTCAGCGCACTAACAATGTCCATAGGCGAGCACCTCCCTCCCTTGGAAGTCTCCCAAACGAAGACTAACGGCAGGTCGACAGTGCCACCAAACCCCTCATGCGAAGCCAGTCTATTATATTTTATTATAACATATTGCTATCGTTTATACTTTATTGAATGAAGAACTTTTTGGTTTCTCTATTAATTTTAACGACAAGGAATATAAAAAATCATTGTTCAGTAAACGGATACGTTTTGCATAAGAGCCGTTATCTAACTATACCGCAATCGGGCGCGATTGTTGAAGAGCGGAAAATACTTGGGCATCGGAATATAGAATTCCACACTATTTTCCTATTACCCTTTATTATTATAAAGAACTGTCAGCATCTCAAAGTGTTTTTAATTGAAAAATGAATTCCGTATGATAGAATGAAAAATGAACAAAGAAATCTTTGTTGTATTTTTTTGTTTATGGTGGGACATATTATTAATACCCGGGACAAAAAGTGACCACTTTAGAGGAGTTTAATTTTATGAAAGCGTTGGTTGAGTTACAAAAAAAATTATGCCCAGACCTTATCGATGTTATGCAACAACGCTATCTGATTTTGCAAACAATCGCCCACTTACAACCAATTGGTAGGCGAAGTTTAGCAGTAAATACTAATTTATCTGAGCGGCATGTTCGAGGTGAATTGGATCTATTACATGATCAAGGTTTGCTAAGTGTGTCCACTAAGGGAATGATGATAACGAGTAATGGACAACATTTGCTTGATACCTTAGCGACATATATGAGACAAATAACGGACTTACATGTTTTAGAACAAGCGTTGCAGGATAAATTACATATTAAGAAAGTAATCATTGTCCCAGGTAATAGTGACCAGCATAATTGGGTAAAACAAGAAATGGGAAAAGCATGTGTTTCTTTTCTTAAATCGGAACTAACAAAAAACGAGACAATTGCTGTAACGGGTGGAACAACAATGGAAGCTATTGGAGAAGTAATGCAACCATTTGAACGAGTAAACCCACTATTTGTCCCTGCTCGTGGTGGTATTGGTGAAAAAGTGGAAAATCAAGCAAACACGATAGCTGCTAAAATGGCAAATAAAACGAATGGGGAATATCGTCAGCTTTATGTTCCAGATCCATTAAGTGAATCATCCTACCAAATCATGATAAAAGAGCCATCGATTGTAGAAATTGTACAATTGATAAGAAAGGCAGACATTATTCTACATGGAATTGGTGATGCGATCACAATGGCAAAAAGGCGAAAAGCAGATGAACAAGTTATACACAAACTATTAGAAAAAGAAGCAGTTAGTGAAGCTTTTGGCTATTACTTTAATGAAAATGGGGATGTTGTACATAAAGTTAGGACGATTGGTATCCAATTGGAGGATTTGGCTTCGAGCAAACATGTTATAACAATCGCGGGTGGTACATCAAAAGCACAAGCAATTGTGTCATACTTTAAACAAGGGAAAAGTGATTTACTCGTAACGGATGAAGGTGCTGCAAAAGAGATTTTAAGAGGAAACACTTCTCTTTAAAATAAATTTATAATCTTTGGTTAAACTATCTATGAAAAATAGGAGGAATAATAATGACTGTAAAAATAGGAATTAATGGGTTTGGCCGTATTGGACGTAATGTATTTCGCCAAGCAATGAAAAATAATGATGTAGAAGTGGTAGCAGTAAATGATTTAACAGATGCAAATATGTTAGCCCACCTTCTAAAATATGATTCTGTTCATGGTCGCTTAGAAGAAGAAGTAACCGTAAACGATACAAATATCGTAGTTGGTGGAAATGAAATTAAAGTACTATCTGAACGTGATCCTGCTAACCTAGGCTGGGGAGACCTTGGTGTAGAAGTTGTGATCGAATCAACTGGACGTTTTACACAACGTGATGATGCACAGAAACATATTGATGCTGGCGCGAAAAAAGTAATTATTTCTGCACCTGCTAAAGAAGAAGATATTACACTTGTAATGGGTGTTAATGACCAAGACTATGATCCAGCTAAACACCATATTGTTTCCAATGCATCTTGTACAACAAACTGTTTAGCACCAGTTGCAAAAGTACTTCATGAGCAGTTTGGCTTAAAACGTGGATTAATGACAACTGTTCACTCTTATACAAATGATCAACAAATTCTTGATTTACCACATAAAGATTATCGTCGTGCACGCGCAGCTGCACAGAACATTATTCCAACATCAACTGGTGCTGCAAAGGTTGTTGGTCGTGTATTACCAGAATTAGATGGAAAACTAAATGGTATGGCGGTACGTGTACCAACTCCTGATGGTTCTTTGGTAGACCTTGTTGCTGAATTAGATCAAAATGTTACAGAAGAACAAGTAAACAATGCATTTAAAGAAGCTGCAGCATCTGGTAGCTTAAATGGCGTACTAGAATACAGTGAAGATGCACTTGTATCATCTGACATTGTTGGTAATCCACATTCATCTATTTTTGATAGTCTTTCTACGATGACATTAGAAGATAATATGGTAAAAGTTGTTTCTTGGTATGATAATGAAATGGGGTATTCAGCACGTTGCGTTGATTTAGCAGCATACATGAAAAAACAAGGCTTGTAAGAAATAATGGAGGAGGATAATATCTCCAATCTTTTTCAAAAGTCTTCATCATTAAAAAAGGAATGGAGGAGGAGAAATTCCTCCTCCATTTCAAATTTTTTCCAAATCTCGTATAATGGATAATAGTTGGTTAGTATTAGGGAAACCCTAAAAACAGGGATTTTTTACATAGGTTATATGGGAAATAGGAGGATCAGGTATGAATAAAAAAACATTGCAAGATGTTGATTTGCAAGGAAAAAAAGTCTTTTGTCGTGTTGACTTTAATGTACCAATGAAAAATGGAAAGGTAACCGATGATACACGCATTAAAGCAGCATTACCGACCATAAATTATCTAGCAGAACAAGGTGCCATCATTATTTTAGCAAGTCATTTAGGACGTCCAAAGGGTGAGGTAGTAGAGGAGTTACGTCTGGATCCAGTTGCGGAAAGGTTAAGTGACTTAATAGGAAAAGATGTGGTCAAAACGGATGCAGTTTATGGAAGTGAAGTGAACGAAGCATTATCTCAAATCAATAATGGGGATATTCTACTCATTGAAAATGTCCGTTTTGAAGCTGGTGAAGAAAAAAATGACCCAGAATTAGCAAAGCATTTTGCCGATATGGCTGAAATATACGTTAATGATGCATTTGGTGCAGCACATCGTGCACATGCGTCAACTACTGGTGTTGCAGAAAAGTTACCAGCAGTTGCAGGTTTTTTAATGGAAAAGGAAATCAATGTATTAGGAAAAGCATTAGAAAATCCCGATCGTCCATTTACAGCAATAATTGGTGGAGCAAAAGTGAAAGATAAAATAAATGTAATCGATAATTTATTAGATAAAGTGGATAATCTAATTGTTGGAGGTGGCCTTGCTTATACGTTTATTAAGGCACAAGGTCATGAAATCGGTAAGTCTCTTTTAGAAGAAGATAAGATTGAATTGGCAAAAGATTTTATGCAAAAAGCAAAAGACAAGGGTGTTCATTTTGTGTTGCCAGTAGATGCTGTTGTTGCCGATGACTTTTCAGAGTCTGCGAACACAAAAATCGTCCCTATTGAAGAAATTCCTGCTGATTGGGAAGCACTTGATATTGGTCCAGAAACTCGTGGGAAATATGGGCAGCTTGTAGCAGAATCCAACCTAGTTATTTGGAATGGGCCAATGGGTGTGTTTGAATACAACGCATTTGCTGGTGGAACGAGATCTGTTGCAGAAAGCTTAGCCAATACGAAGGGATATACGGTAATTGGTGGAGGCGATTCTGCTGCTGCAGTTGAAAAATTTGGATTTGCAGAAGAGATGGACCATGTTTCAACAGGTGGTGGTGCTTCCCTAGAATTTATGGAAGGGAAAGTACTTCCTGGTGTAAAAGCTTTAGATGATAAATAGGATGTTAGAGGTGATAGTATGCGAAAGAACGTAATTGCAGGTAATTGGAAAATGAATAAAGTGCTTCGTGAGGCAAATCAGTTTGTAGAAGAGGCAGCAAACAAAGCTCCAACTAGTGATCAAGTAGAGGCAATTGTTTGTGTGCCATTTCCTTTTCTTCCATCTTTAGTGGAAAAAGCGAAAGGATCTAGTATAAAAATTGGTGCTCAAACAATGCATTTTGAAGAAAATGGTGCATTTACAGGAGAAGTAAGCCCAGTTATGTTAAACGACCTTGGTGTAACACATGTGGTAATCGGTCATTCAGAAAGACGTGAATATTTTGCCGAAACAGATGAAACAGTAAATAAAAAGGCTCATGCTGCTTTCCGACATGGACTTACTCCAATTGTCTGTGTTGGTGAAACACTAAAACAACGAGATGCCAATGAAACCATGAAACATGTGGAAAAACAAGTGAAAAGCGCAATTGAGGGATTGTCCGATAAGCAAGTGGCAGAAACAATTATTGCTTATGAACCAATATGGGCAATTGGAACAGGAAAAACAGCATCTAGTGAGGATGCAAATGAGGTATGTTCTCACATTCGTCAGGTCATTCAACAAGTGACTTCTAAAGAAATAGCGGAAAAAGTAGTGATTCAATATGGAGGAAGTGTAAAACCTGCGAATATTGATGAACTATTAGGTCAATCTGATATTGATGGTGCCTTAGTTGGTGGAGCAAGCCTAGAAGTAGAATCCTTTTTACAATTAGTGGAGGCAGGAACAAAATGAGCCAAGACAATTTAGCGGCACTAATCATCCTAGATGGGTTTGCCATTCGAGATGAGGAATATGGGAATGCGGTGAAACAAGCCAAAACACCTAACTTTGACCGTTATTGGAACAAGTTCGCACATAATCAGCTATCTGCCAGTGGGGAAGCGGTAGGTCTTCCTGAAGGACAAATGGGAAACTCAGAGGTTGGCCATTTAAATATTGGTGCAGGACGTATTGTTTATCAAAGTCTTACCCGTGTTAACTTATCCATTAAAGAAGGCAAATTTTTCGAAAAAGGTGCCTTTGTAAAATCGATTAAACATGCAAAAGAAAAGAACAAAGCATTACACATATTTGGCCTCCTGTCAGATGGTGGTGTCCATAGTCATATTAATCATTTGTTTGCTTTATTAAAACTTGCTAAAGACAATGACTTGAAAAATGTGTATATTCATGCGTTTTTAGATGGTCGTGATGTAGGACCAAAAACAGCTAAAGAGTATATTAAGCAAACACAAGATAAGATTAATGAATATGGGGTTGGCCAAATTGCAAGCATCTCAGGTCGGTACTATTCCATGGATCGTGATAAACGCTGGGATCGTGTGAAAAAAGCGTATGATGCGATGGTTTATGGGGAGGGCCCTACCTATCAGAATCCAATTGAAGTAGTAGAGGATTCCTATGAAAATGGCATTTATGATGAATTTGTGATTCCGTCTGTTATTACCGATGAAAACGGGAATCCAGTAGGTACTGTACAAGATGAGGATTCCATCATTTTCTATAACTTCCGACCTGATCGTGCCATACAAATTTCTCGTACGTTCGCAAATGATGATTTTCGCGATTTTGATCGAGGATCAGGTGCACCAAAAGATTTAGATTTTGTCATGCTAACGAACTTTAGTGAGTCAGTGGATGGATATGTTGCCTATAACCCTGTCAATTTGGATAATACGATTGGAGAAGTTCTAGCACAAAATGATTTAAAACAATTACGTATAGCCGAGACGGAAAAATATCCGCATGTTACCTTCTTTATGAGTGGTGGACGCGAACAGGAATTTCCTGGTGAGAAGCGAGTATTAATTGATTCCCCGAAAGTTGCAACCTATGATCTAAAACCTGAAATGAGTGTATACGAAGTGACAGATGCTCTACTTGCTGAGCTTGATTCTAAAGAACATAATGCGATTATCTTAAATTTTGCTAACCCAGACATGGTAGGCCATTCTGGTAAATTACAGCCTACTATCGATGCGATTGAAGCCGTTGATGAATGTTTAGGAAAAGTTGTCGATAAAATCCTAGAGCTCGGTGGTAATGCGGTTATTACCGCAGATCACGGTAATTCAGATGAAGTTGTCACAATGGAAGGGAATCCGATGACTGCACATACAACAAACCCTGTTCCAGTCATCGTAACAAAACAAGACGTTGAGCTTCGTGGTGGCGGTATTTTAGCTGATTTATCCCCGACACTATTGGATTTACTAAATGTTGAAAAACCAAAAGAAATGACAGGAACATCGTTATTAAAAAAATAAAATGAATAATGACCTATCAGCAAAACTAAAGGAGAGATGGATATGCCTTATATTACAGATGTTTATGCTCGTGAAGTGTTAGATTCCCGTGGCAACCCAACGGTAGAGGTGGAAGTATTTACAGAATCAGGTGCATTTGGTGCAGCTTTAGTTCCAAGTGGTGCCTCAACAGGTGAATATGAAGCAGTTGAACTACGTGATGGAGACAATGACCGCTACTTAGGTAAAGGTGTTTTAAAAGCTGTCCAAAATGTTAACGAAGTAATTGGACCTGAAATAATCGGTATTGATGTGACACGTCAAAATATTATCGATAATATCATGATTGAATTAGATGGCACAGAAAATAAAGGGAACTTAGGTGCTAATGCTATTTTAGGTGTTTCCATGGCAGTGGCACATGCTGCGGCAAGTTATCTTGAATTACCGCTTTATAACTATTTAGGTGGATTTAATGCAAAAACACTTCCAACACCAATGATGAACATTTTGAATGGTGGGGAGCATGCTGATAATAATGTGGATATTCAGGAATTTATGATCATGCCAGTCGCTGCAACGACATTCCAAGAAGCGTTACGTACTGGTGCTGAAATCTTTCACTCCTTGAAAAAAGTATTGAAGTCTAAAGGCTACAATACAGGAGTTGGGGATGAAGGCGGTTTTGCACCGAACCTAGGTTCAAATGAAGAGGCACTGCAAACAATTGTAGAAGCGATTGAATCTGCTGGCTATAAACCTGGTGAAGAAATTAAATTAGCCATGGATGTCGCGGCATCTGAAATTTACGAAGATGGTAAGTATAACTTGAAAGGGGAAGGGGTAGTACGTACATCTGAAGAAATGGTGCAATGGTATGAAGACATGGTTGGAAAATACCCGATTATCTCCATTGAAGACGGACTTGATGAAAACGACTGGGGAGGCTTTAAGCTATTAACTGAGCGTATTGGAGATCATGTACAGTTAGTTGGAGATGACTTGTTTGTAACAAATACAGCAAAACTCTCCCAAGGAATTGAACAAGGCGTTGGAAACTCTATTTTAGTTAAGGTGAACCAAATTGGATCATTAACAGAGACGTTTGAAGCAATTGAAATGGCAAAACGTGCAGGATATACTGCTGTTATTTCCCACCGTTCAGGGGAAACAGAGGATGCAACTATTGCTGATATTGCCGTTGCAACAAATGCTGGTCAAATTAAGACAGGTGCTCCGTCTCGTACTGACCGTGTTGCCAAATACAATCAATTGTTGCGTATCGAAGACGAATTGGCTGGTATGGGTGAATATGCTGGATTAAGTGCATTTTACAACTTAAAATAGAATAGACCATATAAACTGTGGTATCTTGAAATCCTGATCAAATCTTTGTGTGTGGGCTTTGATCAGGATTTTTTAGACGTAGGAAAGTATAAAATTTTAGCTAAGAAGTGAACTCGACGTGGATAAAATTTTGATGTCCCAAGTATAAGAAAAACTATACATTCGCTAATGACAAGCGAATGCGAGTTTTTCTAATGAGTACAGGAGAAGGAGAGTGGATCTCGCCTGTCAGTGCCCAATTCAGCAAGAAAAGAAGTAAACAAGGAATTGAGCAAGACTATTATTGATAATACCAGTAAGAGCTATTCAAGTAAGATAGAGTATCACTGCATTCTTTATCAGTTTAGGGCACTTCCAGCTTTTGTACCACGTTGGGAAACTAAAAAATTTTAGCTAAGAAGTGGCTTCTACGTTGCTAAATTTTAATGTGCCAAGTATAAGAAAACTAACACATTCGCTAAAGGACGAGCGAATGCGAGTTTTTCTAAAAGGAATTTTTATAAGAAAATAGAAGTTGTAAGATAGTATATTCGATTACTACTGCAAATGTAGCAAACCAATTCAGCCTAACTATGCAGGGAAGGGGTGAAACCAATCTCTATTTTAACAACGATTAAAGAACGACGATCTATACATACTTTTAAAGAGGATATAGTCGATTCCGAGATATTGAAGGACATTTTTTCTTATGGAACCTATGCGCCGACCCATTATATGAAAGAACCATGGAATATTAAACTATACCAAGAGGATGGAAAAACTAAATTAATTGATGCTATTATGGCAAGTTATGAGCGTATTGGTATGATTAAAGATAGCGAAAATCCAAAATCGGTAAAAATGATACAGTCAATGCGCACATTTCTAGGAAAAATACCCCATCATGCTGTGATCTATTTTCCAATTGAGGATGATCCTGTTCGTTATGAAGAGGAGTATGCAGCTGTTTGTGCTTTCATTCAAAATGTGCAATTAGTAGCATGGGAATTTGGGGTAGGTGTTCTTTGGACCATAACGCCATACATGCATGATCCAGGATTTCTGCATGATATTGATTTGGATCCTGATATGGTAAAGGTTGCAGCCGTTTTACAGATGGGCTATCCTGCAAAAATTCCACATAATAAAGGGAGAACATCCATTGAGGAAAAGCTGGAGATTATTAAAGAATAGTAGTGGTGAGTTGTGAATATTATTTTGCCGACTTATGGAAAACTCGTGCAATAAACTCCCGAACTCATGCAAGAATCACTCAAACTCGTGCAATAAACTCCCGAACTTATGCAAGAATCATTCAAACTTGTGCAAGAAGCTCTCGAACTCATGCAAGAATCACTCAAACTCGTGCAAGAAGCTCTCGAACTCATGCAAGAATCACTCAAACTCATGCAACAAGCTCTCAAACTCATGCAAGAATCATTCAAACTCGTGCAAGAAGCTCTCGAACTCATGCAAGAATCACTCAAACTCATGCAACAAGCTCTCGAACTCATGCAAGAATCACTCAAACTCGTGCAACAATCACCCAAACTGATGCAGCACAAAACGAACACATTCTTAAACAAAAAAGTGCTCAGGTCCTTATAAAAAGCCTGAGCATTTTTTACACCTTATTTATTCTGTTTTTTCTTTAACGAATTCCATAACTTCTTCAGCTGTACCCATGGATAGGATCTTATCTTTGTAGGACTCCATTTTTTCTTTTGATAACCCGCGGATTTGTGTACGTGCAGGTAAGATGGATGTCGCGCTCATACTAAACTCATCCAATCCTAATCCAAGTAAAATTGGAATGGCAATGGAGTCGCCAGCCATTTCGCCACACATACCAGCCCATTTTCCCTCACTGTGTGCTGCTTCAATGACATTATTGACTAAGTTTAGGATTGCTGGGTGATATGGTTGATATAAGTATGAAACTTGTTCGTTCATACGGTCCGCAGCCATGGTGTATTGAATTAAGTCATTTGTTCCAATACTGAAGAAATCAACCTCTTTTGCAAACTGCTTCGCGATGACAGCGGTAGATGGAATTTCCACCATAATACCAATTTCTATGCTATCGGAAACATCTTTACCTTCGTTTTTCAAATTCTCTTTTTCATCTAATAATAATGCTTTTGCTTGACGGAATTCTTCTAGTGTTGCAATCATTGGGAACATAATTTTTAAGTTGCCATGAACGCTTGCACGTAATAATGCACGTAATTGTGTACGGAAAATATCCTCATTTTCTAGACAGAAACGGATAGCACGGAAGCCTAAAAATGGATTTAGTTCTTCTGGCAGATCTAGGTAACTTAATTCTTTATCGCCACCAATATCAAGTGTTCGAACCACAACAGGTTTATCGTTCATTTGTTCTAGCACCGATTTATAAGCTTCGTATTGTTCTTCCTCTGTTGGTAGTGCACTTTTACCCATGTATAAAAATTCTGTTCGATATAGACCAATTCCTTCTCCACCATTATCTAACACACCAACTACATCTTCTGGCGTACCAATGTTAGCAGCAAGTTCAACTTGCTCTCCGTCTTTAGAAAGTGATGGTTCATCTTTTAATTTCGCCCATTCTTCTTTCTGTTTTGCAAAATTTTCCTGTTTCTCTTGATATGCTTTTAGTTCTTCATCTGATGGGTTAACGATGACAACCCCTTCGATTCCATCTACAATCAGCATATCATCTTGTTGGATGGATTGTGTTACTTCCTTTGTTCCAACAACAGCTGGAATTTCGAGTGATCTTGCCATAATAGCAGAGTGGGATGTTCTACCTCCAATATCAGTTGCAAAGCCTTTCACAAATTGACGGTTTAATTGTGCTGTATCGGATGGTGTTAAATCATTTGCAATCACAATTACTTCCTCATCAATTAATGCTGGATCTGGAAATGTGACTCCAATCAAATGTGCCATTACACGTTTAGTCACATCTTGTATGTCAGCAGCACGTTCTCGCATGTATTCATTATCCATATTTTTAAACATATCAATGAACATATTGGCTGTTTCTTCTAGTGCCGCTTCTGCAACGACATTGTCCGATTTAATTTTTTCTTTCATTGGATTAATAAGTTCTGGATCACTTAACACAAGTAAGTGTGCTGAGAATATTTCAGCATGCTCATCACCAAGTTCTTTTTTTGTATGTGCTTTTATTTTTTCTAGTTCTTGCTTTGAAATATCTAGTGCGTCATCTAGTCGTTCGATTTCTTTGTCTACATTTTCAACTGTTTTCTTTTCATAGTTTAATGAAGGTGTAACAAGCTGATATGCTTTTGCTATCGCAATCCCTGATGATGCGGCAATTCCTTGGATGTTTGTCATTGTCGTTCTACCAACCCTTCAGTAAAAATTCGTCTACACTTCATTTTATATGGTTTGTACAAGTTGTTTCAAGTAATCACCATTACTTGTCCATACAACCAATTACTCTAATAAGGATGTTCAAAAAGTCCGGTAAAAATGACACATCTAATTTCTTCGTTGGCTCTACTTTTTAGCTCCTTTGAAAAGAACTACACTTTTCCTTCGTGTGATGTAGATTCTAGGGAGCATTCCTTGTGCTCACGTATTAATTGCACATCCGCTCCACTACTGGGAGCTTCGCCGCCTCGACTTTCGACGCACTGGACGTGCTAGTACTGGCGTTGCGATTGACGTGACGGTTTTAGCCAGTGGGACTCGACAGGACGTTAGCGTGAGGCGTTGCAACAGGACGCCTGAGACCTTAGCCGACTCGGTCCTTTTTATCCTCCTTTTTGAACACGTACTAATAGTAAACTAAAATCATTCCTTATTTTTCTTCCTACACTGTTGATTTATCCACTCATATATTGTTCGAAAGACTTCTTCTTTATTTATCTCATGTAATAATTCATGTCTTGCACCTTCATAAAGAACAGTGGTAATGTTTTCTAATCCCAACTCTTCATATAGATGGGCGGTTCGCCATACTCCTTTTGCGTATTCCCCAACAGGGTCTTTATCACCGCTAATGAATAGCATTGGTAGATTTTTCGGTATTTCTTTGTTTTGATTCTGGTCATGAATTTGTAATAAACCATCCATTAAGTCATAAAAAAATCTTGCTGTTGGCACAAAGCCATTGTATGGATCACGTATAAATTCATCAACCTCATCATCATCCCTGGTTAACCAATCAAAAATGGTTCTGCGTCCTTTAATTCGTTGATTATATGAACCGAAGACAATTTTATTCATTAACTTTGATTTTTCAGAAGGTGGTAATGTACTAGCCATTGTTTTACCAGCTAAAAGTGACGCTTTTGGAAAATAACCAGTCCCCATCAGAATAACACCATCAATTAAGTGACTGCTTGTCTGAATATATTGACGTGCTAAAAAAGAACCCATACTATGACCAAATAAGTATATTGGCGTTGAAGGATAGCTTTGTCGAATTATTTTTGTAATCTCGATTAAGTCGTTTGTCGTCTTTTGAAATCCATTTTCAGCTGCAAAATAGCCAAAAATGCCTTGACTCTCAGCCGTCTTCCCGTGTCCACGGTGATCGTTACCATAAACAACAATATTATTGTCTGCCAAATAGTTTGCAAACTCATCATAACGTCCAATATGTTCTACCATTCCATGGGCCACCTGAATAATTGCTTTAGGTTCTTGGGTTGTTTTGTTCCATTTTTTGTAAAAAATCTCAAGTCCATCATTCGTTTTGAGGGTAAACTCTTTTTGCATTTTATCACCTACCATGTTCTATTATCGTATGATTTCCTTGAAATAGCAAAATGAATACACTTATCTAGAAAATCGAACTTGCTAGGGATGTCTTATTTATGCTAAAGTATTTATAGGTATTTGTCGCTTTAGGAGGTGTCATGGGGACATGGTTAGTGTTATTAATATTTTATTGGTTATAGATGCAATAGTGATGGTTGTTCTCGTTCTATTACAATCAGGTAAAAGTGCAGGTCTTTCGGGAGCAATTTCAGGTGGGGCTGAACAGCTATTTGGAAAACAGAAAGCAAGAGGTGTCGATTTGATTCTACACCGTGGAACGATTGTAACAGCAGTGCTGTTTTTCATCTTAGCTTTCTTAAGTGCATATGTTTTGCAATAAACGCAAACCCTTATCACGAAAGTCCGTGATAAGGGTTTTTAACGGAAAAGCAAGGAAATTTTTTACATTTACATACATTCTTACAAAAATATGGCGAAGGAGATAAGGCATTATGAAAATTAAACCACCAAAACCATTTACATTTGAGGCAGGTCCACGTGCTGTGTTACTGTTACATGGATTTACAGGAAACTCTGCTGATGTCCGCATGCTAGGCCGTTTTTTAGAAAAGAAAGGGTATACAAGTCATGCACCAATTTTACGTGGACATGGTGCACCACTGGAAGAACTGATTCAAACCAATCCAGATCAATGGTGGCAGGATGTAGAAGAAGCACTGCAGCATTTACGTGATTTAGGATATGAGGAAATTGCAGTAGCTGGATTATCATTAGGTGGTGTACTAGGTTTAAAACTAGCATATTCGGAAAAAATAAAAGCAATTATCCCAATGTGTACACCAATGTTCTTTGATAATGAACAAGAGTTAACGAAAGGGTTCACTGCAAAAGCGAAAGAGTATAAGCAATTAGAAGGAAAAGATAAGGAAACGATTGATCACGAAATTGAAACATTACTCGATAAGTCTGATAATATGTTCCATGAGATTGGTAATTTAATTAATGAGGTTAGTGCAAATGTTGATACCATTTATGCACCTACTTTTGTCGTGCAGGCTAGGCAAGATGAAATGATTAATACAAATAGTGCTAACCATATTTATCAAAATGTTGAAGCAGATACCAAAGAGATAAAGTGGTATGAAGAATCTGGACATGTTATCACAATGGATAAAGAAAAAGAACAATTACATGAAGACATTTATCAGTTCTTAGAATCCCTTGAGTGGGAAGAATGATAATAAATAAGAAGAAGTTAACAATAAGATGAAAGAAGGTGATAACATGAGTGACAAAATGAAAGATGAAATTAGAAACTATATTAACGAAAATAGTACAAAACCGTTAGCAGTTGATGAGATTGAGGAAGGACTCCACATTACGGATTCAGTAGACTTTAAGGAGCTTGTCAAATCGTTAAACGAATTAGAGGAATCAGGAGAAATTGTTCGTACTCGTAAAAATCGCTTTGGTCTCCCTGAAAAAATGAATCTTGTTCGTGGTAGGATTCAAATGCATGCAAAAGGGTTTGCTTTTCTCATTCCAGATGATGAAGGTCAGTCAGATGTTTATATTCAACCATCTGATTTAGCTTCAGCCATGAATAATGATCGCGTACTTGTTCGTATTGAAAAAGGAAACACAGAGAAATCACGACCTGAAGGAACTGTTATTCGTATTCTAGAACGTGCGGTTATACAAGTAGTTGGGACATATGTAGATAATAAGTCGTTCGGATTTGTTATTGCCGATGATAAGCGGATCCCAAATGACATATTTGTCCCTAAAAATATGGCAAATGGAGCTGTTGACGGCCATAAAGTGATTGCACGTATTACCAAATATCCAGAAGGCCGTAAAAGCGCTGAAGGTGAAATCATCCATATCTTAGGTCATAAAAATGATCCAGGTATCGATATTATTTCGATCATTCATAAGAATGGAATTACGATTGATTTCCCTGATGAAGTGTTGAATCAAGCCAAACAAGCGCCCGATACAATCTCTGAAGAGGAAATAAAAGATCGACGTGATTTACGGGATGAAACGATTGTCACCATTGATGGTGCAGATGCGAAAGATTTAGATGATGCTGTAACAGTTAAACAATTAGAGAATGGAAATTATAAACTAGGCGTTTATATTGCGGATGTAACCTATTATGTGGAAGAAAACTCTCCAATAGATAAAGAAGCATTCGAACGTGGGACAAGTGTTTACTTAGTGGATCGCGTTATCCCTATGATTCCGCATCGCTTATCAAATGGCATTTGTTCGTTAAACCCACAAGTGGACAGATTAACGCTAGGCTGTGAAATGGAAATTACATCAGCTGGAGAGGTAGTCAACCATGAAATTTTTCAGAGTGTCATTCGTACCAATGAACGGATGACCTATAAAGATGTGAATAAAATTTTAGTAGACCAAGATGAAGAAGTACGGTCTAGATATAAAGAACTTGTTCCGATGTTTGAGGAGATGGAGAAGTTAGCTGAAATTCTCCGCCGTAAACGGATGGGACGTGGCGCAATTGATTTTGACTTTAAAGAGGCGCAAGTTTTAGTGGATAATAATGGAAAAGCAGAGGATGTCGTGTTACGTGAACGTTCTGTTGCAGAGCGTCTTATCGAGGAATTTATGCTAGTAGCAAATGAAACCGTAGCTGAGCATTTCCATTGGATGGATGTACCATTTATTCACCGGATCCACGAAGACCCTGATGAAGGAAAACTTGGTAAATTTTTTGATTTTCTAGCTGGACTTGGATACGTTGTAAAGGGAACAGCAAATGAAGTTCATCCACAAGCATTACAAAAAGTGATTGAGGAAGTACAAGGTAAGCCTGAAGAGATGATTGTTTCTAAACTGATGTTACGTTCGATGAAACAAGCAAAATACGACCCGCAAAGTATCGGACATTTTGGTTTATCAACAAGCTACTATACACATTTTACATCACCAATTAGAAGGTACCCTGATTTAATTGTCCACCGTCTGATTCGGACCTATTTAATTGAAAAGAAAATGGACGAAAAAACGATTCAACACTGGAAAGAAAAATTACCTGAAATTGCACGGCATACATCCGAAAGAGAAAGAGGTGCGGTGGATGCCGAAAGAGAAACAGATGATCTGAAGAAAGCCGAATACATGCAAGATAAAATTGGTGAGGAGTTTGTCGGGGTGATTAGCTCTGTTACCAACTTTGGGCTATTTGTCGAGTTAGAAAATACGGTCGAAGGATTAGTCCATGTTAGCTACTTAACCGATGATTACTACCACTTTGATGAGCGTAGCTATGCATTAATCGGGGAGCGTACAGGTTCTATTTATCGTATAGGTGATGAAGTGAAGGTGAGAGTTGTAAGTGTTAATTTAGATGAGCGTGTTGTGGACTTTGAATTAGTTCAAGCAAAAAATACGAAAAAAAATAAGAAAAAAATTAGGGCAAAAAGGAAAAAATAACATAGTATAGTTGATGGATAGGCAAAGACTAATGAGTGGGAAACCCCCATGAATTAGTCTTTTTCTATGTTTAGAGTACATCAATTTAGAAAATTTTAAAAAGTGGCTGAAATGGTTGCAAAATAAGATTTTTTGGAATAATATATAGCTATCAATTAAAAAGTTTCGTTAGGTAAACATTCGTTATTATGTCCAAAAAAAAGGGGAAAGGTGAAATGTCACAAGAATTAGTTTTAGCGTTTTTATTTACCTTACTTGCTGGTCTTGCAACAGGTATTGGTAGTTTTTTGGCTTTCTTTGCTAAAACGACAAATACGAAATTTCTATCGTTTTCATTGGGTTTTTCGGCTGGTGTCATGATTTATGTTTCAATGATTGATATCTTTTTTAAAGCTCAAGAAGCGTTAATCAGTGAGTTAGGTGAAATAGGTGGAAATTGGGTAACAGTAATCTCCTTTTTTGCAGGAATGATTTTAATTGGGGTAATTGATCGTTTTATCCCAAAATATTCGAATCCACACGAACTAAAAAAGATTGAGGATATGAAGGAACCAAAAAGGGTATTAAAAGATCCAGATTTGATGAAAATGGGCGTCTTTACTGCATTAGCGATAGGTATTCATAACTTTCCTGAAGGTATTGCGACATTTGTTTCGACTATACAAGATCCAACATTAGGTCTAGCAATCGCTATTGCTATTGCGATACACAATATACCAGAAGGCATTGCTGTTTCTGTACCAATTTATTATGCTACGGAAAGTAAAAAGAAGGCATTTAAGTATTCCTTTTTATCTGGTTTAGCTGAACCAGTCGGCGCATTGGTAGCATTTTTAGTATTGATGCCATTTTTAAGTGATATGATGTTTGGCATTATTTTTGCGGCTGTTGCGGGTATAATGGTATTTATTTCGCTCGATGAATTACTACCTGCAGCTAAAAAATACGATGAAGCACATCTGTCTATCTATGGTGTGATTAGTGGGATGGCACTGATGGCAGTAAGTTTGTTATTATTCATGTAAACGAGATAATTGGTATATAGAAGCTGTACTTCCTAATAGAGGTACAGCTTAATACATCCAACTAATTGGAATCACTAAGAATGTTTGGTAAAATAAATGCCATGTAGGAGTAGGAGGAAATCATATGCCAAAGGGTAAAGGAAATGTTATTGCACAAAATAAAAAAGCATCACATGATTATTTTATTGAGGATACGTATGAAGCAGGAATTGTCCTACAAGGTACAGAGATTAAATCGATCCGTGCTGGTCGCGTCAATTTAAAAGATGCTCATGCTCGAATTGATCGCGGAGAAGTAAAGTTAATTAATATGCATATTGCAACTTATGAGCAAGGAAATCGATTTAATCATGATCCAACACGTACTCGTAAACTGCTATTACATCGAAAAGAAATTGATAAATTAATTGGGTTAACACAGCAGCAGGGGTATGCATTAGTTCCATTGAAGCTGTATATTAAAAATGGATTTGCCAAGGTGTTAATTGGACTAGGTAAAGGGAAAAAGAAATATGATAAACGCGAAGATCTTAAACGTAAGCAAATGAAACGAGATGTAGACCGAGCGATCAAGGATCACATGCGTTAGAGCTGTTAAATCCTTCCATGCCTTGATTTTAACGTGAAATATGCTATAATAAGAATTGTCTTAGGGAGACATTAACAAGTTAATAATAGCTCAATGATCCCAAGCGTTTTCTCATTTTATATGGGGACGTTACGGATTCGACAGGGATAGGTTGAGCTCAGGTTGCGCGTCGAGGTTACGGCTCGTAAAACGTTATCGCCTAAATATAACTGGCAAAGAAAACAATCAACCAGCTTTAGCAGCTGCGTAAGCACTGCTTAAGCGATCCTTCCTGCTATCGCCCGTGTGGCAGATTGAAGGGTCTCAAATCGAGCGGGCTATACGGTCATTCGCCGTCTGAGGATGGTCGTTGAAATTAATCAGACTAGCTAACTTAGAAGCCTGTTGGTAGGCTGAAAGATTAGTGAATGATAATATACCAACTACACGTGTAGAAGCCTGAGTGGCAATATCTCTGGACGTGGGTTCGATTCCCACCGTCTCCACCAATACATAAATTGGTGGTTTTTTGTTGTATGTAGATTAAATTTTTTATATTTGAGTGTGATGGCGTTTTAGTCTTTCTATGACATAACTGGTAAAAATAGAAGTAAAAAAGTAACAGAGACCACGTGTCAGTGACCGAATCGGCGAGAAAAAAAGCTCAAAGGAAACAGAGACCGCCTCTCAGTGACCAAATCGACAAAAAAAGGTTCCAAAAAGTAACAGAGAACACTACTCCATGATATATGCAGCCTATAGAAATGTTAACTGGTGTGTTTACAATAAATTAAAAACAAAAAGTGCCCGCATCAGTACGGGCACTTTTTTTGCTTGCTACTTAGTATACGCCATATCCGCCCCAAGAAGCACCAACGATGATTAGTAGGATGAATAATACAACTATTAACGCAAAGCCTCCGCCTGCACCATAAGTTGCAGTCATGAAATCTCCTCCTTTTTGAAAAGATTTTCGGTGAGAACTTCGCTCACATAATTAAGTTATGTCGTAGTTGGATTATTGTGTAGACAGGTGCGGAGTTTAATCCATTTTAATCAAAATAAGGTAATTACATATAAATAATCAACAATGATTTATGCAATAAAATACATTCTATAACTCATACTACTAAAAGAGGTGACAAAGATGTATAGACTTTTATCACATAATGATTTAGATGGAGTTGGATGCGGTATTTTAGCAAAGTTAGCTTTAGGGAGAGAGGTATCGGTTCGTTATAATTCCGTATCAGGACTTGATCGTGAAGTAGAATATTTTTTAGATCATGGAAATAAAGGAACTTTTCTGTTTATTACAGACCTGTCAGTTAATGAGAAAAACGAAACTAGATTGGAAAGCTTTTATCAAGAAGGTGGGAAGGTTCAGTTTATCGATCACCACAAAACATCTCTTCACTTTAATGAGTATGATTGGGGTCATGTCGCAGTAGAAGATGATGTAGGAAAACTGAATTCAGCAACGTCTTTATTTTACGACTATTTGGTGGAACAACAACTACTACAACCATCTAAAGCTTTAACAGAATTTGTTGAGCTGATTCGGCAATATGATACATGGGAATGGGAAGCAAATGGCAACGAACAGGCTAAACGCCTTAATTCGCTGTTCTTTTTACTTTCGATCCATCAATTTGAAGAAATGATGATCGAACGTTTAAGTATAAGTGATCGCTTTTATTTTGATGATTTTGAGACGAAATTACTTGATATGGAAGACGATAAAATCATAAGGTATATTCGTCGGAAAAGGCGGGAGCTTATTCAAAAACAAGTACATGATTATTACGCTGGGATTGTTCATGCTGAATCGTATCACTCTGAATTAGGAAATGAGCTTGGGAAAACCTATCCACATCTAGATTACATCGTTATTTTGAATCTAGGAGCAAAACGTGTCGGTTTTCGAACGATCCATGATGATGTGGATGTGTCAGATGTAGCTAGTACATTTGGAGGTGGTGGACATGCGAAAGCTTCGGGATGTTCATTAACAGATGAAGCGTATCAATTATTTGTAGCAGAAAGCTTCCCGCTAAAACCATTACCAGAAGATGCATATCGAAATCGATATAATGTAAAGGAATCTTCCTTTGGTACGCTTTATCAAAATCGAGAAGAAGACTGGTTTTTTCTATATCCTGCCAGAGATGGGCAGTGGGTAATTGAAAAAAATCAAACGAAAATGCCTGAAACATTCGCGACTTTTACCGATGCGGAAAAGTTTTTAAAACGTCAGCATGAGGTAGGGTTGGCAAGGGATGATATTTTCGTGCACTTTTTAATGAAGCATTACGGTAAAGAAAAATAAAGGCTAAAACCTGTAACATTTCCATGCGAGTTACAGGTTTTATTGCTAGGAAGGTATTAGAAAAACTCACATTCGCTAGTCTTTTAGCGAATGTGTTAGTTTTTCTTATACTTGGGACATAAAAATTTTAGCTACGTCGAATCCACTTCTTGGCAAAATTTTATACTTTCCTAACGTGTGAAAAATTAGATAACTGAATAACCTGAAAAGCCACGTCCAGCTTCGAGTGATTGACGTCCAATTGCCGATAGACATAAGGATGCAAGAGTTTTCATTGGCCAGTGCTAAAGCTGTAGCGAGACTTCCCTCACCTCTGTACGACCATCCAGATGGTCTAGTATAGGAGTTGCCACAGGACGTGGCTTTTTTAGTCTATAATGGTTCTTCTTGCTTTTATTCCTATCCAACCCAATTTTCTGCAAAAATTAATAAAAAGATCATCATGAGCATAAAAGAAGTTTTAAGATAATCTAAACTAGTTATCGTTGAAGTTGGACGCACTCTTAATCGTCCATCAAATGAACGTGATGTCATTGCTTTGTATACACGTTCTGATCGGTCCACTGAACGAATTAACAATGCTCCGATTAGCTGACCAAAGATCTTTAGGTTTCTGATGCTAATTCCGCCCTTAAACAAACGTGATTTAGCAGCAATTTGCATTTTTTGTATATCATCTAAAAACAAAAATACATATCGATAGCTATGCATTAAAACGGTGATAATGATTGGATGGACCCGTAAACCAGCAAGGCTTCTCATGAATTGTTCCATTGTTTGTGTATCTAAAAGAATGGATATAACGGTCATCGCGGTAAAAGCTTTCAATAAAATAAGAATAGCAAATGTGAGGTTCTCATTGGAAACCGTCAAGCCAGTACTGAATAGCAGTGGAATTGTCATCAATAATAGAAATGGTAAAATAATTAAATATCGTTTTAATACGAGTGTGATGGATATACCCATTAATAGGATCATTAGTAGAGAAAAAAGATAAGCTGTAACTGTAGTGGGTATCGTTGTTAAACTAATGACTCCAAATATAAAGAGGATAACGGCAACTAATTTTGTACGTGGTTCCCATGCTAGTGCCCATTTACGTATCTTATCTTCTTCTAATTGATCTTCCATTTTCACTCACCACACTTATCATTCAGTTAGTCTCTTTTCGCATACCTTTGTTGTTTCCTACGTCGCAACATCTATATTATGTGCAGTAAAGTTGTGCATTGATTTCCGCTCCGGACAGTCGCTTTTACCACGGGCAATAATCTTTTAGAAAACAGCCTTAAGCTATGACGTTTTTCCTTTTAACTTTAGGATAAACATGGCAACAGAAGCTCCGAACAATAAACCAACTACTAGCATCGCGAACATGGCAATCAAGTTTGTTTCATTTTCCGTCTGTTCTATGGAGGTGTCCACAAGGAGTGTTGAGGTATGACTTGTAACTTCATATGCTTCTTCCCCTAGTGTTCCATCCTCCTCTAATGTAAGATCTGACTTCAATAACCATTTTCCAGCGGAATCAAATGTGAATTCAAAGTGACCTTCTTCATTTGTTAATCCTTCTAATACTTCATGATTAGGTCCATAAGCGGTGATGGATGCATTAGCACTTGGTTCCCCATCTAAATAGACTACTCCCTCAAACGTACCAGTTGTAAAATCAGAAATGTCGCTTGTCGGAATGATTTCAAAATCTGCATCAATTGCCTGGTCTGCATTTGTATTATTGTCACCAGTTTGATAAATGGTTTTAGCAGTTTGAAGACTTAATTGTGTAATATCCTCCTCTTCTGGTGTATAGGTACTTGCCTCACGTGTAGCCCAAAATGTATAATCTCCTTCCTCAATAATCGGTACGTAGGCACGTGCATGAACACCAACAGCTTCTAGGGGGAGTTGTTCTGTGTCTCCACTTGGATAACGAACATGTAATTGATAGTCTTCTATCTCTGCTTCACTAACATAGTCGCGAATATGTCCCCACAATACATCGACTCGTAATTCCTCTTGATCTGTAAATTCCTCTACTTCAATATATAACTCATGTGCAGCGATAGCAGGTGTCCATATAAAGAAAAAGCACAAAAATGCAATTCCGAACAATAATTTCCTTTTCATGATGTCATCCCCCTTATAACATTTGTAGTACGTAATCACGAGCATTCTCTTATTGGTTACTTTATTTATTTCTAAAACTAAAAATGGCTGCTATAAAAACAACAACTCCTGTTCCCAATAATGCTCGAATGACTAATGGAATCTTCTCTAATATGTGCGGTGACTCCATCTTGTCTTTTGATGCTGACCGATGACCAAGTCCATCGTCAGCCACAAAGCGATCTATCTCTTCATCGTGATCATAATAAAAATACCCCTCCTCATCGACCTGCCCCTCTACTAATACGTCCCCCGTCTCATCATAGGCTGTAACGTATGCAGCACTAGCAGGTGTTCCATCATCATACCGAACGTAAACGACACCATCTTCAATCGGTTCTACAACCATACGGTGAGCAAATACGGTTTCAGATTCAAAAAAAATCACGAATAAGAAAAATAGAATAAGGTAGACGCTCCAACGCCAATACTTTTTCATGAAGATGTCCCTCCAGCCCCATTGAATAGACTTGGTCGCATTGTATATAGATACTTGTACGCTACTCCTGTGACAATACCTTCCAATATCGCTAGTGGAAAATAGGCCAACACTAGCAAACGAATTACTGAAAAAGTGCCTTCTGCATATCGCTGGTCTGAAAGAAATAACAAAAGTATTAATAAGAAGACCGCAATACAAATAGCTATTACACCTGCGATGAAGCCTTTTAGAAACAAGGGAATGTTTTTCTTTATAGAAGATAAATAGTTGACGAAAAGTGCTGGAATGGACATCAGTAGCATGTTTGTACCAAATGTACTAATACCACCGTGTTGAAATAGAAGTGTTTGAAGAATAAGACCTATAAAGATAGCAAATGGGGCACGTCGTCCTAGGACAAGTCCGAGAAATCCACCTAAGAGTGGGTGTATGGAGGTAGGACCAATTGGTATATTAATTAGTGATGCAACAAAAAATGCACCAGCCAATAAACTAATTTTAGGAATTTCTTCTTCTTTTGTACCTTTGAGTGAATAGGCTAATATACCGACAGCACCAACTGTTGTCGTGGCCGCGACTGAAATACTAATCACACCATCTGCTATATGCACGCTCCCCTCCCCCTTTTTATGAAGAACATCATTTAACTATATACAATGAAACGGCAAAATATGATGACAATTTAAAAAAAGCAGATAAGAGGTGTATAATTATGGAAAAGCTTAAGAGTTTAAAAATAAAGCTATGGGTAACAAGCATATTTTAGATAGAAAGAAGTGATAACAGGTGAAACTAAGTATTCTTGATCAATCTCCTATATCAGAAGAGCATACAGCTAATGATGCCTTATCAAGTACAATTGAACTGGCCGAAAAGGCTGATCAACTAGGGTTTACCCGTTATTGGGTGGCAGAACATCATGATATGTCAGGTCTAGCAAGTCCCGCGCCAGATATTATGTTAGCCATGATTGGATCCAGAACAAAGGAAATTCGCCTTGGAGCAGGTGCGGTATTATTACCACATTACAAGGCATATAATGTAGCGGAAAGATACAATCTTCTAGCTACTTTGTTTCCCAATCGTGTCGATGTTGGGATTGGACGAGCACCAGGTGGATCTGCAGAAGCTTCTATGGCTTTATCAGGAGATTTTTTAGCGAACGTTCGAGATATGCCTGATAAGTTAGATGAATTACTTCATTTTTTACATAATGATTTTCCAGAAGGTCATCTTTATCATAATGTAAAGCCTTCACCAGTCCCGAAGAATTTGCCAGTTCCTTGGCTTCTTGGAACGAGTGAAAAAAGTGCAGTTTTAGCTGCCGAAAAAAGGATGCACTATGCGTTTGGTCATTTTATGAGTGATCAAGATGGTCCTACTATTGTGAAACGGTATCGGGATTCATTATCTACAACTCACCCTAATACATCACCAAAGGTAATTGTAGCGGTCTCTGCTATTTGTGCCGAAACAACAGAGGAGGCTGAAGAATTAGCCTTAAGTGGACAGCTATGGAAAATTCAACAAGCAAAAGGGGAAGGAAAAAATGGTATTCCTTCAATAGAAGAGGCAAAATCATATGCTTATACGGAAGAAGAGGTAGAGGATGCAGAGAAACAGAAAGAAAAGATGATTATTGGTAATCCGAAAGAGGTAAAGGAGCAATTAATTAATCTTCAGAAAGTGTATAATACAGAAGAATTGATGATTGTTACGATTACACATAGCTATAAAGCTCGTAAAAAATCCTATCAACTAATTGCGGACGAATTTAATCTACAATAAGGAATCCGGTGAAAAGTGTTCCACATTTGGTGGAGCAGTTATCTGCCTTCAAACGAAGTGTTGTCTTTTGGTGTATTTTAAGAGATGGAGTTTTAGTTAGTGGATAAAGTTCATATGAATAAAATTTTTTAAGTGCAACATTGTACATGTTTTACGGAGTGAATTAAATGAGTATAATAGGTTTCAATCAAGTAAGAATTTGCTTACAATAGATATAAAGTTATAGTGGGAGAGGATAACATGATTGATTTACGTAGTGATACGGTTACAAAGCCAACACGTGAAATGAGACAGGCAGCTTTTGACGCACCAGTTGGGGATGATGTATATAATGAAGATCCAACTTTAATCGAATTAGAGGAAACTGCTGCTCAAATGTTAGGAAAAGAAGCAGCCATGTTTGTACCAAGTGGGACACAAGGGAATCAAATAGCAGTATTAACACATTGCCAGCCTGGGGAAGAAATTATTTTAGAAGCAGATTCACATATTTTCTTTTATGAAGGTGCTTCTATCTCTGCTTTTGCTGGGGTACAACCACGTACAATTAATGGGGAAAATGGTACGATGGATCCCAAAGCCATCGAAGCAGCATTACGTGTAGATGACATTCACCAACCAGAAACGAGTTTGATTTGTTTAGAAAATACGCATAACCGAGCAGGTGGAGCAATTGTACCATTAGAAAATATGAAAGAAATCTATCAATTAGCATCATCTCAGCATATTCCCGTTCATCTTGATGGTGCTCGTATATTTAATGCATCAGTGGCGACAGGGATTAGTGTAAAAGAGTATGCGACCTATACAGATTCTGTACAATTTTGCCTATCAAAAGGTTTAGGTGCACCAGTTGGATCGATCATTGCTGGAACAAAGGAATTTATTAAAAAAGCACGTAAATGGCGTAAACGTCTAGGTGGAGGCTTAAGACAAGCGGGAATTATTGCAGCACCAGGCCTAGTTGCATTGCAAACGATGGTTGACCGATTAGAAGAGGATCATACCAATGCATCCCTGCTAGCAACAGGATTGGGTGAAATTGAAGGGTTAACCGTCGAAAATAGTGTTGATACCAATATTGTTCTCATCAATACTGAAAAAGCGGGACTAAGTGCAAATGCATTCTTAGATCGATTAAAGGAACAAGGCGTTTTAGCTGTTCCATTTGGACCAAATACTGTACGATTTACGACTCATTTTGATGTATCAACAGATGAGGTGAAAACGGCAATTGAACGTGCGAAAAACTGTTTAGTATGAATAGGAAAAGGAGGTTGTCATTAAATTGACAGCCTCCTTTTAGGTTTCTCGATAATATTGTGTAACAAGGTTATAAATGGAAAGTAGTTCATATAAGATGATAAGTTCTGGTGGAAATGTAGTTGGATGTACATCATTTTTTTTGGTAATTTCTTCATTATCCTCCCAAAATAATTCAGTTAGTTGCTTTAACTGCTGTTGGTGTTTAGCTGGATTATAATAGGATTGTTGTTGCATTCCTTGAGCTAGTTCTGTAACAGCATGTAAAATTAGTGACTTTTCTTCACTGGTCCATGTATTCGTTTTTAGGGGTGTGTTCACTAAATTATCTAAGTGATACTGAATTAACCGTAACCGTCTTAATTGTTCCTGAGCATGTTGAAATTTACTTTTTTCATGACCAGCAAGCGGATGATACTTCGATTCCTCTCTTTGAAAACGAATCAAGGTTTCTGTTTGATGTATTTTTCTATCAAGTTGATCCATTAGTTTTCGTTCTGCATTATTCTCCTCTGGTTTATCTTCTAAAATATCACGAAATACCTTCTGAATGGTAATCCCAGTTCGTTTCCCTATGCGTTGAATATTTTTTACTATATTTTCTGTGTAGTCTGGTGGCAAAATAAACATATTAACAACAGAAGAGACGATTAAGCCGATGGTTGTCGTACCTAAACGTATAACAAAGGAAATGAAATAATTGCTATGTATTACTTCAACCATGGCAACTGCTGTTAATGTTGCAACTAAAAGGCCTGCATGTAATTTTAACCGATAGCACGTCACAATGGTAAACACAGCTGCAAGTGTGTAAGTTAATGGGGAATCCCCAAAAAGTGCGATAAATAGTACTGCATAGGCTGAGCCGATAGCTGAAGCAGGAAAACGCACAAGTCCTTTTTTAATGGAATCGGATACAGTAGGCTCTAACGTAACAATTGCTGTAATAACGGCAAAAACTGGTGGCCAATTTAATAATTCACAAAGCCAAGCTGTAACGAAAATAGCAACAGCTGTTTTTACAACACGACTACCAGCGATGTGAAATAGCTTCATCTGCCAAACACCTCCATTTTAATTGTAACGCAACTATCGTTAAATTTCCCCCTTCCATTAAAGGCAATAGTCAGCTATAAAAGGAATCTATTTACATGATGCTAGATTTTTATTATAATAATTGAGGTTTATTGGCTAAGAAGATCTCGTTTATTGAGTTTTCTGTCAAAAAATGAAATATAATTGTAATATTTCTCTAACATGCATGTTATGTTTTGCTGATATACTACGAAATATCTAGTAAAAAGTAATAGATTATATAACGTGATAGACATCATCTGTTACATAAGAAAGATAAACGTTACGTTGAAATAAATGATTCGGGGGGGAATCGAATTGAAGAAAACACTTATTACATTAACTACTGCTAGTGTTGTAGGGTTTAGTAGTGTGTTAATGACTGACTATGTGCAAGCCGAAGAGTTGGAAGAGATTCGATCAGAACTATCAGACGCAGAAGATCAAGTCGCAGACGTTTTAATAGAGTTAGAAGAAATCAATAAAGAAATTGAACAAACACAAGAAGCATTAACAATTAACAAAGAAAAAATGCAAGAAACAGAAGAGGAAATAGCTATAACAGAAGAAGAAATAGCTAAATTAGAAGAAGAAATTGAAGAGTTGGAAGAGGCAATTGAAGAACGCTACGATATTTTAAAAGAACGAGCAGTATCTTATCAAAAAAATGGTGGAAATATCGGTTTCTTAGAAGTGATTTTTGGCTCAAAAAGCTTTGGAGATTTTATTAATCGTGTTTCTGCCGTTACAAAAATAACAGATTCTGATGCGGCGTTAATGGAAAAACAGGAAGCAGATAAAGCAGAAGTAGAAACGAAACAAGAAGATATACAAAAAAAATTGGAAGAACTAGAAGCTAAAAAGATAGAAATTGAAGGAATGCAAGACGTAATCCTAGAACAAAAGGAACAAAATGAAACGAAAAAAGAAGAATTAAAAGAAAAAGAAAATAATTTAAATAACTTAATAGAAGAATTAGAAATGGAAGAAAGCAACTTGGTGGCTTTGGAACAACAAGTTCAAAGTAGTATAGTAGACGAGCCTTCCTCTACATCCGAAAGTAACGTGAAACAGCTAAGTAATGAATCACCAGCTAGTGGTAGTGGAAATCTTAGTGCTGCAATTAATGCTGGGTATAAATACACTGGAGGAAACTCTAGGTATGTGTATGGTGGTGGACGTACCGCATCCGATATTCGAAATGGATTCTTTGACTGTTCTGGGTTTGTATCATGGGCTTACTCACAGGCAGGGTATTCTTTACCAGCTCAAACAGGTGCATTGGCTAATGTAGGTTCACAAGTTTCACCAAGTAACATGCAGCCAGGAGACCTCGTATTCTTCAATACAAATGGAACGAATGGCCATGTTGGGATTTATGTTGGCGGCGGCAAATTTATTGGATCCCAAAGCAGTACTGGTGTAGCTGTTGAAAGAATGGATAGTGGTTATTGGGCAGGTCAATTTTCTGGACTTGTAAGACGTGTAAACTAATAGATTCATATAAAAAGCGTATGATTTGGTGGTTACCCCTAAAAGTTAGAGTTTTATTATGCAGCTGATTGGCTGGGTTGAGTTCTGTATTCTACT